>DATJVL010000022.1:0-21083 GCA_035501795.1 Steroidobacteraceae bacterium
CAAACAGCGCCCGCCGCAGCGCGCGCCGCGGCGCCGCGATGCAATGCAGATAGAAAAATGTCTTCAGCCAGTCGCCCGGAATGAGCAGCGCGAAGGCCCGCAGTACATACAGCAGCGGCGAGCGCTTGACGTGGTAGGCGCCACCCGGGTCGGCCAACCGTGGAGCTTGTTCGTGCAAGGCGGCGCGTTCGACTGCCGGTCGATATTGTTTTCGCCACTCGGCACGCTGGCATCGCCGCGCGCCTAGTCGCACCAGGAACTTCAGTCGAAGACTATGTGAGCGATGCTTAAGTCTGCGTGAAGACGCGGGAGCGGATGGCTCTGGCGCGGGACGTTAAAGCGCAGACGGTGACTTCGCGCGCGCTGCATGCGCGGGACTGCGGCGAGCTGCCGCCGCGACGGTCCGATTGCCCGAGTCTCACGCCCTCGGTCCACAACTCCTCGGGCCCAGTGGGTGGGGGGCGCCTGATGCATTTGCCGACTCACCCACCTCCGCAGAGTTGACAGATCCGCTCGGGGTTGTCGCACTGCCCAGACAGGGGTTTAGTCATTGAGAAACAATGAGTTGTGATCTTTGTCACGGAGTCCGGACACACCGCTGTCGGTACGCGGAGACGTTTAGACTGGGTCGCTTACAAATCGCTGTGCACAAAATAATTCAGAAACAGTGACTTAAGTCCTTGGCACAGGACTTGCTACGTCTAACGTGCCTTTCCGACAAAGGGCAAACCCAGCCGAAAGGCTGGGGGCGCAAAGCTTCCGGTCTAAAGGCCACCGTGCCTATGACAGCGGGGTTGCCGGGATCGCAGCACAAGCGATCTCGTTAGTGAAGGCGGTCTGCCTGCGTGGGCCGCACTCCAGAGCAATCCTTTGGTCATCAGACGGTACCCGTAACCGAGCGCTGCGCCGCGTGGGTCGACTCGGCGTTCATTACGGGGAAACGTGCATGATACGAAACGGAACGGCTGCGATGGCTCTGAACATCGTAGCGCTTCTAGGGACGGGCCTGACGCTCAGCGCCTGCAACTGGGACCAGGACGGAACGAGCGGGTCATCCCCGGCGAGCATCCCAGATGCCGCCAAGCCGCCCGGCAGTGCCACGACATCCCTGACCCTCTCCTGGGACGCGCCGACGGTGAATACCGACGGCTCCTCGCTGAACAATCTCAAGGGCTACAAGGTCTATTACGGCGCGAAGTCCGCCGTGTACACCTCGGTCGTCGACATCCCCAATGCGGGACTGACGACTTATGTCGTAGAGGATCTCGAGCCGGGCACCTACTATTTCGCCCTGGCCGCCTACAACTCCCAGGGCGTGGAGAGCGGGCTCACGCCTGAGCTGTCAGTCGCCGTCGACTGAGCGGAGCGGCGCCGGCCGGGCTTCACCGAGCGGCCGCTCATCGCGGCGGGCTATCATGCCGGGCAGATGCAGCGTGCCCCGGCGGAGCTCAGCAACCAGGAATTTGATCTCCTCGTGATCGGCGGCGGGGCGGCCGGCGCGGCCGTGGCCCGCGAGGCCGCGCTGCGCGGCTTCAGCACCGCGCTCATCGAGGCTGCGGACTTCGGCTCGGGCACCTCCGCCCACTGCTTCAAGGTCGTCCACGGCGGCATCCGCTACCTGCAGCACGCCGACATTCCGCGCATGCGCGCATCCTGCCGCGAGCGCGCCATCCTGCTGCGCATCGCCCCGCACCTGGTCGCACCGCTGCCGTTCGTGGTGCCGACGTTCGGCTTAGGTCGCAGCAGCCGCTGGCTGCTCGGCACCGGCATGCGCGTCTACGACGCACTCACGGGCGATCTCAACCGGCTGATCCCGGACCGCAGCCGGCGCATCCGCGGCACGCGTTTCCTCAGCCGCGGCGAAGTGCGCGAGCTGTTCCCCGGGGTCGAGGCACGCAACCTCACCGGGGCAGCCGTGTTCGAAGACGGCCAGATGTACAACCCGCCGCGCCTGGTGCTAGCGCTGGTGGCGGCCGCGGCGGCTCGTGGTGCGCAGGTCGCCAATTACATTGCGGCCGAGCGGCTGCTCCTCGACGGCCGCCGCGTCGCCGGCGCGGCGGTGCGTGATCGGCTCACGGGCGAGGCGTTCGAGATCCGCGCGCGCCTCACCGTCAACGCCGCCGGCCCGTGGGCGGAAGGGCTGCTGCCACCGTCCACCGCGGGCGCAGGCAACGCCGGGACCTACTCACGCGATGCCTGCTTCGTCGTGACGCGCCCCGCCGCCGCGCGCATGGCGCTGGCGATTCCCGGGCAGACGCGCGACTCGGACGCGCTGCTGGCGCGCAACGCACGGCATTTGTTCCTGGTGCCCTGGCGCGAGCACACCCTGGTCGGGGTGTGGCACCGGGTCGTCGAGCGCGACCCCGACCGTACCGCCCTCACGCGCGAGGAGCTGCACGCCTTCATCGATGAGATCAATGCCTGCTATCCGGCCGCGCAGCTGAGCGAGTCGGAGGTCAGCACGGCCGGGTTCGGGCTGGTGCCCTTCGGCGAGGCCGGCCGGCAGCGACCCGGCGCACTAAGCTTCGGCAAGCAGTCGCGCCTCATCGACCACCGTGGCCAGGGGCTCGCGGGGCTGATCACGCTCATCAGCGTGCGCTACACGGTGGCCCGGCGCGATGGCGCGGCGGTGCTGGAGGCGGCGACGCAACAGCTCGGGCCGCGCCGCGAGGGCACGGCATCAGCGCGCGAGCCCGTCCCCGGGGGCGACATCGAGGACTTCAGCGCGTTCCTCAGGGACCTCGGGGCGCACTGGCCGCAGTGGCTGCCGCACGCCTCGCGCGCGGGCCTGGCGCAGAACTACGGCCGTGACGTCGCCCGCATCGTGGGCCTCGGGGACGCTGACGCCGCGCTGCGGCGCTGCCTGCCCGGCACGCACGTGAGCCACGCGGAGGTCGCCTACGTCATGCGCGAGGAGATGGCCGTGCGCATGGCGGACGTCGTCTTCCGTCGCAGCGATCTCGGGTCGGCCGGTCACCCGGGAGCTGCGGCACTCGATGAGCTGCAGCAGCTGATGCGCGCGCGGGCAGGGTGGACGGACGCGCATGCGCAGGCCGAGCGCGCGGAAGTTGAGCACCACCTCGAGCGCTACCTGGCGCGGCCGCCGCCCGCCACGCGTGCGGCGCCGCCGGCTGCGCGGGTGCCGGCGTGAGGTGCGGCTGATGCGCGTGCTGATCACGGGAGCCTCGGGCTTCATCGGCTGCCAGCTGGCGCAGCAGGCCATGAGACTCGGCCACCAAGTCACCGCGGTGACCGCCCTCAACAACGACGTCGAGCGCGCGCGCTGCCAGCGGCTCACGGATGCGGGCGTGCGCGTGGCGGTCGCCCCGCTCGCGGACCGGGCGGCACTCGAGCGCCTGCTGGCGCAGCAGGAGGCCGTGATCCATCTGGCAGCCGCGCAGCACGAGGCCGGCGCCCCCGAGGCGTACTTCCGCGAGGTCAACGTCGAAGGCACCCGGACGCTGCTCGAGCTGGCGGTACGCTGCGGCGTCGCGCGCTTCGTGTACGGCAGCACGATCGGCGTTTACGGTTCACAGCCGGGCGCGCGGCTCGATGAGGACAGCCCGCTCGCGCCCGACAACCCTTATGGCCGCACCAAGGCCGAGGCCGAGCGCGTGGCGCGCGAGTTCGCCGCGCAGATCGGGCTGTGCATTGTGCGCATCTCCGAGACCTACGGCCCGGGTGACATGCGGCTGCTGAAGCTGTTCCGTGCGCTGCAGAGCGGGCGCTACCTGACGATCGGTGACGGGCGCAACCTGCACCAGCTGATCTACGTCGAGGACCTGGCGCAGGGCCTGCTGGCCGCCATGCAGACCACCGCCGCGAGCGGCACTACGGTGCTCCTGGCCGGCAGCGAAGTGCTCAGCACCGATGCCATGGTCGCTGCGATCGGCGCCGCCGTGGGCCGGCCGCGCCCGCCACGGCACGTGCCACTGTGGCCCTTCGTGATCGCCGCCGGTGTCTGCGAGCGCCTCATGCCGGCGCTTGGCATGCGGCCGCTGCTGCATCGACGGCGCCTGGACTTCTTCCGCAAGTCATTCCAGTTCTCTGCGGCCGCGGCCGAGCGACTGCTCGGCTTTCGCGCCGCCACCTCGTTCGCGACCGGCGCCCGCCTCACCGCCGACTGGTACCGCGCACAGGGCCTGCTTGCCGCATCACCGCTGCGGGCCGTGACATAACGCTCGGCGGCGCCGCGGGCCGCGCGCCGGGGGGACTGAGCAGGCGAGGCGCCGCGGTGCTAATCTCTTGCGCGGATACTCGCAGCCGGAACCCGCCCCAAGAGGCGGGCGGCCGCCCGACGGCCTGTATTCAGGCGTGCAGCGGACTTGAAGACAACCAGCATGGAAAATTCACGCGCTCAGGCCTGCTACCGCACCGCGGTGACGCTTTTCCTGGTGGCGGTGCTCGGCGCCCAGGCCGCTTCGCTGCTCGTCACCGCGCAGCGTGGCACGTTCATGCGCAGCCGCGTGTTCCCGATCCTCGAATACCCGATGTACGCCCCGGCGCACTACGAGGGCGAGCGCGTCACCGCATCCTGGCTGCTCGAGGGCGTGCTGGCCGACGGCACCACGATAGCCATCCCGCGCGAGCAGCTGCAGGTGGACATCTTCGACTTCGTAAACATCGTGCAGTCGACGCTGCAGCACGAGAAGGGCGCCACCAGCGTGCTCGTGGGCCTGGTGCACCAGCACGTGCCGGGGGCGGCGTACCTGCGCACGCTGCGCATCAAGAACTATCCGGTGCAGCTCACGCGCGCCGGCCCGCGTCCCATGAACTCCGAGGTCGTCATGGAGATTCCGCTCTCGTGAAGCCGTCATGAAGCTCAAGTCCCTGTGGAACGGCTTCTGGTTCGCGCCCGCACCGTACCTTGACCTTGCGGTGCTGCGCATCGTCGCCGTGGCGACACAGCTCTTCTACATGGTCAACGAGCAGTTCTCGGACCTCGAGTATGTGTACAACCTGCCGCACAGCGTCTACCGGCCGCTGCCGCTGCTGTGGCTGTTCGTCTGGCCGCACGGCTTCGTGGATCCGCCGGCCTCGCAGGTCGTGTTCGCGGTGTGGGGGCTGTGCCTGCTGTGCGGTTTTGCCGGGCTGCTCGGCCTCCTGACCAACGTCACCCTGGTGATCTTCGCGCTCGGCTGCCTGTTCCTGCAGACGTTCGTGTTCTCGTTCCAGCAGTACCACCACCCGGAAGCGATCCTGCTGCTGGCGCTGCTGGCCGTCGCGTTCGGGCCCTCCGGCCGCGTCCTGAGCCTGGACAGCCTGTGGCGCAAGCGCAATGGCGGCCCGGTGCGCTGGGTGCGGCTGCCGACCTACAGCGGCGTCTACGCCGGATGGCCGGTGCGCTTCGTGCAGTGCCTGTTCCCACTGATCTACCTGTCGGCCGCGATTGCCAAGCTCGCCTGGAACCACTACACGCTCGACTGGGCCAACGGCTTCACGCTGCAGTACTACCTGATCCAGGATCACATCCGTAAGGACGTGCCGCTCGCCTGGTGGGCGTCGCAGTTCCACTATCCGATCCTCCTGTCGCAATACGTGGTGCTTTTCTACCAGTGCACTTACTGGGTCGTCGTGCCGTGGGCACGGCTGCGCTGGATCTACCTGCCCCTGGGGCTCGCGTTTCACCTGGCGAACTACCTGGTGCTCGATGCCCCGTTCCCGCAGTGGATGGTGCTGCTGTGTGTGTACGTGCCGTGGTCGGCGGCGTTGCTGCGCTTCGCGAACTCCGAGATCGCCGTGCCGACGGCCCCCGCAGAGCGCGCGCCCGCACCCGAATGAATGCCAGCGCCGCGCCCTCGGCAACGCCGCCGGTGCTGGTGTACGACGGCGCCTGCCCGGTATGCAGCCAGTACGTGCGCTACGTGCGGATCCGCGCGTCGGCCGGCGCGCTGCTACTGGTGAACGCGCGCGACGGTGGCCCGTGGGTCGAGCGCGTCGTGCAGGAGGGCCTCGATCTGGACGAGGGCATGGTGCTGTTCTACGGTGGCCGCGCCTACCACGGCGTCGACTGCGTGCACATGCTCGCGCTCCTCAGCACGAACCTGGGGGCGTTCAATCGCCTGAACGCTCTCGCCTTCTCGCGGCCCGGGCTGGCACGCGTCAGTTACCCGGTGATGCGCGCGGGCCGCAACCTGCTCCTGCGCCTGCTCGGCCGGCCGAAGCTGCACCTCGGATAGGCGACCGATCTCATCCCGGCGCCGAGGTTGGCTGCGGCGCGCGCCGCGCGTTGCCGGCCGCCTGCAGCATCATGTCCGCGAGCAGGGCTCCCTGTGAGAGCGAGTGCCTGGCGTGCGCAAAGGCGAACGCCCGCTCGGCGATCGCGCGGCGCCGCTCGCCCGAGCGCGCCAGCTCGTCGATGAGCGCGCACAGCCTGTCGAAGCTCCCGGCGCAGTAGCCGATGCCGAGGGCTTCCATGCCTTCCTCATCCGGATCGACCGCGAGGGAGGCGACCACGGCACCGCGCGCCCACGCCTGGATGAAGGTGTTGGGAAAGCCCTCGTAACTGCTGGTGTTGACGTGCATGGCCGCGCCGGCCATGCGCTCATTGACCGCCTCCACCGGCAGCTCGCCCAGGTATTGCAAATTGGGCACACTCCTTATCTTCTCCAGCAGCGGCGCGAAGTCGCGCGGCGCGGATGGCCGGCCCGCCATCGTGAAGCGCAGGTCGCGGCGCCCGGCGAAGTGCTGTGCCAGCTGCACGAACAGCTCCGGACGCTTGACCTGCTTGAAGTTGGCCACCCAGAACACCTCGAGCGGCGCGTCCGGCTTGCCCGGCAGCTGCGCGGGCAAGGGCTGGAAGTTACGGATCACGGCCGCCGGGGCGAGCCCGAAGCGCTCGCGCAGCAGCCGCCCCTGCCGGCCGGTCTGCGCGATGACATGGCTGGCGCGCCGCAGGCCCCACGCCCCGAGCACGGTCTCGCAGAGGTCGAACGGCAGGTTCCCGGAAACGCGGCCCCGCATCCAGCGCGGGTCCAGGTCGATGTCGCTGGCGACCTGGAAGAAGAACGGGATGCCGGCGTGCGCCGCGTAGCGCGCACACACCGCGGTGTAGCTCTGGCGCATCTGCTGGTAGATGACGTCGGGGTGCAGCTCCTGCAGCGTGTGCCACAGTTGCCGCGCATCGAACACGACCGCGCGCCGGCGGATGCCCGCACTATTGCCGATGTTCTGCAGCCGGTAGCCGGGGGCAATCGTGCCCTCCCGCGCCGCGACGTCGCGCGCGAGGTACGTGACCTGCACGCCAGCGCGGCCGGCAAGCTCCGCGGCCAGCAGGTGACCCTGGTACTGGGCACCGCCCATCACGACCGTCGGGTGGTTCTCGACCACTACGCACGCCCGGGTCATTCGGGCAGCCCCAGCGGGTGCGTCGACACCGGCGTGCCCAGCAGCTGCCGGTACCGGGCTTCAACGAGGTCGGCGATCCGCGGATAGGCGCGATTGGCCAGCACCCAGCGCCGCCCCTGCTCACCCATGCGGTGACGTTCGCTCGCGCCACGTGCCGCGAGCCAGGCGACGCCGCGCGCAAAGTGCCGCGCTCCCCACGGGACGCAGATTCCTGCGCCACTTTGCCTGAGTACGTCGCGCTGCTCGGGATGATCGTTGGCCACCACCGGGATGCCGAGCGCCAGGTACTCCACCAGCTTGGTCGGGGAAGTCGAGCGCAGCACCGGGGTCGGGAAGAAGGGCGAGAGGCAGATGTCGGCCTGCCGCACGCGCGCGAGCGCCGCCTCGCGGCTGAGCAAACCGGTGAACTCGACGTGGGGGTTGAGGCCGAGCGCGGCGGCACGCTGCTGCAGTCGTGGCAGATCCCCCGGCTCATCCCCGCCGCCGATCAGCAGCAGCCGCGCGGATACGTCCCGCGCTCGCAGCAGCGCGAGCATGTCGATGAGGATCTCCAGGCGCCGCTGTGCATTGAGAGTCCCGAGGTAGGCCAGGGTCAGCCCGCCCCGGTCAGCCTCGCACTTCGGCGCCGGAGCCGGGAATTCCGCCGCGGCGACCCCCATCGGCACCGGGGTGAGCTTGCCCGGGTCGATCCCCCTGACGCCCAGGTCCCGGCGCATCTGCTCGCTCTGCACGAAGGCGTGGTCGCAGCGGGGCAGGATCCAGCCGTACAGCAGGCTCGTGAACAGCTTGCCGCGCACCCAGGTGGCCAGCGGATAGCGGGCGCTGCCCTCGCGGGCGCGCTGCAGGAGTGACTCCGGCTCGGGGAAGGACAGCCAGTAGAAGAACTTCAGGCCGCGCCGCGGCGCGAGCCACGCGAGCAGCGCCGCGATCAGGAACTTGTCGCGCACCTGCACCGCGCGGTAGTTCTTCGGGTACACCTCGCGCAGCAGCTGCAGGTCGTGCCGCAGCGCGCGCGCCTGCCGTCGCAGCCGGTGCAGGAAGCCATCCCCGTTATCGGTGGCGCCGACCCATACCGTGCGCCCATGCCAGCGCTGCGGGCCGACCGGATCGGCATCGGCCGCTGCCTGCATGACGAAGTCGATCTCGTGGCCGCGCCCGAGCAGCTCCTCACCGAACAGGACGGCGACGTCGGGCCTCGGTGTAGGGAAGGGCTCGCGCACGAAGAACAGCATCTTAATGGGTTCGGCGCTCACGGTTCAGTCGTTCCAGCACAGCCGCATCTGGGTCGTGCCGTGCCAGCTGCCACTCACATCACCCGCGATGCACAGCGAACTGCAGGGTATCTTTTCCCCGAACCGATGCGAGCGCCAGCCGAGCGGCGGATCGACTCGTCCCCGCACGAGCTGCGCCTGGAGGCCCGCCGGCCACTGCAACGTCAGCATGCCGCGCGCGTGGCGCACCTGCGCCACCTCGCTCTCGAGGGTCACCGTGCAGTCCTCGGCGAAATGCCAGAAGAGCTCCGCGCGGTGGGAGCCACGGCACTCGAGCGTGTCCTTCACGGACAGCTGCGCGCTGCCACCGTCGTAGGCGATCGTGCGCCGATGCCACACGGGATCCTTGAGGCGCAGGTAGCCGTCGTGCTCGGCGATGAGGCGTTGCGCGTCCGGTCCGTGCTCGAACAGCAGGCAGCGCGTGTGCGCGTGCCGCAGCCACAGGAAGTTGCCGCCGGCAACCGATTGGTCGAGGCCATCGACGCGCAGCGTGTTATGCGCCGAGGTGCCACGGAAGTAGGCGCGCCAGGCCGCATCGCTGTGATAGCAGTAAGTGCCCGGATCGATGAGTATCGGCTGGCCACCGGCGGAAAGCGTGAACGAGAGCGCATCCGCATGGCCGTGCGCGGCCAGTGACAGGTAGCCGAGCGGGCCGGCGTCCGCCACCACGCGCACCTCGTGTTCACCGCCAAAGTCGCTGCCGAGCACGTAGTAGCCGCCGAGCGGAAAGGCGCGCGGCAGGTGCGCCTCGCCCTCTTCCGGTGCCACGCGCTCGAAGCGCTCGGCCGCCGCATCGCCCAGCAGCCAGCGGCTCTTGTCATCGAAGCGCCCGGCCTTGTGGCGCAGGTCGCCGCGGGAGAAGAGCACGCTGCCGCTGGCGAGCAGCGAGCGGTAGACCTCGGCCTGCGGCTCGGGCGAGAAGCGCACGACGACCGCATCATCGGCGTCGCCGAATGCGGGCACGTCGCCGCCCTCATCCATGCAGCTGGCCAGGCACGCAAGACTCGCCTCCAGGCGCTGCCAGTATGCGGGCTCGAAATCGCGGCCGTTGCTGCGCGCCGTCAGCCCGGCGAGCAGCATCATGTCCGCGACCTCGTGCTGATACCAGAAGGCCTGCTCGCGGTTGACGCCATCGGCGGCGTTCTGCAGCAGCGCCTGCTCGGCAAACCGGTCGCGCGCGTAGGAAAACCACCGCCGCGTCTGCGGCCAGCACGGCCACGTGCACGACCCGAGCAGGAGCCCGAGCAGCTCCCCGAGCAGGTGATTGTTGGCCGAGGAATGCTCCGAGAGGTTACCGGCGATGAAATGACAGTGCCGGTACACGCTCGCGAGCCACGCCGCATGAAAGCCCCGCCCTTGCGGGTCCGCAAACAGCGGCGAGTCCTCGCCGCCGAGCAGGTGCCAGGCGCACGACCAGTTGGTCAGGCGCAGTGCCACCTCCAGGCTGCTCGTCCAGTTGATGCCCTGCGGATACGGGCACTGCTCGAGCCAAGACTGCAGCAGCGCGCGGCAGCCGAGCGCAAAGCGCAGCTCCCCGCTCAGGTACCACGCCTGCGCGAGCGTCACCAGCTCGAGGTGCCGGTTGAGCTCCCACAGGTACTTGATGTCCCCGACGATGCGGCTGTCGCGGTAGTCGATCCCCTTGCCGAAGCGCAGTGGCGCCACGACACCCTCGCGCGGGTCGCGGTTCCAGGTCGGCGGAAAGCCGAGAGCGAAGTCATAGTGGGCGAAGAGCCTGAAGTTCCCGGCGAGGATGCGTTCCGCGGCCGCTACGTACGGCGCACTCGCCATGCCGCGTGGCAGGCGCTCCACCCAGGGCTTGCCGCGCGCGGCGTCTGCCGGTGGCGGCACCGCCCGCCCGAAACCGACGCTCTCCAGGTGATCGCGCAGCGTGCGTACGCCCCGCTGGGTGACCTCGCGGACGCCCATGGCACGCAGCCGGTTGACGCGCCAGGTAAGGTTCATCGCTGCAGGCGATCGCTGCGCACGCCGCAGGCTCAGGCCGGCCCGAGCCGGGGCAGGATCCCGAGGCTCTGCAGCAGGCGCGCCTCGCGGCCGTGAAAGAGCTGCGCCAGCAGCTCCCGATCCGAGCGCGACAACGCCGGACTGCGCACGTACGCCAGCATCGCCGCGAGGCAGATGATGAGTCCGCACGCGAGCGCGGCGAGCGGCGCCATGGGGAGCCTGCGCACCCCGAGGCTCGCCAGGACCGCGGCTCCCCAGATGAGCGCCGCGCTGAAGAGCACGGCGCGATAGTTGAGCCAGCGCGCCTGGTCACGCACCTTCCACCATACGAACAGGTTGCGGAACAGGTGGAAGGTCCCGGTCGCGACGGCCGCGCCGAGCAGCCCCCAGACCGGCACGAGCAGCAGCATGGCGAGGATCTGGTAGAGCCCGAACAACTGGCTGCACAGGATGAGCGAGGCCCGCTCCTGATACTGCGCCACGCAGGTCACCGGGACGGAGATGACGCTCGAGGTGGTGCCGAAGGCAATGATCACCGGCAGGAGCCAGGACAGGTCCAGGTATTTGCCGCCGAGCAGCAGCGCGACGATCTCGCGATGGAAGACGCTGGTGTAGGCAATCAGAGGGAACTGGACGATGAGGCTGCAGTTCAAGAGCAGCGTCAGGTAGCGCGGCAGGCGTGCTCCGGCTTCGGCAGGCGGCACCGCAAAGAACAGCGGCTGCACCACGTTCTCGAACAGTCGCATGGGGGTGAGGTTCGAGACCATCGCATTCGCGCGGGTGTAGAAGGCGTAGGCTCCCACCGCCACCGGATTGAGCAGCGCCGCGATGAAGAAGTTGTCGGTCTGCACGTACAGGAGAATGGAGCCGGCGTCGTTGAAGTTGTTGAACAGTCCGTAGCGCCACAGGCGCCGGCGCTCGCTCGGCGGCGGGTCGTAGTGTCGCGGCGCCGCGCCGGCGGCGTGGCGCTGGTACGCCATGCGCAGGAAGACGAAGGCGCACACGTACGCCAGCGTGTCGACGAGGATGGCGCTGCGCAGGTTCAGCAGCCGCAGGCCGGCGAGCACCAGGTAGGCCGCCAGCTTGACGAGCGACAGCAGCACGGTGGAGCCCACCGCATAGCGGTGCAGCATGTGGGAGGCGAGTGCGAACTCCAGCACGCGTGCCTGGAAGTACAGCAGCACCAGTACGCTGAAGAGCGCAAACTCGTCCCGGTACGGGGCGAGCTGGAACAGCGGCGCCACGAGATTCCAGGTCAGGAGCACCGCCGCGAGGATCAGCGCGTTGGAGAGCAGCCGCGCGCGCGCGACGAAGCGCACCAGCCATCCCGCGGCCGCCGCATTGTCGGAGCGCAGGTACTCGGGCTGGAAGCGGCGCAGCGTCTGCTCGAGTCCGAGCGATGCCACCGTACTCACCACCGGGATGAAGGCGTACAGCAGGCTCAGCACGCCGAACGCCTGCTCGCTTAGCGCGCGCACCAGCACCAGGTAGCCGAGGAACGTGCTGACCTGGGAGATGGCGCGGTAGCCAATGGTGTTGAAGAGAGACCGGCGCGCCTTCTCTCGGCTGTAGAGACCCGTGGCTGACACCGTTACACGCTGGGGTAGCCGTCGGCGAGCTTGCGGCAATCGAGGTAGGTGGGCAGTGCCAGCTGCTCGATGAGCCGGCGCGCGCGGGCCGTGAGCCGCTGGGCCTTGCCGGCGGGCGCACGCCGTACCAGCTGCGCGTAACTGGCCTCGTAGGGCGCGCCGGCAAAGGCGAAGATGCGCGGCAGCCAGTGCTCGGGGGCATTCACCAGCAGGTCGTAATCGACGGTCAGCAGCTGCTCGGGGCTCAGCATCTCGCGGATGCTGCGGATCTGGGCGACCTTGCCGCGGTAGGCGAGGCAGGCCTTCTCCAGCCGCGAGGGTCCGAGCGGCCAGATGAGCCCCGCGCGCCGCAGGCGCGGCGCCGCGGCGTGCGCCACGCCGCAGCCCTCATACAGCTCGTTCAGGCCGAAGCGCTGCCAGTTGTAGAGCATCGAGTAGATGACAGAATAGGGATTGCGCAGCACCCAGATCAGGCGTTGACCCGGGCCGAGCGCGCGATAGTCCTCGTAGCGCTCGTTCAGGTAGGTGGTCTGGAAGCAGTAGCGGGACTCGGGCGGCAGCTCGATGAGCCCGGCCAGCGCGAGCGCTGCGTCCAGCTCGTCATCTGCGGTGAGAGCAAGGCGGGTGAAGCCCGGTGCTGAGGCGATCAGGCGCGTGAGCATGGTGGTGCCGGAGCGCTGACAGCCGGCCACCAGCACGCAATTCGCATAGCGTGGCAGGCCCGAGAGCAGTGATCCGGGGCGGCCGCGCACGCCGTGATGAAACTTCTGCCAGGTGGCGTAGCGGCTCAGGTTGGCTCGTTGCGCTTCCGGTACCCAGGTTGGAATGGCCGTATTCTTGTTGTTGGCGATGCTGTGGCTGGCCATGGTTACGCTCCCGGCCGCGCAGGGCGGGAACAGCCGGGATGGAAGCACACCGGGGTCCGGACCCGCAAGCGCATGGCCGGAAGCGGCCAGCGCCCGCGCGGGTCCAGACAAATGCGCAGCCAGTGCGTTATATTTCCGCCCAGCGTCACGACAATCCGCCCCCCGGATTGACATAAGAATGAAGCGCGCCCAATGCCTGATTCAGCCGAGCCCGGCCGTTCCATCGACCCGAAGACCAGCCCTGTGCCCATAAGTGCGCCGGGCAAGTCAGGCGGCCCTGCCCTCAGCGGTGTACTCGAGCTGTCGGTCATCGTGCCCCTGTTCGATGAGGAGGCCAACGTCGAGCCCCTGCATCGCGCGATCGTCGCCGCCGTCGAGGCGCTGCGCATCCCGTTCGAGATCGTGCTGGTGGACGATGGCAGCCGCGACGGCACCTGCGCGCGCGCCGTGGCCGTGGCGGCGAGCGACTCGCGCGTCAGGATCGTCAAGTTCCGGCGCAACTACGGGCAGACGTCCGCGATGGCGGCGGGACTGGCGCACGCGCGCGGCGCGGTGCTGGTGACGATGGACGGCGACCTGCAGAACGACCCGAGCGACATCGGCAGGCTCCTCGCCAAGATCCACGAGGGCTACGACATCGTGGTGGGCTGGCGCTTCCAGCGCCAGGACCGGTGGCTCTCGCGCAAGCTCCCTTCGCGCATCGCCAACTGGCTCATCGGCAAGGTGACGGGCGTGCCGATCAACGACAACGGCTGCTCACTGAAGGCCTTCCGCGCCTCGGTCATCAAGGCGATCCCGCTGTACTCGGAGATGCACCGCTTCATACCGGCCATGGCCTCGATGGCAGGACCGCGCATCGCCGAGATCAAGGTGCTCCACCACGCGCGCCGCTATGGCAAGTCCAAGTACGGCCTGTCGCGCGTCTACAAGGTCTGCCTGGACCTGCTCGTGATCAAGACCGTGGCCAGCTTCGTCTCGCGTCCCCTCTTGTGGTTTGCGCTCATGGGGCTGCCCGCGATGCTGCTGAGCTTCCTCGCCATGGGCTACACGCTGTTCCAGGTCTTCGTCCGCGGGGCACCGCTGCCCCTGCCCCTGGCCGGCTCGGCCTTCGTGTTCGCCGCCGGGGCGGTCATGCTGCTCTCGAGTGGCGCGATTGCAGAGCTCGTGGTCAAGCTTGGCGAGGTGCGCGAGCGCGATTTTGCCCGGCTCACGGAACGGCTGTCCGGTGAGCACGCGCCCCCCGGGAGGCACGCATGAACGCCTTCAGCGTGGAGATCTCCGCGGTGGTGCCGGTAGGCATGCGGCACGCGGACGTCGGCGAGCTGTTCCGCGACTACAAGGCGGGCCTCGAGCAGCTCGGCCGCCCCTACGAGATCATCTTCGTCCTCGACGGCGCCCACCCGCAGGTCGCCTCGGCGCTCGAGCAGCTGCGGCTGCAGGGTGAGCGCATCGTCATCGTGACCCTCACCAAGTCCTTCGGCGAAGCCACCGCCCTCATGGCCGGCTTCGAGCGGGCGCGCGGCGCCACGCTCTTGACGCTGCCGGCCTACTTCCAGATCGAGAGCGGCGGGATCGCGCAGCTCGTGCAGGCCCTCGCCACGAGTGATGTCGCCATCGCGTGCCGCTGGCCGCGGGCGGGCGGGCCGTTCGAGTCGCTGCGGCGCACGGTATTTCACCGCGCGGTGCGCCTGATGACGGGCTTCGCGTTCAACGACCTGGGTTGCGGTGCGCGCGCTCTCAAGCGCCGCGTCGTGGACGAGATCTTCCTCTACGGCGACCAGCACCGCTTCATGGCGGTGCTCGCACACCGGCAGGGTTTCAGGGTCACCGAGGTGCGCGTCGCGCAGTCCCCGAAGGATCGCTTCGAGGGCCGCTACCGCGTGCGCGAGTACGCGCACCGCGCGCTCGACATCATGACCGTGCTGTTCCTGGTGCGCTTCACCAAAAAGCCACTGCGCTTCTTCGGCATGATCGGCCTGGCGCTGGCCGGGGTCGGCACGCTGCTGCTCCTGGCGCTGGTGGTGGCCCGCATCGGATTCGATCATCCGCTCGCCGACCGCCCCGCGCTGCTTTTGAGCTCACTGCTGCTGGTGCTCGGCCTGCAGCTGTTCGCCCTCGGGCTGCTCGGCGAGCTGATCATCTTCACGCACGCCCGCGACATCAAGGACTACCAGGTCGAGAGCGTCATCCACTTCGCGGAGCGCACCTCCGAGAACTCCGCGCCGGCCGCCACGCGCGGCCAGATCGCTGCGGGGTGAGTCGCAGACGCAGTGTCTGCCCCGCCAAAAGCCGGCAGCCCCGTCGGCACTGCTGACCGGCCGGCGCAGGCCACCTGGCTGGCACTGCTGCTGATTGCGAGCGCGGCGCTCGCCCTGGGCGCCGTGGCGCGCCTGCGCGCGCTCGGCGCCGCGCCGCTGATCGTCGACGAATACTTCATCGTGCGCTCGGTCCAGAACGTCCTCAACCACGGGCTGCCGCTGTTCGACTGTGGCGGCCTCTACGGCCGTGGCTTGCTGCTGCAGTACCTGGCCGCGCTGCTGAACCTGCTCGGCGTATCAGCCGAGACCGCTCCGCGCTGGGTGAGCGCCGTGTGCGGTCTCGCGGTGATGCCCGCCGTGTACCTGACCGGCCGGCGCGTCGCCGATCCGGCCGCCGGTCTCCTGGTCGTGTCCGTGCTGGCGCTGTCGGTGTGGGAGACCGAGCTCAGCCGCTTCGGACGCATGTATGCGCCATTTCAGGCCGTGTTCGCCTGGTACGTGGTGTGCTTCCTGCGCCGTACCGTGGATGACGATCGCGAGGCCGCACCCTGGCTCGCCGTCCTGACGATCGTCGGCGCGCTGCTGTGGGAGGGCGGCGTGCTGCTGGCGCTCGCGAACTTCCTGCCCATCCTGATCCGGCAACGCTCGCTCAACCTGTCGCGGGCGCAGTGGCGCGAGGCTGCCGGATTCATGGTCCTGCTCGCGGCGGTCTACTGGGTCGACACCACCGAGTTCCGTTTCGTCGAGAAGGTTCCCTCGCTGCCAGCCGACTACGCTGCCGGCACGGGCGATCTGCTGCTCGACCCCTGGCGCACGGTACCCTCGGTGTGGGAGCTGTTGCGCGCGCATCCGGCGTGGCTTGCGCTCGCCGCCCTGCCGCTCTCTGCAGTGGCGTTCGCGTTGCGTGCCGTGTCGGCACGGCGCCGCATCGACTGGGCCGCTCTGGTGCTGCTCGCCGCGCTGGCCGGTGCGCTGGCGCACCAGTTCGTGGTCAGCGCCGCGATCGTGCTGCTCGCCGCGCTGCTGCGACTCACCCCGGCGCAGGAGCTGACCTCGGCGGCCGCCCGGGCGGTCTACGCCGCCATCGCCGTGTGCGCGGTGTTCTGGGGCGTCTTCTGCTACCGCTACTGGAGCCCGCCCGCGGCGACCGCCCTCACCCACCTGCCCTTCTGGTTCCTTTATCCCCTGCTGAGCTTCCCCGACGTCGTCAGCCAGGTGCTGCGCCCCTGGGGAGGTGCCGTTCCGCGCCTGGGGGCGGGACTGCTGGTCCTGCTGGGCGTGGCCGCCGCGCAAACGCTGCGCGAGAACGAGGCGGGCACCTCGCCGCGACGCGCCCTGCTCATACTCTGTCTGGTGCTGCTGCTGGTCACCTGTGCCAGCGATTCCCCGCGGCATGAGACCCGCTACCTCTTCTACCTCTACCCGACGGCGCTCATCCTCGCCTTTGCCGCTCTGGGGCAGGCGCTCCGCGCCCGGGTACCCGGGGCCGCGGCGCCCGTGGTCGTGGCCGGCACGTGCCTCGCGCTCTTCATGCTGAGCGAGGATTTTCAGCCACGACACCTGCTGCGGGTGGATGAGCCTGCCGTCCTCTACCGGCGCAGCCTGAACGCCGCACAGCAGTCACATCTGCTGGCGCGCGACGATGTGCGCGCGGTGGCGCAGTGGCTGCAGAACCAGCACGCCGCGCATCAGGCCGTGATCGTGAGCGCAGTCCAGGGTCTGGACTTCTACGCTCCGCAGGTCCGCTACTTCTACGTCGACCATGACGACTTCAACTTCGAGTCGTATGCGTGCCGGTACGGCACCATCGACCGTTGGAGCAATCTCCCGCTCGTGCAATCCACGACCCAGCTCGCCGCGCTGGTCCATCCGCAGCAGGCGACCTACCTGGTCACCTACTCGGCGCGCGTCGCACCCCTCATGGCGCAGCTGCAGTCCCTGCAGCCGCGGGTCGCGCTGGTGGTGGATCATCTGTCAGTCGTGGTATTCCCCGGCGTGGTTGCGCCGGCCACATAGCCGCCGGGATCGCCTTCCTGCCGCTGCTGGCGCGGGAGCGGCGGCGGCCCTCAGCGGGCGCTGCCCGATACCAACAGGCTCTCGTAGAGCTGCGTGAACTGCTCGGCAAGTTGGGTGAGCGAATAGCCGCTCGCGATGCGCTCGCGCGCCGCACGCGCCAGGCGGCGCAGCAGCTCCCGGTCGGCAGCGAGCTCCCCAAGGGCGCGCGCAACCGAGTGCGGGTCGCGGGCCGGGACCGAGAGCCCATGCACGCGGTCCTGCATCACATCGGGGATCGCTCCCACGGGTGAGGCGACCGGCACCACGCCTGCGGCCATCGCCTCCAGCAGCGCGTACGGCAATCCCTCGTGATAGCTCGGCAGGGCAAGCACGTCGGTCCGCTGCCACAGCTGACGCTTCGCCTCGCCGAACAGCTCCCCGACGAGCTGCACCTGGTCCTGGAGGTTGCGCGCGGCCACGCTGCGACGGATCAGGTCCGCGGCCTCGCCCGAGCCGGCAATGGTCAGGCGAACCTCGGTGCCGCGATCACGCAGGATCCCTACGGCCTCGATCGTCTCCAGGATCCCCTTGCTGGCCGTGAGCCGTCCGAGGTAGGCGACCGAGAGCGTGGGGGCGGAACCGGCGTGCCCGACGGGCTCCCCCTCATCGACCCGAACGCAGTTGGCGATGCGCACCAGGCGTGCCCGCGGCGCAAAGCTGCGGTACGCGCTCATCTCGCGTTCCGCCAGGAGTACCACGACGTCCGCGCCCATCAGCACGCGGCGCAGCAGGGTCCGCAGCAGTGCGCTGCGCGCGAAGAACTCCTCCGGCAGGGCGCCGCCATGAATCTGGTAGACCACGCGGCGCCCGAGGCCCTTGGACACGCCAAGGTAGGCCAGGTCGCGCCAGTAGCCCTTGAAGTCCAGCGAGGTGTTGATGTGCACGATGCGCGGCCTGAGCCGCACCAGGTGGACCATCAGGGCCAGCGGGCTGAACAGCAGGCGCAGCACCGCGCCGCCGCGAGTCTCGGTGCGCCCCTCGCTGCCCACCTGGAACTGGCTGAGTTGAAAGCGCTCCGCCAGCGCGCAGCCGAACAGCTGGTTGAGGTGTGTGGCGACGCCACTGGGAGCCGCGCGTGCCGGGCCGAGCAACAGCACCGCCGGGGCCTGTCGGGCCGAAGTGCCCTCTGCCACCATCATCCTTCCCTGCGCGAGATTGCGGCTCAGTGCCGCAGTCCGGCGTCACCGACGGATGCGGCCGGCGCGCGCGCCACCCCAAAAGCGGTCTGGTAGGCTAACAGCAGCTGCGGCACCTGATGATGCCACGCCAGCCCCGCCTCGACCCGCTCGCGACCGAGCGCGCCCATCGAGTGTCGCAGCTCCTCGTTGTCGAGCAGCTCGCAGAGCTTGGCGGCGAAGTCCTCGGGGTCGTTCTTGCGTGCGTACAGCGAGGCGGCCCCGGCCGAGAAGCGGCCCTCGGTCAGGTCGAACTGCACGATGGGCCGGCCGAGCGCCATGTACTCCAGGATCTTGTTCATCGTCGACTTGTCGTTCATCTCGTTGGCGCGGTCCGGGTTCACGCACACGTCCGCCGTGCTCATGATCTGCCACAGCGTTTCATCCGACACCCGGCCGGTGAATTCCACGCAGTCATCGACATTAAGCTCGACGCTCATGCGCCGCAGGGCGGCGAGCTCGGTGCCGTCCCCGACGATGGCGAAGTGTATGTCGTTGCGCGTGCGGCGCAGGACGGCGATGGCCTGCAGCAGCAGGTCGAGGCCTTCCTGCTTGCCGATGACGCCCACGTAGCCCACCAGGTAGCGCTTGCCGCGGCGCAGCTCCGCGCGCGCCGGTACGCGACGCACGCGCGACAAGTCGGCGCCGCTGCGCACCACGAACACCCGCGCCGGCTGCATGCCGCCGCGTTCGATGGCCACGCGGCGGTAGGACTCGTTGGTCGCGATGCTCACGTGCGCGCTGTTGAAGGTCCAGCGCTCGAGGCGGCACAGCAGCCGGTACCAGATGTCGCGCCGGCCGAACTTCGCCTCGTACAGCTCGGGATTGATGTCATGGTGGTCGAAGATGAAGCGCTTGCCGAACATTCTGAAGAACAGCGCGATCAGGAAGATCGTGTCCGGCGGATTGCAGCCATGGATGACATCGAAGCCGCGGGTGACGGCCACGCGCAGCGCGAGCCCGAATTCCATGAGGAGTGACCAGCCGTACTCGAGTGCGTAGCCGAGGGCGCTGTCCGCCTCGACCGGCATCGAGTGGCGGTAGATGTGCACGCCCTCCAGCACCTCGTGGCGTGCCTGGTAGCCGCGCCCTTTCGGACAGATGATGCTGACCTCGTAGCCGTGCGCGTGCAGCGCGAGGGCCTCCTGCCACACCCGCCGATCGAACGGACAGGTCAGGTTCTCGACGATGATCAGGACACGGCGCTTACCAGGCGATGCCGTCATAGCTGCGCGCTGCGCCTCCTGCTGCCATGGTGCCCGGAAGGAGCCCCACCAGATCGATGACCGCCTTGGTCTTCACCAGCGGCGCGAGCAGCTCGGAGAACTGCGGATCGGCGGTACCCACGACGATCACCTCGCTCTGCTCGCACAGCTGCTCCGCCCCGTCCACCAGCAGCCGCCCGATGTGCGGGATGTGCGTGAGGATGTAGTCGCGGTTCGCGCCCAGGAGGCTCGCGAGTCGCACGTTGGCATCGTAGATCGCCAGCTCGTACCCCTTGCCGATCAGTAATTCAGCGAGCGTGACCAGCGGGCTCTCGCGCAGGTCGTCGGTACCCGCCTTGAAGCTTAAGCCCAGCAAGCCGATGCGCCGTGAGCCCGTGGCGCGGATCATGGCCAGGGCCTGGGCGATATGCAGCTGGTTGCTCGCGAGTATGGCACTCAGCACGGGCGTATCGACATCCAGCAGTCGCCCCTGGTAGGTGAGCGCACGCACGTCCTTCGGGAGGCAGGAACCCCCGAAGGCGAACCCGGGCCGCAGGTAGGCCTGCGAGAGGTTCAGCTTGGTGTCCAGGCAGAACAGGCGCATCGCGAGCCGGCCATCCACCCCCATGGCCTTGCACAGACGCCCGACCTCGTTGGCGAAGGTCACCTTGAGCGCGTGCCAGGAGTTGTCGACGTACTTCACCATCTCGGCGGTACGCAAGTCGGTGACGATCAGCGGCGCCTGCAGGGCGGCGTACAGCTCGCGCAGCATCCCCGCCGCGCGCTCGTCACTGGCCCCGATCACGGTCTTGGGCGGATGATCGTAGTCATAGATCGCGCTGCCCTCGCGCAGAAACTCGGGGTTGATGCACACGCCGAAGTCCTCGCCCGCCTTGCGGCCCGAAGCCTGCTCGAGGGTCGGGATCACCACGGAGTGCATGGACCCGGGCAGCAGCGTGCTGCGGATGACGACGACCTTGTAGCCCGTGCTGCCACGCAGCTGCTCGCCGATCTGCTGCGCGATGCGCCGCACGTGCGTCAGATCCAGACTGCCGTTCGCCTGGCCCGGCGTGCCCACGCACACGAACATGAGCTCCGCGTGCGCGACTGCGCGGGTGTGATCAGCGTGCGCCGTGAGCCGTCCGGTTTTGACCGCGGCGGCGATCAGCTCCTCGAGGCCGGGCTCGACGATGGGGCTCTGGCCGCGACTCAGAAAGTCGATCTTGACCGGATTTGAGTCGACGCCGACGACCGAGTGACCGTCGCGCGCCAGGCAGGCAACCGATACCGCGCCGACATAGCCCAAGCCGAAGACCGCTATTCTCATTATTGTTAATACCGCCCGGCACGCT
>DATJVL010000023.1:0-24991 GCA_035501795.1 Steroidobacteraceae bacterium
ATCGTGGACTGGTACATGGACAAGAAGATCGCGATCGACCCGTTGATCACGCACGTGATGCCGCTGGAGAAGATCAACGAGGCCTTCGAGCTGATGCACAAGGGCGAATCCATCCGCAGCGTCGTCACTTACTGAGGAGCGCGGTCGGGCGAGAGCAACACCCGGGGATGACACCGCGCTCATTGCTGTGGTCGGTGCTGGCGGCCTGCGGCTGTGCCGCGCTGGCGGCCGCGGCAGCGGCCGCGGAGAGCTATCCGCCGCCGCGCGAGGCGGATTACGCACTCAGGAGCTTCACCTTCGCCTCCGGGGAAACCCTGCCCGAGCTGCGGCTGCATTACCGCACTTTCGGTGCGCCGCGTCGCGACGCGCATGGGGTCGTGCGCAACGCGGTCCTGATTCTGCACGGCACCGGCGGCAGCGGTCAGAGCCTGGTGCGTCCGGAGTTCGCCGGCGAGCTCTTCGCTCCAGGGCAGCCGCTCGATGCCGCGCGCTACTTTATCGTGCTTCCCGATGGCATTGGCCACGGCCACTCGAGTAAGCCGAGCGACGGGCTGCGTGCGCACTTCCCGCACTACGGCTACTCCGACATGGTGGAGGCCGAGTACCGGCTGCTCACCGAGGGGCTGAAGGTCACTCATGCGCGCCTCATCATGGGCACTTCGATGGGTGGCATGCACACCTGGCTATGGGGCGAGCTGCACCCCAACTTCATGGACGCGCTGATGCCGCTCGCCAGCCTTCCGACCCAGGTGTCCGGTCGCAACCGCGTGTGGCGCCGGCTGATCATCGATGCGATCCGCAACGATCCTGCCTGGCAGGAGGGGAACTACAGCAGTGAGCCGCCGGCGTTGCGCACGGCGCTCGAGATGCTATGGCTCATGGGCAGCAACCCGGTGCTGCGGCAGCAGGAAGCGCCGACGCGGGCCGAGGCTGACCGCGTCATCGACGCCGCGGTGAGTGAGGGCCTGAAGACCCAGGACGCCAACGACCTGCTGTACGCGCTCGACGCCTCGCGCGACTACGATCCCGGGCCGGGGCTCGGGAAGATCGTCGCGCCGCTCCTGGCCGTCAACTCCGCCGACGACCTGATCAACCCGCCCGAGCTCGGCATCCTCGAGCGCGAGATCAAGCAGGTACCCCACGCTCGCGCCATCGTGATCCCGTTCGGTCCGGATACCCACGGGCATGGCTCGCACACCTACGCGGCGCTCTGGAAGGGCTACCTGAAAGAGCTGCTGTCAGTCGCGGAGCACTGAGGCTTCCGGGCTGTGAAATCCCGGGGCCGCGCGCAGGTGCGCCGGCGACAAATCCGCGACCTGCATGCAGCCGAGCTCACCGAGTACGCGGTGCAGCTCCGTGGTCAGCAGCCCGAGCGCGTGTGCGGCGCCCGCCTCGCCGCCGGCGGCCAGCCCGTAGAGCGCGGCGCGCCCGACCAGGACCGCACGCGCACCGAGTGCCAGCGCCTTGGCGATATCGGTACCGCGCAGGATGCCGCCATCGACGATCAGGGTCATCCGCGTGCCGACGGCGCGCAGCATCTCCGGCAAGACCTCGAGCGAGGTCACGCAGTAGTCCAGCTGGCGCCCCCCGTGGTTGCTGATCACGATCCCATCGCAGCCGAGGGCGGCGGCGCGCTCGGCGTCGCGGACGTCGAGCAATCCCTTCAGCAGCAGCTTGCCGCGCCAGGCCTCGCGGATCCAGGCGACGTCGTCCCAGGAGATGCTCGCATCCACCAGCTGCGGCACGAGGGTGCTG
The DNA here is from genome assembly GCA_035501795.1 of Steroidobacteraceae bacterium. Taxonomy (GTDB): domain Bacteria; phylum Pseudomonadota; class Gammaproteobacteria; order Steroidobacterales; family Steroidobacteraceae; genus 13-2-20CM-66-19. The sequence continues at coordinate 1,756 of DATJVL010000023.1, forward strand.
CCGCCGACGGCGGTCAGTACGTTTGCCGGCAGGTGTCCTTCAAGATTGCGCAGCCGCGGCAGGCCGTGCCGCAGCATCTGCCGCAGCCAGCGCGGGTGACGCAGGGCCTCGAGCTTGCTGCGCAGGGTAGGGCGGCCGGGGGCGCGGTAGCTGCGTCGGTCCCACTCGCGGCTACCGAAGACGTTAGCATCGGTCGTGAACACCAGCGCCTCGCACCCCGCTTCGGAGGCGCGCGCGATCAGCTCACGCGCGACGCCGCGGTCCTTCATGACGTACAGCTGCTGCCAGATGCGCCCGCCGGCACGGCGCACAACCTCCTCCAGGCGCGTCGTCGAGAAGGTACTGAGGGTGAAGGGGATGCCGAGCTCGACCGCGGCGCGGGCGAGGGCGATGTCCCCCTGCGGCTGCAGCATGCCGTTAAAGCCGGTAGGGGCCACGATGAGCGGTGCGGCCGCGGTACGCCCGAAGAGTTCCACCCTGGTATGGCGTGCACAGGTATCGACCAGGGTACGCGGCACCAGGCGCCACCGTGCGAAGGCGCCGCGGTTGGCACGCAGCGTCGCCTCGTCCTCGGCACCGCCCTCGACGTACTCGAATACGAAGCGCGGCACGCGGCGTTGTGCTAGCTCGCGCAGCTCGGCGACGTTGAGCGCGTCCGTCGCCTTGCGAGGCCTGGGGGTGCGCCGTTTCCAGGACATGCGCGCGGCTCGGGAGGCGGCGCCGGGCGCCGCCTAGTACTGCAGCCCGACGTCGATGCGCGTGGCGACGAAGGTGTTGCTGGCGCTGTTGTAGTGACCAACGGCCACCAGCCGGCCGGCCTTGTTGGTCCCGTTGAAGGTCGTGGTCAGCGCCGTGCTGAAGGCAGACGGCGCGCTCGAGGAGTTGGAGAACACCGAGATCCCGGTCGTGAGCGCCAGGTTGCCCACGGAAAGCTCGAGCGAGCTCTGGTTGGCGCCCACGGTCGTGATCACCGGGCTGGCCGGCAGAGTCTGCAGGTTGAGCACCTCGGGGCCGGTGTAGATGTCATGAAACTCCGCGAGCGCGGGGTTGCTCAGGTCGACGATCAGCTCGGTAGGGCTGATGGTCGTGAAGGGCTTGGTGGCGCCACTGAGCGTGCTCCAGTCCACCACCAGCACCTGCTCGGTGGATGCCCCGGGGGTGATCGCGGTGGCATTGAACGCCGGCGGCGCCGTGCCGAAGGGCACGACGTAGCCGTCGAGCGCCAGCAGCGTGCCCGCGGCCGTGCCGCTTAGATCGCTCGTGCCGGTGTTCACCGGGTACGCTGCCGGGTCCACCGCGCCGCCGCCCTGGGCGGTACCGGTGAAGTTGAACGCGGTGGCGGGCCAGAGACCGAAGGTGATGAGGTCCAGTGACGCGCTGTTCGGGGTCGCAGAGTTCAGCACCCCCCAGGCGCGCGAGTTCAGCAGACGCAGCTGCGCGCTGGTGGCATCAAAAGTCAGGTTGCCGCTCGAGTCGTAGGTGCTCGTGCCACCGACATCGACCTGCTGGCCGACCGAGATGTCGTTCAGTCCGAACGTGCCGAGCGTGCCGTCCTTGCTCACGATGGTATTGCTTGAGAGCTTCACCGTGGCGCTGGGCGCGTAAGTCACGGCACCGGGAAAGTTGAGGGCGTTGCCGGCGGCGGCCACCAGCTGCTGGCTGCCGCTGAGGATCAGGTCGTTTCCGGTGCGCTTACTGACGACGCCGCGCAGGTGATCCTGCAGCGGATCCTCGAGGCTCGTGCCCATCAGCACGGTCGTCGCCTTGAAGGTGGGGGTGATGCTGGAGAGGCTCGAGAGCACCCCGTACGCGGCCATGGTGGTGTTGAGCGGCAGCGAGCCGAGCTGGGCGAGTCCGGCGGCGCCCTGATAGGTGACACCGTTGATGTTGTAATAGGTCTGGTCGTCGACCGTCACCGTGATGCCGCCCAGGGGCACTGCCGTCAGGTTGTAGAACGGCCGGATGTTCATGACGAAGCTGTTGGTCCCCGTGTACACGAACAGCCCGCGCACGCGCATCGGCGTCTGATCCAGCTGCGGACTGGCCGGGTTCAGCACCGCGAACGGCTCGATGTGCACCTGCTGGGATGCGGTATCGATCGTATTCATCGCATCCAGGTCGAACTTGATGTTGAGGCGCGTGGACTGCTGATTCGTGACCACCAGCGGATGGTTCGGATCGAAGGTGACGACAAAGGAGGCGCTCGCCACCTGCTGGCCGTTGACGAGCAGCACGGGTGAGAGCTGGTGAGAGGTGCCGTTCTCGTTGATCGTGAGGACGGCCGCACTGTAGTCGATCGTGATCGTCGCCGAGGTGTAGGTATCCGCGGGCACCGCGGGTGCCTCCACCAGCTCGGTGATGTCGGTCTGCCGGGTCAGGTCGAACGTCAGCGGCTGGTACAGGAGCGAGGCGTAGACGCCGTTCGGTCCGGCGAGCGAGATGGCGTCGATCGTGACCACGTAGGAGGTGAACTGCGTGTTAGTGCTGGAGAGTGTCAGCACCGGCGTTCCGGGGGGCGGCAGCTTGTTGCCGCCGCTGCAGGCGCTGAGCAGCGCGGCGAGTGCGGCGCAGGCGAGCCACGGGCTCCCGAGGCGCCGGGCCTCAGTACGAACGACTGTCATTTGCGAGGCATTCCCCTTAAATTTTCTCTACGGCCTGGCGCGCGCAAGCGCAGGGCCAGTGCACTTAGAGCTGGCCGCAGTGAATACGTTCCCAGCGCCCGGCCAGGGACGCAAACCTCGTAGTCTACCGTTTTTGGGGCGGGCGCTAGTTGATCGTGACAGCCAGCGTGCCGGTGGTGCCGGAGCGCAGGTCGACGATGCCCGGGTACCACTGCCGTGACAGCGTGCCGCCCGGATTGCCGCTGTTCCACACGCGCACCGACACGTAGTAGTAGGAAGCCGGGCTTCCGGAGGGGACCACGGCGGCCACCGAGCCGCCGGAGGCGAGCACCGCGTCGAGCGGCGTCGTGGCGACCAGCGCACCCTCGTGCGAGACCAGCAGTTGCCCCTGATCGTATTTGCCGGGCGTGGCGGGCGTGATGGCGGCGATGACCGACCCGGTGCTCGCGCCGGAGGCTAGCGCCAGCGGGGCGAGCGTGACGCTCGGCTTCGCGGCTGCGACCAGCGTGGTCAGCGCGCCGTCGCTGTAACCGGAGGCACTCGCGGCGACCCGGTAATTACCGGCCTTTTCCAGCGGTGCCGCGCTCACGATGTTCACGGTCTCGCCCGTGGCGACGTAGGTGCCGGAGTCGATGGTGCCCTGCGACAGGCCCTGCGCATTGAAGAGGCTCTGGCTGAACGGATCGATCGGTGCGGCCTCGATCAGGTAGGGCACCGAGCCGACGGTGCCCAGCGTCTGATAGAAGCCGACCACTGCACCGGCCGGCAGCGGGCTGCCTGCGGCAGTGGCGACATTCGCGCTGTAGGGGGTTGCGGCCCGCGGCACCAGGGTGCCGACCGACACCGTGTTGGTGGCGCTGCTCGTGGTGGTATTGGTGGTGGTGCCGGTGCTGGTGCTGGTGTCCGTCGAGGTGCTGCCGGAGGTCGTCGTGCTGCTCGAGCTGCTGACGGCCGGGATCTCGACGTTCTTGATGATGATGGTGGCGATGTCCGGGCCATGGATGACGATATCGTAGGACACCGTATCGGAGGTGCTTGCCGGGAGCGGGTAGAGCGTGAAATCCCCCGCGGAGCTGACCGTGGTCGAGAGCACGACGACATGGCGGCTGCCGTCGGCGCTCAGCTGTTCGGCGGCGACCTGCACGTTCGGCACGCCGTTTGCGGTGGTGACGTTGGTGAGTGTCAGGGTTCCCTGGATGCCGCCGACCGTGCTCAGGTCATAGGCGCTCGGGTGCGGGCTGAGCAGGATGGCATTGGCAGGAGTGGTGCCGAATGCGAACGGCACCAGGTCCCGCGTGCCGTCGATGCTCATATTGAAGCTGGCGGTCGTGGTGGTGGTGCTCGTCGTGGTGCTGGTAGTGCTCGAGGTGGTACTGCTGGTCGAGGTTCCAAAAAGCGAGGCATCGCCGATGCCGGCATTGCTCGTGGCGTTACTCGAGCCGGTCGCACCGAATCCGCTCGTGCTGCCGGTGCTGCCCAAGGTGCTGCCGAGGCTGCCGACCGGCACACGCAGGCTCGCCGGTATGCCGATGCCCTTGTCGGGATTGAGCAGCTCGAGCGGCACCTGCTGCGTGACGCCGGAACCGTCGACGTAGTCGGCTTCGGCGTTGTAAAGCGCTCCGAGTGTCTGCGCCGAGCTGGTGAGGGGCGTGCTCGCATCCACGGGGATGAGGCGGATCTGGTCATAGGTGCCGGCGAGGAGCTTGAGGTCGGTCGTCAGCTGCGCCAGGGTGCCGTCATTCGCGGCGACCAGGTCGACCGTCGTCGGGGTGGAGAGATTGAACTTCACCCAGCCGCCATCATCCGGACCGGCGCTCGAGCTGGTGTTGAACCAGACGGCCTGCGCCGTGATATAGACGTGTGTGTACTGTCCCGGGGTGTTGCCGCTGAGCGACACGTTCGCACGGGTGTTGCACCCGCCAAGCAGGATGCAGAGGGCGGCGAGCGGACCCGCCAGTGCGATCGTGGTGCGGTGATTCATGCCGTTCCCTGCGCAAACTCGAACGAGAATGATGCCCCCGGCCCCCCTGAGCCGCAATGTACTAATTGCCGACAAGTGTTGCGAATTGTCGAATTGAGATCCAATTGGACCTCCCGTCATGAATTCCGGTAAAGTGCGCGGCGCCAAACGTCCTTAGTGCTCGGTCAGCACCGTTTCGCCTGAGTCTGTCCTCGAACCGACGCACTCCGATTTACCATTAACCCCCGACGCCTCGCGCCTGACCGCCGCAGCGGATTTGCTGCCGGGCGAGCTCAAGAGGTATCTCCTTTCATGTCTTTTTCCACACTCGGGCTCACGAGCGAGCTCACGCGCGCCGCGGCCCACAAGGGCTATTCCGAACCCACACCCATCCAGAAAGCGGCCATCCCCGCGATCCTCGAGGGCCGTGACGTCCTGGCGGGCGCCCAGACGGGCACCGGCAAGACCGCCGCCTTCGTGCTTCCGATCCTGCAGCAGCTGGGCGCACCGCAGGCGGCAAGCCCACGTGCCCTGGTGCTCACCCCCACGCGCGAGCTCGCCGCTCAGGTCGCCGCGAGCGCGGCCGAGTACGGCCGCTACCTGACGCTGCGCACCGTGGTGATCTTTGGTGGCGTCAGCGAAAAGCCGCAGGTGCAGGCCCTGCGCCAAGGCTGCGACCTCCTGGTCGCAACTCCCGGCCGCCTGCTCGATCTGGCGCAGCAGCGGCTGCTGGATCTCTCACAGGTGCGCTGCCTGGTGCTCGATGAAGCCGACCGCATGCTCGACATGGGCTTCATCCATGCCATCCGCCGGATCCTGAAGCTGCTGCCGCCGAAGCGGCAGAACCTGTTGTTCTCGGCAACCTACTCCGAGGATATCCGCGCGCTTGCCGGGCGCTTGCTGCACGCGCCCGTCATGCTCGAGGTGGCGCCGCGCAACGCGACCGCCGATCGCATCGAGCAGCACGTCTACCAGGTGCCGCAGGCGCACAAGCGCCATCTGCTCGCGCATCTGATCCGCGACGGACAGTGGCAGCAGGTGCTCATCTTCACGCGCACCAAGCACGGTGCCAACCGCCTCACCCAGCAGCTCTCGGGCGCCGGCATCCACGCGGCGGCCATCCATGGCAACAAGAGCCAGGCGGCGCGCGTGCGGGCGCTGGAAGACTTCAAGGCGCGGCGCATCACCGCGCTGGTGGCCACCGAGGTCGCCGCCCGCGGCCTGGACATCAAGGAACTCCCGCACGTGGTGAATTACGAGCTGCCGAACGTGCCGGAGGACTACGTGCACCGCATCGGGCGTACCGCGCGTGCCGGGGGCAGCGGCGCGGCGCTCTCGCTGGTGTCGCCGGAGGAGGCGGGACTGCTGCGCGATATCGAGCGCGTGCTCAAGCGTGCGATCCCGGTGCTGCCCGCGCCGGCGTTCACGGTGGCCGCGCCCGAAGCGGCGCCCGCGGCGCCGGCGGGCGGGGCGCATCGCGCGGCTGCCCGCCACTTTGCCCCGGGACAGGGGCGCCGGCGCGGCGGCCAGCGGCGCGCGCCCTCCGCGTTCGCGCGCAGCACCCGCTCGGTGTAGCCTCCGCACATGAGGCAGGCCGCGGCGCTGCTCGGGATGCTGTTCAGCGCCGCCGCGCTGGCTCACGTGCATCTGCGCGACAGCTCGCCGGCCGACGGCAGTCACCTGAGCAGCTCGCCGCCGGCGCTGGTGCTGAATTTCTCCGAGGCCGCACAGCTCACGGCGGTGTCGCTGGAGCTGCCGGGCGGCGCGCAGCAGAAGCTCAGCGTGCCGGCGGGCTCCGCGACGCGCCTGTCGGTGGCCTTGCCGCAGCTGGCACCGGGCGACTACCGGGTTCGCTGGCGCGCGCTCGCACGCGACGGCCACGTCGTACCGGGAGAGATCCACTTTCGCATCGGCCCATGATCGATGGGCTGTGGCTGGCGCTGCGCATCGCGGGACTCGTGCTCGTGCTCCTCGCCGCCGGGGGCGCGCTCGTACGGTACACGCTCGCCTCAGAACTGCGAGCCCCGGGAGTCGCCTGGCGCGCCTCGGGGAAGCGCCTTGCGCAGGCCGCCCTGCTCGTGACGCTCGCGCAGGTGCTGGTGGAGTTGCCGCACTTGACGGGCGGCTGGGATGCCATAACGGATGAGGCGGCCTGGCGCGTGCTGCTGGGGAGCCCCGCGGGCTGGAGCCTCGGGATGCGGATCGCAGGGCTGTGCATCTTGCTCGCCGCGAGCGCCGGAGCCGCTACTGTCGGGGCCTTGCTGTTGGTATCGGGCAGCTTCGCCGCCAGCGGTCACACGGTGATGGCCGCCCACCGCGGGACTGCGGTGGTGGCCCTGATGCTGCATGTACTCGCGGCAGCCTTCTGGCTCGGCGGCCTGGCGCTGCTGCACAGGTTGCTCGGGTGCCGTGCGCCGGCCGCGCTCGTGCCGCTCCTGCAGCGCTTCTCCCGCCAGGCCGTGTGGCTCGTGCCGCTGCTGGCGCTTGCAGGCATCCTACTGGCGACCCAACTTCTGCCCGGGACCGACGCGCTGCGCACGCCTTACGGACTGCTCCTGATCTTCAAGGCACTGCTTTTCTGCTCACTGCTACTGCTCGCGGCGTTGAATCGCAATCGCCTGCTGCCCCGGCTGGCACGAGGGGATGAGTCCGCGGGCGTTGCGCTGCGCTACAGCGTGGTCGCCGAGCTGGCGCTCGTGGGAGCGGTACTCGCGGCGACCGCGCTCCTGAGTGGGTGGTTCTCGCCCAGCTGAGTCAGCGCCTGCGCATGATCGCGCGGCGCACGGCGGCGAGCGGGGCGCTATCGTTGAGCCGCACCGCGCCGTCCTTGCCCTCGACACCCAAGTCGCGCCAGAGCTGCTCGAGGTTCGGCGCCGCCGGGCTCCTGCCATACTGCTGATACAGCTCCTCCAGGACCGGGACGCCGACGGCCGCATCGCCGGTCTTCAGCACGCGTTCGATCGGCCAGTCACTGCTGAGTCCGCCGCTCGCATCGAGCACGGCCCGCAACGCATCCTGCAGGCCGAAACGGTTGTCGGTGCGCTGATGAATCGTGACGTCGGCGAGCAGGCAGAACATGGCGCCGCCCCAGTAGGTGCGGCCCCAGGTGTGGGTGCGGTCCAGCCCCTCATCCCCGCTCTGCGGCATGCCGCGCGGCATCGCGCGCAGTTCCTCCGCCCACACGTCGGTCTCCGCGCGGTTGCCGGCCTGCACCCGCGCCACACCCTCGACGTAAGTCGCGATGCCCTCGGACAGCCATGCATGCGACTCGCCGGTGTCCGGGAGCGCCAGGTGGGTCATCTCGTGCACCAGCACCCAGTCTTCGGCGAGTTCGGCCGCGGTCACCGCACGTCCGACGCCCACGCGGATGTAGGCCTGGGGCTCCCCGAAGGTCTTGCCGCCGTGCACGCCGCCGTCGGGAATTGCCTGCAGGGTCAGCTGCAGGTTCTTCACCGGGAAGTGTCCGTAGTAGGCGGCGACGATCTGTGCGGCACGGCGCACCCACTCCTCGAGCGGCTGCTGGCCGTGCGCGAACTGCGAGGGCTCGGACTGCAGGCGGATGCTGGCGCCGGCAACCATCAGCTGTTGCTCCGCGGCGCTGCCGGGTGCTGCCGGCAGCAGCAGCGCGGCCGCGGTAATCAGGCGGATGAGGAACGTGCGCACGCAGCAACTCGGCGCGCGCGGCGGCAAGAGCATGGGCGCGACCTCCGGCTGCAGCCATGGTAGCGGGCGCGCCGGCGCCTGCCTCCGGGAAATCGCCCGCCGGATGGCAGGTCACGGCTAAGCGCCCGTTCCCTGCAGGCTCACGGCAGAGCGCTGCCTGGTACTGTGCGGCTTGCCTCGGCGCTGCTGCGGCCGTCGATCCAGGTCTCGCGCACCTGCAGGTCATCGTCGGCCAGCACGAGGTTCGCGCGGTAGCCGGGTGCGATCCGTCCGCTCTCGTGCGCGAGACCCAGGAAGGCCGCCGGCACCTCGCTGGCCATGCGCACCGCCTCGGCTAGCGTCAGCCCGAGCAGCTGCACCGCGTTGCGCACGCAGCTGGCCATGTCGATGTTGGAGCCGGCGAGGGTGCCGTCCTCATCGAAGCAGGCGTAGCCGTGCACATCGATGCGGCGGCCGCCGAGCTCGAAGCTGGCAACCGACGTGCCGACGCTCGGCATGGCATCGGTCACGAGCATGAAGCGGTCGTGGGGCTTGCAGCGCAGCGCGATACGCAGCACCACGGGGTCGGTGTGGGCGCCATCGACGATGAGGCCGCACCAGCTGCGCTGGTCATCGAGGGCCGCACCCACCGCCCCCGGTTCCCGCCCGGTGAGCTGCGACATGGCGTTGAACAGGTGCGTGAAGCCGGTGAGTCCGTGCGCGAGCGCCGCCTTGATCTCCGCGTAGGTGGCGTTGGTATGGCCGGCCGAGACCACCACCCCGGCGGCTACCAGCTGCTTGATGATCGCCGGTGTCGTCATCTCCGGCGCCAGTGTCACGAGCGTGCGCCCGCCGCGCAGCGAGGTGAGGAGTCCGAGCGCGCTGCCATCGAGTTCCCGCAGCTTGGCCGGATCATGGACGCCCCTGCGCGCCACGTTGAGGAACGGGCCCTCGATATGGATGCCGAGCACCCCGGGGACCCCGGCCTCGATCGCGCCGCGCACCGCGGCGATGGCGCGCGCCACGATGTCGAGGTCCGCGCTGATCAGCGTCGGCAGGAATCCGGTGGTGCCGAAGCGGCGGTGCGCCGCGCCGATGGTGCGGATCGAGGCGACGCTCGGGGCATCGTTGAACAGGACCCCGCCGCCGCCATTGACCTGCGAGTCGATGAAGCCGGGCAGCAGCAGCTGCCCGCCCAGATCGTAGTGCTGCGCGCCGCGGCAGCGGGCATCGCTCGCGGGCACGACGTCCAGGATGCGGTCCCGCTCGATGAGCACGGCCAGGCCCGTGGCGAAGCCCTGCGCCTGCAACACCCGGCCATTCAGCAGCGCAACGCTCATCAGCGTGTCTCGGTGACCTTGTTGAGGTGCGGGGGCCGGTCAGGATCGTGGCCGCGCGCCAGCGCCAGGGCATTGGCCAGGCGGTAGAAGCTCTGCGCGAGCAGCAGCGGCTCGATGACCGGATGGGCGGTGATGGCCGGCAGCGTAACCGTGCCCGCGAGGCGCGCACCGGCCAGCAGCACGCTGGCGCCCTGCGCGGTGAGCTCGCCGGCCAGCTGCTCGATCCCCGGGTGGCTCTCATCATGCTGCGCGAACAGCAGCAGCGGAAAGCCGGCGCGCACCAGCGCCATCGGGCCGTGCCGCAGCTCCGCCGCACTCAGCGCTTCGGCATGCAGGCCGCAGGTCTCCTTGAATTTGAGCGCCGCCTCCTGGGCGATGGCCAGGCCCGGCCCGCGGCCGATCACGTACAGGCTGGTGGCATCGATGAGTGTCGGCAGCGCTGCGCTCCAGTCCGCCGCCCAGGCCTGCTCGAGCTGGCGTGGGGCCTGCGCCAGTGCCCGCGCGAGCTCGGCGTCCTCGCCCCAGGCGGCGATTAGCTGCACGAGCGCGCTCAGCGAAGCGAGGAAGGACTTGGTGGCCGCCACGCTGTACTCGGGGCCGGCCGCAAGCGGGATCAGCTCATCCGCCCGCCGCGCCAGCGGGGCGTCGGCGGCATTGACCAGCGTGACGATGCGGGCGCCACCGGCGCGGGCGCGCTCGACCACCGCCAGCAGGTCCGGGCTCGCGCCCGATTGCGAGATGGCGAGCAGCAGGCTGTCACTGACATCCGGTGCGGCCGCGTACACCGAGCTGACCGAGGGGGCGGCGGAGGAGGTGAGCACGCCGAGGCGCGTCTCGATCAGGTAGCGGGCGAAGGTGGCAGCGTTATCGGAGCTGCCGCGCGCGCAGGTGACCACCGCGCGTGGCGGGCGGGTGCGCAGCAGCTGCGCCAGCTCTCGCACGCGCGGCTCGTTGGCCGCCAGCTGCGCGGCGATCAGCGCCGGCGCCTGCGCGGCCTCGGCAAACATGCGCGTGCTCGCCGCGGATGCGCTCACGTGGAGATGCTGAGCTCGGCGACGAAGTCGTAAGTGTCGCCACGGTAGAAGGACTGGGTGAATTCCGCCGCACGGCCGTCCTTGAGGAAACCGAGGCGCTCGACCAAGAGGCCCGCATCCTTTTCCTTCGCCTGCAGCAGCTCAGCCTGCTCGGCGCTGAAGAGCACCGCGCGCAGGCGCTGCAGCGCGCGCACTGGCCGGTTGCTGGCGCGCTCGAGTGCCGCGTATAGAGAAGAGTCGACGGACCCCGGCGAGGGCAGGCAGGAGGCGAGGATGGTGGCGTACTCGAGCGCCATGGGCGCGTCGTCCGCGAAACGGATGCGGTGAAAGCGATATACCGGTGTCCCGGGACTCGCGCGCAGCGTGAGCGCCTCCTCGGGCGTCACGGTGCCGGCGGACTTGCGCAGCCACACGCTGCGCGGGTTACGCCCGCGCGCGCGCATGTCCTCGGAGAAGGAAGTGAGCTGGGAGAAGTTCTTCTCGACGCGCGCGCGCACAAAGGTGCCCGATCCCTGACGCCGCACCAACAGCCCCTCGTCCACCAGCCCGTCGATCGCCTTGCGCACCGTGATGCGCGAGACAGCGAAATCAGTCGCAAGATCCCGCTCCGGTGGCAGCGCATCATCCGCTCCCACCACACGCGCCTCGATCGCCTGACGGATCGAGCGCTGCAGCTGCTGGTACAGCGGCAGGCTGCCCCGCTTATCGAGCTTGCCGATGGCGCGCGAGAGCTGCATCAATCGCTTTCCTCCATTGCCGGCGCAGAGGTGAGACCACTATAGTACCAATGTTATATAGCAGAACGACTGAAATCCGTACATCGGCAAGATTGTAGCCACGGAGCCCGGTATCGGGTCGTCCGGAACGATATTGGAACTTAAGTGGTCTCATACGCCATTGCCACGGTCGCAAAACTCAGCGGTAGGGGCGATGCGACGTCTTAAGGAATGCGACGTCTTAAGGAAAGTCGGCCGACGGGCCCTCGGAGTGGCGTGCGCGCGGGGCGCTGCTTGGCGACCAAACCAGTCGAGGTCGCGCCGCGAGCCGGGCGCATTCGCGTGAGCATTGCCGGCCGCATCGATCAAGCTTCACTCGCACACTTCAGCCTGCACGGCGTGGCAGTTCCGCGGGCGCACGCGGCGCGGCGGGGTGTGCTTTGCTCACGGTTGTCTTCGACGGTCAGGCTTGCTGCGCTACGGCCTTAGACATTTTCTCGGGAAATCAGGGCATAACTGGTCTAGGCTTGTGCCGCGCCCCATGGCGGGAACATGCAAGCGGCAGTCTGTGGGCAGGAATAGTATTTTCGTTTGTGCCGCTTACAGAGTAGGCTCGCGCACGGGGGCCTACACTAAAAGACAGGGAGCGAACGGCAAGTTCGCCAGCTGACATAGAACTATAAGAGTAGAGGAACTGGCAGATGCTCATTCTCACGCGACGGGTTGGCGAAACCGTCATGATCGGCGATGACGTCACCATCACGGTTCTGGGGGTCAAGGGGAACCAGGTGCGTGTCGGCATTAGCGCGCCGAAGAACGTGGCGGTACATCGCGAAGAAATCTACGAACGCATCAAGCGCGAGCAGCAGCCCGAAGAGATCGCGGCAGAGAAGCCCAAGGCTGCGCAGTTCGCGCCCGCCTGAGGGACGCGTCGCCCGCGGGCGGCCTGCCGTCGCCGCGCGCCGCATATGTTAAGTACCCGCGCGCTGCGCGCGCCGGCGTCCATTTAATCCGCTTCGGCTGAAGCCGGCGCCAACCGCCGCAGTCCCTTCCCTCAGCGATAACTCGGCAGCAGGGGCGCGGCGAGCGCCTGTACATCCTGGCGGCGCAGTACCTGGGCGGCAGCCTCGATGTCGGGTGCGAGCAGCCGGTCGGTCGCCGCGAAGGGCACCTGCAGCCGCAGCAGTTCGTGCGGTCCTTGCAGCGCGGCCGAGGTCTTGAGCGGCGCGCGCAGCGAGACTCCCTGGCAGGCCACCAGGAACTCGATCGCCACGACATTGAGCGCGTTCGCCGTCATCGTGAGCAGGCGCCGTGCGCCGTGGGTCGCCATGCTCACGTGATCCTCCTGGTTGGCCGAGGTCGGGATGCTGTCGACACTCGCCGGGTGGGAAAGCATGCGGTTCTCGGCCACCAGTGCCGCAGCGGTCACCTGCGCCAGCATGAAGCCAGAGTTCACGCCGCTGTCGGGCGCCAGGAAGGGGGGCAGGCCGCTCATGTGCGGGTCGACCAAGAGCGCCACGCGCCGCTCGGTGATCGAGCCGATCTCCGCGCACGCCAGGGCGAGCACGTCGGCGGCGAAGGCCACCGGCTCGGCGTGGAAGTTGCCGCCGGAGAGGACTTCGCCCGAGTCGGGGAAGATGAGCGGGTTGTCGGTGACCGCGTTCGCCTCGGTGGCGAGCGTGCCGGCCTGCTGCGCGATCAGATCGAGGCAGGCGCCCATCACCTGCGGCTGGCAGCGCAGCGAGTAGGGGTCCTGCACGCGATTGCAGCTGCGGTGCGATTCGCGGATCTGGCTCCCGGCCAGCAGGCTGCGGTACACCTGCGCCACGCGCGCCTGACCGTCGTGGCCGCGCACGTGCTGGATGCGCGGGTCGAAGGGAGTATCGCTGCCCTGCAGCGCATCCGTGGTCAGAGCGCCCGAGACCACGGCGGCGGCGAACACGCCCTCGAGCTCAAAGAGTCCGGCGAGGCAGATCGCGGTGGAGACCTGCGTCCCGTTGAGCAGCGCCAGCCCCTCCTTCGGGCCGAGCGTCGGGGTGCTGAGCCCCTCCTGCGCCAGAGCTTCGGCGGCGGGCAGGACCTCGCCGCTGCGGCGGAGGTGTCCCTGGCCGAGCACGCTCAGCGCCAGGTGCGCCAGCGGCGCAAGATCGCCCGAGGCCCCGACCGAGCCCTGCGCGGGCACGCACGGGTAGAGGCCGCGATTGATGAGCGATTCGAGGAAGCGCGCCAGCGCCGGGCTCACCCCGGAGAAGCCCTGCAGGAGGCTCGCGAGCTTCAGCACCAGGGTGAGGCGCACGACCGAGTCATCAAGCAGCGGGCCCACCCCGGCGCTGTGCGAGAGGATGATATTGCGCTGCAGGAGCGTGCGCTGGGCGGGCGCGATGCGCGTCTGCGCCAGCAGGCCAAAGCCGGTGTTGATGCCGTACGCGGGCGCGTCCGCGGCCGCGAGGCGTGCCGTGAGCGCGTGCGCCTGCTCGAGCCCCGGCAGGGCTGCCGGATCGATGGCGACCGCCAGCGGTGCGCTGTAGATGCGGCGCAGGTCCGACAGATGCAGCGGCCGCGTGCCGAGCTTCAGGGGTTGGGACTCGGCCATCGCTGCACCTCGCCCGCGCGCACCACGGTGCGCCGCGGATTAAAGCCAATCCAGTAAGACAACTCCGCCGGCGAGTTGATGTTCCATACCACGAAGTCGGCCGCCTGCCCGGCGCTGAGCGTGCCGCGCTCCTCCTGCAGGCCGAGCGCGCGCGCCGCATGGCGCGTGACGCCAAGCAGCGCCTCCTCGGCGGTGAGCCCGAACAGGCGGGTCGCCATGCTCATCGCGGTCAGCAGGCTCGCATTCGGGGCGGAGCCGGGGTTGCAGTCGCTGGCCACCGCCATCGGCGCGCCGGCCGCGCGCAGCGCCGCCACCGGCGGCTTGCGCTGCGCCGCCAGGCAGTAGAAGGCCACCGGCAGCAGCACCGCGACGGTGCCGGAGGCGGCGAGCGCGGCCACTTCCGCGTCGCCGGCAAATTCCAGGTGATCGCAGGAGAGCGCAGCGAAGCGGCTCGCAAGGGGCGTGCCGCCGAGGGCCGAGAGCTGCTCGGCGTGCATCTTCACCGGCACCCCGAGTGCCTGGGCGGCCGTGAACAGGCGCTGCGCCTGCGCCACCGTGAAGGCGATGTTCTCGCAGAAGATGTCCACGGCATCCACCAGGCCCTCGCCCCGCAGCTGCGGCAGCCACTCGCGCGCGACGGTGTCGATGTAATCGTCGGCCCGCCCGCGGTACTCCGGTGGCACCGTGTGCGCGGCCAGCAGCGTGGTGCGCACGGTGAGCGGGAAGGCGCGCCCGAGGGTGCGTGCCACGCGCAGCATCTTCGCCTCATCCGCGAGCGTCAGCCCGTAACCGGACTTGATCTCGAGGGTGGTGACGCCCTCGGCCGCGAGCGCGGCGAGGCGCGGGGCGCTCTCATCGAAGAGCTGCTGCTCGCTCGCCGCACGCAGCGCGCGCACGCTGGAGAGGATGCCGCCGCCTGAGCGGGCGATGTCCTCGTAGGAGCGTCCGCGCAGGCGTTCCGCGTACTCATCCGCGCGCGTTCCGGCGAACACCAGGTGGGTATGGCAGTCGATGAGCCCCGGGGTGACCCAGGCGCCCTGAAGGTCATGGGTCTCGGTGGCGCTCCCCGCCTGCGCCGGCAACGCCGCTTCCTCACCCACCCACTCGAGGCGCGCGCCGCGGCTGAGCAGCGCGCCACGCTCGATGTGGCGGTTGGCCGCATCGCAGGTCGCGACGCGCGCGTTGCGCCACAGCCTGAGGGTCGCTGGCACGGGTCGCCCGCTCAGCCGCCCTTGAGGAAGGGCAGGTTGAGGCCTTGCTCGCGCGCACAGCGGATGGCGATGTCGTAGCCGGCGTCCGCGTGGCGCATGACCCCGCTCGCCGGATCGTTCCACAGCACGCGCTCGATGCGGCGCGCGGCGGCCGGCGTGCCGTCGCAGACGATGACGACCCCGGCGTGCTGCGAGTAGCCCATGCCCACCCCGCCGCCGTGATGGATCGACACCCAGGTGGCACCGCTGGCGGTGTTGAGCAGCGCGTTCAGCAGCGGCCAGTCCGCCACCGCATCCGAGCCATCCCGCATCGCCTCGGTCTCGCGGTTGGGACTGGCGACCGAGCCGGAGTCGAGGTGATCGCGCCCGATGACGACCGGAGCCTTGAGCTCCCCGCGGGCGACCATGTCGTTGAAGGCGAGCCCGAGGCGGTGCCGATCGCCCAGTCCCACCCAGCAGATGCGCGCCGGCAGGCCCTGGAACTGGATGCGCTCGCGCGCCATGTCCAGCCAGTGGTGCAGGTGGTGGTCCTCGGGCAGGAGCTCGCGCACCTTGGCATCGGTGCGGTAGATGTCCTCGGGATCCCCCGAGAGGGCCGCCCAGCGGAACGGACCGACGCCGCGACAGAAGAGCGGGCGCACGTACGCCGGCACGAAGCCCGGGAAGGCGAAGGCGTCCTTCACGCCCTCATCGAGGGCGACCTGCCGGATGTTATTGCCGTAGTCGAACACGGGGATGCCCTGCTGCCGGAACGCGAGCATGGCCTCGACGTGGCGGGCCATCGAGGTGCGCGCGGCACGTGCGACCGCAGCCGGGTCATCGCGGCGCAGCCGGTCCCACTCATCGAGGCTCCAGCCCGCGGGCAGGTAGCCGTTGACCGGATCGTGCGCCGAGGTCTGGTCGGTGACCGCGTGCGGCCTGACGCCGCGCCGCAGCAGCTCCGGCAGTACCTCGCAGGCGTTGCCGAGCAGTCCGACCGAGATCGGCTGCTGGCTGCGCGTGATGCGCTCGAGCGCCTCATCGAGGCTCTTGGCCTCGACGTCGAGGTAGCGGGTCTGCAGGCGCTTGGCGATACGCTCCGGACGGCATTCGATCGCGAGCATCGAGGCGCCGGCCATGGTAGCGGCCAGCGGCTGCGCCCCGCCCATGCCGCCCAGGCCTGCGGTCAGGATCCACTTGCCGGCAAGGTTGCCGCCGTAGTGCTGGCGGCCCATCTCGACGAAGGTCTCGTAGGTGCCCTGCACGATGCCCTGGCTGCCGATGTAGATCCAGGAGCCGGCGGTCATCTGGCCGAACATCATCAGGCCCTTGCGGTCGAGCTCGTTGAAGTGCTCCCAGTCCGCCCAGCGCGCCACCAGGTTGGAGTTGGCGAGCAGCACCCGCGGGGCATCGGCGTGGGTGCGGAACACGCCGACCGGCTTGCCGGACTGGATGAGAAGCGTCTCGTCGTCCTTGAGCTGGCGCAGCGCAGCGACGATCTGCTCGTAGCACTCCCAGTTGCGCGCCGCCTTGCCGATGCCCCCGTACACCACGAGCTCGGCGGGGCGCTCGGCCACCTCCGGATCGAGGTTGTTCATCAGCATGCGCAGCGGTGCCTCGGTGAGCCAGCTGCGGCAGGAGAGCGTCGCGCCGCGCGGGGCGCGCAACGGCATGCGGGTGTTGGCATCGGACATGAGTGATTACCTCGGCTCACAATTCGCGGCCAGCTCGTAGCGCGAACCCGGGTGGTAGAGATCGGCGACGCTGGCGACGCGCCCCTGGGAGAAGGTGCGCCGCCGGATCAGGAGGCACGGCTCGCGCGCCTCGAGCTTCAGCAGGCGCCGCAGCCGGGCATCGGCAGCGAGCGCGCGCACGGTGTGCTCGGCGCGTTGCAGCGGGGCGGTGCGGATCAGGAACTCGTGCGGGGTCGTGCGGGCGAAATCGTTCTCGAGGTAGCCGGGCGCGGCCAGCGGATTGACGTAGCGCTCCTCGAGCTGCAGGGGCAGGGCGCCCTCGTAGTGCACCAGCAGCGAGTAATCGAGCGGCGCGCCGGCGCCGAGCAGGAAGCGCTCGGCCAGCTCGCGCGCGGCCGTCACGCGGGCGAGCGAGACCACCTTGACCCGGTGCTCGTGGCCGCGCGCGCGGATCTCGTCGGCGATGTTGCGCACCTCGAGCGGATGCGCGTGCACGCGCTGCTCGGCGACGAAGGTGCCGACGCCGGCCACGCGCACCAGTACGCCTTCCGCGGTCAGCTCCTTCAGCGCGCGGTTCGCGGTCATGCGCGAGACCGCCAGCGCGCGCACCAGCTCATTCTCCGATGGCACGCGCTCGCCGGCGCGCAGCGTGCCCGCCGCGATGCGCTCGAGCACGTGGTGCTTGACCTGGCGGTAGCGGGCGGCGGGCTGCGGGCTGGACATGCGGCTCAGGCGACCTTGAAAACAGCGGCTCCGGGCCACATGGTGCCACTGCGTCCTTTACTTGTCTATACAGGTCTAGGGCGGAAAGGTGGCCGGACCACCCGTCCTGCCGGGGCAGAACGGTTTCCTCCGGCGCGCCCGTTCCGGTAGAATGCGCGGCCCCCGTGCGGAGCCTGCCGGTTCGCGCGGGACGGGTGGCTGGTGCCGCGGCCGAGCAGTGCGCGGTGCCCCCGGGACCGATGCATGCGAAGCCCCCCGTGGGGCTTTTTGTTTTTCAGGGTGGGCCATCGGGCCCATTTTTATTTTGCGACCGTGGTCGGGGGCTGAAGAAGCGTGGCGGGAACCTTGCGTGAACGGCTGTTCGGGCTCATCGAGCCGCTCCTGGGGCGGCTCGGCTACGAGCTGCTCGAGCTCGAGTACAGCCCGGCGCGCGGGCATGCGCTGCTGCGGCTCTACATCGATGCACCCGCGGGCGTGACGCTCGAGGACTGTGAGAAGGTGAGCCGCGAGGTGTCGGCGCTGCTGGATGCCGAGGACCCGATCCCGGGCGCCTACACGCTCGAGGTGTCCTCGCCGGGGTTCGACCGTGTGCTGCGCACCCAGGCGCACTTCGGGCGCTTCGTCGGCGCGCGCGTGTTCGTCGAGCTCAAGGAGCCGCGCGCCGGCCGGCGCCGCTACACCGGCACGCTGCTCACCGTGGACGAGGCGGGCATTGAGCTCGAGGTCGACCGTGAGCACGTCAGCATGAAGTTTGCAGAGATTGACAAGGCGCGGCTCGCCGGCTGAAAGCCGCCGGACCGCAGCGCATAGAGGTACGCGAAGCTGTGAACAAAGAAATCCTGATGGTGGTCGATGCCGTCTCCAACGAGAAGGGCGTCGACAAGGAAGTGATCTTCGAGGCGCTGGAGGCGGCGCTCGCCTCGGCGACGCGCAAGAAGCACGGCGAGGAGTGGGACGTGCGCGTCGCCATCGACCGCAAGAGCGGTGACTACGAGACCTTCCGCCGCTGGAAGGCGTTCGCCGATGATTCCAAGGAGCTCGAGGTGCCCGAGCGCGAGCTCAGACTCGAGGATGCGCACGACATCGACCCGAAGGCGGAGGTCGGCGGCTTCGTCGAGCAGCCGATCGAGTCGGTGGCCTTCGGCCGCATCGCCGCGCAGCAGGCCAAGCAGGTGATCGTGCATAAGGTGCGCGAGGCCGAGCGTGCCCAGGTCGTGGACGCCTACAAGGACCGCGTCGGCACGCTGGTGAGCGGCGTGGTGAAGCGCGTCGACCGCAACGGCATCTACATCGACCTCGGCAGCAATGCGGAAGGTTTCGTGCCGCGCACCGACATGATCCCGCGCGAGCAGGCCAAGCCGCAGGACCGCATCAAGGCCTTCCTGAAGGAGGTGCGCTCCGAGCCGCGCGGGCCGCAGCTGTTCCTCACCCGCACCGCCCCGGAGTTCCTCATCGAGCTGTTCAAGCTCGAGGTGCCCGAGGTGGGGCAGGGGCTGATCCAGATCCTCGGCGCCGCGCGCGATCCGGGCGTGCGCGCCAAGATCGCCGTGCGCAGCAACGATCCGCGCATCGATCCGGTGGGCGCGTGCGTCGGCATGCGCGGTTCGCGCGTGCAGGCGGTCTCCAACGAGATCGCCGGCGAGCGCGTCGACATCATCCCGTACGTGGACAACGCGGCACAGTTCGTGATCAACGCCATGTCCCCGGCCGAGGTGATGTCGATCGTGGTGGACGAGGACTCGCACAGCATGGACATCGCGGTCGCCGAGGACAAGCTGTCGCAGGCCATCGGCCGCGGCGGGCAGAACATCCGCCTGGCGAGCCAGCTGACCGGCTGGGACCTGAACGTCATGACCGAGTCGGACGCCGAGGCCAAGAGCGAGACCGAGGCCAAGGAGCTGGTGCAGAACTTCATGAAGCAGCTGGACGTCGATGAAGACGTCGCTACCATCCTCGCGCAGGAGGGCTTCTCGACCATCGAGGAGATCGCCTACGTGCCCCAGGCCGAGCTGGCGGCGATCGAGGAGTTCGACGAGGACATCGTCAAGGAGCTCCGCAATCGCGCGCGCGACGTGCTGCTCACGCAGGCGATCGCCAGCGAGGAGACGCTCGATCAATCGATGCCGGCGGACGATCTGCTGCTCCTCGAGGGCATGAGCCCGGACCTGGCGCTGACCCTCGCGCGGCGCGGCGTGCGCACACGTGAGGATCTCGCCGGGCAGTCGGTGGATGAGCTCGCCGACATCGAAGGGCTCGCGGCCGACAAGGCCGCCAAGCTCATCATGACGGCGCGCGCGCCGTGGTTCGAGGCAGGTTAAACCTATGGCGGAAGTGACTGTTTCCCAGTTTGCCGAGGTCCTGAAGGTGCCGGTCGACCGGCTGCTCGTGCAGCTCGACCAGGCGGGCATCAAGGTCTCGGGTCCCGACGCGCGCATCAGCGACGACGCGAAGCTCGAGCTGCTCACCCACTTGCGCCGCAGCCACGGCAGCGACGCCGACGGTGACGGCGCGCCGCGCAAGATCACGCTCAAACGCAAGACACAGAGCGAGCTCAAGCTCGCGAGCAACCAGGGTCGCGCCCGCACGGTCAACGTCGAGGTACGCCGCAAGCGCACCTATATCAAGCGCGACGTGCTCGAGGAGCGGGCTCGCGCTCAGCAGGACGAGCTCGACCACCGCAAACGCGAGGCCGAGGAGGCGGCGCGCGCCGAGAGCGAGCGCGCCGAGGCTGAGCGGCGCGAGCGCGAGCGGCTGGAGGCGGAGAACCGCCGCCGCGTCGAGGAGGAGGAGTCACGGCGCCGGGCCCAGGAAGATGCGCGCCGCGCCGCCGAGCAGCGCAGTCGCGACGATGAGGCACGGCGGCGTGCTGAGCGCGAGGAACACGAGCGCCGCAGCGGCGAGCGCGACCGCCCGGCGGTGACGGCGCCGGTAGCGGCCGCGCCGCGCGAACGCGCCCCCGGCGAGGCTCCCGCGGCGGACGACAAGCAGCACACGCGCTACGGGCGGCAGGAACTGCATGTCACCGGGGATGTCAGCTCGCGCTACAAGAAAAAGCGCCGCGCCAAGGCGCGTCCGGTGCCGGCCGCCGCCGAGGGCAAGCATGGGTTCGAAATGCCGACCGCGCCGGTGGTGCGCGAGGTCGGCATCGGTGAGACGGTCACCGTGGCCGAGCTCGCGCAGAAGATGGCCGTCAAGGCAACCGAGGTCATCAAGGTGCTCATGAACATGGGCGTCATGGCCACCATCAATCAGCCGATCGATCAGGACACCGCGGTGCTCGTGGTCGAGGAGATGGGACACACACCCAAGGTCCTCAAGGAGAATCAGATCGAGGCCGACCTGCAGGGCGAGCAGGCGGAGGCTGCGCTCGAGCCGCGTCCGCCGGTGGTCACCGTGATGGGTCACGTCGATCACGGCAAGACCTCGCTGCTCGATTACATCCGCCGCACCAAGGTGGCCGCGGGCGAGGCTGGCGGCATCACGCAGCACATCGGCGCGTATCACGTCGAGACCCCGCGCGGCTCGATTACTTTCCTCGACACGCCAGGTCACGCCGCCTTCACCGCCATGCGCGCCCGGGGCGCCAAGGCGACCGACGTCGTGGTGCTGGTCGTGGCCGCCGACGATGGCGTGATGCCGCAGACACTCGAGGCCGTGCAGCACGCGCGTGCTGCCAACGTGCCGATCGTCGTGGCGGTGAACAAGATCGACAAGGGCGAAGCCGATCCCGATCGGGTGCGCACCGAGCTGGCCAAGCAGCAGGTGATTCCCGAGGAGTGGGGTGGCGAGAACATCTTCGTAAACGTCTCGGCGCGCACCGGGCAGGGTGTCGACCAGCTGCTCGAATCGATCCTGCTGCAGGCCGAGGTGCTGGAGCTGAAGGCACCACGCACCGGTCTGGCCGGAGGCGTGGTGATCGAGTCCAGCATGGAAAAGGGCCGCGGCGCGGTGGTCACCGTGCTGGTGAAGCGCGGCACACTGCGCACGGGCGATGCCATCCTCGCCGGCAGCGAATTCGGCCGGGTGCGCGCCATGTTCGATGAGAAGGGCGAGGCGGTCAGTGAGGCGGCGCCCTCGATGCCGGTGGTGGTGCTCGGGCTGTCGGGCGCACCGAATGCGGGCGATGAGCTGCTCGTGGTCGAGAACGAGCGCAAGGCGCGCGAGGTCGCGATCCATCGGCAGGGGCGCTCACGCGACGTGAAGCTCGCGCGCACTACGGTGCGTGCCGAGGACGTGTTCTCGCAGATGGGTGCGACCGCAGCCGGCGTCATGACGGTACTCATCAAATCCGACGTGCAGGGCAGCGCCGAGGCGCTGCAGGGAGCCCTGCAGCAGCTCTCCACCGATGAGGCGCAGGTGCGTATCGTCGCCAGCGGCGTGGGCGGCATCACCGCCTCGGACATCCATCTGGCGGCGGCCTCCAAGGCGCTGGTGATCGGCTTCAACGTGCGCGCCGATGCGGCTGCACGCGATGCCATGAAGGAAACCGGCGTCGAGGTGCGCTACTACAGCGTCATCTACGAGGCGATCGACGACGTCAAGCAGAAGCTCAGTGGTCTGCTCGCCCCCGAGATCAAGGAGACCATCGTCGGCGTGGCGCAGGTGCGCGAGGTGTTCCGCTCGAGCAAATTCGGCGTGGTGGCCGGCTGCCTGGTGATCGAAGGGGCGGTACGACGCAACAACCCGATTCGCATCCTGCGTGACAACGTGGTGATCGTCGAGGCGACGCTCGAGTCGCTGCGGCGTTTCAAGGACGATGTCAACGAGGTGCGCGCCGGCACCGAGTGCGGTATCGGGGTGAAGAACTACCAGGACGTGCGCGTCGGCGATCAGATCGAGTGCTACGCGCGCGTCGAAGTGTCGCGCACCATCCAGTGAGCGGTGTGGCCGCGCTATGCAATCGCAATCGTCCACGCCGCGCGCGGTCCGAGTCGCCTCTCAGGTCCAGCGTGCGCTTGCGCTGCGGCTGCGTGAGGTCAAGGATCCGCGCGTCGGCAACGTGACCGTGACCGCGGTGAACGTAGCGCCAGACCTGACGGTGGCCTACGTGCAGGTGCTGCCGTTCGGTTCGGCGCACACGCCCGATGAGACGCTCGCCGGACTGCGCAGCGCCGCGGGTTATCTGCGCGGCGTCGTGGGGCGCGACCTGCATCTGCGCCGCGCGCCGCGGCTCGAATTCGCGCTCGATGAGCAGCTCGAGCAGGCGCATCGCCTCACCGAGCTGATCGATCGCGCGGTGAGCAGCGACCGCGCCACGCACGAGCGCGACAGCGGCGCTTGAGCGCTTTGGCGCCGCTTGGTTCCGGCTCGGCGAGCGCATTGAGCGGGGTCCTGCTACTCGATAAACCCATCGGATTGTCCTCGAACGCCGCGCTTCAGCGCGTGCGCCGGAAAGCCGGCGGCGTCAAAGCCGGCCACGCGGGCAGTCTCGATCCGCTGGCGAGCGGTATGCTCGCGATCTGCCTGGGAGAGGCTACGCGGCTCGCCGGCGAGATCGAGGTGGGCCGCAAGGCCTATCGCTTCCTGCTCAAGCTCGGCGAGCGCACCGCGACCGGCGATGCCGAGGGCGCCGTGATCGAGCGCGCGGCGATTCCGCGCCTGTCGCGCGCTCAGATCGAAGCGGTGCTGGCAGGCTTCCGCGGGGCCCACCAGCAGGTGCCGCCGATGTATGCGGCACTCAAGCGCGACGGCGAGCCACTGTATCGACTCGCCCGCCGTGGCAT
>DATJVL010000024.1:0-12276 GCA_035501795.1 Steroidobacteraceae bacterium
GACACCGCCACCGGCGGGCAGAAGCCGGCCAAGCTCGAGACCGGCGCGGTGGTGCGCGTGCCGCTCTTCATCAACGAGGGCGAGGTCATCCGCGTCGATACCCGCACCGGCGAGTACATCTCGCGCGGCAAGCAGTAGCGCGGCGCGCGCGGCGTGCGCGCGTCTCCGGCTCCCTAACCCGTAGGCCGCGCCAGCGGCGCCGCGGCGCGTGTGCCGCGCGCGCGCGAGCGCCACAGCCCATCGAGCGCATAGATCGCGAGCGCCAGCCAGATGAGCGCGAAGCCGACGGCGCGCGAGCCGTCGAAGCGCTCGTGGAACACCAACACGCCGCACAGCAGCTGCCCGCTCGGGCCGATGTACTGCAGGATGCCGACGGTCGAATACGGCAGCAGCCGTGCCGCGTAGGCGAACAGGAACAGTGGCAGCGCGGTGGCGATGCCGAGGCCGACGAGCATGACGTCCCGCCACGCGGCGGTATGCAGGAAGGCGCCGGTGCCGTGCGCCGCGCACCACGCGAGGTAGAGGGCCGCGAGCGGCAGCAGCAGCACGGTCTCGGTGGCCAGTCCCGGCAGTGCCTCGACGCGCACCAGCTTGCGCAGCAGCCCGTAGAGCGAAAAGCTGACCCCGAGGGTGAGCGCGATCCAGGGCGGGTGGCCGGCCTCGAAGGTGAGGTAGGCCACGGCCGCCGCGGCGAGGCTGACGGCGAGCCACTGCCGGGGGTTCAGCCGCTCGCGCAGCACGAACACCCCGAGCACCACGTTCAGCAGCGGATTGATGTAGTAGCCGAGGCTGGTGTCGATCACGTGGCCGTGCGCCACGCCCCACACGTACACCAGCCAGTTGTTGCCGATCAGCAGTGCCGTGAGCAGCAACCGCCACAGCAGCGGCGGGCTGCGCAACACCGCTGTCAGGGCGCGCAGCTCGCCGCGGGCGAGCATCCAGGCGAGGATGAAGAGGCACGACCAGACGATGCGGTGCGCGATGATCTGCAGCGGCGGCACCGTCTGCAGCGGGTACAGGTACAGCGGCAGCAGGCCCCAGATGGCGAAGGAGCCGGCGCCGGCCAGCAGGCCGGCCCTGGCGCGCGCGTCGAGGCTCATCCGCGCGCTGATCCGTCCGGGGTGCAGGCCTTGATGAACAGGCCCGCCAGCGGCTCAAGTCCCGCCGCGTCCGCGGCGTCGAAGCGCCCGGGTACCGGGCTGTCGAGGTCGAGCACGCCGAGCAGGCGCCCCCGATCCAGCAGCGGCACGACGATCTCCGCGCGCGAGGCGGCATCGCAGGCGATGTGTCCGGGGAAGGCGTGCACGTCGGGCACCACCAGGGTGCGGCGCTCGGCGGCCGCCGTGCCGCACACCCCGCGGCCGAGTGCGATGCGCACGCAGGCCGGCTGGCCCTGGAAGGGTCCGACCACGAGCTCGCCGTCCTTGAGGAAGTAGAACCCGGCCCAGTTCACCTCCGGAAGCGCCGCGAACAGCAGCGCCGCGGTGTTGGCCGCGTTGGCGATCAGGTCACGCTCGCCGGCGAGCAGTCCCGCGAGCTGCTGCGCGAGCTCGGCGTAGGCTTTCGGCTTGTCGCGGAAGTCGTGGCGGTGCGCCGCGAAACTCATGGGAATGTCAGGTGCCCGGGGTCGGAGGGAGGCGCATTCTGCCACGAAGCGGGTGCGCGGCGCCCTCAGGCGCGCGTGCTGGCAAACGGCAGCACTTCCTCCAGCTGCGCCGCTGCGCTTGCGAGCATGAGCACCCGGTCAAAGCCG
Organism: Steroidobacteraceae bacterium; assembly: GCA_035501795.1. Classification (GTDB taxonomy): domain Bacteria; phylum Pseudomonadota; class Gammaproteobacteria; order Steroidobacterales; family Steroidobacteraceae; genus 13-2-20CM-66-19. Next base: position 1,754 of record DATJVL010000024.1, read on the forward strand.
AGCGCGACGCCGGCACAGTCAGGCAGGCCGTGCGCGAGCGCGGCCAGCAGCCGTTCATCCAGTGGCTGCACCGGCAGGCCGCGCGCGGCGCGCGCGTCATTGTCGGCCGCGAAGCGGCGCCGCTGCTCCACCGCATCGGTGAGCTCATGGAAGCCGTTGGCGAGCTCGACGCCGTCGGCGTACAGCTCGAAGCGCTCGGCCGTGCGCGGGTCGGCCGTGCTCAGGCGCGCCAGCGCCGCCTGGCTCGCCGGGTAGCCGTGCACGAAGGTGAGGGCGCCCTGGCCGAGTGCCGGGCCGATCACCGCCCCCATGAGCAGCTCGAGGGACTCATCGCGCCCGCCCGCGGCAGCGGCGCTGAAGCCCGCCGCGGCCGCCGCCTGCGCCAGCGCCGCGTCGCTGGCGGTGAAGGGGTCGAGGGCGAGTGCGCGCACAAAGGCCTCGCGGTAGCTGAGCTGCTCGGTGCGGCGCGAGAGCTGCGCCTCCCCGAGCAGTGCGCGCACCAGCGCCTCCACCTCCTGCATCAGCTGCGCGAGCGAGAAGCCGATCCGGTACCACTCGATGAGTGTGAACTCCGGGTTGTGGAACCGGCCGGCCTCCCCGGCCCGCACCACGTGGCAGATCTGGTAGATGTCGCCGCTGCCGGCGGCCAGCAGGCGCTTCATGGCGTACTCGGGCGAGGTGTGCAGGAAGTAGCCCGCAGCATCGCCGAGCTCGACGCGCGCCGAGTGCAGGTGCACGTCGCTCACCGGCGCGTTGATGAGCAGCGGGGTGTCGACCTCGAGCACGCTGCGGGCGGCGAAGAAGCCGCGGGTGCGCGCGAGCAGGCGCGCACGCTGCGCCAGCCGCGCGGGCGTGATCAGCGGACGCCAGTCCGCGCCGCTCGTCATGGGCGCAGTTCGGCCAGCAGTTCACCGACGCGCACGGCGCTGCCGCTCTCGAGCCCGGCGCGCCAGCGCGCCACCCCGGGCGGCAGCAGCAGGATGACGGTGGAGCCCATGTTGAAGCGGCCCAGCTCCGCGCCCTGCGGCAGCGACAGCGGCGCAAGCGCCGCGCTGAGTGGCAGCGCGCAGGCGCGCCGTGGTGCGCGCGGCGTCACCGTCCCGTGCCAGACCGTGGCCATGCTGCCGACGAACAGCGCCCCCACCAGCACCAGCGCGAAGCAGAGCGCGCCGTGCTCGAAGACACAGACGATGCGCTCGTTGCGCGTGAACAGGCCCGGTACGCTCTGCGCCGTCGTGCGGTTGACGCTGAAGAGCCGCCCCGGCACGTACCAGGCCGCGCGCAGCGTGGCGGTGAGCGGCATGTGGATGCGATGGTAGTTGTAGGGGGCGAGGTAGAGCGTGGCGAAGGAGCCGCCGCGCCAGCGCGGCGCCCAGTGCGGCGCGGCTTGCGCGAGCAGCGCCTCGAGCGAGTAGTGGTGGCCTTTGGCCTGCAACAGCACGGAGCCGTCGAGCTCGCCGAGCTGGCTGACGCTGCCGTCGACCGGGCAGACCAGGGCCGCCTCGCCCGGCGGCAGCGGGCGCGCCCCCGGGCGCAGCGCACGCGTGAAGAAGGCGTTGAAGCTCTCGTAGCTCAGCGCATCGGGCTGCTCGGCCTCGCTCAGGTCGGGCCGGTAATGGGCGAGGAAGCGCCGGATCAGCAGATTCTTCAGTGCCGGTGTGCGGCTGCGGGTCGCGCGGTGCACGAGGGCCGTGAGTGCGTGCTGCGGCAGCAGGTACTGCAGCGCGACGAAGGCGCGCGCGCCGAGCCCGGCAGCCGCCGCGGCGGGGCCGCTCACCGGCGCGGCGCCTGAAGCTGCGGCAGCACGGCACGCAGGTCGGCGGTGAGCGGGCCGACCTCGAGCGGCGGGGTGAAGAGCGCCACCATGCGCGCCGCCGGGTCCAGCAGAAACACCACGGCGGAGTGATCCATGGTGTAGTCCCCGCCCGGCAGCGGCACGCGGCTTACCGCCACGCCGAAGGCGCGCGCCAGCGCGGCGATCGCGTCCGGCTCGCCGGTGAGGGCCACGAAGGCGGGGTCGAAGGCGTGCGCGTACTGCGCCACCACCGGCGGGGTGTCGCGCTCGGGATCCACCGAGACGAACACCACCCGCAGCGCGGGCAGCTGCCGATGCACCTGCGCGAGCTTCAGGAGCGTGGTGGGACAGACGTCCGGGCAGTGCGTGAAGCCGAAGAACACCAGCGCGGGCGCGCCGGCGAGCTGCGCGCGGCTGAAAATGCGGCCGCTGCCATCCAGCAGCGTGAAGTCCGGGAGTGCACGCGCCACCGGCAGCCAGGTGCCGCTTGCCAGCTGCGGGGCGGGCCTGTCAAGTTGTCGCGCAAAGTAGTAGCCCGCCAGCGCCGCGCCGAGTGCGGCGACGAGCAGCAGGAGGCGGGCCGGTGTCAGTCGCATGGGCGAATTATTTCACACGCGCACCAGGGGCGCGCCGCGTCCGGCGCGCCGCGTGCTCACGGTGCAGGCGCTGATCACTGAGGGCGCCCGGCGCCTGGCGCGCGCGCGGGTGTGCTTCGGACACGGCACCGACAACGCGCGCGACGAGGCGGCGGTGCTGGTGCTGCACGCGCTGCGGCTGCGCCGCGCCGCGTCCGGGGCGGCGCTCTCCCGGCGGCGCGTGCCGGCGGCGGCGGCAACGCGCGCGCGGGCGCTCATCACCCGGCGCATCCGCGAGCGCATCCCGTCGGCCTATCTTACCGGGGTCGCCGGCTTCGCCGGCCTCAGCTTCCGGGTCGACCCGCGCGTGCTGATCCCGCGCTCGCCGATCGCCGAGCTCATCGAGCGCGGCTTCGCCCCCTGGGTCGAGCCGCAGCGGGTGCGGCGCGTGCTCGATCTGGGCACCGGCTCCGGCTGCATCGCCGTCGCCGCCGCGCGGGCGCTGCCGCGCGCGCGCGTGGATGCGGTCGACATCTCGCCGGCGGCGCTCGCCGTGGCGGCGAGCAATGTGCGCCGCCACCGCCTGGGTGCGCGCGTGCGCCTGGTGCGCTCGGACCACTTCCGCGCTCTGCGCGGCCGTACCTACGATATCATCGTCAGCAACCCGCCCTACGTCGGGGCGCGCGAGCTCGCGGGGCTGCCGCGCGAGTACCGTCACGAGCCGCGCCTGGCGCTCGCCGCCGGACGCGCGGGGCTGGATTCGGTGCGCATCATCCTGCGCGAGGCCGCCCGGCACCTGCGGCCGCGCGGAGTGCTGGTGGTGGAGGTAGGCAACACCGAGCTCGCGCTGCGGCGTGCCTACCCGCGCCTGCCGTTCCTGTGGCTCGCCTTCGAGCGCGGCGGCGGCGGGGTGTTTGTGTTGACGCGCGCGCAGCTTGCCGCGCCCTAGGGGATCCGTGTCCGGCAACAGCATCGGCAGACTCTTCACGGTCACCACCTTCGGTGAGAGCCACGGCCCGGCGCTCGGGTGCATCGTGGATGGCTGTCCGCCCGGGCTGGAGCTGAGCGAGGCGGACCTGCAGCGCGACGTCGACCGCCGCCGCACCGGCACCTCGCACTTCGTCAGCCAGCGCCGCGAGGGCGATCAGGTGCGCATCCTCTCCGGGGTCTTCGCGGGGCGCACCACCGGCACGCCCATCGGCATCCTCATCGAGAACACCGACGCACGCTCGCGCGACTACGAGAAGATCAAGGACCGCTTCCGTCCCGGACATGCCGACTACACCTACCAGCAGAAATACGGCACGCGCGACTACCGGGGCGGCGGCCGCTCCTCGGCGCGCGAGACGGTGATGCGCACCGCCGCCGGCGCGATCGCGCGGCGCTACCTCGCCCAGCGCCTCGGGGTACGCATCGGCGGCTACCTGAGCCAGATCGGCGAGCTGCAGATCGAGGCGGTCGATCCGGACGCCGCCGAGCAGAACCCGTTCTTCTGCCCGGATCCCGCGCGCGTGGCCGAGCTCGAGGCGCTCCTGTGGCAGGTGCGCGCGGCGGGGGATTCCATCGGGGCGCGAGTGACCGTGGTGGCGAGCGGCGTGCCGCCGGGCCTCGGGGAGCCGGTGTTCGACCGCCTGGACGCGGACATCGCCCACGCCCTCATGAGCATCAACGCGGTCAAGGCCGTGGAGATCGGTGCCGGCACGCGTGCCGCGGCGCAGAGAGGCAGCGAGCACCGCGACCCGCTGACCCCGGACGGGTTCACCAGCAATCATGCCGGCGGCATCCTCGGCGGCATCTCCACCGGCCAGCAGATCATCGCCCACCTCACCCTGAAGCCGACCTCGAGCATCCAGGTCCCGGGGATGACGATCGACAGCGCCGGCAAGCCGGTGGAGATCGTGACCACGGGCCGCCATGACCCGTGCGTCGGCCTGCGCGCCACCCCGATCGCCGAGGCGATGCTGGCGATCGTGCTGATGGACCACTACCTGCGCCACCGGGCGCAGAACATGGACGTGCGCTCGGGCACCCCGGACATCACGCGTCCGCGCGGCTGAGAGCCGCGCGCACGCAGCGCGAGGAGCGCTTCCATGGAAAGGCAATATCGCATCGCCGTCATCGGCGCCACCGGTCTGGTCGGCGAGACCATGGTGAGCGTGCTCGAGGAGCGCGGCTTCCCGGTCGCCGAGCTGCACGCGCTCGCGAGCGAGCGCTCGCTCGGGCGCAGCGTTAGCTTCCGCGGCCGCAGCATCCCGGTGCGCGAGTTGCGGGGCTTCGACTTCGCCGGCTGCGACTTCGCCTTTTTCTCCGCCGGCGCGGCGGTCTCGCGTGAGCATGCGCCGCGCGCGCTCGCTGCCGGCGCGCTGGTCATCGATAACACCTCCGAGTTCCGCTATCGCGAGGAGGTGCCGCTGGTCGTGCCGGAAGTAAACCCGCAGGCGCTCGCCTCCGTCGGCAGCAGCGGCATCATCGCCAACCCCAACTGCTCGACCATCCAGCTGATGGTCGCACTCAAGCCGCTCTACGATGCCGCCGGCATCGAGCGCATCGACGTCGCGACCTACCAGTCCGTCTCAGGCGCCGGCCGCACGGCGCTCGAGGAGCTGGCGCGCCAGTCGATCGCCGCGCTCAGCGGGCGCGGTCCACCGGAGTCTTCCGGGGGCGCCAAGCCGCTCGCCTTCAACTGCGTGCCGCACATCGATGTCTTCCAGGACAACGGCTACACGCGCGAGGAAATGAAGATCGTGTGGGAGAGCCGCAAGATCCTCAACGACCCGCAGCTGCGCGTGAATGCCACCGCGGTGCGCGTGCCGGTGTTCTACGGGCATTCCGAGGCGGTGCACATCAGCACGCGCCGTCCGCTGAGCGCTGCGGAGGCTCGCGAACTGCTGCGGAATGCGCCGGGCGTCACGGTTTTGGACGAGCTGCGTGTGGGCGGGTACCCCACGGCCGCTACCGAGGCAGCGAACCGCGACACAGTTTATGTCGGGAGAATCCGTGAAGATCTCGCTCCGGACCGTGGACTTAACTTATGGGTTGTGGCGGACAATGTGCGCAAAGGGGCGGCCACGAACAGCGTGCAGATCGCAGAGGCTTTGGCCCGGCGGTCTATTTAAGTTATATTGCCGCGGGATTGATGGGGGGGTCGCAAGATGTGGCCCATCCCTTTGTTTTAGAACGATATTTCACCCAATGATTCCTGCCGGGGTGCCCTGATGATCGCCAAACGCTCTGCTCGGGCGCTGGCAGTGCTGCTCGGATTGCCGTCCGCAGCGTTTGCCCTAGGTCTCGGAGACATTCGTCTCCTTTCACCGCTGAACGCTCCGCTGAATGCGGAGATCGATCTGGTGGATGTCGCCCCGGACGAGATGGCGACCGTGCAGGTGCAGCTCGCCTCGCGCGAGACCTTCGCGCGCTACGGACTCGACTGGCCCTCGTACCTGAACACGGTGCAGCTGAAGACCGCGCACTCGGGCGACGGCAAGGAAGTCATCCGCCTGCGCTCCAGCGATGCGATCACCGAGCCCTTCGTCACGCTGCTGGTCGATGTGAGCTGGTCGCGCGGTCACCTGGTGCGCGAGTACACGATGCTGCTGGATCCGCCGGTGTACGCACCGGGCGAGTCCGCGGTGGCGAGCGCCCCGGTCGCCGCTCCGGCCACCAGCACGGGCACCCGCGAGGGCTCGATTGCCCGCGCCCCGGAAGCCACCGCAGCGGCGGCTCCGGCGCCCGCAACGGCCCCCGCAGAAGCGCCCACCGCGAGCGCGGCGCCCGAGTCCGGCGCGACGAGTGCAGCGGCCGCGCCAGCAGCTGCGCCGGCGCACCCCGCACGCGCCCCCAAGGCGCACGTGGCGGCACCCGCACCAGCGAGCTCCGAGGGCGAGGTCGGCGAGGGCGGCAACGCGCACGTCGTGCAGCGTGGCGAGACACTTTCTCAGATCGCCGCCGGCGTCGCCAACGCCGGCGCCAACACCCCCAGCGGCCGCAGCTGGATGCTGGCGATCTACCAGGCCAATCCGCAGGCCTTCCGGCAGAACATGAACGTGCTGCGCTCCGGCGCGGTACTGCGCATCCCGGAGGCTTCCGAGGCCGCCGCGATCTCGCCGGCCGAGGCCTCCGCCGAGATTCGCCGCCAGTACGCCGCCTGGCGCGGCGCTGAGGCCGCCGCCCCGAGCGCGGCCGCCCAGAAGCCCGGGCGCCTGAAGCTCGTCACGCCCGAGGAGAAGACTCCGGCGCCCGCCAACCAGCCGCCCCCGGCGGCGCCGCCGGCACCTGCGACCGCCGCCAACGCGAACGCCAAGGGCAGCGCGGCCGCGCAGGCCGCCGCGGCCAGCGAGGCCAAGCGGCTGCTCGAGCTGCGCAACCAGGAACTGGCGCGCATGCAGGCTGAGGCCGCCGCCAAGCAGAATGCCCCCGCACCGGCCAACGCGCCGGCGCCGGCACCGACCGTGACCCCGCCGCCTGCGGCCAAGCCCGCCGAGACGCCCGCCCCGAGTGCGGCCACCGAGCAGGCGACGCCCCCGGCAGCACCGCCTGCGGAAGTGAGCGCCCCGCCCGCGCCGCCGCCGGTCAAGGCGCCGCCGCCCCCGAGGGCGAAGCCCGCGGCCCCCGGCCGCAGTGGTGGCTCCTTCATGGATACGCTGCTCGGCCTGTGGTGGGTGCTCGCCGTGCTTGCCCTGGGCGTGCTCGCATTCCTCGGCATCCGCGTGCTGCGCGAACGCCGCTCGAGTGAATTCGATGCCTCGCTCGGGCGCCTCGCCGCCGCCGGCGCCGAGACGGCCGATCTGGGCACCATGCGCGCGCGCGAGGAGGCCTTCGAGCCTGCCCCGCCGCCCCCGCCGCCGCCTGCACCGCGTGCCGCAGCGCCCGCGCGTGCTCCGGCGGCTGCACCGCTTCCGGAAGCGGCCTTCCTCGTCGAGGAGACCGGCTCGCACGAGCGCCCGGGACTTTCGCTGACCGGCACCCAGCCGGTGATGGCGCCGCCGAAGCACGTGGCGAGCGATGAGACGATCAGCAGCGAGACGGCGATCAACCTCGATCAGGGCGATCCGCTGGCCGAGGCTGATTTCCACATGGCCTACGGCCTGTACGACCAGGCCGCCGACCTGATCCGCATCGCGATCTCGCGCGAGCCGGCGCGGCGCGACCTGAAGCTCAAGCTCCTCGAGGTCTTCTTCGTCTGGGGCAACAAGGAGCAGTTCTTGAGCGCCGCGCGCGAGCTGGCGGACAGCCGCGCCGAGGCCGCCCCCGGTGAGTGGGAAAAGATCCTCATCATGGGCAAGCAGCTCGCGCCCGAGGACACGCTGTTCTCCGGCAGCGGCGCCGTCGCGGGCGCGGCCGCCGGCGGTGTCGACCTCGATCTCGAGGGCGGCCAGAGCCGGGTGGACTTCGACCTCGTGGGCGAGGGCGTGCCGGTGGAGGAGCCGCCGCAGGGCGTCGACCTGGACATCGGTTCCGCGGTGGGGGACCTGGACGCCACGGCCGAATCCCAGTCCGGGATCACCGATCGCAACGTCGCCCTCGAGGGCACGATGTCCGGCGCCACCGGCAACACGCGCCAGATGACGACCCGCATGCGCCAGGGTTCGGGCAGCACGGCCGAGATGGAGGGTCCCACGGTCGAGCAGCCGCAGATTGCGGCGGCGGGCGGCCCGACGATCCGCCAGAAGGTCGAGACCGCTATGCGCCAGGGCGGCACGGAGCACACGGCCGAGCTGGCCATCGATGACCTGGGCCTGGACGTGGGCGCCGTGGACACGGTTGACCAGCCCGGTATCGCCTCCGCGCAGGCCTCCACTCCCGACGGCCCGACGCTGGTCGCGGGCATGGACGATCACTCGCGGCGCGTCATGGAGGATGCGCAGCGCCGCTCCCGGGATGATGAGGACACCGGCACCAACACCGGTGCCTGGCAGTTCGACCAGGACGAGCTCGAGGCGGCACTCACGCAGACCACGAACCTCGCCGGTCCCGACGGCTCAGCGACCTCGCGTATGCGCGCGCTCGGCGGTGGGCTCGATCTGGACGTGGGCGATGCCACGGGCAAGCACCTGGCGGCTACCGACGTCGACCTCGACGTGGGCCTGGCCACCGGCACGCATGCGGCGCAGTCGGGTAACACGCTCGACCTGGATGTAGGCACGGCCACCGTGCCGGATGCGGCGTTCGCGGCCACGCAGCGCCTGGCCTCCGAGGACCTGGCGCTGCCGGATCTGGAACCGGTGACGATGAGCGAGGTCGGCACCAAGCTCGACCTGGCACGGGCCTACATGGACATGGGCGACCCGGACGGCGCCCGCAACATCCTCGAGGAAGTCCTCAACGAGGGCTCCGCGGCGCAGAAGCAGGAGGCGCAGCGCCTCATCGAGTCGCTGCCCGGCTGAAGGCGCCGCAGCGCGCTGGCCTGAAGGCTGACGGGCCAGCATGCCCCGCATCGCCGTCGGCGTGGAATACGAGGGCTCTGCCTACGCCGGCTGGCAGAGCCAGCCCACGGCTCCCTCCGTACAAGAGCAATGCGAGCGCGCGCTCGCGCGCGTGGCCGCGGCGCCGGTCGCCCTGGTGTGCGCGGGTCGCACCGATGCCGGCGTGCACGCGCTCGGCCAGGTCGCGCACTTCGACACCGACGCCGAGCGCAGCATGCGCAGCTGGGTGCTCGGCGCGAACAGCGAGCTGCCGGGCGACATCAGCCTCTGCTTCGCGCAGGTCGTGCCCGCTCACTTCCACGCCCGCTACAGCGCGGAGTCGCGCACCTACCGCTACCTCATCCACAACCGCGGCGCGCGCTCGGCGCTGTGGGCGCGCCGCGCCGCCTGGGTGCACCGGCCGCTCGACACGCAGCGCATGGTTGAAGCCGCGGCGCACCTGACCGGCGAGCACGACTTCAGCGCCTTTCGCGCCGCGGAGTGCCAGGCCAAATCCCCGGTGCGCCGCCTGCAGCGGCTCGAGGTCAGCCGCGCGGGCGAGCTGGTCAGCATCGAGGTCACGGCCAATGCCTTCCTGCACCACATGGTGCGCAATCTCGCGGGGCTGCTGATCGCCATCGGCAAAGGGGACGCTGAACCCTCCTGGGCCGCGGAGGTGCTCGCCGGGCGCGATCGCACGCGCAGCGCGGCTACCGCCCCGGCCGCCGGACTCTACTTTGCCGCGGTGCGCTACCCGGACGCCTTCGGGCTGCCGCGGGCGCCCGGCGGGGGACAGCCGCCCGATCGGCTATCATCCCCCGACCTTTAGGCCACCGCCGGAGCGGCCCCGCCTCGATGTCCTGGTTCGAGAAAATCATGCCCTCGCGCATCAAGACCGAGCGGCGCACCCGCTCGGTGCCGGAGGGCCTGTGGATCAAGTGCCCGGCCTGTGATGCGGTGCTCTACCGGGCCGAGCTCGAGCGCAACCTCTACGTGTGCCCCAAGTGCAGCCACCACATGCGCATGGGGGCGCGCGAGCGCCTGGAGCGCTTCCTCGACCCTGGCACCATGGAGGAGATCGGCGCCGGCATCGCGCCGGAGGATCCGCTGAAGTTCCGCGACAGCAAGCGCTACCGTGATCGCCTGGCGCAGGCGCAGAAGGCGACCGGGGAGAGCGATGCGCTGGTGGTGCTCACCGGGACGCTGCATGGCCTGCCGGTGGTGGCGTGCGCCTTCGAGTTCCAGTTCCTCGGCGGCTCGATGGGCTCGGTGGTGGGCGAGCGCTTCAAGCGCGGCGTCGACTACTGCATCCAGGAGCGCCGCGCGCTGGTGTGCTTCACCGCCTCGGGCGGGGCGCGCATGCAGGAGGCGCTGTATTCTCTGCTGCAGATGGCCAAGACCGCCGCCGCGCTGTCGCGCCTGGCGCAGGCGCACCTGCCCTTCATCTCCGTGCTGACCGACCCGACCACCGGTGGCGTGTCGGCGAGCCTCGCGCTGCTCGGGGACCTCAACCTCGCCGAGCCGCGCGCCCTGATTGGCTTCGCCGGGCCGCGCGTGATCCAGCAGACGGTGCGCGAGACGCTGCCCGAGGGCTTCCAGCGCAGCGAGTTCCTGCTCGAGCATGGCGCCATCGACATGATCGTCGACCGGCGTGACCTGCGCGACCGCATCGCGGCGCTGCTGCGCCTGCTGCTGAAGCTGCCGGCAGCCGCGGCCTGAAGCGGCCGCAGCGCATCCACCCCGAAGGCCCGC
>DATJVL010000025.1:0-12097 GCA_035501795.1 Steroidobacteraceae bacterium
TTCGCCATCAATCTCGGCACCATCACCAAGCTGCACCGTCGCACGGCGGTGGTGGCGCACGTCTCGCGCGGCGGCACCGGGCTGATGATGGAGAGCTTCGCGCAGCAGCAGGCCGCGCACTAGGGCCGCGCTGCGGCGCGCTCCAGGCGCTTGTAGAAGAACGTGGTCGCGCACAGCCCGCCCTGCGGCCACAGCGCGTAGTCCGGGATCTCCCCCGCGCGCTGCCAGCCGCCCCGCGCATACAGCCGCGCGGCCTGTTCATTCGCCGTGTCGAGCACCAGCAGCGTGCGATGCTCGCGGTGCGCCTCCGCCTCGATCGCCGCGAGCAGCCGCGCGCCGATGCCGCGGCCACGCGCATCGCGCTTCACCAGCATCTTCGCCACGTCGGCGCGATGCGGCTGGTTCTCCGGCTGCTTAAGCACCAGGGTCACGGTGCCGACCAGTACCCCGCTAGCGTAGGCGCCGAGCACGATCAGCTCGCCCCGCGCCACCGCGGGAGCGAGCCCGCGCCAGTACGCGGCCGCCCTCTCAAGCGGCAGCGGCAGCATGAAGCTCACCGAGGCGCCCTGCTCGACGCAGTCGCACAGCACGGCCGCGAGCGCTGCGATCTCGCCCTCATCGAGCGCCAGCCGGGTGATCTCGGTGGGATCCATGGAGCTGAGGATCATAGCGGGCGCACGCCGCGGTAACATGCGCTCCAGTCGCGACCGCATTCCAGGAGGTGCCGCCATGTCCTGCGCGAACCAGCTCTCCCGCCGCACGCTCATCCGTCGCCTTCTGCTCGGTGGCGTGCTCCTGCCCGTGGCACCGCAGGTGTGGCAGCCCGCGCGCGCCGCCGCTGCGACGCTGCTTGCGGTCGGCTCGCCCGAGGCCAAGGCGGTCCAGTACACCGAGGATGCGAAGACCGCGAAGAGCGCGCAGCCGGGCAGCACCTGCGCCACCTGTGCGCTCTACCAGGGTCCTTACGGCTCGGCCCAGGGGCCCTGCCAGATCTTCCCCGGCAAGGAAGTGAAGGCGGCCGGCTGGTGCAGCTCCTGGGCGCCGCAGATGTAGCACGCGCGGCCAGGCCCACGTCGAGGAACTCGCCCCAGCCGGGCAGCACCTCGTCCCGCGATCCGCTCACCGTCTGCCCGGCCTCACCGGGTTCGTTTGGCATTCTCGCTTCGCGCGACAGGCTCCCGTTCCGCTCCGTGGCTTTTCCGAATGCGGATGATACGTATGAGGAGCGCTTCGGTTTGCCGGGATAATTGGCCATGGATCTCGGAAGCCACAGTTGGCTGGGCGCGATTCCTTGTCTCATCGTCTGTGGCGCGCTTTCCGCTTGTGGTGACGTCTCGACCGCCGGCGCCGTCCCCACGCTACAGTTGCTGGCGGGCAGCGTGGGTTCTGATGGAAGTGTCGATGCGACCGGCGCAGTAGCGCGGTTTCGCTCGCCCTACGGTGTCGCCACTGACAATGATGGCAACATCTACGTGGCGGACTCGGGTAACAACACCATCCGCAAGATCGACTCGGCGGGGGCAGTCACCACGCTGGCCGGAACTGCAGGGGTAACCGGAAGCGCCGATGGGACCGGTCCGGCGGCGAGCTTCAATGCCCCGTGGGGCCTCGCCACTGACAGCGCCGGTAATGTCTATGTGGCGGACTCGAATAACAACACGATCCGCAAGGTTACACCGGCGGGCGTGGTAACGACCCTGGCAGGGACCGCCGGCGTGTCTGGAAGCGCCGACGGCATCGGCGCATCGGCGAGTTTCCTGTGGCCAGTTGGAGTAGCGACCGACGCCGCTGACAACGTGTACGTTGCTGTTAATGACACGATCCGCAAGATCACGCCGGCTGGGGTAGTGACTACGTTGGCAGGGACCGCCGGGGTGACCGGAAGCGCCGATGGAGTCGGCGCTGCGGCACGCTTCTGGGACCCGATCGGGATCGCAACCGACAGCGCCGGCAATCTTTATGTCGCCGACTACAGCACGGCAATCATCCGCAAGGTTACCGCGGGCGGCGTGGTGACCACTCTGGCAGGGACCGCCGGGGTGGCGGGAAGCGCCGATGGAATTGGCGCTGCGGCGCGCTTCTATGGTCCGACGAGTCTCGCCACCGACAACGCCGGGAACTTGTACGTGGCGGACTGGTATGACAACGCGATCCGCAAGGTGACCTCCAGTGGCGTGGTAACCCACCTGGCGGGGGGTAGTGTCCTGGAATCCGGAAGCACGGACGGCTCCGCCGCGATGGCTCGGTTTTCGGGGCCCATGGGGGTCGCGACGGACAGCGCCGGCAACGTGTACGTCGCCGATGAATTCAACAATGAGGTCCGCAAGGTCACGCCCGAAGGCGAGGTGACTACCGTGGCGGGCACGGCATCCGTCGTTGGAAACGCCGACGGGACCGGCGCGGCAGCAAGCTTCGCGGCTCCAGAGGGAGTGGCAGCCGATCGCACCGGGACTCTGTATGTAGCAGATACCGGAAACCGGAGTATCCGCAGAGTCACGCCGACTGGCGTCGTTTCGACCCTTGCGGCCGGGCTCGAATCTGAACCAGCCGGCCTAGCCACCGACAGCGGCGGCAACATCTATGTTGCCGGCGCGCCCTCGAACACGATCTGGAAGATCACTCCGGCTGGCACGCGGACAACTCTGGCCGGATCAACCAACTTCTGTCATGGCTGTCCATCACCGCTGGGCGGATCGGCGGACGGAACCGGCGCAGCAGCGGGCTTTTTCTGGCCGACCGGTGTAGCGATCGATCTCACCGACAACATCTACGTGGCGGACTCGGGTAACAACACCATCCGCAAGATCAGCTTGGGCGGGGTAGTCACCACGCTGGCCGGAACTGCGGGAGTAACCGGAAGCGCCGATGGGACCGGTCCGGCGGCGAGTTTCAACGCCCCGTGGGGGCTCGCCACCGACAGCGCCGGCAATGTCTATGTGGCGGACTCGGCCAACAACACGATCCGCAAGGTTACACCGGCGGGCGTGGTAACGACCCTGGCAGGGACCGCCGGCGTGTCCGGAAGCGCCGACGGCATCGGCGCATCGGCGAGCTTCCTGCAGCCACATGGAGTCGCGACCGACGCCGCTGGCAATGTGTACGTTGCAGACTCCGGTAACCACACGATCCGCAAGCTCACCCCAGCCGGTGTCGTTACGACGCTGGTCGGGCAGCCGGGTGAGGCAAGTTTCTCGCCAGGTCCGTTGCCGGGTCTCTTAACGAACCCCGTCGGCGTAGCGTCTTTCCACACGACTCTCTATATCACGACGGTCAATGCGATCGTCGCGGTGAGCAACGTCCCAGAGAGTCAATGAGACGCAGAGCTGCCGCCGCTACTCGTAGCAGGTGCCGACCTCGCGCACCTCGATGCTGGCCCACTCGAGCGCCGGGCATTCGCGCGCCAGCGCGAGCGCTTCCTCGCGCTGCGCGCAGCTCACCAGGAAGAAGCCGCCGATCAGCTCCTTGCTCTCGGTGAAGGGTCCATCGACCAGCTGCGGCCGTCCGGCGGCGCTGCGCAGCTGCAGTTCCTCGCGGGTGAGCGCCTCGGCCGCAAGCAGCAGGCCACGTGCCTTAAGGCTGCCTGCGAACTCGAGCATGCGCTGGTAGAGCGCGCGCCCCTCAGCCTCGCTGCGTTGCGCGCGCTGGCCGCGCGGCTCCCGGATCAACAACATGTACGACATGGACGGCCCTTCCTTCAGGATTTACCGGCGCAGGCTTGCGCCCGCGCCTGAAGCAGTGCGCGCTCGCGCGCGTTGCGGGTGAGCGCAGCCGCGCGCTCGAACTGGCGATGCGCCTCGGCGAAGCGCCCCAGCCGCTCGAGCAGGTCGGCACGCACGCTCGGCAGCAGGTGATAGGCGGCGAGGCGGCCCTCCGCCTCGAGCCGCTCGGTGATCGCCAGGCCCGCATCCGGACCCTCCGCCATGGCGACCGCGACAGCACGGTTGAGCTCGACCACCGGCGATTGCGTCAGCCGCGCGAGTTCTGCGTAGAGCGCGGCGATGCGCGTCCAGTCGGTGTCGGCCGCATCGGACGCACGCGCGTGACAGGCGGCGATGCCCGCCTGCAGCAGGTAGGGGCCGGGCACACCGCCGAGGCTTTCCGCGCGCGCGAGTGCCTCGAGCCCGCGCCCGATGAGCAGCGGGTCCCACTTTCCGCGCTGCTGCTCGTTGAGTCGCAGCGGCGTGCCATCGGCGGCGGTGCGCGCCCGCAGCCGCGAGGCCTGCAGCTCCATGAGCGCGAGGAGTCCCAGCACCTCGCTCTCCTGGGGGGCGAGGCCGGCGAGGATGCGCGCCAGGCGCAGCGCCTCCTCACACAGCTCCGGTCGCATCCACTCCTCGCCGGCGGTGGCGGAGTAACCCTCGTTGAAGACCAGGTAGATCACCTCGAGCACCGAGGACAGCCGCTGCGCGAGCGCCGCCCCGCGCGGCAGCTCGAAGGGCACCTCGGCCTCGCGCAGCGTGCGCTTGGCGCGCACGATGCGCTGCGCGATGGTGGGCTCGGCCACCAGGAAGGCGCGCGCGATCTCGGCAGTCGAGAGCCCGGCCACGACGCGCAGCGTCAGCGCGGTGCGCGCCTCGGTGGACAGGAGCGGGTGGCAGGCCATGAAGATCAGCCGCAAGAGCTCGTCCCCGATTTCCTCGTCGGCGGCCTGCTCGAAGGCGGTGGCGCTGCCCTCCTGCTCCATCTCAAGCTCGTGTGAGACCCGCGCATGGATGCCGGGGGTGCGCTGCGCACGTCGCAGCTGGTCGATCGCCCGGTGGCGCGCCGTGGTCATGAGCCAGGCCGCGGGGTTGTCCGGGATGCCGCTCCTCGGCCACTCCTGCAGCGCCGCCACCAGCGCGTCCTGCGCCAGCTCCTCGGCCCGCCCGAGGTCGCGCACGTAGCGCATGAGCGAGGCGATCAGGCGCGCCGACTCGATGCGCCACACCGCCTCGATGGTGCGCGTCACGTCCGTCGTCTTCATGGAAGCGGATGTGAGCATCCTCGCCCGAGCCATGCAAGCCAGGCGCGCCGGCGTGCCTCAGGCGGTCTTTTCGCAGTTGACCATCCACGGGATGCCGAAGCGGTCGGTGCACATGCCGAAGCCCAGGGCCCAGAAGGTCGGCCCGAAGGGCATGAGCATCGACCCGCCGGCGGCGAGCGTCGCGAAGATGCGCGAGGCCTCGTTCAGCTCTCGCACGGCGGCGATCACGTTGAAGCCCTGCGGCTTCTGGTAGCGCTCCGGCGGCACGTCACAGCCGGCGATCGCCGCGCCGCCGAACTCGAGCCGCGCATGGATGATCTGCTGGCGCATCGCCGGCGGCGTCTCGGCCGCGGCCGGGGATTCCCCGTAGCTCATGGCGAAGGGGATGCGGCCGCCGAGCGTGGCGGCGTAGAAATCGAGCGCCTCGCGGCAGTTGCCGCGGAAGTGCAGGTGCGGGAGGGTCTGCATGTCGGATTTCCTCGTGGGTCTTGGCCCGGTGCGCAGCTTCAGTGCTTCGCCGTGCGCTCGCGCAGGCGCGCTTCCGCGTCGCGCTGCTCGGGGGTCATGTGCGGGAAGTCCTCGGCCTCGAACACGCGGCGGATCTCGATCGTCTCGTCGCTCTTCCTGAAGGGCGAGCGGCGGATCCACTCGATCGCCTCCTCGAGCGACTTCACCTGCCACAGCCAGAACCCGGCAACCAGCTCCTTGCTCTCGGTGAAGGGCCCGTCGATGACGGTGCTCCTGCCGCCGCCGAAGCGCACGCGCACGCCGCGCGAGCTCGGGTGCAGTCCCTCGCCGGCAAGCATGACGCCCGCCTTGACCAGCTCCTCGTTGAACTGGCCCATCTCGCCCAGCAGCTCCTTGGTCGGCAATACCCCGGCCTCGCTGTCCGAAGTCGCCTTGACGATCACCATTACGCGCATGACACCACTCCTTATCTCTTGAGCTACAGGGCCGCCCGGCAGCACGGCCCTCCTGACCCCTACGACGAAGGGGCGCCTGCAGGATCGACAGCACCGGTGTGGAAAATTCCCCGCCATCGATAAGCGACTGAAAGGCTTGAACCCCCCGCGCACCCCCGGCAGGCTTGGGCGCTAGCGATGACCTCCTCCTCCCACCCTTCCTACTGGCCGCTGCGCTTCATCAGCGTGGAGGCAGCCAGCGGCGTGGTCCTGCTCGTGGCTGCGGCGGTGGCGCTCGCCTGGGCCAACTCGGCCTGGGGCGCCACCTACCAGCAACTCTGGCACCTCAAGGTACCGCTCAGCCTGGGCGCGCTGCTGCCGGCCCGTGATCTGCACTTCTGGGTCAACGATGGCCTCATGAGCGTGTTCTTCCTGGTGGTGGGGCTTGAGGTGCGGCGCGAGCTGCACGACGGCTCGCTCTCGGACCCGCGCGTGGCCACGCTGCCGATCATCGCCGCGGCCGGCGGCGTGCTCATGCCCGCGCTCCTTTACGTGCTGGTCAACACCGAGCCTGCAACCCGCCACGGCTGGGCCATCCCGACCGCGACCGACATCGCCTTCGCGGTCGGCGTGCTGGCCCTGTGCGGGCCGCGCCTGCCCGGCGCACTGCGCATGCTGCTCTTGACGCTCGCCATCATTGATGACATCGCCGCGATCCTCGTAATCGCGTTGGTCTATTCCGGGGGTATCGAGGCGAGCGGGTTCGCGATCGCGGCGGCGGGCGTAGCGCTGGCCTTCGCGCTGCAGGCCCTCGGGGTGCGCGCCGCCTCCGCCTACATCGTGCCCGGGGCCATCGTCTGGTACGGCATGCTGAGCTCGGGCGTACACCCGACGCTCTCGGGCGCGATCCTCGGACTGATGACGCCGGTGCGCGCCAGGTTCGGGCTGCTGCGCAGCCGCACGCCCCTCGCCCCCGGGACGCTCGCGCCGGTGGTGGAGGTCGAAGCGCGACTGCACCCGTTCGTGGCCTTCGGGATCATGCCGCTGTTCGCGCTCGCCAATGCCGGCGTGGTGCTGGCGGGGCTCGACCTGGGGTCTGCGCAGCCCCTGGCCCTCGGCGGCGGCATCGTGCTCGGACTCTTCGTGGGCAAGCCGTTCGGGATCATGCTCGCCTCCTGGGCCGCGGTGCGGCTGAAGTGGTGCGCGCTGCCCGCCGGGGTACGCTGGCCCCACATGCTGCTGCTCGGGCTGCTCGGCGGGATCGGCTTCACCATGTCGATCTTCATCGCCAACCTCGCCTTCACGCAGGAGACGCTGCTTGCGGCCGCGAAGTTCGCCGTACTGACAGGCTCAGCGGCCGCGGCGCTCGCCGGCCTCACGCTCGGACGGCTCGGTGACGCCCGCCGGCAGTCAACTGCACGAACCCGGTAAGATCAGCCTCGCATGACACAGAACCAACCGATGAGCGAGAGCGCCGGCACCCCCCGCCGCGGACGCGAGGCCCGCCGGGCACGTGCGCAGCGGGCGAACGCCAAGTACCCCTACATCCAGCGGCGCCTCAAGCCCGTAGAGCTCCTGAGCTCGGAAGCCATCGAGATCATCGAGGCGAACGCCGAGACCATCCTCGAGGAGGTCGGCATCGAATTCCGGCGCGACTCCGAGTCGCTGCGCCTGTGGCAGGCGGCCGGCGCCGACGTCAAGGGCGAGCGCGTGCACATCCCGCGCGGCATGGCGCGCGCGCTGCTCGCCACCGCGCCGGAAGAATTCATGCTGTACGCACGCAATCCCGAGCGCAGCGTGCGCTTTGGCGGCAACGCCACCGTGTTCTCCCCGGTCGGCGGGCCGCCATTCGTGAGTGATCTCGAGCGCGGTCGCCGCTACGGCACACTCGAGGACCTGCACAACTTCATCAAGCTGGCGCACATGGCCCCGGCGATTCACTTCTCCGGCGGCTGCATGTGCGAGCCGATGGAGATCCCGCCCAACAAGCGTCACCTCGACATCCAGTACGCCTTCTTCCGCTACTCGGACCAGGGCTGCGAGGCCACGCCCGAGACCGCAGGTCACGCTGCGGATGCGGTCGCCCTCGCCCAGACGCTCTTTGGCGCCGAGTACCTCGAGACGCACCCGGTAGTGCTCGGCAACATCAACTCCAACTCACCACTGGTGTTCGACGGGCGCATGCTCGGCGCACTGCGCCAGTTCGCCGCGCACAACCAGGGCACCATCGTCGTGCCGGCGGTGCTGGCCGGGGCCATGGGGCCGGTGACCCCGGCGGGCTGTCTCGCCGAGATCCTGGCCGAGACGCTCGCCGGCATGGCGCTCACCCAGCTGGTGCGCAAGGGTGCCCCGGTGATCCTCGGCTCCTTCGTCGGATCCATCTCCATGCGCACCGGCGCGCCGACCTTCGGCACGCCGGAGGCCACTCAGATGATCTTCGCCACCGCGCAGCTGGCGCGGCGCCTGAAGCTCCCCTGCCGCAGCGGCGGCTCGCTGTGCGCCTCCAAGGTCGCGGACGCGCAGGCCGCCTACGAGAGTGCGCACACCCTGCTGCCCTCGCTCCTGGCGGGCGTGAACCTGGTAACGCATGCGGCCGGCTGGCTCGAGGGCGGCCTGGTCGCGAGCTACGAGAAGTTCGTCATGGACGCCGACCAGTGCGCCATGATGCAGATGCTGGCGCAGGGCATGGACCTGTCCGAGCGCGGCCAGGCGCTCGATGCTATCCGCGAGGTCGGCCCGGGAAGCCACTTCCTCGGCTGCGCGCACACCATCGCCAACTTCGAGAGTGCCTTCTACCAGTCGAGCATCGCCGATTACTCTTCCTACGAGCAGTGGACGCTCGAGGGCAAGCTCAATGCCGAGCAACGCGCCCACCGGCTGTGGACGAAGATGCTGGCCGAGTACCAGGACCCAGGGATCGATCCGGCGCAGGACGAGGCGATGCTGGACTTCATCGCCCGGCGCAAGGCGGTCCTGAGCGACACCATCGACGACGAGTGAGCGGGCGCGCTAGATGTGTGCCCGGTCGCGGCGCACGGCAAGCTCCGCGCCCTCCTCGTCGAGCTCGCGTGCCGCCTTGTGGCCGGAGTAGACGGCGTGCGCTATGAGCGCCGGCTGCAAGCAGTCACCGATGCGCCGGATCCTCATCGCCCCCGGCGACTCCTCCTCGCCCACCAGCTCCCGGTAGAGCGCATCCTGGGGCTCGCGCGAGGTGATGAGCACCAGCGCGTCGGCTGCGCGCGTGCGGCGCGTCCCGGTGAACACGCACTCGAGCGCCACCGCCGCGCCGTCGAAGGCGACGACCGTGGTGCTGACCAAAATTTCCACCCCGCTCTCGAGCAGCTGGCGCTGCACGGCGTCCTGCTCACCGGTGTAGTGGCTCCACTCGCCGGCAACTCCGGCGCTCGTCACGTAGGTCACCCGCGCGCCGCCTACCGCCAGCAACCGGGCGATGACGGGCCCCATGTAGTAGTGGTCGTCGTCAAAGATCACCACCGCGCCCGCAGGGCGGGCACCCTCGAGGATGTCGTCGGGCGTGAGCACTTGAGCATCGCAAAGGCCCTCTAGCGCCCGCGCGTGCGAGCGTCCGAGCCCATCGCGGCGCCAGCGCGCGCCCGTGGCGATGAACACCTGGTCGGCACCGAACTCACGCACGTCGGCGGCGGTGAGGCGGCTGCCAAGGTAGAGCGAGACGTTCTCCAGCGCGCGGAGCTGCGTCAGGCGGTAGTCGCGCACCCGCGCCCACTCGGCAAGACCCGGCAGGCGGCTCTCGAGCGCCACGCGACCGCCCGGCTCCTCGGCCGCCTCGGCGAGCGAGACGGTATAACCACGCTTGCCGAGGATGTGCGCAGCCTCGAGCCCCGCAGGCCCGGCGCCCACCACGAGCACGGTGCCGCCACGTCCGGCCGGCACCTCCTCGGGATGCCAGCCGCGACGCCACTCCTCCCCCATGGTCGGGTTCTGCGTGCAACGTAGCGCCGAGCCGCGATAGTTGTAGGCGTAGCACACGTTGCAGCCGATGCATTCGCGAATCTGCTCGAGCTGCCCGGTGCGGATCTTCTCCGGCAGGAATGGATCGGCGATCGAGGGACGCGCGGCACCGATCAGGTCGAGCACGCCTGAGCGCACCTGGCGCACCATGGTGTCCGGGGAGGTGAAGCGGCCGACGCTCACCACCGGCCTCGTGGTGAGGCGCTTGATGCGCGCGACGCGCTCCTCGAGGGCCCCTTCCTGCAAGAAGCGCGAGGTCGCCATCTCCTCGCCGTAGTAGTCCCCGACCACGAAGTCCCACAGGTCAGGAAGCTCGGCGAGCTGCCCCACCACATCGTGAGCCTCCGCGCTGCTCAGGTGCGCCTCGCCGTGGCCGTCGGCCGAGAAACGCACCGCCACCGCGCAGCGATCGCCGACTGCCTCGCGCGTCTCTTCGAGGATCTCGCGGGTGAGCCGCAGGCGGTTCTCGAGCGAGCCGCCGTACTCGTCGCCGCGGTCGTTCAGGCTGCGCGACAGGAACTCCCACAAGAGATAGCCATGGGTGGGATACACATAGATGATGTCGAACCCGGCCGCGCGCGCGCGGCGCGCGGCGGCGAGGTGCCAGCGGCGAAAGGCACGGATGTCGCGCCGGTCCATGCGCTGGGACTGCACCGGCCCGTCGCGCCCCGGCATCGAGCGCACGCCGAGCGTCGGCAGACGGCTGCCGAGATTCGCCACGTAGCTGCCGCCGTGCCACAGCTCGACCCCCGCGAGTGCGCCGTGCGCGTGTACGGACTCCGTCATGGCCGTGAGGTTGGCGACATCGCCCTCGTCCCAGAGCGAGGCGTAGGGATAGGGCTGATCGTCGGACGTCGGGTGGAGCGAGCAGTATTCCGTACACACCACGCCCCAGCCACCCTGCGCCTTCATGCCGCGCATGGCAGCCAGGGTGTGCGGCAGGGCAAAGCCCATGCCGGTGCAGTGCGGCACCTGGTAGAAGCGGTTGCGGGTGGTGACCGGGCCGAGCCGCACCGGCTCGAACAGGACCTGGTAGCGCGATGCGACGCTCATCAGCCGTGCCAGCCTTCGGGTATGCGCCGCCTCGAGGCGGATGAGGGTATGCTGCGGGGGCGGTGTTGTTTGCGCAACCCGCACCCCGATTGAGCTTCAGGAGTCCCCCTATGCAGCGCGTACTGCGTACCGGCCGGCGCCCGCGCCTGAGTGCTCCCGGGCCGCAGCCGCCCGCGGACCCCGGGCTGCACTTCGGCGCGACCGCTCCCTACGAGCCCTTGGGCGCCGAGCAGGCGCAGCAGCTGATCGAGTCGACGCTCGTGCTGCTGCGCGACTCCGGGGTCGCCTTCGAAGTCGGGTCGGAGGCGCTCGGCATCCTGCGCGCGGCCGGCTGCCCCGCGAGCGATGACGGCGTGGTGCGCTTCGCGCCCGAGCTGGTGCGCGAGGCCCTCGGCAGCGTCGCCAAGAGCGCCGCCCTCTACGACCGCGACGGCAAGCGCGCTATCGAGCTCGACTGCCGCCACACCTGGTTCATGCCCGGCATGACCTGCATCAAGGTCTACGACCTGGAGAGCGGCCAGCCGCGCGACAGCAACGGCGAGGACCTGGCGATGGTCACGCGCATCGCCGATGCGCTGCCGAACATGGATGCGGTGTGCATTGCCTGCAAGAACGTCACGCGCTCGGACATCCATGGCGAGATCGAGGAATTCGCCATCATGGCGGCCAACACGGTGAAGCCGCTCGAGTACCTGTGCGAGAACGCGCGCTCGCTCGGGGTGGTGATCGAGATGGCCGCGGCGCTGCGCGGGGGCAGGCAGGAGCTGTTCGACCGGCCCTACTTCCTGCAGATCATCACGCCGTTGCCGCTCAA
The DNA here is from genome assembly GCA_035501795.1 of Steroidobacteraceae bacterium. GTDB lineage: Bacteria > Pseudomonadota > Gammaproteobacteria > Steroidobacterales > Steroidobacteraceae > 13-2-20CM-66-19. The sequence goes on from DATJVL010000025.1 coordinate 11,723, forward strand.
CTACCACGCCATGCACACCGACCAGCTGATCCAGGCGGTGCGCGCCGGCGTGCCGGTGAGCATCGGCACGCTGCCGATCGGCGGCGCCTCGACGCCCATCACCACCGCCGGCAGCATCGTCAATAGCCTCGCGACCGACTTCGCCGCGATGGTGCTTGCCCAGCTGGTGCGGCGCGGCTCCTTCTGCATCGGCAGCTCGGACGTGTGCTTCATGGAACCGGCCACGGGCAGCATCGGCAACTTCGCCCAGACCTCGCTGGCGGACCTCATCATGTGCCAGGTGCGCCGGCGCCTGGAGCTGCCCTCCTTCACCGGTGCGGCCGGCTACTCGGGCTCGCCGCGCTTCAACCAGGATGCGGTGGCCGAGCTGACCGC
>DATJVL010000026.1:0-28692 GCA_035501795.1 Steroidobacteraceae bacterium
GTGCGGTCCAGACCCTCTAACAATCACTCCAGGCGTCGCCCCGGCATTCGCTTCGCATGCCGGGGTGCCCTCGCTCGCGAAGACTCGCTCGGCGCGCCTGAGCTTCACCGTTAGACAACATGGAGCTAGACACTGCCACCGTTGAGCGACTCGTTGACGCGCAGGTTTCGGCAATCTCTGAGCCTTCGCTGGTCGCTCTCATTGAGAAACTGCGCGTCCCACCACGCCGGGAACTTCGGGGCTGGAGCTATGGCCCTCCGCATGCATTTCCATGCTGGCTAATTCTCGAGCACCGCCCATCAAATACTGGAATCGCCTACTGCACGGACGGCTTCGGACCCAAAGCCCCCTGGGGCCTCCTCTGGCTTAGTGGTGCCCGTATGGACATGGGGGACGACTCGGCTTGGTTCATATCCCTTGCAGACGCTCTACGAGACAGCCAGGTCATGCTCGACGCTCAAGGCGGCCATGTTGTCTTATATGGACGCCGCCCGAGTTGGCAAGCAGCGTGTTCGTTCTGGCACAGAGGTGCGGCTGCAGTCTTATATCCGGCCTACGTGTGCAGAGCTTCGCTCTACGTGGCCCTGATGAAATCCGCTGAAGAGAGCCTCATCTAGCGCAAGGACTCTAAGTCCGAGACATCATGCAGGTTTATCCCCTCACGGTCCGACCTGTTCTGCCATCACAAGAACGCTGCCTGCCTGAACTGTTTGGCTGTCCCTCCGTTCGGTTAGGACAAGGCTGGAGCGGCCGGTGTCACAGCGTGACTCCAGCTCCGATGAAACGTCCGACCATGAGCCATGAGAGCCCAGATCGTACGCGCCATCTTGTTCGCCAGCGCTACGATCGCGACGTTCTTGGGTCGTCGCGACAGCATGCCTCTGAGCCATGGGTCCATCACCCGATCAGCTCGACTCTGCGACAGCAATACGCTGCGAGCACCGTGGATCAGCAGCGTTCTCAAGTACGGATCGCCGCGCTTGCTGATGCCGAGCAACTTCACCCGTCCGCCGGTGCCCGACTGCCGTGGTACCAGACCCAGAAAGGCGGCAAACTCTCGCCCGGAGCGGAAGCTGCGCGCGTCAGACACCGTCGCGACCACCGCCGTGGCCGTGAGCCTCCCGACCCCAGGGATCGCTGCCAGCCGCTGGCACTCCGCCTCGCGACGCTGCCAGCCGCCGATCTGACGTTCAAGCTCATCAATGCGAGCGGTCAGGGTACGCAACCCCTCAAGCTGGTTGAGCAGCTCGACTCGTGCCAGCTCGGGCACCGGACAGCGCGTCGGGTCGGCCAGCAGCGGCGCGACCTGTGTCAGGAGCGCTCGCCAGCCCTTCGGGGCCACCACTCCGAACTCGTAGGTCAAGCTGCGCACCTGGTATCCCTGCATCGTTCGGATCTTTACGAGCTGCGCTCGCATGCGATGCAGCGACAGCACCGCCTGTTGCTCCTCGGTCTTCAGCGCAACGAAGCGCATCCCAGGCCGCTGTACCGCTTCCCAGATCGCCTCGGCGTCCGCCGCATCGGTCTTGTTCGTCTTGACGAACGGCCGCACGAACTGCGCCGCAATCAGCCGCACCTGATGACCCAGGCCGCTCAGCATCCGACCCCAGTGATGCGCCGAACCACAGGCCTCCATCGCCACCACACCCGGCGCCCGGCGGGCAAAGAAGGCACTCACGTCGGCCCGCGCCAGTGCCTTGCGCTTCAGCTCCCCGGTCTGCGGCTCGACCCAATGCACCTGAAAAACCCGCTTTGCCAAATCCAAGCCGTAAGTCGTAACGTTCATGGTGGATCCCCTGTCCCTCGAGTGGTTGCTAGACACTTCCACTCTGGCACACTGATGCCGTTCGGGCTCCAGGGGATCCGCTTGCTTCGACTGCCTACCCATCGCACCCTCCCTCTTCGCTCAGAAGAGGGCGGCGTCCATCTCATCTAGCGATGCTGCCGCGCGTTTCGTGAGTGCCGCCCGGATCAGCGCCACCTCAGCGGTGCTGCCATCCCAAGCAGCGCCAGGAGAGCCCACACGCACGCGGCGAGGCCACCGCACAGGTACAGGGTGAGATAGAAATAGAACGCCAGCGGGTTGCCGGCGCGGGTCGGCCGGTAGGGCACGAACAGGCTGGTGCCGGCGCGCAGCTCGCCGTCGCGCATGCCGCTGTTGGCCATCCACAACAGCGCAGCTCCTGCGCCCAGCAGCACGAGCACCGAGGCGAGGCGCGGCATTACGGCACCGCGGCTCCTGCGGCGCGCCGTGCCAGGCTCATGAGCCCCATGCCCACGGTGCTCAGCAGACCAGCCATCAGGATCTCGAACGGCCACAGATTGTGCGAGGTGGGATCGATGGAGACGCCCACGAGGATGCGCAGCACCACAAAGCCCATGAGAGCAGCCGGGACGGCCGCCGCCAGGCGCCAGCCACCGCGCCAGCGGCGCAGCGCGCGCACCGGCAGCACGAACCCCCCTACCCCGAGCGCGAGCACCGCGATCATGAACAGACTGACGAGTACCGAGGAAAACGGCGAGGTCGGGCGGTTCGCGTACTCCTGGGCGGCGAGGCGCTGCCGCGCGGCGTCTGCGGCCTTCAGCCGTGCCACCCACTCCGGTTCATCGGAACTGTCCGCCGCCTGCTCGCTCGGCCGGACGTGCACCGGGTAACGCAGCAGCACCGGTGTACCCGAGGTCGAGCCGTTTCCGACGCTGATGCGGATTTCGTCCACCTCGCCGCGGTTGCCGCTGAAGAAGAACCATCCGAGCGCCTCGCCACTGCCGCTGTAGCTGTAGGAGCCGTTGCTGCCTGCGTTGGCCGGCTGACCATGGAAATACGGCCGTGCCCAGATGCCGACGGCCTCGTCGCTCTCATAGTGCAGCCGCAGGTAGAAGTTCTGGTTTCGGCCGAGAGTGACCTCATCACCATCCGGGTAGGTCTCGAGCACGCTGACGCTGGTGGCGGCCTGCAGCGTGGCCGCAAGCGCGAGGCCGAGTACGACACTCGCCAGCTGTCGCCACCTGCGCCATTCCCGGCGGTTGCCAAAAGGAAATTCGGTGCTCACACGGTACCCATGCTCGCCTGCGCAGACCTCTTTGCGTCCGCCCGGGCCCAATCCTCACCCCGGAGCCTCCGCTGCCGCTGCGATCTGCATCACAAGGGCCCGGCTCGGGCGGCTGCGGCCCACCGCTGCCGGCGAGCGGCTAGTATTGGCGGCAGCAGCCCCGGAGGGATGAAGCGATGGCACGCGAGTCTTTGATGCAGCCCCTGGGCACCGCAGCGGCGGACTTCGCGCTGCCCGATACGCGCAGCGGGCGCACCGTGACGCTGCAGGATTTCGCCGCAGCGCCGGCGCTGCTGGTGGCATTCATCTGCAACCACTGCCCCTACGTACAGCACCTGCTACCGGCGTTCGTCGGCTTCGCGCGCGAGTACGGCGCGCGCGGGCTCGCGGTGGTGGCGATCAGCGCCAATGACATCACCAGCCATCCTGCCGATGCCCCGGGTGAGATGACGCGGCTCGCCCAGGCAATGGGGTTCACCTTCCCGTACCTGTTCGATGCCTCGCAGCAGACCGCCAGGGCCTACCAGGCCGTGTGCACGCCGGATTTCTTCCTCTTCGACCGCGCGCGCCGCCTGGTGTATCGCGGCCAGTTCGATGCCAGCCGTCCGCGCAACACCACCCCGGTCACCGGCTCCGACCTGCGGGCAGCCGTCGATGCGCTGCTCAGCGGTGCCGCGGTACCCGCGCAGCAGACCGCGAGCGTCGGGTGCAGCATCAAGTGGAAAGCGGGCCAGGAGCCGGACTGGGCCTGAGGCCCGCTCAGCGGCGGATGCCCGCGCGCCGCAGGATCTCGGGGATGTGGGCCTCCCAGCCGAGCGCCATGATGTGGGCGCCCGCGCACAGCGTGCGCGCCTCGGCAATGGTGCGGGCGGCGATCGCAAGTCCCGTCTCCAGCTCCGCCTCGCTGCCGGCGGCGGCCTGCATCTGGGTGATCAGGGCCTCGGGCACGCGGATCCCCGGCACCTTATCGTTGAGCCAGGCGGCCATCTTGGCCGACTTGAGCGGGATGATGCCCACGATGACGGCCACCTCCCCGGTGCGAGCGGCACTCATGAACTGCTCCAGGGCTGCGGCCTCGTAAACGGCCTGCGTCTGCAGGAACTGTGCGCCGGCGTCGATCTTGCGCCGGGTGTTGATCAGCTCGTTGGCCGCATCGCAGGCCCCGGGATTTACCGTCGCCCCGATGAACAGCTCCGCAGCGCCCTTGAGGCGGTTGCCCGCCATGTCGCGCCCGCGCGTTAGCTCGCGCGCCGCCGCGGCCATCTGGCTCGCCGTCAGGTCAAATACCGGCTTGGCCTCCGGATGATCCCCGTGGGCCGGCGGATCGCCCCCCATGAAGACGAAGTTGCGCAGCCCGAGGAGCGCAGCGCCCAAGAGATCCGCCTGGATGGCGATCCGGTTGCGGTCCCTGGAGGTCATCTGCACGATGGTCTCCACCCCGCGCTCCAGCAGCACCCTGGCCACCGCGATCGGCGCGACGCTCATGAGTGCGCGCGGCGACTCGGTAAGGTTGACGGCATCGACCGTGGAGTGCAGGCCCTGCACGCGCGCGATCAGCTCGGTCAGGTCGGTGCCCTTCGGGGGTGTCAGTTCGGTCGTGATGACGAATTCCCGTGCCCGGATCTTCTCTTCCAGCGTGCGCATCAACTGACCCACGTGACTGCCCCGCCGCAAAGCTAGCAGGTTTTGGCGCCGCAAAGGACCGCGCTGCCGAGGCGCCGAACTGCGTGAGGACCGCCCGGCCGCTAGGGCGGTCTTTTGCTGCTGTCAGCCAGCCTCCGCCGGCAGGTGCACGAAACCACGGAAGCGGGCGCGGTGGCTGCGCACCGGTTCACCCGCAAGGCGCAGGCGCGGCAGTCGCTGCAGCGTGCGCTCGATTGCGATCTGCGCCTCCAGGCGGGCGACGTTCATGCCGGCGCACGCATGGGCGCCGGCGGCGAAGGCCAGATGGCGGTTGGGCCTGCGGGCCACGTCGAACCGGTCCGGGTCTGGGAATTCGGCGGGATCGCGGTTGGCAGCGCCGATGCACAGTGTCAGGTAGCTGCCCGCAGGCAGCGTGGTGCCGCCGACGTCCACCGCCACGGTCACCAGGCGGTTGCCGAGCTGATTCGGGCTCTCCATCCGCAGGGACTCTTCGATGGCGCTGGGCACCAGGGTCGGCTCCGCGCGCAGACGCTGCGCCGCCTGCGGTGCCTTCAGGAGCAGCCAGAGTGCGTTACCGATGAGGTTGGTGGTGGTCTCGTGCCCGGCATTCAGCAGGAACACGCAGTTCTGCAGCAGCTCGTCCTCGCGCAGCTCCCCGTCGCCGAGCAGCCGTGTCAGCAGATCCGACTCTCCTGCCGGGTTGCGGCGTCGCTCGGCGATCAGCTGCCGCAAGTAATCGGTGAACTCACGTACCGCCTCATGGCCGCCAGCGAGCTGCGCGGGAGTCAGCGCCTGCTCCAGCGCACCGAGGATGGCGAGCGACCAGGCTCGCAGCGGACCACGCTCCGCGTGCGGTACGCGCAGGAGGTTGCCGATCACCTCGACCGGAATGGCGGCCGCGAAGTCCTCGATCAGGTCAAAGTGGCCGCGCTCCTGCAGTTGCCCAAGCAGTCCCTCGATGAGCTGGGTGACCTGAGGCTGCATGGCGCGCAGCACCTGCGGCGTGAGGGCGGCGACGATCGGTCGTCGCACGCGGGTGTGGTAGGGCGCATCGTTGAACACCAGGCTCGTGGTGTGGTGCTGGTAGAGTGGCGTGCCCGCCCCGAACTTCGGCCCGAACACCGCGCGTTTGTCCGAGCTGAAGTGACTGCGGTCACGATACACCTGCTCCAGATCAGCGTAGCGGGTCAGGAAATAGCTGCCATCGGCGCAGCGCCGTACGGGCGCAAGCTCGCGCAGTGCCGCGTAGGTCGGATAAGGGTCGGCGTAGAACCCGGCCGTCAGGTGGCCGGGATCAAATGCGTCGACGAGCTCGCGGGCGTGCTCGGGCTCCATCGCTCAGGCGTCCGCAAGCAGCTCATCGAGCAGGGCCAGCACGGCCCCGGGAGCTTCGACGTGTGCGTTGTGGCCCGTGTGCGCGAGCTCGCGGGCCCGAGGTGCGTGTTGGCGCAGCTCGGCCAGCGACACCATCGGGTCGCCGGCGCCGCGCGCCAGCATGATGCGCCCGGTGGCGCTCGCCGCGAGCGAGCCGAAGGGGGCCCCGGCGACGGCGAACGTGCGAGGATCCTGGGCCAGCCGCCAGCCGCCCGGTACCTGCGTGATGCCCGCCGCCAGCACCTCCGTGGCCGGGGCGATATCGGCCCCCAGTCCGGACACGCGGCGATAGCGCGTCCAGGCCTCCTCGGCGCTCGGGTAGTCGCGCACCGGCCGTGCGGCGAGTTCCTGCGCGCCCTGCAGCTCGGCCTGAGACCAGGAGATCTTGGGACCTATCCCGAGTACGCCCACCACCCTCATCTTGAACCAGCCACTGGCCAGCGCCAGGGCCAGATAGGCCCCGAGTGAGTGGCCGACGATGAAGAGCTCGCCAGTTTGAGCCCCGAGGTCTGCGGCGAGGCGCGCCGCCATCGAGCCCACGCTGTAGCCAGGTTCCCAGGCGGAACGGCCGTGGCCGGGAAGGTCCGCGGCGACCCAGCACAGATCACCGCGCCGCTCGAGGGCCGTCCGCACCCCCGTCCAGACGGCGGCGGTCGCGCCCAGTCCGTGCAGCAGCAGCACCGTGCGTGAGCCTGTCCCGCCGCTCTCAACCCAAAGCATGACCGCCCTACTTCACGTGGTTGGCCACACTGTACTTCAGAAAGAAGTCCGCCTCGCGGTAAGACGGGTAGAGGGCCACCATTTGCTGCCAGGCGGCCTCGGCTGAGGAAGCTTGCGAGACGATGCGCAGGTAATCGTCGATGTAGCGGGTCATCGCATCAAAGAGCGACACGTCGCCTACCGCGCCGTGCCCCGGATATATGGTCGGGTGCAGGCCGGCGAACTGGTGCTTCAGCTCCACCAGGACCCGCTTCCAGGTGGCCACCCGCGCCAGCGTGATGTCATCCCCCATCCACAGGTGTACCTGGTTGTACCCGAGGTCCGCCAGGAACAAGGCGTTGAGCTCGCGGCAGTAGACGGTCGTCATGTGCGGCGCCTCAGTGGCCGGGTAGTCCGCGCGCAGCTCGAGCATGCCCCCGCCCTCGAGGCGCAGGGGCCCCTGCGGCAGCACTTCGATCAGACGGTCATAGTCAAAGCCGTCCGGATACGCCGCGGAGCGCGGCTTGAGCGCCGGGTCGAGCGCCGGCTCCCCGGCCGTGGCCCCACCGCTGTCCATGTAGTTGGCGTAGTCCTTGATGTCCTGCTTGATCTCTTCGGTGGCCACCAGGATCCGGGCCGCCGGGAATTGCCGGTGCAGGAGCGCCATGCCGGTGAAGTGGTCGGTATGCCCGTGGGTGATCAGCATGAATGCGAGCGGCAGGTGCGTCGCCTGGATGCGCGCGGCCAGCTTGCGTGCCTCGGCGGGCTTGCGCTGCACGTCGATCACCGCCGCGGTATGGCCGTTGGAGATGATGAAGGAGTTCACCGTGGCATAGCCGCCCTGGTAGACCTCGATGTGCAGGGCGCCGTGCTGCGCGCGGGCCGCACCACCGGCAAGCAGTGCCGCCAGAGCCAGTACAGGGCACAGAAGCCGCGGACTCCCGGCCCGTGTGTGCACGGCCGCGAGCTGGCATTGGGGCGCACTCGATCCCATGTGAAGAAGCCGCCCCTAGCGCGGCGGATCCGCGGCGGCTTCGATGAGCTCGCGGTACAGCAGTGGCGCGGAGGCCTGCAGGTAGCCCTGTGTCCGCTGCTGCCGCGCCAGCGTGCTCAGGGCATCGCGTACCCTTTGCGCAGCCTCGGGCGAGGCGACCCGGAAGCGATAGGCCGTGAGGTAACGCGGTGCCGTGCGCGGCTCGAACATGAGGACGCGGTAGAGCTCGTAACGGCTGCTGCGCACCTCGGCGCTCAGCGTACCGAGGGCCTGGACCTGCCGCCGCACGAGGCGCTGCAGCTGCGCGGGGCTGAGCTGCGGCTGCGTGTCGAAGCGTTCGAGGAGCAGGAAGTGCTGGCCGTCCGCAACGGATGCCGTTTCGGGCGCGGCGTCCGCCGCCACCCTGCGGTAGTAGACGCGCTCCTCCACCTGCAGCAGCGAAGTATCGCGTCCGCTGCGCAGCATCTTCCAGGTGGCCATGAGCATGTCGATGATGGTCTTGTCGATCGCCGCGGACTCGATGTCGTAGAGCGCCACGTAGCGCTCACCCGCTTCGCAGGGGGCGGCGCTGTCGCCACAGGCGGCAATGGCCTGAGCCCGCAGCGCCTGGCGGAAACCCGGTACCGCCAGCACATCCGGCAGGTCGATGTTGTTGTACCAGTCGTTGAATTCCTGGGTGCGCGTCGGGTCGGTGTTGAGCGTGCGCACCATCAGCAGCCAGTGCGGCGCCGCGGCTGCGGCGGCGCGCAACGGCAGCCACAGCGGCACCAGAACCAGCGCCAGCACGGCGAGCACATGCCCCGAGCTGCGCCGCCGCGCCCCCGCATTCCGGCCGCAGCTATTTGCCGGCAGCGCCGGGGTCTCGCTCATATACCTTCTCGCCGTTGATGAAGGTCATCCTGACCTGCGTGGCGTGCAGCTCCGTCGGCGCAATCGCATAAGGATCACGGTCGATGACGATGAAGTCCGCGAGCATCCCGGCCTCGAGCCGACCGACCCGGTTGGCCGCGTGCTCCTGCCGCGCAGCGTTTGCGGTGAACAGCTCGAGGGCCTCGGCCACGGAGATCGCCTCCCCCTTGCCGAAGCTGTCGCTGCTGCCGCCGGGGCGCTCGCGCGTCACCAGCGTCTCGATGCCGATCCAGGGGCTGACCGAGGGCACCACCGACCAGTCGGATCCGGGGACGACCAGGGCTCCCGCGGCGAGCATCTCGCGCACCGGCCAGACGCGCGCGATGCGCTCCGGCCCGACGGCCGCCGCGATGCTGTCGTTGATCGGCGAAGGTCCCCACAGGTACGGCGAGACCTCGAAGGCGGCGCCCAGCTCCCGCGCCCGTCCCAGGTCCTTGGGGTCGACGAAGGTGCAATGTCCGACGTTGTGCACCTGGGCGCTGAAGCCGTTGGCCCTGCGCGCAGCGGCAATCGCGTTCAGTCCGGCGCGTACCGCCGCATCGCCGGCGGCGTGGAACTTGACGGTCAGGCCCATGCGATCGAAGCGCGTGACCGCCGCATCCAGCTCGTCCTGCTTGACCAGCAGCAGCCCGGTGCGGGCGGCCTCGTCGCTGCGCGTGCCATCGCTTGCCACGTACGGCGCGAGCATCGCGGCGGTGTGACTATCGGTCGGCACGCCGTCGAGGAAGATCTTGACGCAGTCTGGCGAGACGCGCGGCCCGGCATTGAGGTTACGCAGCGCTATGGCGCGCGCGCTTTCCGCATCCCCCGGCGTCCAGGTGATGCACAGCCTCGCCCGCGGCTTGATGAGACCGGCGCGGCTGAGCTCGCGATACGCAGCCAGCTCCCGCTTTGGGCCGGCCACGAATCCGACTGCGGCCTCCGTGTAGGACGTGATCCCCTCGCGCAGCATCGTGTGCAGCGAGCTCAAGAGCGCAGCGCGCAGCATCGCGACCGTGGGCGGCGGGATGTGAGTGCGCACCAGGTCGGTCGCGGACTCGCGCAGGATGCCGGTCGGCTCCCCGGCGGCGTCGCGCTCAATGATGCCGCCGGGCGGGTCGGCGCTGCTGCGTGTGATGCCGGCGATCTGCAGCGCCCGCGTGTTGACCCAGGCGCTGTGCCCGCTGGTGTCCTCCAGGTAAACCGGCCGTACCTGCGTCACCGCATCCAGTGCCGAGCGGTCCGGTGCCCTACCGAGTGCCGGGGTATCCCACTGTCCGCCGACGATCCAGTCGCTGGCGCTGCCCTGATGAGCGCAGGCGCGCACGCCGTCCTGCAGCTGCACGAGCGTTGCGCCCTGCGCGATCCGGCAGCGGCCCGCCATGATGCCGGCATACATCGGGTGCACGTGCACGTCATGCAGGCCCGGCAGCACCGTCGCGCCGGCCAATGAGAGCATGTGGGTGCCGGGTCCCCGCAGCGCCTCGATCGGCGCGCGCTCGCCGACCGCAATGAGGACGCCGTCGCGCACCGCGAGTGCCTGGGCCCAGCCGCCGGGGGTGCGTACCTGGCCACCGCTCACAATCAGCTCCGGCGGCAGCTCGGGTTCGGCGCCCGCCACACCCGCGCCGAGCATCAGCAGCAGCACCCCGCTCGCGGCAGTCCTGGGCATGGCGGGTGCGGTCCTCAGAGTGTCTTGAATCCGGCCGTTTCGGCGCCGAGCTGGTGCAGGAAGTCGGCCAGCTGCTGTTGCCATGGGCCGACGCGCTTGCGGCCGGCGGCCGACAGCACGCGCGGCGGCACCTCCTTGAGATTCTTCTGCAGCTCGGCAACCGCATCCGGGCCGGTCGGCTTGCCGCCGTTCGGATCGACGAGCCCGAGGATCCGCGCCGCGCCGATCGCGCCCAGCCAGTCCAGGGCGTCGGCATCGTGCAGGTAGAGGGCCTCGGGCCCCTTGGGTTCGCGCTGATACATGTGGGTGCGGATCGCCCCCTGCACCGCCGCCAGCTTCTGCATCGGGAAGCCCATGCCCTTGAGCACCGGGCCGACGACCTCGACCGCCTTGTCCGCGTGGTCGACCTTCTCGTCGGCCCACGGTGCGAAGGCGGCCATGTCGTGCAGATAGGCCGCGGCATAGAGCACGTCGTCATCCAAGGCGGCTTGATCCTCGGCCGCCAGGGCACGCGCGAGCTCGTAGTCGCGCTCGCAATGTGAGTAGCCCCAGGCCGGGTTCTTGAAGTGCTCGGCCGCAAAGGCGCGCACCTGGTCGCGCCAGCCCTGCCTCGGGGCAGCCTGCTGGGCGCGCACGCCCAAGCTGGCGCACGTCAGCACTACCAGCGTGATACCGAGCCAAGGCGTCCACATCGCTTCACGCATCTGTCGTCTCCGCAGGAAGCCCGTCTCAGTACCGGTAGGTCACCGTGAGTCCGCTGGTGCGCGGTCGCCAGCTCACGACCGTGTACAGCGAGTACGGCACCAGGACCTGCTGGGTACTCAGGCGCGGGTCCGTGTTGAAGAGGTTCTGGGAAAACACCGAGATGTCCCAGCCGTCCCACGTCAGGCCGGCACGCAATGATGCCCAGCTCTGCGTGGGGATGCCAACGAAGCCTTCGGGGAAGCCGCCGTTGCGCGCATCGGCGGCCGCAACCGTATCGGTCTGCTTGGCCGCGTACTGATAGTCGGCCCGCAAATACGCGGTGCGCCGCTCGAGTGGCAGGTTCGCCTGGAAGAACGCCGTCACCGACCAGGGCGAGGCCGGGAGGTGATTGCCGTCCTGCACGATCGAGAAGGCGGTCGGGGCGAGCTGCACGGTCTGCGTATACTTCGCATCCGTGTAGCTGAAGGTGGCCCCGAGGGACACGTTGCGGCTCACGGCAAACACCGACTGCAGGTCAAAGCCGGTACTGGTGGCTTCGCCGAGGTTGGACGTGAACTGGAAGCCGCAGGCCGTGAGCGGCACGTTCTGCTGGATGTCCTTCCACTTGATGTAGTAGGCGCTGGCATTGAGCACCAGGCGGCTGTCGGCGACGACGTTCTTGCTGCCGACCTCGTAACTCCAGACGCTGTCCGAGCCATAGGTGGGCGGGACGTCGGTCAGCCCGATGCTGCCGAGCGCGCTGTCCGGACCGCCGTAGCAGAACTGCCCCACCGCCGGGTTGGTGCCGCCGATGCGGAAGCCCTTGGCCGCGGTGAAGTACAGCAGATTGTTCGGCGCCCACTGGTAGGTCAGGCCGGCCTTGGGGGTAAAGGGGTGCTCGGTCTCGCTGCCGCTGCTGGTGAAGCCCGGGCCGACCACCAGCGTGTCCGGATAGGTCGCCGTGCCGTCGAACTGGGCACGGGCATAGCGCGCACCGAGCGTCAGCTTCAGAGCCTCGGTCAGCTTCCAGTCCACCTGCCCGAAGAGCGCGAGCTGGCGGTCAAGACCAGTGCGCGGATCCTCGACGTAGATGTAGCCGCCGTTCAGATCCGGCGGCAACCCGAGATCAGCCTGCACGCTCGGGTCGTAGACCAGCTGGCGCGTGACCTCCTTGGCGTGCTGGTAGAACACACCGACGCTCCAGACCAGGCGACTGGCGCTGTCGAGGCTTTGCAGGCGTACTTCCTGCGTCCAGTTCTCCTGGTCGTCCACCCAGGTGCCGCTGCCCACCTGGCCGGCCGGCGGGAACGGATCGCCGAGGAAGATGGCACGGTCGAACTGCGAGTAATCGGTAGTCGCCGCCTGGTTGCGCTTGAAGTAGGACGTGTTGGAGACCAGCTGCGTCGAGCCGAAGGTCCAATCGATCCGCAGTGCCGCCAGTGTGAAGTGATCGGAATCGGGGCTGGCGATCTCGTTGCCGCTCCGAAACGGGGTGTTGAACTGGCCGTTGGTGGGATCGCCGGGGGGAAACTCCGGGCGTATCCACCACCAGGCGCCGGTGTCATCCACCTCACGCTTCTGATAGAGCACCGAGGGTGTGAAGGTGAGCGCATCGGTGGCGGCCCATTTGAAGGCCACACGGGCGGTCAGGGTGCGTGCCGCGTTGGCCGCAGCATCCGCGGTCTGCCGGGTGTGCCAGTTGACCCGATCGATGTAGCCACCCTCGTCACGCCAGGAGACACTCGCGCGCATGCCAAGGCGATCGCTGATCAACGGCACGCCCGCGGCCACGCCGGCTTCGTACACCGGGTCGCCACCCTCGGTAGCCGAGATCTCGGCGCGCGAGTACAGCGAGGAGTTCGTGAGACTGGGCTGCGGGGTAAGAAAGCGGATGGTGCCGCCCTCGGATCCCGAGCCGAACAGCGTCCCCTGCGGGCCGCGCAGCACCTCGACGCGCTCGATGTCGAACAGCTCGGGGTAGGTGTTGAATGAGGCGAAGCCAAGGTGGCGCGTCTGGATGGGCGTGTCATCGATGTACACACCCGTCGTGGCGGCGCCGGCGTTGGAAGCGATGCCGCGAATGGCGATGTCGGAGGATTCCGCGTTGTTGTTGTTGGCGCTGCGGATGAAGGTGACGGCCGGTGCCAGACGCGCGATGTCATCGATGCTGCGCGTCCCCTGGGCATCCATGCTCGCCTGACTGAACACCGTGACGCTGATGGGCACGGTCTGCAGCCGCTCCTCGCGTCGCTGGGCGGTGACCACCACCTCGGCGATCGCGCTGGCATCGCCGGCGCTCGCCTCGCTCCCGGCCTGCTGTGCGGCCGCCGGCTGCGCCAGCGTGGCGAACGCCAGCACCCCCGACAGCGCGCTGGCGATGCGAATTCCCGACCGGTGCCGGCGTAGACTCATTCTGACCCCCGTGCTGCGTGCTGACAGCTACGGGGATTCTTGCGCGGCGTCGCGCCAGCAGTCTTGCACCATCGTGAAGCGCGCCTGTACGAGCGCGCAACGAGGCGCTGCGCGCGGCTCAGGTGGCCGCGTTGATGATCTTGATGGTGGTGTAAGCCTCGAGGCCCTCCTGGGCAAACTCGACCCCGAGGCCTGATCCCTTGATGCCGCCGAAGGGGATATTGGGCGCAACCTCGGCGTGCTTGTTGATGAACACCGTGCCGGCTTCGAGCTGGCGCGCCACCGCGTTGAGCTGGGCGCGATCGCTGCCCCACACCGAGGCGCTCAGGCCGTAGTCAGTGTCGTTGGCCCAGGCGATCGCATCCTCCAGCCGCCGGTAGCGCACGATCGGCAGGGCCGGGCCGAACTGCTCCTCATCCACCAGCCGCACGCCGTTCTCCAGCCCACCCACCAGTGTCACCGGATAGAAGTACCCCGGCCCCTTTTGCGCCTCCCCGCCGAGCAGGATGTCACCACCGTGGCGCTTGGCGTCCTCGACGAGCTCGATGACCTTGCGAAACTGGCGTTCGTTCTGCAGCGGTCCGAGCTGGGTGCCCGGCTGCATGCCATCGCCCATTGGCGTGGCGCGTGCGAAGTCGATGAACGCCTTGCAGACGCGCTCGTACATCGCATCCGGCACGTACAGGCGCTTCAGCGCCGCACACGTCTGGCCGGAGTTGATGAAGCTGCCCCAGAACATCGGCGCGATCAGCTTGTCCATGTCCGCATCCGGCAGCACGATGCCGGCATCGTTGCCGCCGAGCTCGAGCGTCAGGTGCTTCAGCGTCGGCGCCGCGCTCGCCATCACCTTGCGTCCGGTGCTGGCCGAGCCGGTAAACACCACCTTCTGGATCTTGGGATGGCGCGAGAGCGCGGCGCCAAGCTCATCGTCGCCCGCGACGACGTTCAGCACCCCGGGCGGCACCGCCTGCGCCAGCAGCTCGATCATGCGCAGCGTGCCGAGCGGCGTGAAGGGCGAGGGTTTGATGACCACGGTGTTGCCGGTGCGGATCGCCGGCGCCAGATGCCAGATGGCGATGATGAGCGGCCAGTTCCACGGGGTAATGGAACCAACGACCCCGATCGGCTCACGCAGCATCTCGACGTGCTTCGTCGCGGAGTCCTCGATCACCTTGCTGGGCAGCTCGAGCGCGCCCGTATAGGAGGCCCAGGCGGCGCAACCGCCGAGCTCGAACTCCGAACCGATGCCCTTGAGCGGTTTGCCCTGCTCCTGCGTCACCAGCGCGGCGAGTTCGGACGCGTGCTGTGTGAGGATCCCGGCCATCGCCTCGCAAGCGGCGCGGCGCTCGCCATCGCTGCTGCGCCGCCACTTGGCAAACGCGGCCGCGGCGGCGTCGACCGCCTGTTCCAGGTGCTCTAAGGTGCCGATCGGGCACAGGCCTACCGTGGCGCCGGTGGCCGGATTCTTGATTTCGCGGTGGGCGCTCGCGGCCACCGGGCGTCCGCCGATGTGCATCTCGTACTTGCGTGCCATGAGTGTTAACTCCGTAAGTCCCTTATGTGTCCGGCGGTTCGGTGCGCCCGCGCTCACGCGCCTCTGCCGGCGTCATGCCGAACTCGCCGCGGAAGCAGCGGGTCATATGTGACAGGTCGTAGAAGCCCCAGCTCAGGGCGTGATCGGTGAGGGAGCGCTGCGCGCCGGGATCCGCGGCCAGTGCGGCGCGGCAGCCGCGGGCGCGCAACCTGCGGATGTAGCGGCCGATGGTGAGGTCATCGGCCTCGAACAGCCCGTGCAGGTAGCGCGTACTGATGCCGAAGGCGGCGGCCACGAAGCGCGGGCTGAGGCGCCGGTCGTGCAGGTGCTTCTCGATGTAGCTCTTGATGTGCGTCAGCTGCTGTGCGCGGCCGAGGCCACCGCTGCGCGTACGCGCGCTCAGCACGCCACCGAGCAGGTCGAGAATGTTGGTCTCGACGCGGCGGATCATGGCCTCACTCAGCGAGCTCATGCGACTGCTCACCTGGGCCACGAAGCCACTGAGCAGCCCGCAATCGGCTTCATCGCCGCTCAGGCGGATGCCGAGAAACTGCTCCGGGTCGGGCGTCAGCCGGCGCATGGTCTGCTCGGTGAGCGCCAGTACCGGCATCTCGTAGGCGCCGCGGAACTCCAGCCAGTAGGGCTCGATTACCGAGCACACCACGAAGTCCCCCGGCCGCAGATGCACCTCGCGATTGCGCTGGCGCCACAACGCCTCGCCCTTGGTCTGGAACTTCACCAGGTAGGAGACGCGGTCGACGTGGGCGATGTCCTGGGGGCGCCGGCTCACCGCGCAGGCGGCCGTGGCGACGCGCGCCAGGCGCACCTCACCGAGCTGTGCCGCCTCCACCAGGCCATCGAAACTCTGGACCGGCGTACCGCGCGGCTGGATCTGCATGGGGCAGAACAGCTCGGCCACCAGGGCGCGGAAATAGTCGAAGCGCTGCTGCGGACCCTGCAGCGCGATCGGGTACGCCTGATACAGCGCCGACACTAGTGCCTCCCCGGCGCGGTGCTCGCGAGCAGACGCGCACGCGTCGCCTGTACGTCCAGGAGCGGCGTACGGCGGTAGCGCGCCACCTCGGCCGCCGAGAAGTCCGTGAAGCCCGCCGGCACCGGCTGCTGACTGAGGTTGCGCACCATCCAGGTGAGTACCTGTGCCAGTTCGAGGTCCGAGAGCGGCGAGCGCGCCGCGCCCGGGACCTGCACCAGAAAGCGCCGCCCTTCGGCGGTGGCAACCAGCGGCACCAGCGAGTCGCGCACCGCCGGCACTTTACCGAGCGAGCCGGAGCCATCCGCCACGTGACACCCCATGCAACGCAGCATGTAGTTGTTGCGGGCCGTATCCGCCGCGGCTGCGCTCAGCCACGGCGCGAGCAGCAGCGCGGGTAGTGCGCGCGGCAGGCTCATTTGCTCAGTCCGACCACGCGTGCCGTCGAGCAGTGATAGGCGATCCCCGCCTGGCTGCCGGCGCACCAGTTGTAGTCATTGGAGGAGAAGGCCATGTAGAGCGGCTTGTCGTTTTCGTTGCGGTTGCAGAAGCAGCGTCCGCAGCTGCTCTTGCCGCAGCAGTCGTTGTAGGAAACGATGTAGTCGTGGCCGTCGCCGGGGTTGTGGCAGGTGCCCACCCAGGTGATGGCGGAGGCCTCGGTACCGGGCGGACAGCTGTGGGTGGAGCCGCCGCAGCAGCTGCAGAGGAAGCCGTCGATGGCGCAGTGACGCCAGTACTCGCAGGTCTGCGGATCACCCGGATCAGGCGAGGCGTCTGCCTTCGGTGTCGCGCCGCGGGCCACGGGCAGCAGCGGCACCGTGGAGGCGCCGAACAGCAGTGCCCCCAGGCCCCCGAGCAGGTGGCGCCGCGAGATGCGGCGCGCCATGTCGCGGGCTACCGTTTCCATCAAGCGGTCGAGGGAGGAATTGTCGCGCTTCATGGCGTCACCATGATGGCCGGTGTCAGGCCCAGATTCTCGACCGTGCGCAGATAGTTGCCGGAGAGCGCGTCATAGATGTCCAGCTGGTTGCTATCCAGGAAGCAGCTGAACAGCAGCGGCTTCGCGTCCTGGGAGACGACGATCGAGGTGGCCTTGTGACGCAGCTTGATCTGCTGCACCTTCTTCCTGCCCGCGAGGTCGTACACCCAGACGTCCGTGCCGGGATCCTTATGAGTGTCGAGGCTGCCCTGGTGCATGATGGCGAACAGGCGTCCGCTCGGCACGTGCACGGCCAGATGCTGCAGGCCGCCGCTGCGCCACCCCTGGCTGCGCTCCGCGCTGCTCGCCAGCGGCCAGGTCGCGCCCAGGGTCACGGTCTGGTCAACAGCCTGCAGCGGGTAGACGGTGCCCTGGAACGAGGCGAACAGCCACTGTTTGCCGACCCGTACCGGGCGTTCGGTGAGCGGATCCTTCGCGCCGTCAAACAGGGGCGCGCTGCGCGTGTGGCTGGCGAGGCGGCCGTCCTCGGTCAGCGTCGTGACCAGTACCGTGCCGTCCGGGCACAACGAAAAGAAGGACCGGTTAGCCGTCGGGTACACGAGCGCGCAGCCGCCGATCTCGACCTCACCCACGAACTTGCGCGCGGCGACGTCCACGATCGAGACCGTCTGTGCCGGCGTGAAGTTGTAGATGATGAGGAAGCGCTCGTCATCCGTCAGGGCCGCATTGGCGGTCGAGGGCATGTTGGAGGAGCGCTTGGCGGGAATGGAGATCTCACCCGCCGGCGTCAGGTGCACCGGGTCGTAGAGCGTCACCACGTCCGTGCGCGTGCCGCGCGTGCCGCGCGAGTAATAGGTCTCCGGCGAGTAGATCAGGCTGGCCTTGCGTGGCAGCACGACGGCATTGAAGGAGTAGCCGGTGCTCAGCAGTCCCAGCATGCGACCGCTGTCGCCGTCGACCAGGTACGCCCGCCCGTCGGCCATGCTGGAGAAGTTGAAGTCATTTACCCACACCCAGTGGGGACTGGGGTGTGCTGGCAGCTGTTCGGTGCCCGAAGTCTCGTTGGGCAGCGGTGCCGCCGAACCCACGGCCTGCCAGGCAAGACCCAGGGCTGCCAACCACGTCCAGCGTGCGCCTGAAGTACTGATGCGACACCTCTCCTGCCGAGCGGTCCTGGACACTCCGGGTACCTTCTTACCGCGCCCCCGGCCAGGATGTCTTGTAGATACGCGCAGCCCTCCTGTACCAGAGTGCCGCGACTTGCCCGCCGCGCGCGCCGGCTAGCTTGGCACCTCGGCTGCGCGGCAGTCTAGTCCTGCGGCAACCGCCCGGTCGCCGGGCGGCCGGTTGCGCGGCAATGGACCACAGCCTCGGCGAGAAAATCCTCGGCCGCGTCCACGCGCGCGCGCCGCTCGATGACCCAGGTCTCGATGTGGGGCTCGCGCGCGCCGGCACGCTCGGCGGCGCGCAACGCCAGACCGCTCGCCACGCGCCGGGCGTCGGCGATGGCCTCCTCGGCCTGCGGATAATCACGGCTGCCGGCCGGATCGTGCACGCGGAACACCTTGAGCGCGGTCTGGTTCACGAGGATCTCGCAGCTCGAGGAGACCACGCCGGCCACCGCGCCGACGGCATTGCATACCGCGGCATGCTCGGGAACGACCAGCTGCGCCCCGAGCCGGCGTGCCACCTCGGGATAGTAGGTGGCTGCCGGTGCGCCGATGCCGATCAATGGCACCGCGAGCCCGAGGCGCGCCTCGACCAGGGAGGAGAAGGCGCGCCCGGCCACGAGATCCTCCAGGAGCCGCCCGAGCGGACCCCACTTGCCCTGGCGCGGCTCGATGCCCGGGTCCTCGGCGAGTGCGCTCTCGATCACTACCCGCGCGGCGGCCTGCAGCACGTGCTCGTAGACACGCTCGCACACGCCGGTGGCACTGTCGCGCTCGCGGCGCGCCAGCGCGTTGCGTTCCGTCGTGGCAAGGATCGTGGCCCCGAGACTGGCCGCCTCGGTGTCCCAGCCCTGCTGGCGCCCGAGCACGTGCATGGCATCGCTGGGGGTAAAGCCAGCGAGCGTCGCGTGGCCGCGATCGACCAGGCGGCGCAGCGCCTCCGCGCCCTGTGCGCTGCCGGCGACCCGGGCGAGGCTGCGTGGCGATTCGCTCAGGGCGTCCCAGACGCGCTGCTCGAGCCGCTCGAGCGCGCCGGGCTGCCGGCCGGGATTGCGCAGCGCGTAGTGTCCCGCGAAGCGCGCCGGGAATTCCTCGGCCGCTACGCGGCGCAGGTCATCGAGCACCTGGGGGTGTTGACTGGCGAGCAGGCTGAGCGGCATGCATTTGCGTGGCCCGACGCTGAGGCGATGCTCCCGATCCAGGTTCACCTCGCTGTCGCCTCCCAGGCCACAGGTGTGGACGTCGATCGCCTCGACCATGGTGCGCCAGCCGCCGATGGCGGCGCCCTCGGTGCGCACGACCGGGCGGCCGCCGCGCACTATCGCGACGTCGGTGGTAGTGCCGCCCATGTCGGCCACCACAAAGTCCGCCAGGCCGCAGAGAAAACCGGCGCCCACCACGCTCGCGGCCGGCCCGGACAACACCGTCTCGACGGGGTACTCCAGTGCCACGGCAGCGCGCATGAGGGTGCCGTCGCCCTTGACTACCATCACCGGGGCGGTGATCGCCTCGCGCTCCAGCACCGCCTGCAGCGCCTCGAGCAGGTGCGCGATCTGCGGTGTGAGGCGCGCATTGAGCGCCGCGGTGAGCGCGCGCTTGGGCGCATCCAGCTGCGAGCTGAGCTCGTGGCTGCAGGTGACTGGTTTCGATGATGCGGCGCGGATCAGCTCGCGCGCGCGCTGCTCGTGCGTGGGATTGCGCACCGAGAACATGGCCGCCACCGCGAAGGCCTCGACCGCGGCCTCAAACTGCGCCACCGCGGCGTGCACGGCTGCCTCATCGAGGGGCTCGGCCTCATCGCCGGTCGCCTCGTGGCCTCCGCGTACGCGCACGATGATTCCCCCGCCCTCGCGCTTCAGGCCCGAGCGCTCGATCATGCGCTCGTCAAACCCGATCAGCAGCGTGCAGATCGGGCTGAAGCGGTTTTCCACCACGGCATTGGTCGCCAGCGTGGTGGACACCGAGACCAGTGCGATGTCCGCACGGCGCGCTCCGGCCGGCAGGCGTTCCAGCACCGCGCGCAGCGCGGCACCCAGACCATGGGCGAGATCCCAGTGCGTAGTGAGCGCCTTCGCGCTCGCAACCACCTGCCCGGCGCCATCCAGCACGACCGCATCGGTGAAGGTCCCCCCGGTGTCCAGACCGATGCACAGTTCCGGGAGCGGCGCGGCCACGGCGGGCGCGGATTCAGACATGCGGTTCCTCGGGTGTCAGAAACGTCTGTGGCGGCAACGGGCAAGCTCACGTGAAAGGTTGTCATTCCACCATGGAGTGGCGCCAAAGACGAGCCAGGGACTGGCCGCGTGCTGCATGCGCAACCAGGCGCGCCTCGGCACAGCCGTAGTCAGGGACTGACAACACTTGGGCGCCGTGCCCGACCGATTGGCTCAAGTCAGCGGTGCAGATTGCAGGCGGGGCGCTGGTCCAATCCCGGACTCACGAGCTCCCGGACCCGCAAGTCAGGAGAAAGTCCATGCTCTACTACGCCGTCGTCTTCTTCGTGATCGCGCTGATCGCCGCCGTGTTTGGTTTCGGCGGGATCGCGGCCGGTGCCGCCGGCATCGCCAAGATCCTGTTCTTCGTGTTCCTCATACTGGCGATCATTTCCTTCTTCACCGGCCGTACCCGCGTCTGAGCGCGTCGCCGTGCGCGGCAGGCCGGCGTGTGGCTGATTGGCCCACGGCACGACCTGACCGCGCATGACTGGAGAGCATATGAACAGAATTGTCATATTGACCGCTGCGACCCTGGCGGCAGCCGGCCTCGGCGGCTGTAACCGGGCGCATGACCAGGCGCAGGTGGAACGCGATGTCAGCAAGGCCGCGCAGGACGCGGCTGAGCGCAGTGCCAAGGCGGAGCACGCCGCGCAGGACAAGGTGGCCGCGCGCGTCGAGGACACCGCGCACACCGCGGCGGTGGAGCAACAGCGGCTGGCCGAGGTGGACGCCGAGGGCAGCCACAAGGTGGCGCTCGCACAGTGCGAAAGCCTCAGTGGCGAAAACCAGCGCGCCTGCAAGTCGAAGGCCGACGCGGACTACGACGACGCCAAGGCGGCTGCGCGCCAGCAGCGCCTGGAAAACGACCCGAAGCAATAGCCACCGCGCGGCGCCGCCCTTGCCCGTGGCGCGGCGCCTGCGGCGCTGTCCGTGACGTTCGCTCGGCAGCGTCCCTGGGCTAACATGCGGGCGGCTCATCGCCAAGCTCAGCACGGGAGCCGCCCACATGCCCGCGCCGCAACCGCCCTGGCGCGCCCTGCTCGCCGCGATCGGTACCATCGCAGTCGTCGGACTTGCCTCCGGACTGACGCTGCCGCTGGTCTCGGTGCGCCTCGTTGAAGCCGGGGCCAGCGCGGCCACCATCGCGTTGATCGCCGCGCTACCGGCGGTCGGCACCGTGTGCACCTCCTTCGTGCTGCCCGCGCTCACGCGTCGCCTGGGAGCCCGTGCGCTGCTCGCCGCCGCCATCCTGCTGTCCTGCGGCAGTCTGCTCATCGTGGCGACGCCGTACGCGGCGTGGAGCTGGATGCTGTCACGGCTCATGCTCGGAGTTGCTGCCGGAGTTCTCTTCGCCCTCGGTGAGGCCCGGATCCTCGAAGTCAGCGGCAGCGCCAGCCGGGGTCGCTGGACCGGCTTCTATGCCTCGACCCTCACCACCTGCCAGTTCGCCGGCCCTGCCCTGCTGGCGCTCCTCGGGACCGGCTCGGGGAGCGCGCTGCTGGTGGGCGTGGCGCTCCACGGGCTCTCGCTCGTGCTGCTGTTCGGCAGCGACTGGCCGGACGCGCCGCCGGCTCGCGGCGAGCCACTGCGCTTCGGCCTCTTCATGCGCTCCTGCCTGCCGCTGGCGGCGGCCGTGCTGTTCTTCGCCATGTTCGACAACACCATGCTGGCGTTGCTGCCGGTGTACGGCCTGCACCTCGGGCTGCCGAGCCGCACCGCACTGCTGATGGTCGCCGTGGTGTTTCTCGGCGATGCGTGCCTGCAGGTCCCGCTCGGCGCGGCGGCCGATCATGGCGGCAGACGCCGCACCCACGCCCTGTGTGCCCTGCTGGCCACGGGCGCTGCGGTGGCGCTGCCGCTCGGCGCGGCACGCACGGCCGCGATGTGGCCCAGCCTGTTTCTGTTGGGCGGCAGTGCGGGCGCGCTGTACACACTGGCCATCGTGCGCCTCGGCGACCGTTTCCGCGGCGCGGCGCTCATCACGGCCAATGCCTACGTGGGCCTGCTCTGGGGCGTTGGCAGCCTCAGCGGTCCGCTGCTCGGCGGGGGTGCCATGGCGCTGAGTCCCCCGCACGGGCTGCTGCTGGTGGTCGCCGCAGGCGCGGCCGCGACCTTGTTCGCGATCCTGCGCGACCGCGAGGCCGCGCCGACGGATGCGCCGCCGCTACGTGAGGCGGCGCCGGGTCAGTGACAGCCCTCAGACCGCGGCCGCGCCAGCCAGCGTCGGCGCGCGTTCGCGGATGGGCAAATTCAGGACTGCCGCGAGCAGCGCGAGCCCGAAGTCCGCATACCACACCCAGGCATAGGAGCCGAGCTGCGCCATGGCCACCCCGCCGAGCCACGCACCAAGAAAGCCTCCCACCTGATGCGTCAGCAGCGTGAGGCCGAACAGGGTCGCCAGGTAGCGCGTGCCGAATAGCTTGCCGACCAGACCCGCAGTCGGCGGCACGGTGGCAAGCCACGTGACGCCGAAGGCGGCCGAGGCCAGGTACACATTGAGGGCAGTCTTGGGCATCAGCACGTAGCAGGCCACGATGAGCGCGCGCGAAAAATACATGAGCGCCAGCAGATTCTTCATGCGGTAGCGCTGACCGAGCCAGCCGGCAGCGAGACTGCCGCCGACATTGCTCAGTCCGATCAGGCCGATCGCATTGGCGGCGACGCGCGGGGCGAGGCCGCACATCTGCAGGTCCCCCGGCAGGTGCGTGACGAGGAAGGCGACGTGGAAGCCGCAGGTGAAGAAGCCGGCCTGCAGCAGCCAGTAACTCCGATCGCGCAGCGCCAGCTGCAGTTGCTGGCGGAGGCCCGCGGGCGCAGCGGCGTGCGCAGCAGGCGGCGCAAGCGTGTCCCGCGTGCGGAACAGGCGCGCGAGCGGAATGGTCAGCAGCGCAGCGAGCGCCAGTACCAGCATCGCGCTGCGCCAGCCATTGCGCCCGATCAGCCACTGCGCAAACGGTGCCAGCAGCAGCTGCCCGAGCGAGCCGCCCGCATTGATGATGCCGGCGGCGAGCGAGCGCTGCTGCGGCGCAAGGTGCCGGGAAGTGACCCCGATGAGAATGGCGAAGCTGCCCGCCGCGGCTCCGGTAGCCATGAGCAGCCCGAGGCAGCCGACGAGTCCGAGTGCGGAAGTGTAGAGCGGCGCGAGTGCGGCGCCCGCGGCCAGCAGCAGCGCACCACCGATCATGATGCGATCGGCTCCGTAGGCGTCAGCCGCCGCCCCGAGCAGCGGCTGTGCCGCGCCCCACACGAATTGCCCGAGGGCCAGCGCCAGACTCACCGTGGCGATGCCGATGCCCGCGGTGCCGACGATCGGCAACACGAACAGCCCGAGCGTCTGCCGGATTCCCATGGTGATCAGCAGGATCGCAGCCGCGGCGAACACCAGCAGCAGCGGTGTCGGTCCGGGCGCGCGCACGTGCGCGCTCAGCGCAGGGGATCGCATTCGACCATCGGGCTATTGTGCGAACATCGGCGCGCCTGCGACATGCGCCTTTCGGAAGAGGCCGCCCTCGCTCGCCGCGCCACGCACGCAGGGTTAGACTGGTCGCGTATTCGCCTTTGCTCCGGAGGTTCCCGTGCCTGACGTACGACCGTTGCGCGCCGCCGACCGCGCGCAGTGGCAGCAGCTGTGGAACGGCTACCTGCGCTTCTACCGGCAACATCTGGCACCGGCGGTCAGCGAGGCGACCTTCGCGCGCCTGCTCGATGAGCAGCGGCAACCCCATGGGCTCGTCGCTGAGGAAGGCGGGCGCGTGCTTGGCTTCGTGCACTACCTGTTTCACCCCTCGACCTGGTCACTGCAGGAGATCTGCTACCTCGAGGACCTGTTCGTTGATCCGGCCGCACGCGGGCACGGCGCAGGGCGGGCGCTCATCCAGGCGGTATACGCCGCCGCCGACCGGGCCAGCGCGTCCTCGGTCTACTGGATGACGCAGGAATTCAATGCCGACGGCCGTGCCCTGTACGACACCCTGGCGCGGCGCACTTCCTTCATCCGCTACGAGCGCTAGTCATGCCTCACTCCAGTCGTATCGCGTGGCTCTGCTCGCCCAGTGCCTGCGCCTTGCTGTGGCTCTCGGGCTGCTCGGCGCCGTCCGCCGTACCGCCGGCCAGCCGCTTCTACCCGTCTGCCATTCCCAATGCACCCTTCTCCGCCGCGGTACGCGCCGGCGACGTCGTGTATCTGTCCGGTCAGATCGGCCTCAAGCCCGACGGCACGCTACCCGCTGAGTTCGATGAGCAGGCGCGCCAGGCCATGAGCAACGTGTCCTCGGTGCTGCAGGAGGCGGGCCTCAGCTACGACGATGTCGTCAAGTGCACCGTCATGCTTGCCGACATGACGCGCTGGGAGGATTTCAACCGCATCTATGTCGGCTACTTCAAGCGCGAGCGGTTGCCGGCTCGCAGTGCCCTCGGGGCCAACGGCCTGGCCAAGGGCGCGCTGCTCGAGCTGGAGTGCCTGGCGCGTGCGCGCGCCGGCAGCTAGGAACGCGCCCGCGCCGCCTGTGGCGATGGGCATCCGCAGGGCTTCATGGCCGTCCTCACCACCCGCATGACGGGCCCGCCGCTGCGGCTGCTGCTGCCGCGGGCCGGCTTACGCGGCAAACCGGTGCTCGAGGCTCAGCGCGGCGCGGCGGCCGCGAGCGCACCCTGCAGCTCGAGCGCGGCCGCCACCAGGTGATAGAGCGTGCTGGCCGGTGCAGGTTCGGCCACGAATGTGCCCTCGGCCGTCAGCCGGTCGCGCCACAATCCCGCCGGCTGCACGTCCAGGTAGCGCATGAGGGTTGCACCGGCTTGCGCCACCGCCTGCCAGCATTGCGGACGGGTGATTGCGAGTCGCGCGTTGGCCTTGAGGCGCTCGGTCTGCGGCCACAGGCGGGCCTGCGCATCCTGCACCGTGAAGTCATCGAGCAGTGCGTTGAGCGCCACGCCGGAGCGCACGCCGTGCTGCTCACCGATCTCGATGAGGCGGACGGCCGCCTGCTGCTGCGCGGGTCCGCCCGCTCGCAGCAGCAGCCAGGCCCACTCGAACAGGTGTCCCGGCTCGATGGTGCGCCCCGCCGCATCGCCGCGGCGTCGCCAGTCCTCATCGAAGCTCTCCAGGAGCGCCCCGCTGCCGCCGTCGATGAGATGGCGCAGCGCCAGCTCGCTGATCTCGCTCACCAGCTGCTGCCATGCCGGAGCGGCATCGATCTCGCGCCATGCGAGCGCCGCTTCGAGCAGGTGCATGTGGGGGTTCGCGAGCAGCGGCAGCCGCTCGGGCAGTCCCGAATAAAAACCCGGCCCGCCTCGCTTGAGCAGCCGTTGCAGTGTCGCAAGCAGCGCCTGCGCCTCAGCGCTGAAGGCACCCTGCGCCCCGAGCACGCGCCGGCTGGCAGCGAGCGCGAGCAGCACGAAGGCCTGGTCGTACAGGAAGGCGCGCTCATCCAGGGGCGTGCCATCGGCGCTGCACAGCGTGCGGAACAGCCGATCGCGGCGCCGGTAACGCTGCAGGAAGAGCGCCAGGCCGCCGCGCACCAGTGGTTCCGGATCGCCCCGCCAGCCGAGCTCGGATGCGTAGGCGAACGCATAGACCTGGCGCACCTGCACGCGCGCGCGCCGCGGATCGGCGTGCACGGGGCCGCCGGCGGCGAGGCGCTCCTGGAAGCCCCGTTCGGCCTCCCAGCCTTGCAGCGCCCAGCGCGGCAGTGCCTGCGTCGCGAGCCACTGCGTGAATCGCCGTTGCAGCTCGCGCACCTGCGCCAGCGGCGCGGCCACGGACTCGCTGCCTTCAGTGGCCAAGGGATGCCGCGCCGGCATGGCGCGCGTCGGGGCGCGCACGCGCCGCCGCAAGCCCGAAGCAGCTGATGAGGGCGTAGGCGATGAGCGGCACCACGTAGGCCGCGCGCAGGTCGCCGCTCGCATCGGCGATGCGCCCAAACAGGGGCGGCAGGAAGGCACCGCCCACGATCGCCACGCACAAGAGCCCCGAGGTGGCCGCCTCCGAGGCGGCCGCCCGCTCCAGTGTGAGCGTGAAGATCACCGGGAACATGATGGCGTTCATGAGCCCGATGCTGAGGGCCGCGACGCCCGCGGCCGGACCGCTGCTGAGGCGCACCGTCAGGCACAGCACCGCCGCGCAGGCGGCCACGAGCCCGAGCAGCCGCCCGGCGCTCACGCGTCGCAGCAGCGCGCTGCCGATGAAGCGGCCGAGCATCGCGCCACCCCAGTACAGGCTTACCAGCCGGCCCGCCTGACGCAGCGACACGGCAAACACCTGGTCCTGGTGCAGGAAGTTGGTCAGGTAGCTGCCGATCGACACCTCGGCGCCGACGTACAGGAAGATGGCAGCGGCCCCGAGCAACGCCCAGCGCGAGCGCAGTGCGCCTGCAATCGAGCTGTCCTGCTCGCTCGCCAGCAAGGGCGCCGCATCACGCAGCCGCGAGCGCTGCGACCAGATGAACAGCGCCAGTGCGCCGATCAGCCCCGCGATGGCGAAGAACGCCACCGCGATGTGCCCGAGTGCCTCCGCGCGCCCTGCCGCACTGCCGGCGCTGCCGGTCTCGCCGGCAAACAAGCCGCCGGAGAGCACCAGCGAGGCCACCAGGAAGGGCGCGATGGTGGTACCGAGGGAGTTGAAGGCCTGCGAGAAGGTGAGGCGGAAGTGCGCGCCGGCGGGCGGACCGAGCTCCGCCGCCAGCGGGTTGGCGGCGACCTGCAGCACGGTGATACCGCCGGCAATGATGAACAGGGCGAGCAGCACCACGGCGTAGGTCTGGTAGCGGGTGGCGAGCGGCACCACGAGGCAGCCGACGATCATCACCGCGAGCGCGAACACGATGGTGCGCGGATAGCCGGCACGGCGCACCAGCTGCGCCGCCGGGAGTGACACGACCCCGTAGGCGATGAAGAAGGCGAATTGCGTGAGGCCCGCCTCGCGGTAACTGAGGCCGAAGATCGTCTTCAGCGCCGCGAGCAGCGGGTCCACCGAGGCGGTGACGAAGCCCCACGCAAAGAACAGCGTGGTGATCGCGGCAAACGCCGCGCGCTGCCCGCCGCTTTGCACGTCCCCCTGCCCCGCGGTCTGTGCTGTTCCCAGGACTGGCCCTCCGGAAGCCTCCGTCAGCCAAGGATAACCGGGACCGCGGCGGTAAGCCCGTGGCGTGGTCGAAGGATCAGTGCACCGCCGCGACGATCCCCCACGGGCTACCGCCTACGGCAATCATTGCACTGACGCTGCCGCTCGCCAGGTCAATCACCGACACGTCCCCGGAGGGCCCATTGGCGGTGTAGGCCTTCTTGCCGTCCTGACTCAGGGCAAGTCCCCAGGGGCGCTGTCCCGTGGTGTTGATGCTTCTTAGCACCTTGCCCGAGTCCGCATCCACCTCCAGCAGCGCGGCATTGCGCCCGGTGGTCACGTACAGGCGGTGGCCGTCGTGGGAAGCGATGCCCATCGGGCGTACCTTCTGCGGGTCGCCGAGCTCTATGGTCTTCAGCACTTTGTAGTCCTCGGTGCTGAACACGGTAATGGTGGCGCTGAACTCGCTCGTGACATAGCCGCGGTGCGCGTCGGCGACCAGCAGGATCGCGCGCGGGCGCTTGCCGGTCGGGACCTGTGCCAGCACCTGCATGCTCGCCGCATCCACCACGTATACGCTGTTCGCGGTCTCGCAGGCCACGTAGACCCTGCGGTTGTCGGCGCTGACCGCGACCCCCTCCGGTTCCGTGCCGACTCTCGCGGTGCGGGTGACCTTGCCCTGCTCCAGGTCCACCGCGGAGAGTCCGGCGCTGTCCTCGTTCGAGACGTACAGCGTGCGCCCGTCGGGGGAGAGCGCGAAGGTCTCCGGATCGTCCCCGCTCTGATAGGTGTTGATCAGCTTCTGGGCGTCCAGGTCGACCACGCCGATGCCGTCGTAGCGGTGATCCGGAGGCGGAAGCTTCGACTCGTCGACGTTAGGGCCAGCGGCCGGCGAGCCCGACAGCGCCACGTACACGCGGCGATGATCGGGCGACACCTGGATGCCGCGCGGACGCTTGCCCACGGGCACGCGCGCGATGACGCTGGCGGACTGCGCATCGGCGATGATGAGGCTGCCGCCGCGCTCATCCGAGATGTAGAGCCGCTCGCCGCCGGCCGGGGGCACGGGGGCGGCATTGGCCGCGCTGAGCGCGAGCATCAGGTACAGGCCGAGGCGCACGGCGCCCGCGGGACTCTTCATCGTGGAACATCCTCCATGCTGGACGTGGCGGCTGCCGCGCGCACCGCGGCGCCCTGCGCCGGCGGCTGCGCTCGCAGCTGCGACCACGCTCCTCAGTAAGTGACGACGCTGCGGATGGATTCGCCCTTGTGCATCAGCTCGAAGGCCTCGTTGATCTTCTCCAGCGGCATCACGTGCGTGATCAACGGGTCGATCGCGATCTTCTTGTCCATGTACCAGTCCACGAT
>DATJVL010000027.1:0-149974 GCA_035501795.1 Steroidobacteraceae bacterium
TTCGCCGGTCAGAAAATCGGGGTCAAGCAGGTCGAGGAAAAGATCTGGCTGGTCAGCTTTATGCGCTATGACTTAGGCTTCTTCGACCACGAGACATGTCGCATCGAGAGCGCGGAGAACCCGTTCGCTGCGAAACTGTTACCCATGTCTCCGGTATAAAACGTCACCCATCTCACCGGAATAGACAATAGAAATCGTGGTAGCGGGGGCAGGATTTGAACCTGCGACCTTCGGGTTATGAGCCCGACGAGCTGCCAGACTGCTCCACCCCGCACCAGGAGGGGCGCGCATTCTACAAGCGAGTAAGAGGCCAGGCAACTCCTCCGCCTAGAGCCTTGGGCGCGCAGCGAAAAAAGCCGGCAGTCGAGAGAAGTTGTTGAACGCGCCCCGATGTGGACTCGCGGCTTCTTGAGTAGCAAGAGCACGGCCGTCGGCTTATCGGCGCAAATCTACTCCTGCGCTTCTGTCACCGATGGCGGATCGACGTCGACGCGCAGCGCATAGCGCTCAAGGACACAGCGGATTCTGTCGGCAAGAGATGCCCGGTCGGACGCGGAACAACACAAGAGGACGCAAAACCCGCCTCCGCTCTCTCGCACTTCCGCAGTGATCCCCTCGCAGGATCCAAGCTCAAGCAGGACCCGCCGTACGCAGCGCTCCGTCGCATCCCGCCGTAATGCCGGCTTGAATATCTTCCCGACGGCCGTCAACGGCATCGCATCGATGATCCGTACCTCCCGGGGCACCGCGGCTCTCTCGCTGATCTCGCGGCGGCAATGGGCGAGCAGCTCCAATTCGTCGGTGCGCGCACCGGGGCGAAGCTGCGCATAGGCGACCGGCAGCTCGCCCTTGTCCCGGTCCGGTTCGCCCACGGCGGCCGCGAGCAACACCGACGGATGGGCCAGGAGCGCGGCCTCAATCATCATTGGGTCAATGTTGTGACCGCCCCGGATGATCAGGTCCTTGCTGCGGCCTTGCAGCCAGATATATCCGTCTTCGTCGATCTTCGCGAGATCTCCCGTCACCAGCCAGGATACTGATCCATCGCCAATGAAAAGGTCGTGGTTTTGGGCTGCTTGCAGATAGCCGGGGGTAACACAGGGTCCATTTACGGTTAAGACACCGGACCGGCTCGGCACCGGATGCTCGTCACCGCCTCCGGCACCAACCGGCACGCACCGGGCCCGGTGGTATGGAAACGGAATCCCGATCGAGCCCAGGCGTGGCCTGGCGCCGGTCGGATTCCAGACGAGTCCGCCGTGCAGCTCGGTCATCCCCCACACCTCATGCAGTGGGGTAGCAAACCTCTCCTCGAATTCCCGCGCGGTTTGCAACGGGACGGCACTGCCACCGGCAGAATGCACGTAGTCTCTTGGGGCACGTCGGGGGCTGTGAGCCGCCACGAGGGCAGCCGCCGTGGTGGGTGTCGTGAGCGAGATACTGGCCCCGTGTTTATCGATCAAGTCCCAGTAGCCGGCGATCACTCGAGGACTGCGGTAGCCATCCGGGCCGACGATGAGCATGGTCTGACCGAAGAGCATCGGACACAGTCCCAGCAGCGTGGCCCCGGACACGTGAAAGATCGGCATGCCATTGGCGACCACTGCATCAGCCTTGCAGCCCTGCCAGGCGCCGCTGCACCAGGCATTCAGCAGCAGGCCGCGTTGGGTCTGTTGCACGAGCTTTGGCGCCGCGGTGGTGCCGCCCGTATGCAGCAGCACGGCGGCACGCATGTCGTCGTGGGAAGGTGCGAACTGCAGCCGCTCGCCGGTGGCCGCAGCGACCTGGCGGTCAAAAGCATCTTCACCGGCACCGCCGACGACCCAGACCGCACGCAGCGTCGGGACCCGGGCCCGCAACTCGCGGAGCTGCCGCCAGGCGCCGTCCCCGTGCGCCTCGGTGCCGCATACGAGTACGGTGGTGCCAGCCGCATTCATGATGCCCGCGACGTGCTCGAAGCGCAGGTAGGGGTTGATGGGATTTGACACTCCGGCAGTGGCACCGGCCCAAAGGGCAATAAATGCCTCCGGCAGCAGCGGCGTCAGGATTGATATGACCGGGACTGCGCCGCCGGAGACCTCGCGCAATCGATTCGCCGTGGCGCGGATCTGGCGCAGCAGCTCACCGTAGCTCAGGCTGCGGGCAACCTGTAGCGGATCGTCCCGGTCGAGAGCGACGATCGCAGGCTTCGCGGGGGCGTCCGCGGCGCTGCGCTCGAGCGTCTCGTGGATGGTCCAGGCCGGAAGGAGCATCCGGAAGTCGGTCTGCTCGATCTCCTCCACGTGTGCGGCGCTCGCGACCCGAGCTCTGGCGAGGACCCCGGGTCGAGGCGATTCGATCCACACGCTGGACATTAAAGTTCTACGTTGCCGGTGCTGATGGCTACCATATCCGGATGTCCGGCATGCAACCACTCAGTCCCTGGCAGAGCACCCCACCCGGCCGCGCACGCACGCTCCAGCGGCGCGTCCTCCATGAACCTGAGGTCGATGGAAGATGACACGGCCCGATTGGCCCCGCAGCGCATGACGTTCGCACAGCGAGCCGCAGGGGGACTGTTGCGCCTGTGCGGCTGGAAGCAGGTGTACGTGCCACCGCCAGCGCCCAAAGGAATCATCGTGGTGTATCCGCACACCTCGAATTGGGACTTCATCATAGGAATGCTGTACCGGATCGCCACCGGCCTGCAGGTGCACTGGCTCGGCAAGGACGCGCTGTTTCGCTGGCCGGTCCGCAGGCTATTGGTGCGCCTCGGGGGTATCCCCGTGAACCGGCGTGACCCCGCGGGATTCGTGGACACGTTGCTCACGCGCTTCGCCGCGGCCGAATCCATGTGGCTGGGCATCGCACCGGAAGGCACGCGAGGCTATACGGATCATTGGAAATCCGGCTTCTACCGCCTGGCACTTGCCGGGAACCTCTGTGTCGGCTTGGGCTACATCGACTATGCAACCAAGACCGTCGGGATCGAGACCTACGTGAATCTCAGCGGGGATCCGGTCCAGGACATTGGCCGCATTCGCCGCTCGTATGAGGGCAAGCGGGGACGCGTGCCGCAGAACGAGGGCGTCATACGTCTGCGCCAGGCACCACCCCACCCGGCACGCGCTCTGGATTGATAGGGTTGCACGAGCCACCCGAGTTCCCGTCGCTGACCGTGGCCAGCCATGTGCGCTGCGCAACAAAAAAGAGCGGCGCCCGCAGGGGAATCCAAGCACCGAACCTGCGGGCGCCTAGCCGCAGCAGAGGAAGTCAGGGGTATCCGCCACGACCGGGAGGGACCGTAGCGATACCAGCAGCCGCGCGACATCCCCTATTGGAGGGTGAGATGGCTCGCGGCCTGGCGACAGTATTGGCGCCGCGCCAGGGTCGGCTGGTGGGCATCCGAACGGCCCGGACATCAGCCGGACGTGGCGTTTTCGATGAACAACAAGTGACTGCACGGGCCGCTGTAAGTTTATCCGACACCGGGGAGCTACGTGCCTGCGGTCGTCGCTCGCCGCTCTTGACATGCGATCCCGTCGCGCCCGTGCTTGCGCCTCCGGTTTACGGTAGGCAGAGTAGCCCGAAAAATAATCTGCCTGACGGAGGCTCGCCCCGTGCATCCCCTGCGCAGCACACCGCTGGTGTTGGTCGTATCGCTCCTGAGCCAGGGCACCCTGGCGCAACCACCGTTAGGTGCGCCGGCCCCGCAAGCGAAGGCCACGGCCGTGGGCGGGGGAATATCGAGCCCGCGGACCAACTCGATCACGATTGCCTACCCCCAGTTCCTGTGGCCGAAGGTTGCCGGGGTCGCCACGGTCTATTACCGGATTGATGCGGCGTCCGATCCGAATGCGACGCCGAATATCGAAGCGGCCATCGCACTATTCAACGCCGACTTTCCCAACCTCATCCAGTGGATCCCGTGGAGCCCGGCGGCGGGGCCTAACTACGTCAACATCAATCTGAGTGCGAGCGATAACAGCGGGATCTGCGAGACCGCCGAGGGCTATGAGGCCATGCCCGCGCAGCCCATGACCGGCTCGACCGACTGCTCCGTCGGCACGCTGCTGCACGAGATGGGACACGTGATTGGTCTGTGGCACGAACACTCGCGCCCGGACCGCGACACTTACGTGAGCGTCAACTACGGCAATGTGATCAAGGGCTCATGGGGCAACTTCCTCATCGCGACCGACGACCAGCAGACCCTTGTGCCGTACGACTACGCCTCCGTGATGCAGTACGTCCCGTACGCGTTCACGCGCAACGGCCAGCCCGTGATCGAATCGATCCCGGCCGGCATTCCGCTCGCCGGCTACGCCGGCGTGCCGGCGCAAGCCGGCAGCGGCGGCCCGGCGCTCCCGGCGTTCGACTACTCCGCCGGCGACAAGGAGACGATTCAGCGCCTCTACGGCGCCGCGCCCAGCGCGATCACCGTCACCTCAAATCCCACCGGACTGAGCGTCATCGTCGACGGGGTGATGGTCACGACGCCACGAACCTATGCGTGGCCCTTGTACTCGAGCCATACGCTGGATGTACCCGCGGGCGTCCAGGCGCTCGCGGGCTACATCCTCAACAGCAACCCGCCGGTCGCTGCGACCTACTACTATGTCTACGGCCGCTGGAATGACAGTCCGACGCAGGCCCACGCGATCACGGTGAAGCCAGGAACCGGCAGTCCGCTGTTCCCCGCGACCACTCCCCAGCTCACCACCTACGCGGCCAACTTCGTTCAGCTCGTTCCCTACGCCGCGGCGGTCTACCCCGCCGCCACTGGCCAGGTCGCGGTCTCGCCGCTGCCCCAAAGCTATGCCGGCAGTGCCGACACGTTTCTGGTGGCGCGCGCGCCGGCGACGCTCACGGCCACCCCCAACAGCGGCTGGAACTTCTACGAGTTCAACAATAGCCCCTTCTGGCTGGCCGGAGGACTGGGCGCCAACCCGAAGACCTTCAATGTCCCCGACACGGGCAACCCGGTGGACCTCACGACGGAGTTCTCCAACACACCGGTCTACACCATCGACGTGCAGCCCGCGGGGTTCAGCGCCAACCTCTACGCCTACGTCGATTCCCAGTTCACCGTCACACCGCGCAACTTTTCCTCGTTTTACGACCCGACCTGGATCCCGGGCAGCAAGCACGCGCTCAGCCTCGACGCAACCGAGTACCCCCATAGCAGCAACTCCCGCTACCACTTCACCAAGTGGAGTGACCACGGCGCCCTGACGCACACCACCGCCGCCCTACCGGCCGTCAGCACGACGTATGTCGCCACGGTGCAGCCGCAGTATCAGCCTGCCAATAACTTCAGCTATCCCCCATGCGGCGGCTCGGCGAGCGTCTCGCCCACCTCCCCCGGCGGCGATGGTTTCTATCCGTCGGGACAGAAGCTGAACCTTACGGCGACGCCGGATGCGGGCTGGGCGTTTGCGGGCTGGTCCTATGACCTGAAGGGAACGATCAACCCCCATACTCTGGCTGCCACCGACGAGACCCTGGTGTTTGCGAACTTCAACACCGTAGCAACGCCGCTCGCGCTGACGAGCCTCAAGCCGGCCTCGGCAACGGCCGGAGGTAAGGCCTTCACACTCACGTTGACCGGTACCGGCTTTACCGGCGCCTCGCTCGTGTATGCCAATGGCCAGTATCGGAGCCCCGCAACGGTGACGGCCACCAAGATCACCGTGGCCATGACGGCCGCCGACATCGCCAGCCCAGGTGCATTCCAGGTCTTCGTCGAGAACTTCCCCGCCGGCTGGAATGGATGCGCGGTGTTCGGTTATCAGACGTTCCTCGTCGCTGGCAAGGGTGCCCCGGCGGCCAAACCGGTGTTCTCGCTGAAGGCGGGGACCTACCACGCGCCACAGACGGTATCGATCAGCGACCCAATCGCGGGCGCGACGATCTACTACACGACTGACGGAACGACGCCGACGGCCGCATCACCGATCTACACGACTCCGATCAGCGTGAGCAGCACCGAGACCCTGAAGGCAAACGCCGTCGCGACCGGCTACTTAAAGTCGGCAGTCACCACGGCGAAATACACGATCAATTGACGGCCGGATCCTCATTAGCAAACACAGACAAACAATGAGACTCTCTGTCGCATCAGCCCTGACGGTCCTCGTCATCTCAGCCTCGCTGACGAGCGCGGCCGCACCGGCTACGGCCCCGGCTGCGGCAAAGCCACAGCAATCAAGATACGGCGGCGGGGACGGGCTCTCCAAGCAGACCGCGGTGGTCATCCGCGCCGGCGGCGAGGCTTCCGCTACGCAGGCCGAGTACGCGTGGATCAAGGAGCACTACCCGGGATCGACCCCGATCTCGCAGGCATTGACGCCTTGGGACCCGGACGGCAAGCGCTACGAGCGCATCACGATTCACGCGAGCTCCGGTGATTCCGTCGTCCTTTGGTTCGAGATCTCCGCTCGCTTCAAGCAGCAGTAGCCCCCATCCCGGCTCAGTCCTGCTTGTAGATCTGGCCCTGCTTCATCACGAAGCGTACGTCCTGTAGCAGCCGCACATCGGTCAGTGGATCACCACGTACCGCGATGACGTCGGCCAGCTTGCCCTTGGAGAGCGAGCCGAGCGTGTCGGCGACCCCGAGCAGCTCGGCATCGGCCAGCGTGGCCGCCCGGATGGCCTGCATGGGCGACATGCCGTTCTCCACCATGAGCACGAACTCGCGCGCATTGCTGCCGAAGCGGCACACGCCGATATCGGTGCCGAAGCCGATCTTGACGCCGGCCTGTACCGCCTTGCGGAAGTTCACGAGCTGCGCGGCCATGATCTGCTGCGCCTTGGCCCGGAACTCGCTGGGATAGTTGCTGCCGACGCACTCGCGCACCTCCAGCGTGGGCACCAGGAAGGTCCCATGCTGCTTCATCAGCGCGCGGCCCTCATCATCCATGAGCGTGCCATGCTCGATCGAGGCCGCCCCCGCACGGATCGCTGCCTTGATGCCCTCCGCCCCGTGGGCGTGAATGGCCACCTTGAGTCCGAAATTGCGTGCCTCGTCCACGCCCGCCGCAAGCTCCTCGGGCGTAGCCTCGCGCCCGGCCGGGTTGCTGCGGTGTGTGAGCACGGCACCGGTGGCGAACATCTTGATGACATCAACGCGCTGGCCCGCGAGCGTGCGCACCCGCTCACGCACCTCGCTCGCCGAATTGGCCATGCCGAAGCGCAGGTCCCAGGGCAAGGTGACATCCGGCGCGAACCCGGTGACCGCCCCGGCCCCGCCCGCAATGGTCACGTAGGCGCCCGCGACAAACATGCGCGGGCCAACAACATCGCCGCGATTTATGGCATCGCGCAGCGCGACATCGACCAGAGCCCGATAGGAGCCCAGGTCCCGCACGGTCGTGAAGCCTGCCAGCAGCACCGCCCGCGCATTGGGGATCGAGCCGAAGGCGCGCTCGGCGGCGGTGTGTTCCAGCTCCGCCAGTGGGTCCTGGTCACGCTGGTCGATGGTGAGATGGGTGTGAGCGTCCATCAGGCCCGGCAGCACCGTGTACGCGCTCAGGTCGAGTGCCTGTGCGCCCGGTGGCACCTCGAGCTGCGGTCCCACCGCCTCGATGACCCCGTCGCGCACCAGGATCATCGCAGGACCGGTCAACTGCCCGGCAGCGGTATCCACGAGGTGCCCGGCGCGAATGGCGATTACGCGACTTTCGGCCCACAGCGCCTGCGCGGTGACTACACAGGCCAGCGCGAACGCAACGACGGTGCATTCTTTTCTCATGGATTGTCCCGTGCGCAGATTCGACCGGTTCTTTGCCCCGTGACGGCGGCAGCGAGCGCACATCATAACGCCCTGCAGATCCGTCTATCGCCGTGATCGAAACATACGATCACGCGCCGGCCAGTCACCGGGTATGTTGTGCGAGGGTCGGTACGGAACAGGAATTACTCTCATGAGCCAGCAACCCGCCAAACAGTGCCCCGTCAAACACTCAGCACGCAGCGGGCCATCGAATCGCGACTGGTGGCCGGACCAACTGCGGCTGGAGCTGCTGCACCAGCATTCGGCCAGGTCCAATCCGATGGGCGCGGAGTTCAACTACGCCCGCGAGTTCGAGTCCCTCGATCTGCCGGCCGTGAAGCGCGACCTCGCGGCGCTCATGACGGACTCACAGGACTGGTGGCCGGCTGACTTCGGTCACTACGGGCCGCTTTTCATCCGCATGGCCTGGCACAGCGCGGGCACCTATCGCACCGGTGATGGCCGCGGCGGCGCCGGCCGGGGACAGCAGCGCTTCGCGCCCCTCAACAGCTGGCCGGATAACGCGAGCCTGGATAAGGCACGCCGCCTGCTGTGGCCGATCAAGCAGAAGTACGGCCGCAGAATTTCCTGGGCCGACCTCATGATCCTGGCCGGCAACGTGGCACTGGAGACGATGGGGTTCGAGACCTTCGGCTTCGGCGGCGGCCGTGAGGACGTGTGGGAGCCGGACCAGGACGTGTACTGGGGCGCTGAACAGAGCTGGCTCGGCGCTGAGACGCGCTACTCCGGCGAGCGCATCCTGGAGAACCCGCTGGCAGCGGTGCAGATGGGGCTGATCTACGTGAACCCGGAGGGACCGGACGGCAAGCCCGATCCTGTCGCGGCAGCGCACGACATTCGCGAGACCTTCGCACGCATGGCCATGAATGACGAGGAGACAGTGGCGCTCATCGCCGGCGGCCACAGTTTCGGCAAGACCCACGGCGCCGGCCCCGCATCCCACGTCGGAGCCGCCCCGGAGGGTTGTGACATCGCCGCGCAGGGCTTCGGCTGGAACAGCAGCTTCGGCAGTGGCGTCGGCGCCGATGCCATCACCAGCGGTCTGGAGGTCACCTGGACGAGCACGCCGACCCGCTGGAGTTACGAGTTCTTCCGCAACCTCTTCGCCTATGAATGGGAGCTGACGAAGAGCCCGGCCGGCGCCCATCAATGGCGGCCGAAGAATGGCGCGGGCGCCGGGACCATTCCGGACGCATTCGACCCCTCCAAACGTCGTGCCCCCACCATGCTGACCACGGATCTGTCGCTGCGCTTCGATCCGGCCTACGAGAAGATCTCCCGTCGTTTCCTCGAGCACCCGGAGCAGTTCGCCGAGTCCTTCGCACGCGCCTGGTTCAAGCTGACGCACCGCGACATGGGACCGCGCGCACGCTACCTCGGCCTGGAGGTCCCGGCCGAGGCACTCATCTGGCAGGACCCGATTCCAGCGGTGGATCACGCGCTGATCGACGCAGGCGATATCGCAAACCTCAAGGAGGAGATCCTGAAGTCGGGTCTGAGCATTGCGCAGCTGGTCTCGACCGCCTGGGCCTCGGCGTCCACGTTCCGCGGCTCCGATAAGCGCGGCGGCGCCAACGGCGCCCGCATCCGGCTGGCGCCGCAAAAGGACTGGCCCGTCAACCAGCCGGCCCAGCTGGCCGAGGTACTGCGCCGCCTGCAGAGCATTCAGGCCGGCTTCAACGCCGCACAGTCCGGCGGCAAACGGGTTTCACTGGCGGACCTGATCGTGCTGGGCGGTTGTGCCGGAGTTGAGCGGGCCGCGCAGAACGCCGGCCATACGGTGGTGGTGGCCTTCACGCCGGGGCGCATGGATGCGACCGCCGAGCAGACTGACGTCGCCTCCTTCGCCGTGCTCGAGCCGCTTGCGGATGGATTCCGCAACTACGGGCTGAATCTTCCGGTCCCCGCCGAGACACTCCTGGTGGATCGTGCGCAGCTGCTGACCCTGAGCGCGCCGGAGATGACCGTGCTGGTCGGCGGAATGCGCGTGCTGGGGA
This sequence comes from Steroidobacteraceae bacterium, assembly GCA_035501795.1. Classification (GTDB taxonomy): domain Bacteria; phylum Pseudomonadota; class Gammaproteobacteria; order Steroidobacterales; family Steroidobacteraceae; genus 13-2-20CM-66-19. The sequence continues at coordinate 9,772 of DATJVL010000027.1, forward strand.
CCAATGTCGGCTCCAGACATGGCGTCTTCACCGAGCGGCCCGAGACCCTGAGCAACGATTTCTTCAAGAACCTGCTCGACATGCGCACGGCCTGGAAGGCGACGGGCGATTCCGGCGAGCTGTTCGAGGGACGCGACCGCCGCAGCGGCACGCTGCGCTGGACGGCAACCCGCGCCGATCTCGTCTTCGGCTCCAGCTCCCAGCTGCGTGCGCTCGCCGAGGTCTACGCGAGCTCCGATGGCCAGGAGAAATTCGTGCGCGACTTCGTGGCAGCCTGGACCAAGGTCATGAACCTCGACCGGTTCGACCTGCGCTGAGGCCGCTCGCCGGGCGCCCGGGCGTGTTCGCTAGCGCTTGGACACCGGCGAGCCGCTGATTTTGAGGTCCTCGATACCCGCGAACGGTTCGATGCTGCCGCAATCGGGCAAGCAGTAGCGCACCGTCACGCGGCACGGCCCGGCGTCTGTGCTCGCAAGGCCCGCGACGTCAAACTCACTCCCCCGGATGGACTTCAGCGCCGCATCGAGCAGCAGAGGAACTGCATCAGCGGCCAGGATCTGCTCGCCCCGGACCCGGCCCGCCGGGTCGATCTCGAACTGCACGAGCACACGTCCGGTCATTCCTTCGCGCTTGGCCTGCGCCGGGTACCACTCGGTGTTCGCATCCAGGCGCATCTTCGGCAGTTTGCGCGCCGGCTCGGCCGCGATGTTCGCCGGCGGCGGCATGTGCACGGTGGTTTCGGCGAACTTGGCCGTCGAGCAGGCGGCGATCAGCGCGCAACTGCAGGCAAGGTAGAGGAGCCGTCGCGACACCATGCAATGCATCCCAACAAGCGGTGACTTGGCAGTGTAACGCGGCCCGTGGGTTGATGCCCGGCGGCTGCGGCCGGGGGTCGCTCGGCGGCCTAGGGTTCACGCAAATCCACTTCGCCTTCGATCTCCACCGGTATGTTGAAGGGCAGCTCCGCCATCCCGACCGCGCTGCGGCTGTGCGCGCCAATGTCCGGGCCAAACACCTGCAGGATGAGGTCGGAAAAGCCGTTGATCACGCTCGGCTGCTGTACAAAGCCAGGAGCAGAATTGACCATGCCGAACACCCGTGACCAGGCCGCGATGCGGTCAAGGTCTCCCAGTGCCCGCTGTAGGCTGCCAAGGATCGATAGTCCGGTGAGGCGCGCGGCCAGGTAGCCCTGGTCGATCGTGACTTCACGCCCGAGCTTTCCGAGTGGGGGCGCGAAAGCGCCCTCGGGAGTCTGCGGACCGTGGCCGGAGATCAACGCTCGGCGCCCGACAACCCGCACGAACTGGAACGGCAGCGCGACCCCTGGAGGCGGTCGTGTCGGTGGCGGCAAGGTCAAACCAAGTTCGCGCAACCGGGTCTCTATGCTAGCCATGCTTGATACTCCCAACTACGGACACCGGGTGACACCGCCGCATCCGTCCCATCGGCGCCGCAGGTTTTGATGCGTTGGCCGGCGCAGCACCGCTCCCAAGCCGCGAGCGAGAAGCAAAGCGTTGCCTCGCTTGCAAAGGTCGCGTCATTCATGCTGGGCTTACCGGTATCGTAACCCGACCGCTCGCTACGCTGGAGCGGGCCGTACGCAACGCCTTGGCCCTGCCGATCACCCGAAGGAGCGCCCATGGCCACAAATATGGTTCGACTCTACCGCGTCCTGCGCGCCCCACCAGAGAGGGTCTATCGTGCGTTTCTGGATCCCGAGGCGATGGTCAAGTGGCTTCCGCCACACGGTTTCACCGCAAAGGTGCAGCACCTGGAGGCCACAGTCGGCGGCACTTACCGCATGTCCTTCACGAACTTCTCAACCGGCAGCGGCCACAGCTTTGGCGGTGAATATCTCGAATTGATTCCCAACGAGCGCATTCGGCATACCGACCAGTTCGATGACCCGAATCTGCCCGGGACCATGCAGACCACGGTCGTTCTCAAGCAGGTCTTCTGCGGGACGGAGCTGAACGTGGTGCAGGAAGGGCTGCCCGAGGCGATACCCATCCAGGCCTGCTACCTCGGCTGGCAGGAGTCACTCACCTTGCTCGCGCAACTGGTGGAAGCGCAGATTCGCGGCTGAGCGCTTGAGGCATCCGTACCGTGCCGCGCGCCACGGGCGGCACACAACGGAGGCGGCTGCGCAGGTCTGCCGCGTGCGCGGCAAGCGCTGCCGTTGAGGTGCTTGCGCTCCGGGTCTGAAGACTCGCTTAAGCGCTGCGCGAGTCAACGCGTGCGAGGTTCCGGCGTTTATCGGCGGTCGCTCCGGACGCTCCTCGCCATGGGAAAGTGGCCCTCGTTGATCGCGCATCACCACACGCGCCGCGCGTGTCCGGCCTGTGTGCGCCACGACTATCCGTCGGCGCGCCTGCGCGCCTCGCCGGAGCGCTGGATCTTTGTCGTGGGTGGCGCCGATGCGGGCGCCACGGGGCGCTATCTGCGCGCGGGCTACCGCGTACTGTGCATCGAAGCCGACCCCCTGCAGGCCGCGCGGCTCGCGCAGCGTTTCGTCGGCCGCGCCTGCACCGTGCTCAATGTCGCCGTCGCCACCGCCGAGGGCGCGGTGCCGTTCCTCGTCGGCTCGTCGCGCGCAACCGGATGCTCAAACTCGACCCAGGAGGTGTGCGTGCGCGCACGCACGCTGGCCTCGATCTTCCGGCAGTTCGGCGTCCCCCACCTCCTTAAGGTGAACACTACCGCGGCAAACCGTCATGTGATCCTGTCCCTGACGCGCGCGAGCGCACCGAAGTTCGTTACATTTCAGGCGGCGGACAGCGGTCTTGAATGTTTGTTACACCTGCACCGCATCGGCTTTCGGCACTTCAATATGAGTGTGGATCTGCGGACTTCGGGCGCGGCCGCGCAGATGGGCGCACCGCAATCCCCGCCGCGCGCGCGCCAGCAGAGTTTCCGCAACTGGCTGCGCTCGCAACCCGGCCTGAGGGCGCTCACACCAGTGAGGCGATGTACCGCAGAGTCACTGTTTAGCCGGGTGGACGCTGACAAGCGGCAATCGGCAACGGCAGCGCCGCCGGCGCAGATGGCTTACGGCTGGCGGGACATCGCCCAGGTGCTGCACGACGTGGCGCGCCTGTCCCGGCGCGCTTGCACTGGCTTTCGCATCGGCCTGATCGCCGCCCGCGGCCGGGCCGCGCCGCGGGCTGCGGCGGCAGGGACGCGCTTGCCGCGCGCGGCGCGCTGATGGAACGCAAGAATCCCGCCCCGGGCGGCGAATCACCCGCGGGCGGTGTACGGATGCGCGGCATGTCACCACGCGGATGGGCTGCGGAGCAGCTGTGCTTGCGGGCGCGCGAGTGCATGGCGAGCGGACGGCTCCCGACGACGCGGACCACGATGATCATCGCCGGGTACGGCTCGGGTAAGTCGCCCTGCGATCTGTGCGATGAGATGATCGCCACCACGCAAGTCGAATATCGCGTGACCGATCCGCGCGGCGGCGGCCGAGAACTGACCCTGCACTTCGCCTGTCACTTCAGCTGGCAGATGGAGTGCGGCAGACATCCCCCCGGCGCCTGAACGGGCGGTCGCGCTCGCCGGCCCCTCTCCGCTATATTCGCCGGGGCCGGGTCCGGTCAGCCCTGCGTGGCCGCCCGGGCCGCCCTGCGCCATCCACGGGAGTCTCACCAGATGTATCGCTCCTGTTCGTTGCTTCTGTTGCTCTGCGCCCCGCTCGCTGCGCTGCGTGCGCAGGATATGCCGCACTCCATCGCGGAAGCGCAGGCGCTCGAGCGCCAGGATGCCCTTCCCGCCACGCCTCTGTACTCCAGCATCGCGCTCGGCAACTCCCAGCCCGGCGACCTGCTGGGACAGGAGCCCGCGCGGGACTACACGCTGCCGCTTGGGGCCGCGGTGCGCATCGCCTATCACTCACGCGATGTTGCCGGCCACGACGTGGTCACGACGGCGGCAGTGCTCGTGCCCAAGGGGACGGCGCCGAGCGGCGGCTGGCCGGTCATTGCCTGGGCCCACGGCACCAGCGGTGTCGCCCGGCAATGTGCCCCCTCGCTCATGAAGGACGTGTATTACGGCGATGAAGGTCTGAAGCAGATGCTGGAAGGCGGGTTTGCCGTGGTCGCCACCGACTACCACGGCCTCGGTGGTCCCGGGGCCCATCCCTGGGTCAGCAAGCAGTCCCAGGCACAGGACGTCATCTACTCGGTGGCTGCAGCGCGCAAGGCAGTGCCATCCCTCGGACGCCGCTGGGTCGCCGACGGCCATTCGCAGGGCGGGCTGGCTGCGTGGGGCGTCGCCGAGCTGGAATCAACGCTCGCGGACCCCGACTATCTCGGTGCCATTTCGGTCGCCGGCGCCCTGCGCCTGGAGGCCTTCATGGAATTCATGGACCACAGCCAGGGCGGACTCACCATGTACCTCGGCTACATGGCCTGGGCGCTGCATACGCGCTTCCCGGAATTCCACCCCGAGGAGCTGCTCACGCCGCAGGCAATGAAACTCTACGGCAGCATCACGAGCGAGGGCTGCTGGTACTACGGCTACGCCGCTTTCCGCGACATGCCCAGGGAAGGCGTGCTGCAGCGTACCTGGCGCGCAAATCCATTCGTGGCACGCCTGGCGCAGGAGAATCGCCAGGGCGAGCAGCGCATCAGCAAGCCGCTGCTGGTGCTCGCGGGCGAGGCGGACATGTCAGTGCCGATCGCCGGCGTGCGTGAGGTGGTCGCCCGCGCCTGCGCCCAGGGCAGCCCGCTCACGTTCAAGAGCTACCCGGGCCTTGATCACGACCCGACCATGAGCCACTCGATGCCAGACCAACTCGCGTGGCTGCGGGATCGCTTCGCCGGCAAGCCCGCGCCCTCCAGCTGTCCGCGCAGCTAGCGCGCCGCGCCCTCACGCCCCGGTACCCCTGCGCAGGTGTCGCGCCGCACTGCACCGGCGCCGCCGCCCGCGTACTTGTTCATTCGAAACGGGCCGCATAGAGTGCCGCGGCATACCTGAACGGAGCCGCACTATGTCCCGCGTCCGGCGTTTCCTCGCCTGTGGCATCGTCGGGCTGACCCTGCTTGGTGGCTGCAGCTGGATAGACTCGATGCGCCCGAGCAAGAAGGCGGCGGAGCAGCACGCGCAGCTGGTGCAGACGCTGCAACTGCAGGTGATGCGCTTCGCCGATGAGTATGCCGGTCGCGAGCGCGAGGCGATCACGGTGTTTCAGGCCGGGCTGCAAGACCCCGAGCAACGCCTGAACGCACAGCGCTGGAAGCTGCAGCAGGCCGAGGCGGTGTACCAGATTGCCAGCGGCCCGAACTCCATCACCAATGCGCTCGATGTAGTCGTGCTCGCCACGCTCAGCCGCATGGTGCTCGATGACGCCTGGGTCACCGATCTCTACGGCGCGCGTGCGCGGCCGGTCCAGGAAACCTACCACTCGCTCGAGGAGGGCGCCTGGCAGCTGCTGCCGGGCCTGCTGAGCGAGAGTCAGCTCGCCCGTCTGCACCAGGTCATCGACCAGTGGCGTGCGGACCATCCGAATGTGCGCGCCGTCGCCTACATTCATTTCCTGGATTTCGCCAAGGCCGTCGGTGCGCCCTCCGGTGGCGAGCAGGACCGTCCGGGCAACCTCTTCCAGCTGGTGGGACTCAATCCGCTGTCCGGCCTCGACCCGGCCGTACAGCAGATCACGCTCACGCGCGAACTGGCCGAGCGTTCGATCTACTACGTACAACGCATGCCGGACCTGCTGCAGATGCAGGTGGAGCTGCTGGCCTTCCAGTCCGCCACCATGCCCGAGACCAAGGCGCTGCTGAGTGATGTGAGTCGGGTGTCGTTGATCGGCAGCGCCTCCGACCGCCTGGTGAGCGACTTGCCGGGCCTACTGGACCATCAGCGCGACGAGCTGATCCGGCAGCTGACCCAATCGCTGAGCGCGCAGAGCGCCGCGCTGGGGACGCTGTCCGAACAGCTGCGCGGCACGTTGCAGGCCGGCACCGACACGGCCAATGCCGTGCACGGCGCACTCGACAGCGTCGACAAGATCACCAGTCGCTTCGGCCCGCAGCCGGGGGCGCCCCCGGCCGCGCCCGGGCCACCGTTCGACATCCGCCAGTACACCGCGATGCTCGAGCAGGCGACGCTGACGGCGCGCGAGATCAACACACTGACGCGCAATGCCGACGCCGCGCTGCCGGTGCTGCAGCTCGCCACGACGCAGACGGTGACCCGCCTGCAGGATCTGGCGAATCACCTGTTTGTGCTCTTGGTGCTGCTGGTTCTCGCGATTGCGGCTGCGGCGCTGGCCGCCGCCCTCGCCTACCGCCGCCTGCGCCCGCACATGGGGACTCGCGCCTAGCAGCCAGGCCGCCGGGCGCGCACGCGGCGCATCAAGCGCGGCCGTGGCGGTGCAGCCGGCGAAGCCAGCGGCGCGGTTCTATACAAACCATGCGCGCCGGCTCACACTCGTTACGGCGCCGGCGCAGCCGGGAGGGACCTCATGCTGCTGCACTCCGCATCGAAGCGACTGTTGAATGGCCTGGGTTACCGCGTGATCCGCGCGCGCGAGTATGAGGACTCCATCAAGCGCGAGGTCAAGCGACAGCAGCTGCAGGCGCTGGCGTACGACTCGACCCTCGATGGCAGTCTGGCCCCGGCAGAGTACGAGTTCCTGCGCGAGCTCGTGCTGCGGGCGAACGCGCATTCCGGGCCGCTGCTGGAGATCGGCACGCTCTTCGGGCGCACCACGAGCAAGATGGCCCTGTGGAAGGAGCCGCAGAAGCAGATCTACACGCTCGACAATTATGGCTGGAACCCGTGGCGGCTGACGCCACAGATGCACTATCAGCTGACCTCACTGGTGCTGCAGTACCTGGTCGATGCAGGGCACGTCGTGCAAGTGCGTGCCGACAAGGATGAATGGCTCAGCCAGTACCAAGGCCCCCCTCCGGCGCTGGTGTTCTGCGACGCCGACCACTCGTACGAGGCGACCCTGCGCGACATACGACATTCATTGCAGGCCGGCGCCCGCATGATCTGCGGGCACGACTACTCGCTCGAGCACCCGGGCGTGATTCAGGCGGTGAACGAATGCGGCGGCGCGGAGGCTTGCACCGGCACGCTGTGGCTGTTGCGACAGCGCGGGCCGCAGTGAGGGGTTCTCGTCCTTGCGTTCAGTGCCGCACGGGCGCGCCATGCTTGCTGAGGATGATGAGGGGATACGACCACCAGCGGGCCGCGCGCTCGGGGTAGCGTGCCTCGAACCAGCCGCACAGCCGGTAGCCGAGGCTCGCCATGCGGTCGTTGAGCAGGAGCTCCCGCTCCTGGGCGTTGCCCATGACATCCCACGGACGCAGCTCGACCTCGCAGGTGTCGGCGAACTGGCGCCACCAGCCCAGTGGATGGGCGAAAAAGTACAGCTGCGGTCGCGGCCCCGCCGCCGGCTGGCGTGTGGGTTTCCTTTGCACCTTCCATAACAGGGGCACCCTGCCCTTCAGGCGTGTGATCCGGCTCGGCAATGACTCGAGATTGACGTAGATCACCACGATGCGCCCGCCCGGGCGGGTGACGCGGATCAGCTCGCGGACTGCGCGCGCCTGCTGCGCGCGCTCGACGTGATAGATGACGTGCGCGCAGTAGACGGCGTCGTAATAATCCGCGGGCTTGGGGATATCCAGGATGGAGCCGAGCAGGAACTCGCCGCGATCTTCCAGCTTGCGCCGGGCGATCTCGATGGCCAGCTTCGAGATATCAAGGCAGGTGGTATGTGCGAAGCGGCGCGCCAGGCCCACGTGGGTCTCGGGCATGTCGCCGCCGCCGGCCACCAGCAGCCGCCCCTGCAGGCCCGCAAAGCACTCTAGCGTGCGGGCATTGACGCGCTCGTGATAGGGGTAATAGGCGGCCGAGAAGTCGCGAAATAACGCATCCTCCCCGGAGAGCCCCGCCTGCACCGCCCACCCGTACCGGTCGTAGAAATCCCGAACTTGCTCCTCTTCGCGGCTCACGGGCTTCCCTGCGGCTGTCGCGGTCCGGGCCCCAGAATAAGTGCATTCGGCAGCGCACCACGAGTGCGGGCGTCGCCTTGGCCGAGCAAAGCGCCGCCGCAGCAGCCCGCGAGCGCCGTTCCGCAGGCTGCGGCGGCGGCGCGCCCCGAGGCGCACTTGTGGCACACTCGCGCCAACGGTTGGGCTTCTTTCAGGGCACCGATGCTGCGGCAGACCGGTTGCACCGCGTTGATGGCGCTGCTGCTGAGCGCCTGCGGCAGCGCGTCCGTGGTACAGACGAACTCCGGCCCGCAGCAGCAACCACCGCCCGGGTCGGTATCCGGCAAGGCGACCCTCACCTGGAGCCCGGTCACCCAGAACGCCGACGGCACCGTGCTGCTCAACCTGGCGGGCTACAAGGTGCGCTACGGCACGTCGGCAGGCGATCTGGAAACCGTCGTGCAGCTCGCGGACCCGACCGACACCAGCTACGAGGTCGACGGCCTCGACGCCGGCACCTGGTACTTCGCGGTCTCCGCCTACACCGCGGACGGCATCGACGGCGAGCTCTCGAACATCGGCCAGAAGACCATAGGGTCCAGCCCCTGAGGTCTTCGGCCGTGTCGTTGCCCGGCTGGCTCAGGCGAGCGCGTACAGGCACTCCACGAAGGAGGCCACCGCGCCGTCCAGCCCCTGCACCTTCTCGTTGGTCGAGTCGATGAGGTAGTACTCATCCGGGGCGTGCGCCCCGGTGCCGTGCCCGAGGCCGAACCCGAGGGCCGGCAGCGAGAGCGGTGCGCTCGTGAAGCGGTAGCCCGGCCAGGAGCCGGGGCTGCGCGGCAGCACCTGCGGCGCGTAGCCGAGCCGGCGATAGGTCGCCAGCACCGCCTTCACCAGGGCGCTGTTCGGATCGGTCTGGGTGGGGTCGTAGCCGCCCGTCATGTTGACCTCGACATCGCCGAAGCCGTGCTTGGCGAGGTGGGCCTTGAGTTTCGCGAGCGTGTCCGCCGCGGTCATGTCCGGCACCAGCCGCAGATCGAGCTTGGCAACCGCGCGGTGCGGCAGCACGGTCTTGCCACCGGGCCCGGTGTAACCACCAACCAGCCCCTCGATGTTGACGGTGGGCTGCGAGTAGAGCCGGAACAGCGACTCCTGCCAGCCAAGATCGTGCACCCAGCGCTCGACGCCGAGCTCGCTCTTCATCAGCTGCTCCGGCACGGTCTTTGAGTACTCGACGATCATCTGCTTCTGGGCGGCCGAGAGTGGCTTCACATGCTCGAACAGGCCCTCGACCGCCGGGGTATGCCCGTCCTTCTCCACCAGGGTGTTGAGCGCCTGCACCAGGTGCCAGGCGGGGGAATCGACCTGCGCCTCCAGGCTCGAGTGGATGTCCTTGCGCGGTCCGCGCCCCCACTTCTCGCCGCTGCTGACCAGCTCGACCTCGATCACGCCCTTGGCGCCCAGATCCACTTCGATGCTGCCGTCCTTTTCCTGGCCGGCATCCGGCAGCATGACCGCGACGCACTTCTTGAGCTGCGCGAACACCTCCGGATTGGTGGTGACCTCGCCAAAGTGCGGCGAGCCGATCTCCTCCTCCCCCTCGCTCACCAGCACCAGGTTCACGGGCAGCTTCTTGCCGGCGGCCTTGAAGGCCGCGAGCGCGCCGAGGAAGGAATTCTGCGGGCCCTTCTGGTTCACGGCGCCGCGTCCCATGCATACCTTGCCGAGACCCTCCTTGGCCACCAGTCGGCCCTCGAGCGGCGGCGAGCTCCATTCCTCGGGTACGAACTGCTTGACGTCGTACATGAAGTACACCGCGACCGTCGTGCGGGCGCCCGCATCGAGCACCCCGAACACGCCGGACTTGCCGGAGGTGGGAATGAGCTTCACGCCCGTGAAGCCGGCATCGCGTGCCAGGCGCGCCATGAACTCAGGTCCCTGTGGATAGTTGCGGTTCTCCGCCGCGATGGAGGGCAGCGCGATCCACTCCTGCAGGCGCTTGAGGTTCGCCTCGTGCATCTTGGGCACCTGCGCGAGCACCGCGGCCTTGTCCGGATTCTCCCCGGCAGCCAGAGCGGCAACCGGTGCGGCGGCCAGCAGGCTCGCCGAGACCGTGCCCTGCACAAATTCGCGACGATTGAGAGCGGAAGTTTCTTTCATTCTTTTCCCCGTGGCCGGGCGCGCTGCGCCCACGCTAAGGGCGCTATTGTGCTTGGAAACGTCACGGCGCGCTCGCCGCGATCGGACGCAGCAGTGCGGTGACCCGCGTTGGAGGCAGTCTAAGGGGAGTCGACGCGTGCGCGCCGCGGCGCATATGCAGAGACGCTCAGGCGCAGTTCTTCGCCAGTGGCGGCACCCCTCGCGCAGCGTCCAGCTGCACCACGTCGCGCCGGCCCACGACCAGCCCGACACCGAGGCGTCGACGCGGCCCACCGCGTAGGTACGGCAGCACAGCTCCCGAGCGCGGTGCGGTCGATGTCACGCGGCAGCGAGGCGGGGCTGGCCAAGCTGATGCTGAGAAGCGTGAGTCGCTTGTCAGTGCGCGTCGAAGAAGGACTTGACCGCGCTCAGGCAGAAAGGCGGCACCAGCTGCGCATGGTAGGCGGCGAGCACCGCCGTATCCCCGCCGCTGAGGCGCACCAGCTCCTTGGCGGCAGCGAAGCCGCTCTTCAGGTTCGCGTACGGATCACCCGCGGTCGCCGCCGAGTCGACGTCGAGGAACACCGGGGCCACTGCGGGTGCGTGCGCGCTCCAGTAGTTCTGCATGAGCGTGGTATTGAAGAAAAACACGGTCGGGTCGGAATTGCCGCCGCACAGCAGGGTCGGCGCGGTCGGCGTCCAGCTGCGCAGGTCGTTGCCCTTCAGGTGCACGCGCAGGACGTTCTGCGGGTTCGCCGGCGGTAACCCGTCCCCCAGCGCCGGGAAGCCGCCGTCCGGTGCGGCGAGCGCATCCTGCAGATAGGCACCGCGATAGCTGTTGTTGACCAGGAAGTCCGTGCCAAAGCCGGCGGCGAACACCCCCGCCAGCGCGGCCGGCGAGGTTGCCGGCGTGTAGATGGCGTAGGCCGCCTGCGGGGGCGTGCTGTCGAAGAGCGCGGCCGGGAACTTGCCCTGCGAGCGCAGGTCGCCGAGCGGGGTCGTGCTCGGCAGCAGGGTCTCGATCGTGTCGGCGTACTTCGGGGCGAACAGATCCGCGGGCTTCGCATACAGATCGCCGTACGCCTTCTGGTACGCCACGACGAGCAGCGCGACATTCACGGTCGCACTGTCGCTCACCTGTCCCTCGAAGATGGCATCGCCGAAGGCGCTGAGCGCATAGGGACCCGACATCGGCGCGGATGCCGTGACGGTCATACCGCTGCTCTGCATGGCCCGATGCGTGGCCATCGCCACGTAACCACCCTGCGAATAGCCAGTGACGAACAGCTTGCCGCCGTCGGTGGAATTGGGGACGTCTGCGGTCGGCAGCGCGGCACGTGCGGCGGTCAGCGCATCAATCATGTCTTTGGACTGCTGGTCACCCACCAGATATGGGTGATAGTCGAGCGTCGAAGTGTCGTAGCCGACGTAGTTGGGCGCCACGACGATGTAACCCTCGGCCGCGAACACCGCCGCCAGCAGCACGCCCTCGGCATTGTTATCGGCCTGCAGCTGCGCGATGTCGAAGGTGCGGTCCGTCGTGGTCCCGTGTGCATACAGCAGCAGTGGCCGCGGCCCGCTGCAGTCGGCATCCGTGCCGCCGGGAACCATCAGGGCTCCGGAAGCCGGGGTCAGGCTGTCGCGCGCGTCGACCGTCTCGTACGTCAGGTGGTAGACCGTGATGGCGCACTTGGGGGTGTAGGCCAGCTGCAGGAAAGTCTTGCCCAGGTCGCTGTCGGCGAGCAGCGCGAGCAGCTCATCCGGGGAGAGCGTCATGACGGTTGCCGGCGGGTTATCGATCAGCGCGCCGCGCTGGGACGGGGAGCCCGAGGAGCCGAGGCTGCTGTCGTTGCTGTGGTGACAGGCGGTGAGCAGTGCGAGCGCGAGGCTCAGCGTGAGGGTGCGCAGGTTCACGCCCGCGATTGTCAGGAGCGTGCCTGCGGGTGGCTGTCGGACGGCACCGCATCCGCCGGTCGTGCACTTGCTCATCCAGTGAGCCCGCTGGGTGCAGGCTGGATGGACGCCGGCGCGAGGGCGGCGGCACGATGCGGCGCATGACGCCACCTCTGAGCGGTCAATGGCGCTGCCGCATCTGCGACTTCAACCGTTATTATCAGGTCTCGGTACTGCGCAAGGATGGCTCGCGCTACCTGACGAGCTTCTACGCCTGCTCGCGTTGCTCAGTGATGTTCCTGAATCCGGCTCAATGGAACGCCGATGGTTCGGCCCCGGCCGGCATTGAGGCGCCCCCCGCCGTGGTGACCGCACTGCGCCGCAGGCGCTGACGGCGGCCGCACAGTTCTTAACTTACCAGCGCAACAGATCGTTCTCGGCGTGCCACTGCGCGCGGCCGACAGGCATATAGCGCTCGCGCAGCACGAGCAGCATCGCCGTCACTCCGAAGGAGGCGGCAAATGTAGCCACAGAGACCAACAGAACCTTGAGCATGTGTGATCCTTCACTTGCCCGCTCACACACTGACCATACGCACCCCCGCCGCGACCTTCAAACAGTCGCCACCTGGTGACAGCGGGAACGGCGCGTTGTCAGCGGCTGCCGGCAGCTTGAGGCAGGGGCGTCTGACGCCTCTGGCGGCGTGGGCCGGAACCGCAGAATTCGAGCGGCTGTGAGGGGACGCGGTGGAAGGTGACGCTGCTCATGCGCTCGCCGTGCGCATCAACATCGGCCTCATCCGAGAAGCCATCGAGCGCGGGTCGCTTCCCGAAGCGGCCGCAGTACTCGTGGGCGGACTCGATGGCCTCTTCCCGGCTGCCGTGATAGCCGCCGGACGAGGAGATGCCGCTGACGGAGTATTGGCCGTGGCCGACGTCCTGAATGCCAACATGCGCGCACGCGCCGAGCAGACTCATCAGTCCCAGGACTAGCAGCTTGAGCTTGGACATGGGCTTATATCTGTTCCCCGCACCTGCGCCACCCCGGGGCATCCCCTCCTTATTATCATGGGTCATTAAGACCAGGCAGCAGCGCGGGGGTTTGCGGGGCGCCTGCCCGAATGCGGCAGCCGTGACCCTGCTCGCCCTCGCACTCGCAACGGCGGGCTGCGAGAAGGTTGCGTCCGATCGCTACGCGGGCTACGCGCGACTGACCTGGACACCGGTGCGGCTGGACACCGAGGGCAAACCGCTCCGGCTCGTGGGCGGCTACCGCATCTACTACGGCCGTGATCCGGCCGCCCTCGACCAGATCATCGACGTGCCGGGCGCTGATGTCAGCATGTACCTGGTCACCGACCTCGCCCCGGGCACCTGGTATTTCGCCGTCGCCGCCTACACTACGCCGGGCAATCCGGGACTGCGCTCCAATGTCGTGACAAAGCGCGTGCATTGAGTGTGCGCGGACGCCGTGGTTGTGCGCGCGCGGCTTTTTCGTGAAACTGCCGGGCCCCCTGACTGCCTGCGAGGTACGCATCATGAGATCCGCCTGGTCACTCGCCATCGCCGCTGCCGTGCTGAGCGTCAGCGCGCAAGCCCAGACCGCTCCCGCGCCGGCAACCAACCTGCGCGCGGCCTGCAAGGCCGACGGCCACAAGTTCTGCTCCAGCGTGCAGCCGGGCGGCGGCCGCATCATCGAGTGCCTCAATACCCACAAGAGCGAGTTGAGTGCCGCCTGCCAGGATGCGCTCAAGGCCGAGAAGGCCGCGCACGAGAAGGCGCAGTAGCGCGCGCGGTGCGTGCGCGGCGCGCACCCCCTTCAGCGCAGCTGCTGCAGGTACGCGATGAGGTCGGCGCGCGCCTGCGCATCCGCGACCGAGAAATACATCTTGGCGCCAGGCACGAGCGCCTGGGGGTTGGCGAGCCAGCGATCCAGGTTGGCCGGACTCCACACCATTCCTGAGGCCTTGAGAGCCGGCGAATACGTGTAGTCGGGAACCGAACCCGCGGTGCGGCCGACGACACCGCGATGCTTCGGCCCGATGTCATTGTCCTCGACCGAGTGGCAGCCGGTGCACGCCTGATAGAGCGCCTGCCCGCGCGTGGCATCCCCTGGCGGGGACTGTGCCTGCGCGCTAAGCGCCGCCAGCGTGGCGAGCAGCGCGACGCCGAGGCGAGCGGATTCACTGCGTCCGTTCATGGTCCCGAGGTCCTGCGCGATTGAGCTGCTGGCAGGACGCGCCGCGGTGCAGATTTATTCCATGACTGTGGTGCCTCGGCCTGACAGGCGGCGTTCCGATCCCTTACGATGGCGCGCGCGTCCGACGTAAGGAGACCCACTTGGGCATGAGCACCGCGCCGGCGCCCTCTCCCGAGCCCGGTGCCTACCCGCAGGCCAGCACGCCCGGCGCCGCGCCGCAGCTGCGGCGCACGCTGCAGCGCCGTCACATGGAGATGATCGCGCTCGGCGGGGTCATCGGCGCCGGGCTGTTCGTCGGCAGCGGCGTGGTCGTGCAGCAGGCCGGCCCGGCGGCGGTGCTGTCCTTTGCGCTCACCGGCACGCTGGTGGTGCTCGTGATGCGCATGCTCGCGGAGATGGCGGTCGCCTACCCCGCCATCGGCGGCTTCTACGAGTACAACCGCCTGGCTCTGGGCGAGCTGGCCGGCTTCATGACCGGCTGGATGTACTGGTACTTCTGGGTGATCGTCGTGGCGCTGGAGGCGGTCGCCGGCGCGCGCCTGCTGATGTTCTGGTATCCGCAGGCCGCCCCGTGGGTCCTGACGCTCGCGCTGATGCTGCTCTTCACGGTGCTGAATCTGCTGTCGGTGCGCTCCTGGGGGGAGTCGGAGTTCTGGTTCGCCTCCATCAAGGTGGCCGCCATCGTGCTGTTCCTGAGCGTCGGCGTGCTGGTGCTGCTGCATGCCTGGCCGGGCGTGCCGGGTGGCCTGCACAACCTCAGCGCCCACGGCGGCTTCGCCCCCAGGGGCTTGGGGCCGGTGCTCGCCGGTGCGGTCGCGGCCACCGGCTTCTACTTCGGCGCCGAGCTCGTGACGGTGGCCGCGGCCGAGTCGGCGGCCCCCGAGCAAGCCGTGGCGCGCGCCACGCAGTCGGTGATCTGGCGCGTGCTGATCTTCTACGTCGGCTCGGTGCTCATCGTCGTGGCGATCCTGCCCTGGAACAGCCCGGCCATGGCGCAGCCCTACGTGAATGCGCTGCAGGCACTGCACGTGCCGGCCGCGGCGCAGCTGATGAACGCGGTGGTGCTGACGGCGGTGCTCTCGGCGCTCAACAGCGGCCTGTTCGCCTCCTCGCGCATGCTGCTGGCGCTGGCGATGCGCGGCGATGCGCCCCGCTCGCTCAGCCGGCTGAACGCGCGCGGCGTGCCGAGCCGCGCCATCCTCACCGGCACGCTGTTCGGCTACGTGGCCGTGCTCATGAACTACCTGTCGCCGGAGCGCGTGTTCGCCTTCCTGGTGAACTCCTATGGCACCGTGGCGATCTTCGTCTACGTGCTGATCGCCCTCGCCGAGCTGCGCCTGCGTGCGCAGCTCGAGCGCACCGCGCCCGAGCGGCTGCGCGTGCGCATGTGGGGCTACCCGTACCTGACGTTGCTGGTGATCGCGGCGATGTGCGCCATCGTCGCGGCCATGGCGTTCATTGCCGAGCAGCGCGCGCCGCTGCTCTTCGGGCTGCTCAGTGCCGCGGCGATGCTCCTCGGTTACCTGGCGCGCCGGCGCCTCGGCGCACCCGCCTAGTACGGGCGATCGCCGTTCACGGTGGCGCGGTGCATGGTGCGCCGCTCGGGCAGGTAGTCCGCGATGGCGTAGTGCTGGGTGACGCGATTGTCCCAGAAGGCCACGTCATCGACCCGCCACTGCCAGCGCACCGTGAACTCGGGGCGCCCCGCGTGCGCAAAGAGGAACGCCAGCAGCGCCTGGCTCTCGGCTGGCTTGAGCTCGTTGATGTGGGTCGTGAAGCCCTCGTTGACGAACAGCCCCTTGCGCCCGCTCACCGGATGCGTGCGCACCACCGGATGCGTCACCGGCGGGTGCTTGGCGACGGCGCGCTCGTAGCGCTCCTTGAACGCCGCATCGCCGGCCCAGCGCTCTGCGGGAAAGGACTTGGCGACCGAGTGCGTCGCCGTGAGGCCCTCGAGCAGGCGCTGCAGCGGCGCCGACAGTGCCGCGTACGCGGCCGAGCTGCTCGACCAGAGCGTATCCCCGCCAGTGCGCGGCAGGCGCTTGGCGGCGAGTATCCCGCCCATGGGCGGGGTGGGACTGAAGGTCACGTCGGTGTGCCAGTTGTCGTTGTCGGGCAGGAACCCCGGGTGCGTGTCGATCAGCATGATCTCGGGCAGCTCGGGCAGCACGGGGTAGATCGGATGCACGTGCAGCGTGCCGAAGCGCGCCGCGAAGCGCACCTGCTGCTGCGGCGTGAGCGGCTGATCGCGGAAGAAGAGCACCTGGTGCTCGAGCAGCAGCTGGCTGAGCCGTTCGACCTCGGCCGCGGCGAGCTCCTCGGCGATGTCGATGCCGCTCACCACCGCGCCCAGGGCGCGTGTCAGGGGATGCGCCTGGATCCTCGTTTCCGTGCCTCCCGCCGGCACGGCAGCGCGTGGTGCAGACATGCGCCGCATTGTACGTAGCCCGCGGCGCCTCAGTCAGCGCCGGGTCGTCCAGCTTGACCCTGCACGCGAGCAAGACGAGACAACCCATTGAACTGTCGAAAGAAATTTTGGCCAAGGCGCGTAGCGGCCGACACCCGGGGCAACCTCCCGCCGATGTCCCGTGCCCCGGCAGCGGCCCTAGACTTCACTCATCACGGGCAGCCCGAGGAGTCCTTCCATGATCCGCAAGCTCAAGTCCGGCGAGTACCGCCTGTACTCACGCAAGGTCGATCCGAGGACCAAGAAGCGCCGTAACCTCGGCACCTTCGGCACCCGCGCGGCGGCCGAGAAGCACGAACGCCAGGTGCAATACTTCAAGCGTCACTGAGGCGCCGCTAGCGTGCGGCGAGGGGTTTCACCACTTCGCCGCCCTTCATCACAAAGGCGACCGACTGCAGGACGCTGACATCGGTGAGCGGGTCTCCCGCCACCGCGATCAGGTCGCCGTAGCGGCCGACCGCGATCGCACCCACATCCTGGGGCCGGCCGAGCGCCTCGGCGGCCGTCACGGTGGCCGCCTGGATGGCCTGCAGCGGCGTCATGCCCCACTGCACCATGACGGCGAACTGCTTGGCATTGTCCCCGTGCGGATAAACGCCGGCGTCGGTCCCGAAGATCATCTTGACGCCCGCCCGCACCGCGTTACGGAACGTCTCGCGCTGCTGCCGGCCGATCACGCGCTCCTTCTCGAGCGACTCCTTGTACACCCCGTTCTTCTCGCCCTCGGCGAGGATGTAGTCATCGTTGTAGACGTCCATGGAGAAGTAGGCACCGTGCTGCCTGGCTAGCTGGAAAGCCTCCGCGTCCGCAAGGCTGGCGTGCTCCACGGTGTCCACGCCGGCGCGCAGCGCGTCCTTGATGCCCTCGGTGCCGTGGGCGTGAACGGCGACGCGCAGCCCGAGCATGTGCGCCTCAGCAACGATCGCCTTCATCTCCTCCAGGTCAAACTGCTGCACGCCCACCGCGTCGGTCTTGGATAACACCCCGCCGGTGCCGCAGAACTTGATGACCTCGGCGCCGTACTTGCGCAGGCGCCGCACCACCGCGCGCAGGTTCTCCGGACCGTCGGCCACCGCCGGGGTATGGGTGGTGATCGAGGGCGGATACTGGGTGCGGTCACAGTGTCCCCCGGTCGCACCGATCGCATAGGTCGCCGGCACGATGCGCGGACCGACGATGTAGCCGGTCTCGATGCCCTGCTTGAGGGCCACGTCGTCGAAATTCTGCGAACCGACGTTGCGCACCGTGGTGAAGCCGGCCTCGAGCGTACGGCGCGCGTTGGCGGTGCCGACCACCGTCCAGAAGTTGTCGGTGAAGGGCAGCGCGCGATAGCCGCTGTAGTGCGGATCGGAGGTCAGGTGCACGTGCATGTCGATCAGTCCCGGCAGCAGCGTCAGCCCCGGCAGCTCGACGTGGCGTGCGCCGGCGGGGACTGGGGTATCCTTGGCGCCCACGGCGCTGATGCGCCCATCGGTGATGACGACGCGCGGTTGTGCGATCGCGCGGCCGCTAAGCACGTCGATCATGCGGTCGGCGCTGACCACGACGGAATCGGCGTGCACGGGTAAGCTCGCCCGGCAGACGAGCAGGCAGACAAATGCGATGGCATAACGCGGCATCGAGGGACTCCGGACACGAGGGTGCAGGGGCGCGCAGTGTGCCGCGCGTCAGCATCCGCTGGCTAGAGCCCGCGTGAGCGGCGCGCTCGCCGGCGCCACGCCCGATGCCGACCCGCGCACGCGCTCGCCGCTGCGCTGGCTGATGCTGGGGCTCGCGGCGCTCGGCATCTTCAGCAGCTACTACGAGTCCGATGCCATCGGCCCGATCGCCGATCTGCTGCTGCGACAGCGGCACCTCACGCAATTCCAGATCGGCGACCTGACGGCGGTCATCAGCCTGCCCAACATCGTGCTGGCGGTCTTCAATGGGCTGCTGATCGACCGCTACGGGCCGGCGCGGGTGAGCCTGTGGGCCGCGGCCATCGGCTTCGTGGGTGCCGTGCTGACGGCCATCGGCACGCCCTACGGGCTCATGTGGACCGGGCGCCTGGTATTCGGTATCAGCGAGGGTGCCATCTTCATCGCGCTGCTCGCCGGGGTGGCGCGCTGGTTCCCGCGCAGCGGCGTCGCGCTGGCCACCGCGATCTTCCTCAGCCTGGCGCGCGTCGGCTCGTACACGCTCGACAAGTCCGCCACCTGGGCACGCCCGCTGTACGAGGCCGGCTGGCAGCCGCCACTGTGGCTCGGGGCGGGCATCACGGCGGCCGGACTGCTGGCGGTGCTGCTGTTTCGCATCCTCGATGCCCGCTGGCCGCCACCGCCCTACGCCGCCGGCGCCGGCGAGCGCACCAACTGGAAGGACGTGTGGAGCTTCGACCGCTCCTACTGGTACATCCTCGGCCTGCACTGCCTGTACGCGGCGGTGTTCTTCCCGTTCCGCCAGACCTACGCGATCGAGTACCTGCAGCACGTCAAGGGCCTCTCGCTGCAGCAGGCCACGGACGTCAACTCCGGGGTGTTCGCGGCTGCCGTGTTCGCCACGCCGATGTTCGGGCTGCTGGCCGACCGCATCGGCCACCGCGCGCTGCTGCTTACGGTCGGGACGCTGCTGCTGCCGATCACCCTCATGGTGCTGGGACTCACCGAGCTCACCCCCTGGCTGTCGACGGTGCTCATGGGGGTCAGCTTCTCCATGGTGCCGGCGATCATCTGGCCCGCGACCACGCTCATCGTCGCACCACGCCGCCTCGGCACGGCGCTCGGGGTCATCACGCTGCTGCAGAACGTGGCGCTGTGGGGCTCGAACCGCATCGCCGGCTGGCTCGCCACCCAGGCCGGGGCAGGCCCCGACAACCCGGCCGGCTACGACAGCATGATGTGGTTCTTCGGTCTGGTGAGCCTCACCGCGCTCACCTCGGTCGTGCTGCTGTGGCAGCGCGAGAGCGGGCCGCACGGCCACGGCCTCGAGAACGCGCGCGCCGCCGCTGAAGCGCCGTCATGAAAATCGCGAGCCTGGAGAGCTTCACCGACCGCTACGTGTGCTTCGTGCGCCTCACCAGCGACAGCGGCGCGATCGGCTGGGGCCAGACCTCGACCTACAACGCCGACATCACCGCGCAGATCTTCCACCGCCAGGTCGCCCCCTGGGCGCTCGGCGCGGATGCGCTCGCGATCGATGCGCTGATCGAACGCATCGAGGAGCGCGAACACAAGTTTCCTGGCAGCTACCGTTGCCGCGCGCTCGCCGGCCTGGATACCGCGCTCTGGGACCTGCGCGGCCGGCTCGAGCGCAAACCGGTGGTGGAACTGCTGGGCGGGAGGCCAGGCCGGCTGCGCGCCTATGGCTCGTCCATGCGCCGTGACATCACCCCCGCGCAGGAGGCGGCCCGCCTGGTGCGGCTGCGCGATACCTGCGGGTTCGATGCCTTCAAGTGGCGCGTGGGCGCGGAGTGCGGGCACGACGTCGATGAATGGCCGGGGCGCACCGAGGCGATCGTGCCGCACGTTGCGCGCGCCTTGGGGAGCAGCGTCGCCAAGCTGGTGGATGCCAACAGCGGCTTCTCGCCGCCGCGCGCCATCGAGGTCGGCCGGTTGCTCGAGGCCGAGGGCATCAGCCATTACGAGGAGCCCTGCCCTTACTGGAAGCTCGAGGAGACCCGGCAGGTGACCGAAGCGCTGGCGCTCGATGTGACCGGCGGCGAACAGGACTGCGACCTGGGCACCTGGGAGCGCATGATCGCGATGCGCGCGGTCGATGTGGTACAGCCGGACGTGATGTACATGGGCGGCATCGGCCGCACCCTCAAGGTGGCACGCCTGGCCGCCGCCGCGGGCCTGCCGTGCACGCCGCACAGCGCCAACCGCTCGCTCGTCACGCTGTGCACCATGCACCTGCTCGGGGCACTGCCCAATGCCGGCAAGTACCTGGAGCTCTCGATCGAGGGCCCGGACTACTACCCCTGGGAGCAGGGACTCTTCGTCACCGACCCCTACGTGGTGCGCGATGGCCACGTGCAGATCCCGGCCGAGCCCGGCTGGGGCGTGGAGGTCAGCCCCGCGTGGCTCAGTGCCGCCACCTACCAACGCAGCAGCCTCTAGGCTGCGGCCGCAAGCTGCCGCAGCAGCGCTAGCGGATCTGGAAGCTGATGCGGAAGCGGTAGCAGTTGGCCACCGGCACGCCGCCGCGCTCGGCGCGTGCATAGTGACCATGGCGCGCGACATTGACCGCCCCCTGGTCCAGGCCCGCATCGCCCGAGCTGCTCTCGAGCACCGGCTCCCCCGCGCGCATCCCGCGCTCATCGACGCAGACGCGCACGATCGGCGCGCCCTCGATGCCCTCGCGCCGCTTTTCGGGCGGATAGAAGTCCTCACTCGCCGGTAGCCGGTGCTGGCCGAGCAGGCGGATCTGCGGCTCGGGCGCCGGCGCAGCCCCCGCAGGCTGCGGCGGCGCCTCGGGCTCTGCGGTGATAGGCGCTGGCCCCGCGGCTGCACCCGGGAATTCCGTGGGTATGGGAGTCACGCGCTGCGGATGCCAGACCGGCTTGTGCGGTGATGGTGGCGGTGGCAGCTCTGGCGCTTCCCTCTCGATGAGGACCACCCCTGTGGTGTGCGGCTCGGCAGCGGGCACGATCTGTTGGATGAGCCCGGTGGCGAAGAAGTACGCCACGGTGAGGTGCAGCGTGATGATGGCGGCCAGCACGAGCGTGCGGCGTGGCAGGTGCAGGGCTGACGCGAATGAATGCGACATAGGCCGTGCCTCCGGATCGACGCTCCACGGGGAGCATCAGGAGGGAGCCTAGCGCGCGCGGGCCGGGAATATATCCCGTCGTTTCCGCTGCCGCTGCGCGAACGCGCGCGTCACTACGGGTACTTGCTCTCCACCGCGTCACGCACGGGATGCGTGTCGTACACCAGCACGATCGATTGCAGGTGCCCGCTCGCAGGATCGAAGTTGAAGACATCCGCGCAGTCGAAGGCAACGCGCGTGCCATCCTTCAGCCGCCAGTCATATAGGTAGTAGGCCACGGCGCGCAGGTGCCCCTCGGCACTCACGAGCACGTCGTGCACGGTGAGCTTGGTGCCACGGGAGGACTCGGCGACCTTCTTCACGAACTGGCGCACCGGCAGGCGGCCGAGAAACGGGGATTCCACCCAGCCGTCGGGGATGAAGAGCGCGGCGGCCTTCTCGGCATCGCCGGCCTCGAGGGCCTTCAGGTATGCGTGCACGGTTCGCTGCATGGGTTCCCCCGCAGGCTGCGCTAAAGGACCGGAGCGTCGGCGGCAGCGCGGCCATAGTGTTGGGACTGCTCGCTTACCCTGAGCCGTCCGCCCCTCGCCGGTCAAGTCCCATGCGCTGCAGCAGGACTCGCGGGGGTCACTCCGGTCCGGAGTGGTGCGTGGTCATCCACACCGCAATGTCCCAGGCGTTGCGGATGCCGATGAAGAGCAGCAGCAGCGCAAGGGCGGCGACTCCGAAGAGCGCCAGCTCCGTGCGGTGCCAGATCAGGAAGCCGAGGGCGCACAGGGCCGCGTAGGCGAGGCTCGGCAGGATCACGTTCCAGACCCAGTCCTCGCGCACCGGCACGTAGTCGCTGCTCTTCTGCCGGAACAGGTTGCGCCCGGTAATGGCTCCGTAAATCACGCCGGCCGCGCCGCCGGCAATGAGCCCGGCACTCAGCCACAGCAGCCGCTGATGCGGCATGCTCAGGAAAGCCGCCAGCGCCAGCACGCCGCCGAAGTGCACGATGGTCGGGGTCACGAAGGTGCGCAGCCCGAGCAGGCGCACGCGGCGCGCATCGCGGATCAGCGCGATCACCACGAAGGTGAGCCCGGTGAGTCCGCCGGCACTGGAGCCCACGATGACGTAGAAGTTGTCCCAGCCTGAGAGTGGTGCGGTATCCATCACCTGCGCTCCTGCGCGCCTAGCTGGCGCCTCCCTCGCTGCCGAGGCGCATCCCGCTGTGCGCGCGGTGCCCGAGGGTCAGCGCGCTGAAGGCGATGGTGAGCAGGCAGCACACCACCATGGTCGTGAACACCCCGCCCCAGCCGAAGTGGTCCGCGATCCAGCCCACCCCGCTGCCGGAGATGGCCGAGCCGAAGGCGTACCCGAAGAAGCCGGTGAAGCCGGCCGCCGTGCCGGCGGCCTTCTTCGGCACCAGGTCGAGCGACTGCAGGCCGATGATCATGATCGGACCGTAGATCAAGAAGCCGATGGCGATGAGCGCGGCGTAGTCGATCCACAGCGGGCCCTTGCCATTGAGCCAGTAGACGATGACGGCAAGCAGCGTGAGCGCCATGAACAGGATGGTGGCCGGCGCGCGCTTGCCGCGGAACCAGCGGTCCGAGATCCAGCCGCAGGCAATCGTGCCCGGGATGGCGGAGAACTCGTACAGCGTCCAGCCGAGGCTGGACTCCTTGAAGGAGAAGCCCTTGGCGGTCTCGAGGTAGGTGGGGATCCAGTTCTCCACCCCGTAGCGGACGAAATAGCAGAAGGCGTTGGCGATGGCGATCGCCCACAGGTAGCCGTTGCTGAGTACCGAGCCGATGAGGATCTCGCGGAAGCTGAGCGTGCGCTCGCTGGCCGCGGAGTAGCCGGCCGGGTAGTCGTTGCGGTAGTCCTCGATCGGCGGCAGCCCGCGCGACTGCGGGGTGTCACGCATCAGCAGGAAGGCCGCCACCGCCACCGCCGCGGCGATCAGGGCGTTGAAGTAGAACGTGGCCCGCCAGTCGTGCGTCAGCAGCACTCCCTGCAGCGCGATCCACGACACCAGGCCGCCGCCGACGTTGTGGGCGGTGTTCCACACAGAAACCGTGCGGCCGCGCTCGCGGGTGCTGAACCAGTGCACCATGCTCTTGCCACAGGGGGGCCAGCCCATGCCCTGCACCCAGCCGTTGAGCACCTGCACGGCGACGATCACCGTGAGCGAGGCGAACGCCACCTCGCTCAGGCCGAACGCCGCCATGATGGCGCTCGAGAGCAGCAGCCCGAGCGGCAGGAAGTAGCGCGGGTTGCTGCGATCGGACACCGAGCCCATGAGGAACTTCGACAGGCCGTAGGCGATCGACAGCCCGGTGAGCGCGCTGCCGAGCTGCGCCTTCGTGTACTGCGGGTGCTCCCTGAGGATGGCGGGGATGGCGAGCGCCAGGTTGTTGCGCACCAGGTAGTAGCCGGCGTAGCCGAGGAAGATGCCGGCGAACACGCTCAGGCGCAGCCGCCGGTAAGTGGCGGGCACCTGCGCCGCCTGCAGCGGCGCGGCGAACGCCTCGGGACGCAGGAATCCGAACATCGCGCTCCTTTAGCCGCCAGGCGGTGCAGTGGCGATACTAAGCGGCGGCGGCGCGCCCTGCCACACGCGCGGCCCGCGGCGCTGTTGCCGGTGATGCGCCGCGTGCGTCAAGATCCGCGCGCATGACAGCCTCCGCGCCAGCGCCCCAGGCGAGCTCCGATGAGCTGGCGCGGCGCGCGCTGTTCGCCTTCCTCATCACCTTCATGCTCGCGCGCACGCTCGTGCTGCTCATCATGGCACGGCGCATTCCCAACCTGTACCTGTTCCTCGGCCCGACGCACGTGCACCACCTCAACTACGGCATCTTCCTGCTGGCGCTGGTGGGCGGCTACACGCTGTTCGCCGCGCCCACGGCGACGGCCGCGCGGCGTGCCGCGTTCGCGTACGGCATCGCCATGGCGCTCACCTTCGATGAGTTCGGGATGTGGCTGCACCTGGGTGGCAGCTACTGGCAGCGTGCCAGCGTCGATGCGATGGTGGTGGTGGCGGCGCTGCTGGCCTTCATCGCCTATGCGAGCTCGATCCGCACGCTCGAGCGCCGGCATATCCGGGTCTTCCTGCTGCTCGGGGTGACGGTGCTCGTCTTCGGCGTCGTGCTGTACGACGTCTCCAGCTACATCGGCAACCTCGAAGGTCCGCGACTGCGCCAGCTGGAACTGGAATCCTCACCGTAGCGGGCGCGTACCCGCGCGCGCCTCACTGCCCGAGCAGGCCGAATTCCGCGACGCCGTTGGTCGTGCCGACGAATACCCGGCCGCCGGCGACCATCGGCGTGATGAACTTGTTGCCCGCGCCGAAGTGGTCGCGGGTGTTGGCCGCCTGGGAGCTGTTGTACAGCTCGTGCGCCAGGTCGCCCGCGTCATAGGCGTGTAGCACCGCGGGATTGGAGTTCTCGTGCGCCCAGACGATGCCGTTGCTCGCGCCGTTGGCGGAAACCGAGGGTGAAGTGCCCGGGTAGGGATAGGGGATCGTGCTCGCGGAGCCCGTGGACAGGCGCGCTGCGCTGATGGTGAAGGCGCGCAACGTGCCGCCATTGGGGCCGTAGTAGACAGTCTGCTGGTAGTAGGCGGGCGTTGACCAGATGCCCCCGGCCAGCACGCCGTCGAGCTCCTGGTAGATGTGGTTGGCGCTGGGATCGAACTTGCCGAGCGCATCGCGGCTGACGACGTACAGGTTGCCGTCCTTGCCGGCGCCGATCGCCAGGTGCTGCACCGCGTCGCCGGCGTCAGTGAGGTCCGGCAGCAGCAGGATGCCGCCCGAGCCGAGATCTTGGTCGGCGTTTGACTCGCTCACGGTGTTAGACATGCTGAAGTAGTCGCTGACCGCGAGCGTGCTGCCGGAGAGCTTGAGGAAACTGTTGCCGTAGTCACTCTGGCTGGGGAAGCCGTTACCGTCGAGACTGGTCTCGAAGGCGCCGTTGGCGGTCAGGAGGTACACGTTGCCTGCCGCATCGGCGGCCGGGCCGCCGCCGGCCATCCAGATCGCAGGACCGGCGCCGCCGCTGTTGGGTGCGGCATTGAAGGTCGCGGCCTGCGCCAGCGAGGACTCGCGGTAGGCCATGACCCAGCCGGAATACGGCGGCGCATCGCAGTGTGAGGTGAAGCTCAGGTAGAGCATCCCCTGCGACAGCAGCAGCGCCGCGCGCTCGGCGTACTGGCGCGGCTCGAACTGCATGCTGCCGCCCCTGACCGGGAAGCTCCCCGAGATCGTCACCGGTCCGTTGAGCAGCTCGGCGCCGGTGGTGACGTCCAGCGCATGCAGGCGGTGATAGTAGTTGCCGGCGCCGTCCTTGGACATCGCGACCACGAAGAGCGCGCCGGCGCTGCGGTCGATCACGGGGGTCGAGGTGATGCCGATCTTGGGCGAGATCTGGCCGCAGCCGCCGACCGGCTCGCTTGGGGTCTCGCCGCTGCCGAGGAGCGACACGTGCCAGAGCGTGTTGCCACTGTCGGCATCGAACGCGTACACGCTGTCGTTCTCGCTGGCGACGTACAGCACGTTGTGGCTGGCGCCCTGCACGCTGAGCGCGGACAGGTACAAGGGCTGCGCATCCACCTTGCCATCGGTCATCAGCACGCGCAGCAGCCCGAAGCCGCTCGCATTGACATTCGCCGGCGTCAGGGTGGTCTCGGTGAGGTTGGCGCCGGTGCGCGCCACATCGTACTTGTAGGTCGTCACGTCCGTGGCCGACGAGGTCGGCGGCGGTGGCTGTGTGGGCGGCGGCGTCTGGCCCGGCGGCGTGCCGGAGCTGTCCGAGGAGCCCATGCCGCCGCCGCCGCAGGCCGCGGCCAGGGCCGAGACCAGCAGTAGCGCCATCTTTCGGTTGACCGGGCGCGCGCGCCGCATGTGCGATCCTCTCTGCAGTTGCTCGGAACTCTAAGCGCACGCGGGCAAAGGGCAACCCGTCGTTGATACGCGACGCGCGCGCCGGACTTATGTTGCCCCGTGAGCCTGAGAGTTCGCCGGCAGCGCCGGCCGGGGCTGCGGCATGGGCACGGCCGACGCGGCGCGTCAGCCGCGTCCGACGGGACGCAGTTTCAGGGGCGGGAAGGCCTGCGTCGGCAGGTTGGGCGGCGGCGCCAGCGAACGCAGGTAGGTGACCAGCGTCCACACACCATCCGCCCCCAGCGCACCCCCGAAGGCGGGCATGCCCTTGGGACGCCCGTAGTAGATTGACATGAAGACCTCCGGATCCTCGCCACCGTAGCGCCAGCGGCCGTCGCCGAGGTTCGGTCCCACGGCACCGGCCGCATCCGCGCCATGGCAGCCGTCGCAGTTCATCGCGGTGAACAGCAGCGCCCCGTTCTTGGCCACGGCCGCATCACCGGCATGCGGGTTGCGCAGCGTGCCGCCCGGCGGCAGGTTGCCCCCGGCGGCGACGTGCGCCGCGTACGCCACCGCCGGCGGTGCGCTCGGGGCCTGCGCAGCCTGGGGCGTGCCGCCCTGCGGTGCGCACCCGCCGAACATCACGCCTAGGAGCGCCACGAGAGGCGCCGCCCTGAGAGCCACTGCCGTGCGCTTCATAGTCCGAAGATCCAGATGATGCCGCCCTGGCTGGTGCGCGCGCCGAGGTCCTTGATGTAGTCGGCCGGTGCGCGCACGTCGGTGGGATCGGCGGCGTGTACGTCGCCGGCGAGCAGCAGCCAGTCCCCGCCGATGCCGGCGTACACCGCAATGTACTGCTTGCCGTCGGGGCCGCGATAGGTCATCGGATTGCCCACCACGCCCGAGCCCACCTTGAACTTCGACAGGAGCTTTCCGGTGCGGGCATCGACTGCCTTGAACCAGCCGTCGAGCGTGCCGTAGAAGGCCACGTCACCGGCGGTCACCAGCGCCCCGCTCCAGTTCGGGAAAGCCTCCTTGTTCTCCCAGACCTTCCGGCCGGTCGCCGCGTCCCAGGCCAGGAAGCTGCCGCGATAGCCGCCCTCCCCGGCGCTGTAGGGACTGTTGATCCCCATGAAGGGCGTGCCCTTCAGGTAGGAAGTGCGCGCCGAGGCGTAGTCCATGCACAGGTTGTTGGTCGAGGTGTAGAACAGGTGCGTGCGCGGCGAGTACGCCGGCGGCGAGGCCGGGCTCACGCCCCCCTCCAGGCACGGACAGATGTCCTTCACGTTGCCCTTGGAAGCCCCGGTCTGCTTGTCCGGGACGATCACGGGCCGCCCACTGCTCGCATCCACCTTCTGCGCCCAGTTCACCTTCACGAACGGCTCGGCCACCAGGAGCTTCCCGGTCGCGCGGTCGAGCGTGTAAGCGAAGCCGTTCTTGTCGAAGTGCACTAGGGCCTTGACGCTCTTGCCGCCGATCGCAAGGTCCGCCAGCACCATGGCACCCGTGGCGTCGTAATCCCAGCTGTCGTGGGGGGTGAACTGGTAGGCCCACACCAGCGCGCCATCCGCCGGGCGGCGCGCCAGCACGCTGGCGGTCCACTTGTTGTCGCCCTCGCGCTGCTCGGCGTTGTAGGGCCCGGCGTTGCCCGTGCCGTAATACACCAGGTCGAGCTCGGGGTCATACGAGACCCAGCCCCAGACCGGGGCGCCGCCGGTACGCCACGTCTCGCCCGGCCAGCTGTGCACGCCGAGATCCGCGCCGCTGTCGTAGGGTGGCTTGAACTGGCCGGGCTTGGCGAGCATGTCGGCATCCGGGCCGATGTTGTGGCCGGTCCACACCACCGTGCCCGTGTTGAGGTCGAGGCCCTTGGTCCAGCCGTAGATGCCGAACTCGCCGCCGGAGGCACCGACGATCACGCGGTCCTTCACCACCAGCGGCGCCATGGTGACGGTCTCGCCGCTGCCGACGTCGGCGATCGCGGTCTTCCACAGCTCGCGCCCGCTCTTGGCATCCACCGCCACCGTGTGCCCGTCGAGCAGGTTGTAAATGACCTTGCCGTCGGCGTAGAACGCGCCGCGGTTGACGGTGTCGCAGCAGGAGACGCCGATGGCGTTCGCGCTCACGTCCGGACGATACTTCCAGCGCAGCGGGTAGCCATCCTTGCTGAGGTCAAAGGCGTACAGCACGTTCGGCCAGGGCGTGACCACGTACATCGTGTCGCCGACCACGAGCGGCTGACCCTCGTGTCCGGCGAGTACGCCGGTGGAGAAGGTCCACACGGGGCGCAGCGCGGTCGCATTAGCGGCCGTGATCTGTGTCAGCGGGCTGAAGCGCGTGCCCGCATAGTCGCGCGCCGGCATCGCCCACTCGCCCTCGCCCGCTCCGGGGGTGACATTCGCCGCGGGCGCGCCGCTTGCCGCGGCGGCGCCAAGAAGCAATGCCAGCAAGCCTGCCGGGATCGGCCGCATGTCATAGGTCCTTGTTATTGATTGGCCCTAGGTTGAGTCAGGCGCCCATGGGGGTCAAGGGTGGTGCGTGGCGCGCCCGGCTGCGGCCACCGCGCGATGGCGCGGGCGCGCGCTAAGATAGCCGCCCCGCCGCTGCCGTCACAGCCCATGTATCAGCCGTCCGTGCCACTCGTACCGATGAGTCCCGCATTCCACGCCGCGCAGCTGGCGGAGCTCGAACTCGGACGCCTCATGCTGTTGCGCCCAGGCGGCGATGGCGCTGGCAGCGCCTCGCTCGGCATGCGCGTCGATGCGCTCTCGGCGCAGGGAGAGCTGCTTACCGGCGTGGTGCGGCTGCACCCGATGCGCTTCGAGCGCTGTGCGCTCGATGAGAGCGTCGCAGCGCTCGAGCTCGAATACCTGCTCGAGGCCGATCTCACCAGCCTCATCGCGCGGCCGCCGCACCCGGGCGACCTGCTGGTGGCCGCGCGGCGCCCCGCCGCGGCCGTGTTCCTCGCCAACGTGTGGGGCAGCGGCGCAGGACTGCTCGACGTCAACTCGGCCACCATCCGCCCCTTCGGGGCGGCGCCGCGCGTGCCCCAGGTCGCGCTCGGCTGGCGTCTGGTGGAGCGCGCGCAACGCAGCCGCATCCTCTTCGAACACTGCACCGCCGAGCCCTACCTGCAGGAACTGCCGCGGCGCGTGCAGGGCGAGGATTGCGACTGAGGCAGCCGGAGCCCGCGCTGCCCCTCAGGTGCGTGCGGGGATGGTGAGGCCGCGGGCGACCGCCGGGCGCGCCACGAAGGCCTCGAGGCTGCGCGCGACGTTCGGGAAGTTCGCGAAGCCCACCAGCTCCGCGGCCTCGTAGAAGCCGACGAGGTTGCGCACCCAGGGAAACACCGCGATGTCGGCGATGCTGTAGCGCTCGCCCATGAGCCAGGAGCGCTGCGCCAGCTGCGCATCCAGCACCGCGAGCAGCCGCCGCGACTCCTGTACATAGCGCTCCCGTGGCCGCTTGTCGGGGAAGTCCTTGCCGGCGAACTTATGGAAGAAGCCGACCTGCCCGAACATGGGCCCGACCGCACTCATCTGAAACATCAGCCATTGCAGGGTCGCGTAGCGCTCGGCGGCATCCGCGCTCAGCAGCTGCCCGGTGCGCTCGGCCAGGTAGACGAGTATCGCGCCCGATTCGAACAGCGGCAGCGGCCGGCCCCCCGGGCCCTGCGGGTCCAGGATCGCCGGGATCTTGCCGTTGGGGTTCAGCGAGAGAAATTCAGGCGACGCCTGGTCATTGGCGCCGAAATCCACGAGGTGCGCCTCGTAGGGCAGCCCGGTCTCCTCGAGCATGATGGAGACCTTCACGCCGTTGGGGGTGGGGAGGGAGTACAACTGCAGCCGCTGCGGGTGCCGCGGCGGCCACTTGCGGGTGATGGGATAGTCTGCGAGCGCGTTCATGGTCGGGTGCCTCCGTGCTGTCCTCACTGCGGGTAGAGCGGCTGTGGCAGTGCCGTTTCAAAGCGAGGGCGGCGGTGGCTCCCGGGCCACATCAGCGTGACCCCGCGTGGACGGCGGCCTGCGCCGCGGAACCGGGGAAGCCCAGGCTCTTCATGAGGAAGGCGTAGATATCCGCCCTCTGCGCGATGGCCTGCGAGAGCGTCTCACCGCCGGCGTGGCCGGAAGCGGTGTCGAGCAGCAGCAGGATCGGGGCCGGCCCGGCCTGCGCAGCCTGCAGCGCCGCCGTGAACTTGAACGAATGCATCGGCATCACCCGCGTGTCATGGTCCCCGGTGACGATCAGCGTCGGCGGATAGCGCGTGCCGGGACGTACGTTATGGACCGGTGAATAGGCGTAGAGTGCCTGGAACTGCTGCGGCTCCTGCGGCGAGCCGTAGTCGCCTTCCCAGCCGGCGCCCTGACCGAAGCGGTTGAAGCGCAGCATGTCCAGCACTCCCACCGCCGGTACCGCCGCCCCGAACAACTCCGGGCGCTGCGTGAGACAGGCCCCGACCAGGAGGCCACCGTTCGAGCGGCCGATGATCGCCAGCCGCGGCGTCTCGGTGTAGTGCTCGGCGATCAGCCATTCGGCGGCATCGATGAAGTCGTTGAACACCACCTGCTTATGGGTACCGATCGCCTGGCGATGCCAGCCCTCACCGTACTCCCCGCCACCGCGGATGTTGGCGATGGCGTACACCCCGCCGTGCTCCATCCAGGCGATCACGGACGGGTCAAAGCGCGGCAGGTAGGAGATGCCGAAGCCACCGTAGCCGGTGAGCAGCAGCGGGTTGCGGGCCTTCAGCTGCGTGCCCTTGCGGTAGGCGAGCAGCAGCGGCACGCGCGTGCCATCCCGTGCGCTGTAGAACAGCTGCTCTTCGGCGAAGTCCTCCGGGTTGTAGGTGAGCTGCGGGCGGCGGAACACCTGGCTCTGCCGGCTGGCGAAGTCGTAGCGGTAGACCGTCGGCGGCCGCGTCACGTCCGCGAACGAATAGAAGGTCTCCGGGTCCTGCGCATGCCCGGTGAAGCCGGCCGCGCTGCCCAGCCCGGGCAGTGCGAGCGCGCCGTCATCGTGGCCGTCCAGCCCGTAGAGGCGCACCTGGCTGTGCGCATCGTGGATCGAATGCACCAGCAAGCGGTGGGCGACTACGGTCACGCTGTTGGCGCCGAGCTCGATCGCATCGCGGCCCTCCGGCACGATGCCGCGCCAGTCGCGCTCCTGCGGGCGCTGCGGATCCACCGCGATGACGCGGCCGTTAGCCGCCTGCAGCGTGGTGAGAAAGTACAGCCTGCCCTCGTCCGAGCCGGCGAACTCGAAGGCCGCGCGGAAGCCGCTCACCAGGGCGCGCGGCGCGGCCTGCGGTGCGGTGAGGTCCAGCAGGTAGACGTCCTCGAGTCCCTTGTCGCCGACCTCGCCCTCGCCCGCGCTGATGATCAGCCAGCGGCCATCGCTCGAGAGGTGCGGCTCGAATTGCCAGTCCGGATGCTCGGGCGCGGCGAACAGCCGCCGGTCCTCTTGCGCACCGCTGCCGAGGCGGTGGTAGTACACCGCATCGTTGAGATCGGCGCTGCTGAGCTCAGCTCCCGGCGTGGGCGCGGCAAAGGCGCTGTAGTACAGCCCACGGTCGTCGGCGGCGAATACCGGCTTGTAGTACTTGCTATAGCGCAGCACGTCCGGACGGTCAGCCCCGGTGGTCAGGTCGCGGATGTGCCAGTCGGTCCAGTCCGAGCCGGCCTGCGAGACCCCGTAGGCGAGCAGCCGCGCGTCGTGGCTCGCAACGTAGCCCACCACCACCGGGTGGTTCTCCTGCGGCAGCACGTTCGGGTCGAGCGCCAGCGTGGGTGGTGCCTCGAGCGGCGCGGCGCTCAGCAGCACGCTCTGGTCCTGCTCGCCGCTGTTGTCGGTGTAGAAGTAGCGGCCGTTCGCGGTGAATGGCACGCCGGTGCGCTCGAAGCGGTACAGCTGCGCCAGCCGCTCGACCAGCTGCGCCCGTTGCGGGATGCCCTCGAGGTAGGCCTGCGTCAGGCGTGCTTCGGCGCTCAGCCAGGCACGCGTGGCCGGTGCATCGAGGTCCTCGAGCGGGCGGTACGGGTCGGCGACGCGCACCCCCGCGTACTCATCCACCGTGTCGCCGCGCGGTGGTAGCGGGTAGTCCGTGCGCGCTGCCGCGGGTGCGGTCACGGCCGGCGGCGCGCAGGCCGTGAGCAGCACCACAAGCGCCGTGGCGGGCGCGGCGAAGCGGCCGCAATGGGTCATGAGCTCTCCCTGAGGACGAGACGAATCCGGGGTCGGCGCCGCGGCGGCTCTTCACTGCAGTGACCGCTTGCCGCGCCGCAGGCGATTATGCCCAAGCCGCGCGGCGCCCGCGCCCGCTTTCGCGCCGCGCTGGAAATGCCCGTTACAATCGGCCCATGACGCAGCACGTGGGCATCGTTGGCTGCTCCGCGGAAGGGGCCGCGCTGTGCTACCGCACGCTGTGCCTCGAGGGCGAGCTGCTGCTCGGCATGCATGCTCACCCCGAGGTCAGCCTGCATTCGCACGCGCTGGCGCGCTACATGGAGCCGATCCGCCGGGACGACTGGGCCGCGGTCGCCGAGCTCATGCTCGACTCGGCGCGCAAGCTGGCCCGCATCGGTGCGGACTTCCTCATCTGCCCCGACAATACCATCCATCAGGCACTGCCCTGGCTCGAGGCGCGCAGCCCGCTGCCCTGGCTGCACATCGCCGAAGTGGTCGCGCAGGAGGCGGCAGCCCGCGGCTTCCGGCGCCTCGGCATCACCGGCACGCGCTTCCTGGTCGCGAGCGAGGTCTATCCCGGCAAGCTTGCCGCCCACGGCATCGGCAGCGTGCGCCCGGAGGCGGCCGAGTGCGCCGAGATCGACCGCATCATCATGGAGGAGCTGGTGCGCGGGCAGTTCCAGCCCGCCGCCGTCGCCTACCTGCAGGGCGTGGTCCGGGACCTCAAGGCGCGCGGCTGCGACGCGGTGGTGCTGGGGTGCACCGAGCTTCCGCTGCTGATGAATGACGGCAACTCGCCGCTGCCGACGCTCGACTCGACGCGCCTGCTGGCGCGCGCGGCGCTGCGCCGCGCCTGCAGCGCCTGAGGGCCCCGGGGATCGACTGATTCAGTTGACTGATCGTTCAAGTCGACCTAGGATTGACTTGAATGAACACTCAAGTGGCCGCCCCGGCCGACACGCGCACCCGCCTGGTGCTGGCCGCGATGCGGCTCTTCTGGGAGAAGGGCTACGGTTCCACCAGCATCGCCGACGTGCTGCAGGCGGCCAGGGTGAACAGCGGCAGCCTGTACCACTTCTTCCCGGGCAAGCAGGACCTGCTGCTGGCGGTGCTGGATGCCTACCACGCCGGCATCCGCGCCATGCTGCTCGAGCCGGCCTGGCGCGGCGTGCACGATCCCATCGAGCGCGTGTTCGCGCTGCTTGCCAGCTATCGCAGCGCCCTGCAGGAGACCGAGTGCGCCTATGGCTGTCCGATCGGCAGCCTGGCGCTCGAGTTGCATGAGCCGGACCTGCCGGTGCGCGAGCGCCTGGCCGCCAACTTCAGTGCCTGGATCGATGCGGTGCACGAGTGCCTGCAGGATGCTGGCGCACGGCTGCCCCACGGCTGCGACCGCCGCGAGCTCGCCGCCTTCGTGCTGACGACGATGGAAGGGGCGGTCATGCAGGCACGCACCTACCGCAGCCTGGCGAGCTTCGATGGCGCGGTGCGCCAGCTGCGCGCGCACTTCGAGCAGCTGCAGCGCGCGGCGCCGGTCGCGCCCGCGCGCCGCGCCAGGCGCCCATGAATTCGCCAACCCGAGGAGCGAGCATGAAATTTCTGACTGCCCTAGTCTGCGCTGTGCCGCTGTGCGCCACGGCCGCCGGTCCGGCCGCCGCGCCCTCCCCTTACCAGCCGCTCGCCTTCCTGGTCGGGCACTGCTGGCAGGGCAGCTTCCGCAACGGCCACGCGCCCGACATGCACTGCTTCAGCTGGGTGTACGGCGGCAAGTTCGTGCGTGATGAGCACGTCGTGCACCGCGGCGGCGGACGCGCGGATGATTTCGGTGAGTCGATCTACGTCTGGGACGCCGCGGCGCGCGAGCTGCAGTATCTGTACATCGAGAGTGCCGGGGGTTACAGCCGCGGCACGGTCGCGGCCGAGGCGGATGCGCTGGTGTTCCCGCCCACGCACTATCGCGAGGGGGCCGAGGAGCAGGTCTACCGCAGCCGCTGGCAGCGCGCGGGCGATGATGCCTACGACGTCACCACGGAATTCCTGGTGGACGGGCGCTGGCAGCCAGGATTCACGCTGCACATGCAGCAGGTGAAGTCCTGAGCGGGCCCCGCGCCCTCAGGCCAGGGGCTCGCTGCGCGGGTGCCGGCCGCGACGCTCGGGAGCGCGCGCTAAGGCCGGACGCCGCCACACCGGGCGGCGCACCAGCGTGCTCTTGCCGAACAGCGACTCGATGAGGTCGACGGCGAGCTTGGCGGTGCGGTTGCGCACGTCGAAGGCCGGGTTGAGCTCGACCACGTCGAGGGAGGCGAGCCGCCGGGTGTCGGCGATCATCTCCATGCACAGCTGCGCCTCGCGGTAGGTGGGGCCGCCGCGGACCCGCGTGCCGACGCCCGGGGCGATCTCCGGATCGAGGAAATCCACATCGAAGCTCACGTGCAGGTGGGTATCGGCCTCGAGGCCAGCCAGCGCGTGCTCCATGGTCTGGCGCATCCCCATCTCATCGACGTGGCGCATGTCGAACACGTCCAGACCCTGCTCGTGCACGAAGCGCTTCTCGCCCTCATCGACGCTGCGCACGCCGATCTGGCGCACGCAGGCGGGCGCGATCGCCGGGGTGGCGCCGCCCACGCGCGTCAGCTCCGGCGGCCCGAAGCCGCACAGGCACGCAACCGGCATGCCGTGCACGTTGCCGCTCGGGGAGAGCTCCGAGGTGTTGAAATCCGCATGGGCATCCAGCCACAGCACGCGCAGCCGCCTGCCCTGCTCGCGGCAGTGCCGCGCCACCGCGCTGATGGAGCCGATGCTCAGGCAGTGATCCCCGCCGAGCAGGATCGGCAGTCGCCCGTGGCGCAGCTGCCCGTACACCGACTCGTGCACCAGCTCGTTCCAGCGCACCACCTCCGGCAGGTGCCGGTAGCCCCCGCGTGGCGGCTGCCAGGGGTTGCCCGGACCGGCGAGGTTGCCGAGGTCCTCGACCTCGAGCCCCTGCGCGGACAGCGCCTGCGAGATTCCGGCGACCCGCAGCGCCTCGGGCCCCATGGAGGCGCCGCGGTCGGCCGCGCCGACGTCGGTGGGTGCGCCGATCAGCGCCGCGACGCGCGCGCTCATGACGTCACCTGCGCCCGCGTGGCCAGCGCCGCGGGCGCACTGAGCAGCGTGAAGAGATCCTTCGGATCCTCCAGGTCCGGCAGCAGGTCGATGGCGGCATGGGTACCGCGCTGCTGCTGGTGCAGGCGCTGCAGGTAGCGCAGCGCGGAGAAATCCTCGAGCGCAAACCCGACCGAATCGAAGATGCTGACCTCCCCGCGGGAGCTGCGTCCGGGCACCGCACCGGTGAGCACCTGCGTCAGCTCAATGACCGGGAACTGCGGCGGCATCTGCTGGATCTCCCCCTCGATGCGCGACTGCGGTTCGAACTCGACCACCACGCGCACGTCGGGCCGCTCCAGAATCTGCCGGTGCAGCTCGGTCTTGCCGGGGCAGTCCCCGCCCACGGCGTTCACGTGCATGCCCGGGGCGATCATCTCCGGGGTGAGGATGGTGGCATTGCGCTTGTCGGCGGTGACGGTGGTAACGATGTCCGCCCCGGCCACGGCCGCCGCGGTCGAGGCCGCACGCACGAGCTTCAGCCCCGGCAGACGAAGCGCTGCGAGGTTGCGTTCGAGCTTCGCGGTCGCCTCGGGATCGACGTCGTAGAGACGCAGCTCCTCGATGCCGAGCATGTCGTGGAAGGCGATCGCCTGGAATTCGCTCTGCGCGCCGTTGCCGATGAGCGCCATCACGCGGCTGTCGGGACGCGCCATGTGGCGCGCCGCGAGCGCCGAGGTCGCGGCGGTACGCAGCGCGGTGGTCAGGGTGAGCTCGCAGAGCAGCAGCGGGTAGCCGGTCTCGACATCCGCCAGCACGCCGAAAGCGGTCACGGTCAGCAGCCCGACACTGGTGTTGCGCGGGTGGCCGTTGACGTACTTGAAGGCGTACAGCCGCCCATCGCAGGCGGGCATCAGCTCGATGACCCCTACCGCGGAGTGCGAAGCGTGCCGCGCGCACTTCTCGAACTGGCGCCAGCGCCTGAAATCGCTCTCGATTTCACCGGCGAGCTCCTGCATGAAGCGCGCCGTGCCGCGCTGCGCGACGAGCTCCTGCACACGTCCCACGCCGATGAAGTCGACCATGATTTCCCGCCTCTTGAGCTCGATGGGCCAGCACGGACGTGGCTGGCAGGCAGCCATGGTCTCCGGCGGCAGAACCAAAATATAGCCAGAACTCTGCCCAGATCTTGGCCCTTATTGTTCAAAACGTCAGCGTTTTATGGCAATATGATCAATAAATTGGCACCAGCGTGGGGCACGCATGGACGATACGGATCGCTCGCTGATCGGGCTGCTGCGCGCGGATGCCCGCGCCCCGGTGGCTGCGCTCGCCAAGGCACTCGGGGTCTCGCGCGGCACGGTCCAGAACCGCATGGCGCGCCTGGCGCGCAGCGGCACCATCATCGGCTACACCGTGCGGCTGAAGCCCGACGTGGAAGAACAGCGCATGCGTGCCCTCATGACCGTGGCGGTCGAGGGCAACAAGCTCGACGCGGTGATCAAGGCGCTGCGCGGGGAGCCGGCGGTGAGTGCGCTCCACAGCACCAACGGGCGCTGGGACATCGTCGCGGAGCTGCGCGCCGATTCCCTGGAGGGCTTCGATCGCGTGCTGGCGCGCATCCGCCTCATCGAGGGCATCTCGCAGACCGAGACCAGCCTGCTGCTATCGACCTTCAAGATCTGAGCGCGCGCCCTCAGCCGGCGAGCGGCCGGGTATCGGTCCAGTCGAGCACCAGCAGCCGGTGCTCGAAGCGCCATACCCCCGCCTCGCGGCGCCAGCGGTCCTGGTAACGGATCGCCCAGGTGAGGATCGTGCGCCCGCCCTGCGCGGCGCTCACGTGGTCGGCCGTGCCGTAGGTCTCCCCTTCGGCACGATCACCGGCGATGCTCACGAGCTGATTGTGCACGCGGTGCTGCGTGGCCAGGTACAGGCGTGCCATCACGTCCAGCGCCGCCACGATCTCGCGCTGGCCGTCGAGCCTGATGCCCGGGGCTTCGATCACGCAGTCCTCGGTGGTGATCGCAGCCCAGGTGCTCTTGTCGCGCCGGTCGGCGCCCTGCGCGTACAGCTCGGCGGTGCGGCGCAGCGCCGCTTCATCGAGCATGCGCAGCAGCTGGTCCTGGTTCATGGTGTCAACTCCGCGCCCATCGCGCTGGCCTGCGCCGCGGCTGTCCGGGCGAGGCAATGCCGTCAGTCACCGCGCGGCTCCTTGGGCAGGCCGAGCGCGCGCTCGGCGATGATGTTGCGCTGGATCTGGTTGGTGCCGCCGTAGATCGTATCCGCGCGCGCGGACAGGAAGACGCGCGCGGGCACATCGAACTCGTAGTCGCTCGCGGGCGCGATCTCGCCCGCCGGACCGAGCACG
This sequence comes from Steroidobacteraceae bacterium, assembly GCA_035501795.1. Lineage (GTDB taxonomy): Bacteria > Pseudomonadota > Gammaproteobacteria > Steroidobacterales > Steroidobacteraceae > 13-2-20CM-66-19. Next base: position 47,664 of record DATJVL010000027.1, read on the forward strand.
TCGAGCGCCAGCTCGCCCAGCTGCCGCCGCCAGCTCGCCCAGAAGATCTTGTAGGTGTAGGCCTCGTTCGAGAGCCGCCCGGCCTGCGCACTCGAGAGCATGCGCAGCGCGCTGTAGCGCATGAGCTTCAGGCCGATGTGGGCCTGCGCCAGGCGCTGGCGCAGCAGCGGATCGGTGAGCTGCCCGTTGGCACGCGCCGCGGCGATGATGGCGTCGAGCTCATTGCGGAAGCCCATCTGCTGACCGAGCGTGGAGACCCCGCGCTCGAAGGCGAGCGTACCCATGGCGATGCGCCAGCCGTCACCAACCGCGCCGACGACATTCTCCTGTGCCGTGCGGGCATCGGTGAAATAGGTCTCGTTGAACTCCGACTCCCCCGTCATCTGCCGGATCGGCCGCACCGTGACGCCGGCCTGGCGCATCGGGATCAGCAGGTAAGAGAGCCCGCGGTGCCCGCGCGAGTGCGCCTCGGTGCGGCACAGTACGAAGGCCCAGTCGGCAAACTGCGCCAGCGAGGTCCAGCTCTTCTGGCCGTTCACCACCCACTCGACGCCGCCGGGCGCCTCGGCGAGCACCGCGCGCGTGCGCACGTTCGCGAGGTCCGAACCGGCGTTCGGCTCGCTGTAGCCCTGGCACCAGAACTCCTCGCCGCGCGCGATTGGCGGCAGGAAGCGCGCCTTCTGCGCGGACGTGCCGAAGGCGAGCAGCGTCGGCCCGGCCAGCTCCACGCCCATGTGGCCGATGCGCACCGGCGCGCGGGCGCGCGCGTACTCCTCGGCGAAGATCACCTGCTCGGCGAGCGAGGCGTCGCGGCCACCGTACTCCTGCGGCCAGCCGACGCAGCTGTAGCGCGCCGCCCCGAGCGCGCGCTCCCATTCCATGCGCCGCTCGAGCGCACCGCTCAGGCTGCTGATGCCGCGCAGATCGCGGAACGCCCCGCCGAGCTGGGCTTCCAGCCACGCGGCCGCCTCGCGCCGGAAGCGCTCCTCGGATGCCGTGAAGCCGAGCTGCATGGCGTGACCCCTAGTAGCGCGGCACGGTGGTGGAACCCAGCCCGAGTGTGCGCAGCAGCCGCTCGCGCTGCCAGGCGGGGCTGCCGAGCAGCGTTGCGGCGGCCCGCGCGCGCTTGAAGTACAGGTGCACGTCGTGCTCCCAGGTGAAGCCGACGCCGCCGTGCAGCTGGATCGCGCTCGCTGCGCAACTGTAAAAGGCATCGCAGCAGTAGCTCTTGGCGGTGGCGGCGGCCTCGGCCAGCTCCGCGGGATTCTCGTCGGCTACGCACGCGGCGTACCACGCCGCAGAGCGGGCCGCCTCGAGCTCGACCATCATGTCGGCGAGCCGGTGCTTGACGGCCTGGAAGCTGCCGATGGGGCGCCCGAACTGCAGGCGCTGCTTGACGTACTCCGTGGTCATCTCGAGCACGCACTCGGCGCCGCCGAGGGCCTCCGCGGCAAGTGCAATGCGCGCCCGGTCGAGCGCGTGCTCGAGTGCTGCCGACGCCACCGGCGGCCCGAGCAGCTGCTCGGGCCGCACCGGCACGTCCGCGCAGCGCAGGCGCGCCATGGGCCGCGTGAGATCGAGCATCACGTGCGGCTCGATCGAGATGCCGGGCGAGTCAGCCGGCAGCCACACCGCCCGCAGCCCCGCACCGCCCTCGTCCCGTGCGAGGGCCAGCAGGTGATCGGCGCTGTCACCATGGATGACGAAGTCGCTCGTGCCATGCAGTCGCCAGGCGCCAGCGGCCGCCTGCAGCGACAGGGCCACGCCCTGCGGCGGCACGTCGCCCTCGCTGCCGCCGAGTGCGCAGCCGATGCGCACCGCGCCGGCGGCGATCTGAGCCAGCAGCGCGCGGCGCTGCTCCCCGGTGGCGAGCGCGGCGATCAGCCCGCCGCCGAGCACCGCCGTGCTGAAGAACGGCGAGGCGACCAGCTGCCGCCCCAGCTCCTCCTGCAGCAAGCACAGCTCCACCCAGCCGAGCCCCGCGCCGCCGGCCGGCTCCTCGATCGCGAGCGCGCACCAGCCGAGCTCGCCCGCGAGCTGCGCCCACAGTGCCGCATCGTAGCCGCCGCGCGCCTCGAGCGCGGCGCGGCGCCGCGCCGCGCTGTACCCGCGCAGCACCTCGCGCGCGTTGGCGCGGATCAGCTGCTGCTCCTCGGTGTGGGTGAAATCCATCGGTCCCCTGGCGCGCAGCGCACGTCGTGATTGCCGGCGCCGCTTCGCAGATTGCGCCGCAGTTTAAGTACCCGGGCGCGCCCGGCACAATGGCGCCCCGGTCCTCCCCGAAGCGGACGGTGCCGCGCCGCTACGGCTCGACTATAGTCCGGCGAGCCCACGGAGAGCTGCCATGCGTTTCACCCTGCAACTGGGGTTTGCCCGATTTCCCGACTATCAGGCTATCGCGCGCGCCGCCGAGGCGGCGGGCTTCAGCTCCATCGGCCTGCCCGACAGCTTCTTCTTCCCGCAGCGCACCGAATCGGAGTACCCGTACGCGGACACCTCCATGATCCGCGGCTACATCGAGGCGATGCCCTTCATCGAGCCGCTGGTGGCCATGAGCTGGATGGCGGCCGTCACGCAGCGCATCCGCCTCTACCCGAGCGTGCTCAAGGTGCCGACGCGACAGCCGCTGGTGCTGGCCAAGGCGCTGTCCTCGCTCGCCGTGCTGAGCGGCGAGCGCATCCTGCTCGGCGCCGGCCTGAGCCCGTGGAAGGAGGACTTCAGCTACAACGGGGTCGCGTTCGAGAAGCGCGGTCAGCTCATGGATGAGTGCATCGCGATACTGCGCGGCGCCATGAGCGGCGACTACTTCGAGTACCACAGCGCCAACTACGACTTCGGCCCGATGAAGATGCATCCGGTGCCGAGCCGTCCCGTGCCCATCATCGTCGGCGGCCACTCGCGCCCGGCCCTGCAGCGCGCCGCACGCCTCGGCGATGGCTGGGTCTCCGCCAACACCGACCTCGCCACCCTGACGCGCCTCATCGGCGAGCTGCAGCAGCTGCGCCGCGCCGCCGGCAGCGCGGCACGCAGCGATTTCGAGATCCACGGCTTTGACATGGGCGCCCAGAGCGTCGCGGACTTCCGCCGCCTCGGCGAGCTCGGCGTCACCGATGCCTGCGTCGCGCCCTGGGGCTTCGATCCGGGCGCCGCGCTCGATGCGCAGCTCGCCGCCATCGGCCGCTTCGGCGACACCGTCATCGCGCGCCTCTGATGGCCCCAAGGCCGAGCAGGCGCCGCGCCGCGCGAGCCAAGCGCGCACCGCCCGTGCCGCGCGCGCTGCAGGCACGCCTCGAGCGCCTGGAGGCGCTCGAGGAGATCCGCATGCTCGCGGCCAAATACGCGCTGTCGCTCGACATGCGGGATCTGGACGCCCACGTCAACCTCTTCGCCCCGGACGTGCGCGTCGGCGCCGAGCGCGTCGGACGCGCGCACCTCAAGAGCTGGGTCGACCGCATGCTGCGCGAGCAATTCACCGGCACCGCGCATCACCTCGGCGGCCACATCATCGAATTCAGCGACCGCACTCACGCGCACGGCGTGGTGTACTCGAAGAACGAGCACGAGACCGGCGATGAGTGGGTCATCATGCAGATGCTCTACTGGGACGACTACGAGCGCATCGCGGGGCGCTGGTACTTCCGGCGCCGGCTGCCCTGCTACTGGTACGCCACCGACCTCAACAAGCCCCCGCTCGGGCCGCGCAAGATGCGCTGGCCCGGCCGCGAGCGATACGAGGGTGCGTGGCATGAGCTGTGGCCCACATGGAAGGCATTCTGGGCCGACCCGCCGGCCGGTGAACCCGAGGTGGCCGCCCCGGCGCCCCTCGGGCAGTTCCTGCGCCGCATGCGCCGCGGCGCGCCCGACCCGCGCATCCGCGTGCGCTGAAGCGCCCGGCAGCCGTGCAGCCGCTCCTTGAGCCCGTCGAGCTCGGCAGCCTGCGCCTGCGCAACCGCATCGTCATGGCGCCCATGACGCGCAGCCGCGCCTTGCCCGGGGACGTGCCGGGGCCGCTCGCGGTCGAGTACTACGGTGCGCGCGCCAGCGCCGGCCTCATCGTCACCGAGGGCACGCAGCCGAGCGTGCATGGCAAGGGCTACTGCCGCACGCCCGGCGCCCACAGCGAGGCGCAGGTGCGCGGCTGGCACGCCGTGACGCAGGCGGTGCACGCGCACGGCGGCTGCATCGTGCTGCAGCTGATGCACTGCGGGCGCATCGGCAGCCATCACAACAAGGCGCCCGGGGCGCGCACCCTGGCTCCGTCGGCGCTGCGCGCCGCGGGGCGCATGTTCACCGACACCGCCGGCCTGGTCGAATTCGACCTGCCGGAGGCACTCACGCTGCCTGAAGTGCAGGCGGTGCTCGATGAGTACGCGCATGCGGCGCGGCAGGCGCAGCGCGCCGGGTTCGATGGCGTGGAGCTGCACGCCGCCTCGGGCTACCTGCCGATGCAGTTCCTCAGCAGCGGCACGAATCTGCGGCACGACGGCTATGGCGGCGCGCTGCGCGCACGGCTGCGCTTCGTCATCGAGTGCCTGGAGGCGCTGCTCGCCGTGATGGGTGAGGGTCGCGTCGGGCTGCGGATCTGTCCGGGCAACCCGTTCAACGACATCCATGATGAGCGCCCGCAGGAGACCTATGCCGGGTTGCTGCGCAGCGTCGCGCCGCTGCGCCTCGCCTACCTGCACGTCATCCGCTCCCCGGACGCGGCGCTGGATGCCTTTGCGCTGGCCCGCGAATGCTTCCGCGGCCCCCGCATCCTCAACGATGGCTTCGATTTCCAGTCCGGCGCAGCGGCCGTGACGAGCGGCGCGGCCGATGCGGTCTCCTATGCGCGTGCCTTCATCGCCAACCCGGATCTGGTGGCGCGCTGCGAGCACGGCTGGCCGCTCGCCGCCTTCGAGCGCAGCACCCTCTACACGCCGGGCGCTGCGGGCTACACCAGCTACGCGGCCTATGCGGGGGGCGGGCGCCCCTAGAACCAACCGTCGTTGGCCCCGTCCCAGACGTCGATCTTCGGCAAGCCGCGGTCCATGCTGTAGGTGCCGAAGTGTCCGGCGTAGAAGGCGAGCGGCCTGCCGTGCGCCCGGTGCAGCGCCAGCACCTCGCCGATGATGACCAGGTGGTCCCCGCCCGCATGCACGGCGTGCACGCGGCAGTCGAAGCGACACAGTGCGCCATCGAGGTGGGGCGGGCGCGGCTGGGCGCGCCAGTTGTGGTCGACCTCGAACTTCTCCGCACCGCGGCGCGCGAAGTGCACCGCCAGGTCACGCTGCTCGTGGCTGAGCACGTGCACGGCGAAGGCGGCCCCCACGGCGAAGGCCACCGCGCCGCTGCTGCTGCCCGACAGGCACCACAAGAGCAGCGGCGGGTCGAGCGACACCGAGGTGAAGGAGTTGGCCGTGATGCCGACCGGCTCGCCGTCGGGGCGCACCGCGGTCACCACCGTGACGCCGGTGGCGAACTCGCCAAAGGCATCGCGCAGCTGCCGCTGCGTAAAAGCACTGCCGCTGCCCTTCACGGAACTGTCCTCACATCACCTTGGCCGGATGCGGTGCACGCGGTGCGCCGAGCATATCCCGGTACGAGGGCGGCTGGCGGCCGCCCTCCTCGGTGATGCCGTAGCGCCGCGCGACCTCCGCGGAAATGAGCGTCTGGCCGCTCAGGCTCAGCAGCTGCGGATCGCACGCGAGCGCGTGGATGATGCGCCCGTTGAACTGCGGGGTCTCCGCCTGCTCGAGGAAGGCTGCGTACTGCTCGGGGCGGCTGCGCCCCGCGGCCGCGGTGCGCTCGGTGCGCTGCGGCCCGAGCCACAGCGACAGTGCCGCAACGCCGTACGCGGCCAGGTCGACCGCCATGTCGGCGGCGAACTTGTCGAGGCCGGCCTTCTGCGCACCGTAGGCCGGCCCGTGCATGTAGCAGCTGGCGCCAAAGGAGGAGACGAAGACGATCAGGCCGCGGCGCGCCTGCACCATGAGGGGCGCGGCGAAGTAGCTGGCGACATACGCCGAGCGCAGCCCGACCTCGAGGATGTCCGCCAGCTCGAGCGGCTTCTCCCAGAAGCCGCCCGGCTCGATGAGCGCATCGTGGATGCTGGTGGCGTTGTTCACCAGGATGTCGAGCCGTCCGGCCTCATCGCGCACGCGTGCGAACACGGCGGCCACCGCGCCATCGTCGCGATGATCGCAGGGCAGCGCGATACCGGTGCCACCGAGCGCGCTCACGGCGGCGGCGGTCTCGAGCACGGTGCCCGGCAGCGCTACATCGCCAAGGCGGCCGAGGCTGTGCTCGCGCGAACGCCCGGTGACGTAAACGCGCAGGCCGGCCGCGCCGAGCGCGAGCGCGATGCCCTTGCCGGCGCCGCGGCTGGCCCCGGTGACCAGGGCGACCTGCGGGCTGCGCTCGGGGGCGGCGTTCATTCTCAGGCGCCGGTCGCTCTGGCCAGGTGCAGGAACAGCGGCGGCTCGCCACCGCCGTGCACCGCCAGCAGCGCGCCGCTCACGTAGGCCGCCAGCGGCGAGGCCAGGTACAGGCAGGCGTTGGCGATGTCCGCGGCTGCGGCCAGGCGCTTGAGGGGGAACATCGCCGCGAGGCGCGCGACCCCCGCCGCACCGCCGTAATGTTCGGCGGCATTCTCGGTGGCGACGAAGCCGGCGATGATGCCGTTGACGCGCACCCGGGGACCCCATTCCATCGCCAGGCTCTGCGTGGCGTGCAGCAGGCCGGCCTTGGCCGCACCATAAGCGACCGTGGCCGGCGCGGCGCGCTCGCCGGCGACGCTGCCGATGTTGATGATGCAGCCGCCCTCGGCCTGCGCCTGCATGATCTCGTTAGCCGCGCGCGCGCACAGCAGCGGCGCGGTGAGGTTCAACTGGATGATACGCTCGATCAGCCGCGCCGGCGCCTGCGCCAGCGCCCCGGGCGGACCGCCGCCGGCATTGTTCACCAGCACATCGAGCCGTGCGTGCTGCGCGCGCACCGCGGCGAAGAGCGCGCTGACCTCCTCGGCATCGCGCACGTCGCAGGCGCGGAACTCGGCACGCCGCCCCTGCGCCTCGGGCAGCTGCGCGGGTGCGTTGCGTCCGCAGACGATGACCTCGGCACCGGCGGCGAGGAATGCCGCGGCGATCCCCGCGCCGATGCCGCGCGAGCCGCCGGTGACCAGCACCACCGCGCCGGGCAGGCGAATCTCAGCGCTCCCTTGCAGCATGGGTCGCATCGTACGGTGTGGTTTGCTATTTTCAAAGTATGCCCGCCGAAGCCGCCGCCACCGTGCCGCGCGTGTTGGCACACGCCGCGCAGCACTTCGCTGATGCCTGGGCGGTGCGCGACGGTACCAGCGCGCTCACTTTCAGTCAGCTGCACGCGCAGGCGCAATCGGCCAGCGCCGCCTTCCTCGCCGCCGGCATCGCGCCCGGTGAGCGCATCGGCATCTGGGCACCCAACAGCGCCGCCTGGATCGTCGCCGCGCTCGGTGCGCTCGGTACCGGCGCCGTGCTGGTGCCGCTCAACACGCGCCTCAAGGGCAAGGAGGCCGCCTACATCCTGCGCCGCAGTGGCGCACGGCTGCTACTCACGGTCGGGGAATTTCTCGGCACGCACTACCCACAGCTGCTCGCGCAGGAACGGCTGCCGGCGCTCGAGCTGCTGCTGCTGCTGGATGCCCCGGCGGCAGCCCCGGGCGGCGCGTCGCTGCCGTGGCCGGCATTCCTCGAGCGCGGCCGGGACGTGGCCGCGGCGGCGGTCGCGGCGGCCGCCGCGCGCGTGGCGGCCACGGACGTGGCGGACATCCTCTTCACCTCCGGAACCACCGGTGAGCCGAAGGGCGTGCTGAGCACGCACCGGCAGAACGTCGAGGTGTTCCGCACCTGGAGCGAGGTGGTCGGCCTGCGCAGCGGCGACCGCTACCTGGGCGTGAACCCCTTCTTCCACAGCTTCGGCTACAAGGCCGGCTGGCTCGCCTGCCTGCTGCAGGGCGCCACCATGTACCCGCTGGCGGTGTTCGACGCCGCGCGCGCCCTGGATGCGATCGAGCGCGAGCGCATCACGGTGCTGCCCGGGCCACCGACGCTCTACCAGAGCCTGCTCGCGCACGAGAGCCTGCCGCGCCGGGATTTGAGCTCGCTGCGTCTGGCAGTCACCGGCGCCGCCAGCGTGCCGCCGGCGCTGATCACGCGCATGCGGCGCGAGCTGCACTTCAAGAGCGTGCTCACCGCCTACGGGCTCACCGAGTCGACCGGCGTCGTCACGATCTGCCCGCACGATGCCGACGATGAGACCGTCGCTACACGCTGCGGCGTGCCCATCCCGGGGGTGGAGGTGCGCTGCGTCGATGCCAGCGGGCGCGACGCCCCGACCGGCGCGCCGGGGGAGGTGCTGGTGCGCGGCTACAACGTGATGCGGGGCTACTTCGAGGACGCGGCGGCGACGCAGGCCGCGATCGATGCGCACGGCTGGCTGCATACCGGGGATGTCGGGGTGCTCGATGAGCGCGGCTACCTGCGCATCACCGACCGCATCAAGGACGTGTTCATCGTGGGCGGCTTCAACTGCTACCCGGCCGAGATCGAGCGCCTCCTGGCCGAGCACCCGGCGGTCGCGCAGGCCGCGGTGATCGGCGTGCCCGATGAGCGCCTCGGCGAGGTCGGCAAGGCCTTCATCGTGCTGCGTCCCGGGGCGCAGCTGGATGGATCGGCGCTCATCGCCTGGGCGCGCGAGAACATGGCCAACTACAAGGTGCCGCGCTACGTCGACATCGTCGCGCAGCTGCCGCTGAACGCCGCCGGCAAGGTGCAGAAGTACGCGCTACGCGAAGGCCACGCGCGCTGAGCCTACCCCTTCGAGCTCGAGGCGGAACTGATCCCCCGGGCGCGCCGGCTCGAGCGGCACCAGCGAGCCGGAGAGGATGACGTCACCGGCCTTGAGTTCGACGCCGTAGCGACCCAGGGTATTGGCGAGCCACGCGACCGAGGCGAGCGGCGAGCCTTGCACCGCCGAACCCAGGCCCTGCGAGAGCGGCTGCTCGTTCTTCCACACCTGTACCTTCAGGCGCGCCAGATCGAAGGCGCGCGGATCCACCCGCGCCGCGCCCAGCACGAAGACGCCACAGGAGGCGTTATCGGCGACCGTGTCGATGATGCGGATGTCCCAGTCGCGGATGCGCGAATCGACCACCTCGAAGCAGGGCGCGATGTGTGCGGTCGCCGCCAGCACGTCCGCGGGCGTCACCCCGGGACCCTTGAGCGGGGCGGACAGGATGAAGGCGATCTCGGCCTCGGCCCGCGGCTGGATCATGCTCTCGCGGATGCGCACCGTGCCGCCGTCGGCGATCAGCATACGGTCGGTCAGGAAGCCGAAGTCCGGCTGGTGCACGCCGAGCATGTCCTGCACCGCCTGACTGGTGACGCCGATCTTCTTGCCGATGACACGCTCGCCGGCGCGCTCGCGGCGCGCGAGGATCCCGAGCGAGATCGCGTAGGCGTCGTCGAGGCTCAGCTGCGGATAGCGCGTACGCAGCGGCGGCACCGTGCGCCGGTGCGTGAGCGCCTGGTAGAGCTCGGCGGCCAGCTCCTCCAGCAGCGCCGGCGGCGCGCGCCCCTCAGTCCTGGAGGAACTCGATGACATGGCGATTGAAGTCCGCGGCGCGCTCGATCATGGCCCAGTGGCCGCAGCGCGAGTACATGATAAAGCGGCTGTCGGGCACGGCGCGCAGGATCTTCTCGTAGCCGCTCGCGGGGCAGAACTGGTCCTCGATGCCCCAGAACCCGAGCAGCGGTCCGCGCAGCTGCGGCAGCTGCGGCGTGAGGTCGGTGATCGACATGCGCGAGAGCACCTCCTTGGGCTGGGTCTGCAGCACGTTGTAGCGCTGCTCCAGCAGCTCATCGGTGATGGTGTGCGGATCGTAGGCGAGCAGTTCCAGCAGCCGGCGCAGCCCGGGGCGATCGAAGCCGCTGCCCACGAACTGCGACACCATCTTCTGGATGCCGGGCATCTTGAAGTACGTCTCGCGCGACTCGATGCCGCCGGGCCCCATGACGATGAGCTTCGCGACGCGTTCGGGATGATCGATCGCGAGCTTCATCGAGATCGCCCCGCCGAGGGAATTGCCGACCAGCACGCAGCGGCCGATCTCGAGCTGATCGAGAAACTCCAGGAGCGTCGGCACGAAGAGCTCGAAGGTGTAGTCGATGCCGGTCGGCTTGGAGGACCAGCCGAAGCCGATCATGTCCGGCAGCACGCAGCGGTAGCCTGCCGCGGCGATCACGCGGTAGTTGGGGAAGAAGTTGCTGTAGGCGTTCACGCCCGGGCCACTGCCGTGCACGAACACCACCGGCGGCCCGCGGCCCTCCTCCAGGTAGTGCATCTCGTAGCCCTGCCGCAGCTGCACCACGCGGCCGAAGGGAGGGGTCGGCGGACGATCGGCGGGCATGGCTCGGCTCCTCGGGGCAAGGCGGCTGAAAACGCAGCATATTCGCGATCAGTCGCCGCAATCGCAAATGTCGCGGTATTTTACACTACGAGATGCGTAATTCGGTACATTGATAAATACGAATCTGATTGCCTCTGTCGCACGCGCCGCGTATATTTTGTCCGGATCCGCGATTGTCCGCTCCTCATTATTAAGGCTCCGATAGCACCCCGGAGGTCCTCAATGGCCACCCCTGCCGCGGTTGCCGCCGCGATTCCCACCCGCGAAACCCTCCTCGAGCGTGCGCGCGCCATGATCCCGGCGCTCAAGACGCGCTCGGAAGCCGCGGTCGCCGCGCGCTGCGTGCCCGCGGAGAGCATCCGCGAGATGCAGGAGGCCGGTTTCTTCCGGGTGCTGCAGCCGCAGCGCTACGGCGGCTACGAGCACGACCCGCAGGTGTTCTTCGACATCCAGATGACGCTCGCCGAGGGCTGCATGTCGACGGCCTGGGTGTACGGGGTCATCGGGGTGCACCCCTTCCAGCTGGCATTGTTCGATGCCAAGGCGCAGGCGGAGGTGTGGGGCAAGGACGATGCCACGCTCATCTCCTCCTCGTACCAGCCGGTCGGCAAGGTCGAGCGTGTCGAGGGAGGCTTCCGGCTCTCCGGGCGCTGGGGCTTCTCGAGCGGCTGCGATCACTGCCAGTGGGTGTTCCTCGGCGCCCTCATCCCGCCGCTCGAGCCGGGCGGGCCGCCGGAGATGCGCACCTTCCTCCTGCCGCGCAGCGACTACAAGATCGTGCACGACTGGAACGTGTACGGACTGCAGGCGACCGGCAGCCACGGCATCATCGTCGAGCAGGTGTTCGTGCCCGAGCACCGCACGCATCGCGCCGTCGACGGTTTCCTGTGCAAGAACCCCGGGCAGGCCGTCAACACCGCCGCGATCTTCCGCCTGCCGTGGGCGCAGGTGTTCGTGCGCGCCGTCTCAAGCGCCGCCATCGGCGCGCTGCAGGGGGCGCAGGGCGCCTTCGTCGGCATCGCCGCCAAGCGCGTCTCGACCGTCACCGGCAAGTCGAGCAAGCTCGACCCGTTCGCGCTCAACGCCGCCGCGCGCACGCAGTCGGCGATCCTCGAGATGAAGGGCGTGCTGATGAAGAGCTTCGATGAGATGATGAGCGCGGTGCGCGCCGGGCGCGACATCCCGGTGCCCGAGCGCATCCGTTACCGCTACGAGTCCTCGCAGATCGCGCGCCGCTGCGCCGCCCTGTGCGATGAGCTCATGCCACTGCTCGGGGGACGCGCGATCTACATGGACAGCCCGCTGGTGCGCTACTGGCTGGACATCAACGCCGCGCGCGCACACGTGGCCAATGACCCGACCATCATCGGCACCTCGCTCGGCGCGCTGTACGTGGGCGAGACGGTGCAGGAGTTCTTCATCTAGGCATCCGCGCGCCGGGGGTCGCATGGACAAGATCAAAGCCGCGCTCATCGGCTCGGGCAACATCGGCACCGACCTGATGTACAAGGCGCTGCGCAGTGAGCGCATCCAGCCAGTGTGGATGGTCGGCATCGACCCCTCTTCCGACGGCCTCGCGCGCGCGCGCGCCGCGGGCCTGCACACCACCGCTGCCGGGGTGGACGGCCTGCTGCCGTACCTCGAGCGCGACCAGGTCCGCATCGCCTTCGATGCCACCAGCGCCTACGTGCACCCCGAGAACGCCCGTAAGCTCGCCGCGCACGGCGTGGTCACCATCGACCTGACGCCGGCGGCCATCGGGCCTTACTGCGTGCCGCCGGTGAACCTGGCGGCGCACGTCGGCAAGGGCGAGCTCAACGTCAACATGGTCAGCTGCGGCGGGCAGGCGACCATCCCCATCGTGGCGGCGGTGAGCCGCGTGCAACCGGTGGCCTATGCCGAGATCGTGGCCACGGTGGCCTCGCGCTCCGCCGGGCCGGGGACGCGCAAGAACATCGATGAGTTCACGCGCACCACGGCGAGCGGCATCGAGAAGGTGGGCGGCGCCAAGAAAGGCAAGGCGATCATCATCCTCAACCCGGCCGAGCCGCCGCTCATCATGCGCGACACGGTGCACTGCCTGACCGAGGATGAGCCGGACCAGGCGCGCATCCGCGCTTCCATCGAGGCCATGATCAAGCAGGTGCAGAGCTACGTTCCCGGCTATACGCTCAAGAACGGGCCGGTGTTCGACGGCCGCCGTGTCTCGACCTACCTCGAGGTGGCGGGCCTGGGCGATTACCTGCCCAGGTACGCCGGCAACCTCGATATCATGACCGCCGCCGCGCTGCGCACCGGCGAGCTGATCGCGGAAGAAATCGGCAGCGGCAGCTTCCGGGCCGCAGCGAGGGCCTCATGACACTCTCCGGCCGCACGGTCACGCTGCACGACATGTGCCTGCGCGACGGCATGCATCCGAAGCGCCACCAGATCACGCTCGAGCAGATGGTCGCAGTCGCCACCGGACTCGATGAGGCCGGGGTACCCCTGATCGAGGTCACGCACGGCGACGGCCTGGGCGGTGCCTCGGTGAATTACGGCTTCGCGGCGCACAGCGACGAGGAATACCTGCGCGCCGTGATTCCGCGACTCAAGCGCGCGAAGGTCTCCGCGCTGCTGCTGCCCGGCATCGGCACGGTCGAGCACCTCAAGCTCGCCCACGACTGCGGCGTGGGCACGGTGCGGGTCGCCACCCACTGCACCGAAGCCGACGTGGCCGAGCAGCACATCAGCCGGTCGGCCAGGCTCGGCCTGGACACGGTGGGCTTTCTCATGATGGCGCACATGGTCGCGCCCGAGGAACTGGCACGCCAGGGCAAACTCATGGAGAGCTACGGGGCCAACTGCATCTACTGCACCGACTCGGCCGGCTACATGCTGCCCGAGGATGTGCGCGCGCGCATCGCCGCGCTGCGCGCCGTGCTCGAGCCGGCCACCGAGATCGGCTTTCACGGGCATCACAACATGGCCATGGGCATCGCCAACTCGCTGGCGGCGATGGAAGAAGGCGCACAACGCATCGACGGCTCGGCCGCGGGCCTCGGTGCCGGCGCCGGCAACACGCCGCTCGAGGTCTTCAACGCCGTCGCCACGCGCATGGGCATCGTGACCGGGGTCGACGTCTTCAAGCTCATGGACGTGGCCGAGGACCTGGTGGTGCCGATGATGGACCACCCGATCCGCATCGACCGCGACGCGCTCATCCTCGGCTATGCCGGCGTGTACTCCTCGTTCCTGCTGTTCGCCAAGCGCGCCGGCGCCAAGTACGGCGTGCCCTCCGCCGACATCCTGGTCGAGCTCGGGCGCCTGAAGACCGTCGGCGGCCAGGAGGACATGATCGAGGATCTGGCGCTCAACATGGCGCGCGAGCGCCGGCACGGCTGACAGGGCACACGGGGGAGACTCAAGTGCAACTGGATCCGAAGGTCGCAGCGTTCCTGGCCTCCCCCATGGCGCAGATGCCGCCGATCGAGCAGCTCACGCCGCAACTGATGCGCGACGTGGTGCGGCAGTTTCCGGCGCCGGTGCTGAACCCGCCGGTGCACGCGGTACGCGACATCCAGGCGGTCGGTCCCGCCGGCGACATCGCAGTGCGCCTGTACGCACCCGCCGCCGGCACCCTGCCGCTCATCACCTTCTTCCATGGCGGTGGCTTCGTCATCTGCAACATCGCGGTGTACGACGACTTCTGCAAGTTTCTCGCGCTTGCCTCCGGTTGCACCGTGGCCTCCGTCGAATACCGCCTGGCCCCGGAGGCGCCGTTCCCGGCGCCCCTCGAGGATTGCTACGCCGCGCTCAAGTGGCTCGTGGCCCGTGGCCATGCGTTCGATCTCGACACCACGCGCGTGGCCGTCGCCGGCGACAGCGCCGGCGGCAACCTTGCTGCGGCTACCGCATTGCTGGCGAGCGAGCGCGAGGGACCGAAGCTGCGCTATCAGGCGCTGTTCTATCCCTGCCTCGACCCGGGTTGCACGAGCGTGAGCGCGCGCGAGCTCGGCGAGGGTTACCTGCTGCGGCGCGCTACCATGCTGTGGTTCTGGAAGCATTACCTGCAGGGGGCGAGCCCGAGCCCGCTGGCCGCGCCGCTGCAGGCGAACCTGAGCGGGCTGCCCGCCGCGACGCTGGTCACCGCTGAGTTCGATCCGCTGCGGGATGAGGGCGAGGCGTACGCCGACCGGCTGCGCAGTGCGGGCGTGGAGGTCATCGCACGCCGCTACCTCGGGGTCATCCACGGCTTTGCCAGCATGCCGTACCTGACGGCCATGGCGAGCCGCGCGCTCGCGGACGTCGGCGCGGATCTGCGCCAGGCACTGAGCAGCTGAGGCGAGCCCGGTCGGAACCGCCGCCGCCGACTAGGCCTTCACGATCACGGCCGAGCCGTGGCCGAACAGTCCCTGGTTGGCGCTGATGCCAAGCCGCGCGTTGGGTACCTGGCGCTCACCGGCCTGCCCGCGCAGCTGCCAGACCAGCTCGCACACCTGCGCCAGCGCCTGCGCCGGCACCGCCTCGCCGAAGCAGGCCAGGCCACCGCTCGTGTTCACTGGTATGCGTCCGCCGATGCGGGTGGCACCGCTGCGCAGCAGCGCCTCGGCCTCGCCGGGGCGGCACAGGCCGATGTGCTCGTACCAGTCCAGCTCGAGGGATGCGGCCAGATCGTAGACCTCGGCGAGCGAGAGCTCCTCCGGTCCCACCCCGGCTTCCTCGTAGGCGTGCGCGGCAATCGAGGCGCGGAAGGAATGCGGCGTGGCGGCGACCGCGGAGTCGGTGGCGATATCGGGCATCTCCACCTCGTTGCTGGCAAAGCGCGGGGTCACGGTGGAGATCGCCGCGATGCGCACCGCTCCGGCGGTGCGACGGCGCGCGTACTGCGGGCTTGCCAGCACGATGGCGGCGGCGCCGTCGGAGGTCGCGCACACGTGCAGCAGGTGCAGAGGGTCGGCCACCATCGCCGAGTCCAGCACCTCCTCGCGCGTGAAGCGCTTGCGGTAGCGCGCGTTCGGATTCGCGGCCCCATGCTCGGCGTTCTTCAGCTTGACGGCGGTGAAGTCCTCCACCGTCGCGCCGTACAGCGCCATACGCCGCCGTGCGTACAGGGCAAAGTAGGTCGGGTTGGTGATGCCCAGGTGAAAGCGCACCCAGTCAGGGTCCTCCGGGCGGTGCCCGGCCATGGGCGCGAGGAAGCCCTTGGGCGTGGTGTCGGCGCCGACCACGAGCGCGACGTCGCAGCCGCCGGCGAGGATCTGCGCACGCGCCGCGGCGAGCGCCTGCGATCCGGAGGCGCAGGCCGCGTAGGAGGTATTGACCTGCGCACCCTGCCAGCCGAGCGCCTGCGCGAAGGTCGCCCCGGCCACGTAGCCCGGGTAACCGCAGCGCATGGTCGCGGCGCCGGAGATGAACTGCACTTCGCGCCATGCGACCCCGGCGTCCTTGAGCGCCGCGCGCGCCGCGTGCACGCCGTACTCGACGAAGTTGCGGCCCCACTTGCCCCAGGGGTGCATGCCGACCCCGAGCACGGCGACTTCGCCCGTCACGCCGGCTCCCCGAGCGGGCGCCACTTCCACACCACGTGCTCGCCCTGCGCATCGCTGTAGAGGCTCTCGAGGATCAGCTCGACCGGCATCCCGATACGCAACCGCCCGAGCTCGACGCCGCTGGCCAGCTGCCCAAGCACGATCAACCGCTCCTCGGCCAGCTCGACCGCCGCGATCCCGAAGGGCACGAAGGGCTCAGCGGACACGTAGGGCGCGGGCGGCCGGTAGCAGGCGTTGGTGTAAGACCAGAGGCGGCCCGTGTGGCTGAGCGGCACGGCCTCGAACTCGGCGCTCTCGCAATCAGGATTGCGGCAGAAGCCGCTCAGGCGCGGGAAGTAATAGGTGCCGCACACGCGGCAGCGGCTGCCGAGCAGGTGCGGCGGATCCTCGAGCGTGAACCAGCCCTCGAGTGCGGCGACACGCGTGCGCGCTGCGGCGGCCACTAGTGCGACAGCATCACGCCGGCGGTGATGCCCCCGTCGACGACGAACACGCTGCCGGTGGTGTAGGAGGAGGCATCGCTCGCCAGGAACAGCACCGTCGGGGCGATCTCGGCCGGGTCGCCCATGCGGCCGAGCGGGGAGTTCGGAAATGGCGCCGCGCCGAGGGCCTGCACGGGTACGTTGAAGGACTCGGCCAGCAGTGGCGTCAGCATCGCCCCGGGGCAGACGACGTTGACGCGCACCTTGGCAGCGCCGAACTCGAGCGCCGCCGCGCGCGTCATCCCGACCACGGCGTGCTTGCTCGCCGTGTAGGCCAGCGCCAAGGGCACGCCCTCGATGCCGGCGGTGGAGGCGATGTTGACGATCGCGCCACCGCCCGCATCGCGCATCTCCGGGAAACAGGCGCGCATGCCGAGGAAGGTGCCGAGCTGGTTGATGCGGATGATCTGCAGGTACTCCTCGCTGCTCTGCTCCACCGTCGCACGGGTGCGGTAGATGCCGGCGTTGTTGATGAGTATGCGCACCGGGCCCCCGGCCAGCCGCCGCGCCGCCGCGAGCGTGGCGCGCCAGTCATCCTCGCTGGCGACGTCGAGGTGCACATAATGCGCCCGCGCACCGAGCCGCCCGACGAGCGCGCGGCCTTCCTCATCACGCACGTCGGCGAACAGCACCTCGGCGCCCTGCTCGTGCAGGCCATGGCCGATCACGGCCCCCAGCCCGCGCGCCGCGCCGGTGACGAGCGCCACCCTGCCTGTGAGCTGTGCCATGAAAGTCCTCGTCGCAACCAAAGCCCGGTAGCGTACCGGCCGACCCCCGTTGGTCGGCATCACTCATATAGAGTACTCTTTATTAATAGGCCATCCGCCGCGCACCCCGCCGAGCCGCGACCGCCCTCATGAGCCGACCCGCCAGTCGATCCGCTGCCCGTACCTCCCCGGCTCCCGATGGCAACGCCGCCCTCGACCTGCGCGAGCGCCTCGCGCTGCTGATGCACGAGGGTGCGCTCGAGCCAAAGCACTGGCGCGCCTTCCTCGAGGGGCTCGGCCGTCGCATGAAGGGCGCGGCGACGCTGCTGCTGCGCTCGCCGCACATCGCCGAGGCGGGGCTGCTGTACTCCTGGGGCGGCACCGATGAGGTGCTCGCGCAGTACGCGCACAGCTACTTTCCTTCGGACCCGTTCGTGAACCTGCCGGAGAAGCAGGTGATCACGCTGCACGAGTTCGTGCCGGTGGAGCAGCTCGAGCGCAGCCGCTTCTACATCGAATACCTGGTGCCCTGGGATGCGATCTACAACCTGGGCGTGGACGTGCGCGATGGCGACCGGCTGTATGCACGGCTGCGCCTCACCCGCGGCCGGCAGGCCGGCAACTTCACCGTCAGCGAGAAGCGCTTCGTCGAGCACCTGGTGCCGCACTTCGACATCGCCATGCGCACGCATGCCGCGCTCGACGTCACCAAGATGGAGCGCGCCATTTACGCCGACGCGATGGATCACCTGACGCTCGCGACCGTGATCCTGGACGCCTCCGGCCACGTGATCCACATGAACGCGCTGGCGCGCGACATCCTGCATCGCCAGGACGGCATCCTGCTCGCCAACGATACGCTGGCGCTCACGCATCCGGCCGACGCGCAGCGCCTGCGCGATGCCATCGGGCGCGCCATCGCCGTGGGGCGGGCCGCCAAGCCGGGCATCGTCGAGGTGCTGCGGGCGCGGCGTCCGTCCGGCGCCGGGCACTACGGCATGATGATCCGCCCGGCCGCCGGCTCGGTGGAGGCCGACGAGCCGAGCGTGAGCCCCGCGGTGGCGGTGTTCATCAGCGTCGAGGAAGGTGCGCAGACGCCGGCGCCGGTCGAGACCATCCGCAAGCTCTTCGAGCTCACCCACAAGGAGGCGCAGCTGGCGCTGTGCCTTGCCAACGGCCGCAGCCTCCAGGAGGCGGCCGTCGACCTGGGCATCACGCTCAATACCGCACGCGCGCACCTGCGCTCGACGTTCTCCAAGACCGGCATCGACCGGCAGGCGCGCCTGGTGCGTGCGATCCTGCGCAGCGTGGCGCAGCTCGGCGGCGGCTAGCGCACGCCCAGGCTAGGCTTCCTCCGCGCGCACGCCGAAGCGCTCGAAGTAAAAGGCGAAGCGCTCGCGCAGCACGCGCGGCTCGAGGCCGAAGTCGCCCATCAAGTCGTAGCGCACCTGGCCGGCCTTGCCGCGCGGATGCGCGCCAAGGTACGTCGTGAGCGCAGCGCGCGCGACGGCATCCAGCGGCAGCTGCGCACGCTCATACACCTGTTCAAGGATGCGCCACGGGTCGCGCATGAAGACGTGGAACGGGCAGTCAACCGCGCGCGCCGGCGGCACCAGCTCACGGTCGCGCACGCAGGCGCGCAGCAGATGCTCGATGCGCGCCACCCAGTAATCCCGCAGCCAGTCCATCTCCACCCTGGGGCGCTGCATGCGCTGCGTGTAGGCCTGCATGGTGATGATGGACTGGATGACCGCCACCGGGTCGCGGTGCGTAAACACCAGCGTCGCATCGGGGAATACCCTGAGCAGCACCGGCAGCTGCTCCAGGTGCTGCGGGCACTTGAGCACCCAGCGCTTGCCCGGCTGGCGACGTTGCCATTGCAGCAGCTGCAGCACGCGCTTCAGGTACTGGTAGTGCGGGGTCTGGTCGGTGCCGAGGTAGTGATCGCGCCAGCGGGGCGACATCGACAGCCACTCGAAATTGTACGAGGCGAAATCCGGACCCATGAGCTCGAGCTCCTCATGGATGTGATCCGGTTCCATCGGGTGCATGGCCGCCAGCAGCGGCGTCACCGTGCGCATGCCCTCCCACGCGGCGGCGCAGCGCGCGTAGCGCGGATCGCGGCCGTCCGCGGCCGGCTGCTCGCCCGGCAGCGGCACCGGCTCGTAGGACTCCCACAGCGGCAGGGAATGGAAGCGGGCATCGGCTGCCAGCAGGTTGACCAAGTGCGTCGTGCCCGAGCGCGGCAGCCCGGTGACGATGACCGGACGATCGATGCGCTCCTGCAGGATCTGCGGATGGCGGCGCCAGGCGTCCTGGATCAGCAGGCGGTTGCTGGCGTAGCGCGACAGGTACCCGAACAGCACCAGGCGGTGCATCGCGGTGAGCGCCGCATCGCCATCCCACTCACGGCACAGCAGTTGCAGGCGTGCGTGAAAGTCCGCAGGACCGAAGTCATCCAGTCCGGTGCGTGCGCGCGCCGCCGCCATGACCGCCTCGGGGCTCAGCACCACCGGCTGGCTCTCGCCCCAGGCGAGCGCGGCGCGCTGCGCCGCATCCAGCTGCGGGGCGGCCAGGTCGGCGATGCGGATGTCGTCCGACATATTGACCGTACGCTCAGCCGACGATCGAGTAACCGCCATCGACCAGCACGGTCTGGCCGGTGATGTAGGCGGCGGCCGCGCTGGTCAGGAACAGGACGGCGCCCGCCACGTCCTGCGGCTGCCCGACCCGCTTCAAGGGGGTGCGGGCGAGCACCGGCGACATCATGGCCGGGATCTTCAGCATCTGCGCCGTCATGCGACTCTCGGTGATACCGGCGGCAACCGCGTTCACGCGGATGCCCTCCCTGGCCCAGGCGATGCTGAGCGTCTTCACCAGCTGCACCAGGCCGGCCTTGGCCGCGCCGTAAGCCGGCACGACCTCCAGGCCGAAGAAGGAGGTGAGCGAGGCGATGCCGATGATACTGGCGCCGCCGGGGAGCTTGCTGGCGGCGAGCTTGCTGCGGCACAGCTGCGAGAGGCGGTAGACCGAGGCGAGGTTCACCTGCAGCCCCTTCTCGAACACCTCCGGGTCGTACTCGTTCTGCAGCATGAAGTTGGCGCCGGCGTTGTTCACCAGGATGTCCAGGCGCGGCAGCTGCCCGGCAAGCGCGGCGAGCTGTGTCTTGTCGGTGAGGCTGAGCTGCAGGTAGCGGTAGGCACTCAGATCGGTGTCATAGTCGGCGGCGCGCGCCCGCGTACCGGTGATGCTGACCTCGGCACCGGCCTCGCGATAGGCGGCGGCGATGCCGGCGCCGATCCCGGAGGTTCCTCCGGTCACCAGCACGGCCGCGCCGCGGTAGTCGTAGCTCACATTCTGCCAGCTCATGCGCATGCCTCCGCGGGCTAACCGCCCAGGTCGATCGAGCGAATCGGCTCCTCGCCACGCCAGTCGCGCGCGGCCGCCAGGCGTGCCTCGAGCCCGGCACGCATCAGCGCGTTCATCTCAATGAACTCTAACAATAGCCCCGGCTCGCGTGGATCCTCCAGGTAGGCGACGCGCGTCACCGGGTTGGCCGCCGCGAACAACTGGCGCAGGCCGCGCTGCTCGCCACGGGCCACGTCCGCAGCCACGTCCTCGCTGAACCAGGCGACGTGGTGCATGCCGACGCGCGGCGCGCCATCGCTGCCGCGGTACGGCGAGGGGCCCGCGCCGAGCGGCTGAATCAGCTCGATCTCCATGTCCCCCTGGTAGCCGAGCGCCACGTGCATGCGCACGGTCACGCCCTCACCACGCAGCGTGCCGGTCATGGCGACGTTGCGAAAGCACGTCCAGGGCCCGAGGCCACTGCTGCGCAGCCAGTTGCGCACGCTCAGGTCGAGGTCGTTCACCACCCAGGCAATCTGGCGGATCGGTCCGAAGGTCGCTGCGCTCATGCTCGGTCGCGCTCCTCAGGCAGGCTGCCGCGCCGCGGCGGCCGCCCGTATCATGGGGTCCGCGCGCATGCCGAGGGGAAGCCGCGGATGGAGAAACTGCTGTACGTGTTCTGGCGCCCGGCCGGCGCCGTGGCCGATTTCACGGCCCACTTCCGCGGCGTGCTCGCGCCGCGCCTGACGGCCCTCGGCGCGGAGCGGCTGCAACTGAACATCGCCGACTACCCCGACCTCGACGGTGCGCTCGTCAATTTCTCCCTGCACAGCACGCGCCCGCCCCCCGATGGCATCGTCAGTTTCTGGCTGAGCAGCGCCTGGCGGCGGGCACCGGCCGAACAGCTGCTCGCCGCTGCCTGCGCACGCCTCGCCGGTTACGCGGTCGCCGAGTCGACCATCCTGCCGAACCGCGCGCACCCGCCCGCGGCCGGCGAGCGCACCTACGGCCTCAGCCAGGTGACGCTGCTGCAGGTGCCGCCGCGCATGAGCTTCGAGGACTGGCGGCACGTCTGGTTCGAGCAACACACCCCGGTCGGGATCGAGACGCAGGCCAATTTCTTCTACCGCCACAACGTGGTCGTGATGCCCCTCACCGCGCAGGCACCGCCCTACCGCGGCATCGTCGAGGAGTGCTTTCCGCCGGCGGCGCTGCGCGATTCCCAGGCGTTCTATGACGCCGTCGGCGATGAGGCGCGCCATCAGCGCCACCTCGCGCGCATGATGGCCAGCTGCGCCAGGTTCATCGATTTCGACCGCATCGACGTGCTCGCCACCAGCGAGTACCGCTTGCACGACGGGCACGAGCCCGGCCTGTGACGCCGATCAGCCGAAGTACGCCTGACCGCCGTCGAGCGGCAGCGTGGCGCCGGTGACGTAGCCCATCTGCGCGCCGACCAGCGCGACCACGGCGCGGCCGATATCCGCCTCGCAATCACCGACGCGCTTCAGCGCCACCGTCTCGAAGAAGGTCTTGGCCTCCGGGTCGTGCTTGATCCAGGCCGCGAGCGCGGGCGATGCCGCGAGCGGGGCGATGTTGTTGACGCGGATGTTGTCGCGGCCCCATTCGTGCGCCGCCGCACGCGTGAGCGCCCGGATGCCCTGCTTGGCCACCGCGTAGGCGCCGTAGTTGGAGGAATCCCAGCGTACCGAGGCCGAAGTCACCAGGTTCACGATGTTGCCGCCGCCGCGAGCCTTGAGGTGCGGGTGGCAAGCGCGCATGAAGCGGAAAGAAGCCAGCGGACCGGAATGGATGCCGCGCATGAAGGCCTCGTCATCGAGCGACAGCAGCGGCCCGAAGGCACCGTCGTAGGCGTTGTTCACCAGGATGTCCAGGCCTCCGAGGGCTTCCACGGTGATCTGCACGGTGCGCGTGATGTCCTCGGGCTTGAAGACATCGCAGCTGATGGCAAGCGCGCGGCCGCCGCGCTCGGTGATGGTCTTGGCGCTGGCCTCGACCTTCGCCTGGGTGCGCCCGGCGAGCGCGACCGCGGCGCCGGCCTCGGCCAGGGCGAAGGCGATACCCTGCCCCACGCCCTGGCCGGCGCCGGTGACCAGGGCCACCTTTCCGGTGAGGCTAGCCATGGGCCTTGACCGCCGCCGGCGGCTTGACCCGCGCCAGCCAGTGCGCCGTCAGTTTCGGCGCCTCGCTGAAGGGCTCGACCTCCTCGTACAGCCGCTCGTACACCGACTCGGCGATGCGCCACTGCCCCTGCGCCTTCACGTACTTGTCGCGGTACAGCGCGCTACCGGTGGTGCGCAGCTTCTCGGCGAGGTTGATGAAGATGTCGGTCAGGTACCAGATGCCGGTCGCGGTCGACTCGCTGAGCACGTCGATCTCGGGGTGATGCCCGGTGTGGCAGGCCACCGCGTTGGCGTTGAAGGAGCCGGCCACGGATTCCAGGATCTTCTCGCGCCCCTGCATCTGCCAGCGGTAGCTGCCGCCGATGTAGTCGACCCGCACATCCTCGGTGAACACCTCGCGCATCCCGGCGATGTCCCCGGTGTCCAGGCAGCGCCAGTACTTGTACTTCAGGCGCCGGATGAGCTCGATATCTTCCAGGCGTAATGACATGGTGCGTCCCCTCAAGTGCACGACGGCCGCGATGCAGGCCATCGTACAGGCTGCATTCGCGCCTGAATCTACCTTATCCTTATCCGCACACATCGCCAAAACAGAGTACCCGCACGTGCCTGCAGCGCCGCGCCATTCGTTGAGTCATCCGGCGGAACTTAGCGAGGTTCCGCGCTGGGACTTCGAGTGCGACGTGCTGGTGCTCGGCTTCGGCGCCGCGGGCGCCTGTGCGGCGCTCGAGGCGGCCCGCAGCGGCGCGCGGGTGCTGTTGGTGGAGAGTGCCGGCGGCAACGGCGGCACCTCCGCGCTCTCGGGCGGGGAGATCTACCTCGGCGGTGGCGGGGGTACGCCCATCCAGCGCGCCGCGGGGTTCGAGGACTCCACCGAGGACCTGTACCAGTACCTGCTGATGGCCGGTGGCCCGAACGCGGATGCCGCCAAGACCCGCGCCTATGCCGACCAGTCACTGCAGCACTTCAACTGGCTCACGGCCCAGGGCATTGAGTACAAGAACTCCTACATCCCCGAGCGTTGCATCGAGCCGAGCACGGATGACTGCCTCATCTGGTCGGGGAGCGAGGAAGCTTGGCCGTTCGTCGCGCGGGCCCGGCCAGCACCGCGCGGGCACTGCCCGAAGTTCGTCGGCATGGGTGGCGGTCGCTACATCATGGACAAGCTCGCCGCCCAGGTCGCCGCGGCGGGGGTGCAGGTGCTCTACGACACGCGCGTCACGGCGCTCATCGCCGCCGGGGGCCGCGAGGTGCACGGGGTTGTGCTGCGGCAGGAGGGCGAGACGCGCTACGCACGCGCGCGGCGCGCGGTGGTGCTGTGCGCGGGCGGCTTCGTCATGAACCGCGACATGGTGCGCCAGCATGCCCCGCTGCTGCTGCGCTCCCAGTTCCCGCTGGGAACGGTCGACGACGGCTCGGGGATCCTGCTCGGCGCCAGCGTCGGTGCGGCCATGATCAACATGAGCGAGGGTTTCGTCACGATCCCCTGGTACCCGCCCGGCTCGCTGGTCAAGGGCATCTTCGTCAATAGCCAGGGCCAGCGCTTCATCAACGAGGATTGCTACCACGGGCGCGTCTCCAGCTACATCCTGCGCCAGAGCGGGGATCGCATCTGGCTGCTCGCCGACCAGGACACCTACGCCCTGAGCGAGATGCAGCAGCTGGCCAAGATGGAGATCGGCGCCGCCGGCGAGACCTGGGAGGAAGTCGAGCGCGAGCTGAAGCTGCCCGAGGATTCACTGAGTGCGACGGTGCGGCTCTACAACCACTATGCCGCGCTTGGCAACGATCCCCTGTTCCACAAGGCCGGCAAGTGGCTGAAGCCGCTCAACCGCGCGCCCTTCGTGGCGCTCGACTGCCGCATTGACCACTGCTTCTACGCTTCCTTCACGCTCGGCGGTCTGGACACCCGTCCCGATGGCGAGGTCCTGGATGGAACGCGCCAGGTGATCGGCGGCCTGTTCGCCGCCGGCCGCACGGCCTGCGGCCTGCCGCGCTGGGGCGAGGGCTACAGTTCCGGGCTGTCGCTGGCGGACGCGACGTTCTTCGGGCGCGCGGCCGGGCGCCGCGCCGCGCAGACCCAGCGCTGACCGCCGCGCCGTTCAGGACAGCGTGGCGAGCACGGCGTGTGTGTCGGTGCCCAGCGGGCGGGCGCGGGCGCCGACGGGCCGTGCACAGGGCGGGCACACTGCCACGCCGCGCAACCGCTGCGTCCAGGCAGCCGTCTGCGCGCGCGGCGCTTCGGGCCCATCGAGGGCTGCGCAGGCAATGCAGTGCGCGACTACCTCGCACAGCGCCAGCGACAGCAGAGCACCCCGACCCCCGCTGAAGGTCGTCCAGGCCGCGAGCGCGGCGTGCATGCCGGTCAAGGGATCGGCGATCGCGTCCGCGCAGAACAGCACTCGCCCGCATGCCGCCTGCAGCACACCCGACAGGCCGCCGGCCACCGCACCGTCATCGCCGAAGGCGACCCAGTTGGCCCCGGGCTCACTGCGGCCGTAGCCGCTGATGCTCACCCAGGTCAGTGACGGGTTTGCGGCGAGATACTCTTCGGCGATGATGCCGAGCTGGCGCAGTGCCCGCGGCCGGGCGGCCTCGACCACGATGTCGGCGCGGCGCAGCAGTGCACGCAGCAGGGCACGTCCGGATTCGCTGGCAAGATCGAGTGCCACGCTCTCCTTGTCCGCATTGAGCAGATCGAAGAGGCCGTTTCCGGCCTCGCGCATGGCATCCGGACGCCGCAGGCTCTCGACCTTGATGACGCGCGCCCCCATGCGCTGTAGCAGGTGCGTGCACAGCGGCCCCGCCCACAGCGCCGACAGATCAACGACCAACGGCGCGGTGCGCGCCGCACTCGGAGGCCGGCGCTCAAGGCCGCGGCACCAGCACGGCGCCGCGCCGCCCGCGAGCGGTGCGAGGGCCAGGCCGAGCAGCCGGCCGCGCTCGAGCGCGACCTGCGCGTCGCAGTGCCCGAGCCGCGATGCCACCTCGTCCCAGCCTTGGATGTGCGGCGCCTCGAGCCAGGCAGGCAGCAGCTCCCAGTCGCTGGGACGCGCGAGGTTCAGGGCCAGCCAGCCGTCCCCGGCACGCAGCAGCCGGCAGCTGCCGCCCGCGGCGACGACGCCGCCGCGGCGCAGGCGCGCCAGGGCCGCGCGCTCGCTCAGCAGCTGCGCGCCGCGCAGATCCCCGAACTCGGCCGCCGGCTGCAGCGCGCGCAGAGCCTCGAGGATCCCATCAGCATAGGCGGCCAGCGGTACCGGGCACACCTGCGGCGCCTCGCCCGGCTCGCCGGTGAGTGCCATCGCTCCGCACTGCGCCCAGCGCAGCGCCGGATGCGTCTCGGGGTGCGGCGCGACGCGCACCGCGGCACCGGCATCCTGCAGCAGGCGGTTCCCGTAACCGCTGGCGCACTGCCCTTCGTCGGGGACCATCGCCCTCAGCGCACCGACAGGGCGTGGCACCACTTGGCGACGCGCTCGAAGAGCTGCGCACGCGCCGGAAAGAGGAAATGCGCGTGCCCGGTTGCGGGCAAAACCAGCAGCGTGACCTCCGGGCTTCGAGGGTAGCTGGCCGGGGCCTCATGGGGCGGTCCGGCCATGTCGCGGTCTCCGAAGACCAGCAGCACCGGCGTGTCCACCGCCGCGCACTCCGGCGCACAGCTGCCCGGAATCATGGAGAACTCGCCCGCCGTGAGCAGCAGCGAGGCGCGCGCCCGCTGCAACGCCTCGACGCCGCGCCGGTCGGCGGTCTCGCCGGCGAACAGTTCCCGCCCCTCGGCCGAGCGCGGCACGAGCGGGTACGGGTCGGGGCCGCGCAGCCGCGCGAGACGCACGATGTTGTCGCGCGCCCCCTGCGGATCGCCCGCAAAGGCGAGCTCCTCGGGCGAGAGCGCGGACTCCAGGCCGCGCGTGCCGAACCCGAACACGCCCAGTGCCGCGTGGCCGCCATGGTGTGCCTGCTGCATCACCGTGAGCATCGCCCCCATCGAGTGTCCGATACCGACCGACCGCAGCTGCGGCAGCGCCGCCTGGTGCGGCAGCCCGGTGCGCAGCTCCTCGCGGATCACCGCCACCGCCTGGGCGTTGGCCCTGGCCAGCAGGTCCGGCGTGAGCGCGAAGCCGTCGCGCGGCCGGCTGCTGTCCCCGACACCCAGATGATCGAGCGTCACCACGATGAAGCCCTGCGCCGTGAGGTGCTCGGCGAAGCTGAAACCGCCCTCACCGAGTAAGTGAAAGTAGTGACGGTTCATGCCGCCGCCGGGCAGGCAGAACAAGGCGAGCGGCTGCGCCGGCACCTGTGTCGGCAGGAAGATGTCGGCAGCGATTGCGAGTGAGTCCTCGTGAGGCAGCAGCGCACCCAGCTCGATGCGGCGGTGGACGGGAGCTACGGCGCTCACTGCGGCACTGCGGTGGTGATGGCCGGCCGGCGGCGTGCCCGGCGCTAGTAGCCGCGCGCGCCCAGACCCCGCAGCAGCACGGTGAGAAACTCGCGGATCGCCGGGATGCTCAGGTCGCCGGGAATGAAGTACATGCGCAGCACGGTCATGCCCATGATCGCATCGACCGCGAGCTCGACGTCCGTCGTTTTGGGCAGCTCGCCGCGCTGCATGGCGCGCTCGAGCACCAGGCGCGTCGGGTCCCGGCGTCGCTGCATCAGCGGATCGAATACCGCGGCCAGCGCCGGATTGTGGGCGCGCTCGGCCACCAGCGTCGGCATGATGGCGTTGGAGGGTGGCCGATGCAGGATGCGCAGGAACTGCCGGTACAGGTCGAGCAGGTCGGACATGACGTCACCGCGGTCGTGCGCGGTGAGCTGCGGCCAGCGATTGAAGGCCTCGATGACCAGGTGCTCCTTGGTCGGCCAGCGTCGATAGATGGTCGACTTGCTGGCCCGCGCGCGGGCCGCGACCTTGCTGACGGTGAGATTCGCGTAGCGCTCATCCGCGAGCAGCGCCGTCGTGGCCCGCAGGATAGCCTCCTCGGCGCGCTTGCTGCGCGGACGGCCGCGCTTGCGCTTGGTCTTCAGCTCGGAAGTTGCAGGGAGCTGACTGCTCATGGGGTTCCTGGGAAAAGGCAGGGATTCTCGGCGCTTGAAACTATCGCACACTGCCGCCGGCCGGGTCCAATAGGTACCGCTGGTTCCGTATTAGGAGCTTTGTGTATAACATGCGCCACTCCGGCGCCGTTCGGGCGCCCTCTGGCGAGGCTGCCCGCATGGCCACGGTCGCGACCGAAACTCTCAAGGAACCCGTCCAGGTCGGCGGCGTGCCGCTCCTCGGCAACGCGCTGTCGATGGCCAAGGACCCGGGGCGCTTCTTCTACGAGTGCTATCGCAAGTACGGTCCGGTGTTCCGGCTCAAGGTGATGAACAACACCTACACGGTCCTCGCCGGCGCCGAGGCCGCCAACTTCATGGGCACGCGCGAGGGTCGCGACTCGCTGCGCTCCAAGGAGTTCTGGCAGGGCCTGGTCGATGAGTGGGGTGCGCGGCGTACCCTCACCGGTGAGGACGGCGAGACGCACCAGAAACTGCGCGCCGTGATGAAGCACGGCTACTCCAAGGAGTCCGTGAAGGGCCGCTACAACGAGCTGGTCGAGATCAGCGATATGGTGCTGGCGCGCGACTGGCCGCTCGGCAAGCTGGTGCCGGTGGTGCAGAACATGCAGTACCTGGTGACCGAGCAGCTGGGCGCCATGCTGACCGGCACCTCGCCGCGCGAGTACGTGGCCGACATCCGCACCACGATCCTGTACATCCTCAACATCCTCGTGACGCGGCAACGCCCGAAGTTCCTGCTCAAGGACCCGCGCTACAGGCACGCCAAGAAGCGCGTCGCGGAGCTCGGGCAGCGCATGATCGACGAGTACCACGCCACCAAGGGCAGCCGCGACCCGCAGCGGCGCAACCTGGTCGACGACATCATGGAAGCGCACGAGCGCGACCCCGACCTCATTCCGGGCAGCGACCTGATCCTGAGCCTGACCGGGCCGTTCGTGGCCGGCCTCGACACGGTGGCCAATACCATCGGCGCATTCGTGTACGCGGTCCTCAAGCACCCGGAGGCGCACGCCCGCGTGCTGGCCGAGGCGGACGCGCTCTTCGGCCGCGGCCCGATCGACGAGCCGGACATCCGCAACCTGCCGGTCATCAATGGCGCCATCATGGAGGTAATGCGCATGTACCCGATCGCGGTGGCGCAGATGCGCACCGCGACCCGCGACTTCGCCTTCCTCGGGCACCGCATCCGTGCCGGCGAGCTGCTGTACGTAGCGACCGCCGTGCCGCACTACATGCACGAGTACTACCCGGACCCCGACCGGTTCGACATCGACCGCTACCAGAAGCCGCGGGCCGAGCACCTCAAGCCCGGCGTCTACTCACCCTACGGCCGCGGCACCCACACCTGCCTCGGCAAAACGCTGGCAGAGGTGCAGATGGCACTGAGCATGGCGCGGCTGTTCTACAAGCTCGACCTGGAACTTGAATCCCCCGACTACGAGCTGCAGACCAAGGTGCTGCCCACCCCGGGCCCCAGCATGAAGTTCAAGGTACGGGTGCGCGGCCAGCGTCACTAGCACCGGGTTCGCAGTTACGCCTTCAGCGCCTTCTCGATCAGCTTGCGGTAGGTCTTCGAGTACGGCGGCAGGTTGAAGGTCAGGTCGAGCAGCCCGAGGGGCTGCTCGACCACCGAGCGCGGGTTCGACATCTCCATGAAGCCCTGCTCGCCGCCGATGCGGCCGATGCCAGAGTGGTTCACGCCGCCGAACGGCAGCCGCGGGTTGGTGCCGGACTGGATGAGGTTGTGGTTCACCACGGTGCTGCCCGCCGTGGTGTGCGCCAGGAAATAGTCGATCACGGCACGCTCGCGGGCGTAGATGTACAGCGCCAGAGGCTTGGTGCGGCGCGCGATGATCTCCAGCGCCTCGGCGCGCTCGCGGTACGGGATCACCGGCAGCACCGGCGCGAAGATCTCCTCCTGCATCAGCAGCATGTCCTCGGTGACGTTGGTCACTACGGTCGGAGCGACGAAGCGGTCCGCCGCGTGCGTCTGACCGCCCAGGGCAAAGTGTGCGCCCTTGGCGCGCGCATCCTGCAGCAGCCGCTCGACGCGGGCGAAGTGCTGATCATTGATGATGCGCATCAGTTCCGGTGCATGCTCGAAACCGCGGCCGCCGGCGCCGTACATGTCGGTCATGGCCTTGGCCAGGGCCTGCACGAAGGCCGCGCACACCGACTCGTGCACCAGCACGTAGTCAGGCGCCACGCACACCTGGCCGGCATTGGCGACCCGGCCCCAGGCGATCTTGCGCGCCGCATTCTCCAGGGCCGCCGAGGCATCGACGATGGCCGGATTCTTGCCGCCCATCTCCAGCGTCACGGCCGCGAAGTTCTCGGCCGCGGCCTTCATCACCAGACGTCCGACGCGCTGGCCTCCGGTGTAGTAGATGTGATTGAAGGGCAGCGTCAGCAGCTCCTGCGCGACCTCCGGGCCGCCTTCGAACACGGCGAACTCATCGTGGGGCAGCGCGCCCTCGAGCACCTCCTTGAGGACGCGGGCGCTGTGCGGGGCGAGCTCCGAGGGCTTGAGCGCAAAGCTGTTGCCGGCAGCTATCGCCGCCACCGCCGGCACCAGCGCGATCGCGATCGGCGCGTTCCAGGTGGACAGGTTAAGCACCACGCCCTTGGGCTCATGCAGGATGTAGCATTTCTTGCCGAGCGTGGCGGCGGAGTTGCGGACCCGCCGCGGCTTCATCCAGCGCGCCACGCGCTTGGCGACGAAGTCGACTTCGCTCTTCACCATGACCAGCTGCGCCGCGACGTCCAGGTCGCAGGCCTTCAGCTCGGTATGTGCGGCATCGTAGAAGCGCTGCTTGTGCGCAAGCACCGCGGCGAGCATCGCGCGCAGCCGCTCGGCACGCTCTGCGCCCGAGGCCGCCGCCAGCGTCCGGCTGCCGTTACGCAGCTGCATGAATCGGGTCTTGATGTCCTGCACGATACTCTCCTGCCGCAGCGCGGCGCGCGCGCTCTAAAGGTGAAATTGTCGGGCGATCAGGCGCTCAAAGGCACTCTCGGTGAGGAGTGCCTGCAACAGCGGCAGCATCCTGACCTCACGCCCCACCAGATAGCGTGGCCTGAGCCTGGGTGCCTCGACAAGCCTCAGCACCGCATCGGTCACGTAATCGGGCTCATTGGCCGACAGCAGCAGACGCCCCAGCTGATCGGTGATCGGCCGCAGTTTGGCCTCGTAGCGCTGCCGGATGGCGGCACTTGAGCGCTCCCAGATGCGGGCGGTGGCCCTGACCGGATCGGCGGTCATGTGCGTCCTGACGGCCCCCGGCTCGATGGCCGTGACCTGGACGCCGAATCGGGCCAGCTCGTAGCGCAGCGTGTTGGTCAGTCCTTCCACGGCGTACTTGGAGCTGTTGTACATCGCCGCGCAGGGCATAGGCACGCGCACCGCTCCGGAGGAGAAATTGAAGATGCGCGGTGCGTGGCGACTCTCGAGCAGCAAGGGCAGGTAAGCCTTGATGACACGCACCTGGCCGAACAGGTTCACATCGAAGAGCCGCCCGGCCTGCTCCAGCTCGACCCCCTCGACCGGACCGGTGGCGATGTCAGCGATACCGGCATTGTTGATGAGCAGGTCGAGCCCGGCGCCGCGCAGCACCTGCGCCACCTGCCGGGCACCGGCCTGTACCATCGCCTCGTCGGTGACGTCCTGCTCGATCGGGGTGAGCCCTGCCCCGCCGCCTGCGAGCTCGGCGGTATCAGCGCCCGGCAGAATGCCGGCAAACACCGTCCAGCCCCGCTGCGCCAGCTTGCGCGCCATCATGGCGCCCATGCCCATCGCCGCCCCCGTGACCATCGCCGTACGTGCCATGCCCCGCTCCCTGCTCTCAGCCATCGGCCGCCTGAGCCCGGGTAGCCGGCTCGACGAGCTCATCGACCAGGCCCCAGACGCGCGCGGTGTGCGCATCGAGGCGACGCGTGGAGAGCGCAAGTTCCGCCGTACGCAGCCGCCCGATGCGGCGCGGCAGGCTCACGCAGCCGCCCGAGCCCGGAATCAGGCCATAGCCGATCTCCGGCAGCTGGAAGAATGTGTCCGCGCTTGCCACCACGCGGCCGCCGAAGGCGGCCATCTCCACGCCGGCGCCGACCGCCGCGCCATGCACGCGGAACGTGAGCCGCTCGGCGCAGCGCGCCAGCAGCGCCGGTACCGAGCGCGTCGAGCGCACGGCGTGCGCCGTGGCCGGATCCGCGGCGCTGCCGAACTCGGCCAGGTCGCCGCCGGCGCAGAAGCAGCTGCCCGCGCCGCTGATGGTGGCGCCCGCAAGGGAGCGGTCGGTGAGCATCAGCTCGAGCGCCTCGACCAGCGCGTCGCGCATCTCGAGCGAGAGGGCGTTGCGGCGCGCCGGTCGGTTGAGGCACACGTGCAGCTGCGCCCCCTCGCGCTCCATCCGCACCGGCGGCCCGCTCTCAGCGGCGGGCGCCCCCGCCGGCCGCGGCGCGCGACCCAGCCAGGTGCGAAATTCGGGGCCGCCCTGCAGCGTCGCAAAGGCGAGCGACTCAACCGTCAGCGCAGCTGCAACTTCCATCCCCTCGGTGACCCGCAGCAGCTGCACCAGCACCATGGCCGCGAGCGGAGCTGCGAGCACGTTGGCGGCGAGCGCCGCGGCCTGCTCCTGGGTGCTCACGACCGCATCGCAGGCCGCTGCCCAGGGGTGCTCGGTCCCGGGCGCGGCGACGCCGAGTACCGGGCACGCCTGACGCCGCAGCCAGTGCGCCAGGGCAGACTGCTGGGCGCGGTCGCAGGAGGGGTGCGGGTCGAGGTCGACGATCAGCAGCGGGACGCCCAGCAGACTCGAGCACGGGCCCTCGCCGCCGGCGAGCGCTGCGGCGAGCAATGCGTGTGCATCCAGCCTCGGCAAGTTACTCAGAACAGCCCCATCGGCGCCTTGCGACCGTGCTGCAGGCTCCCGGGTGGATCGTGGGGAACGCGCTCGCGGTACCAGCGGTACCGTTTTGGTACGCTAGCGGTGGTCGATCGCATCTGTCAACCCTGAGGTCCACCGATGAGCGACGCGATCCTGTACGAGCTGCATGGCCCGGTGGCGTTGATCACCCTCAACCGCCCGGCGAGCCGCAACGCCATCAACGCCGAGGTGCGCGCCGGTCTGTCCGAGGCCTGGCAGCGTTTCGAGGCCGATTCGAGCGTGCAGGTCGCCATCCTTACCGGCGCGGGCGACAAGGCGTTCTGCGCCGGCATGGACCTGAAGGAGGCCAGCGCGCTCGGGCTCAAGGTGCCGCCGCGCGGCTTCATCCCGACGCTCGGCGATGTCATCCAGGTCAGCAAGCCGACAATCGCCGCGGTGAACGGCATAGCCATGGCCGGCGGCTGGCTGTTCGCGCAGATGTGCGACCTGTGCGTGGCGGCTGAGCACGCCACCTTCGCGATCACCGAAGCACGGGTGGGGCGCGGTACGCCCTGGGCGGCACCGCTGCTGCACATGCTGCCGCAGCGAATCATGATGGAACTGCTGCTGACCGGTGAGCCGATGAGCGCGGCGCGGCTGCATGAGCTCGGCTACGTGAACCACGTGGTGCCGCGTGAACAGCTGTTGCCACGCAGCTTCGAGCTGGCGCAGCGCATCGCCGCCAATGCGCCGCTCACGGTGCGCGCGGCGCGTGCCCTGGTGTATGCGAGTACCGAGTGCGGGCGCACTGAAGCATTGCGCGCCGGTGACCGGCTGTTCGAGCCGGTCTACCTGAGCGAGGACGCGCAGGAGGGTCCGCGTGCCTTCGCGGAGAAGCGCGCGCCGGTGTGGAAGGGCCGCTGACTCAGAAGCGGAATACGCCGTTGCCGCGCACTGCGGGCGGCGCGTTCAGCGCGGCCGACAGTGCGATGCCAAGCGCAGTGCGGGTGTCGACCGGGTCAAGGATGCCGTCGTCCCACAGCTCGGAGGTCGAGTAGTAGGCTGAGGTCTGCGCCTCGTAGGCCTTCAGCGTCGCGGCACGCAGCGCGCCAAGCGCCTCGGGATCGACCTCCGCGCCGGTGCGCTGCAGCTGCCGCAACTTGACTTCGGCCAGAGTCGCGGCGGCCTGCTCGCCACCCATGACCGCGATCTGGTGATTCGGCCAGCTGAACAGCAGCCGCCCGTCGAAGGCGCGTCCGCACATGCCATAGTTGCCGGCACCGAAGGACCCATGGCACATGAGGGTGAGCTTCGGCACGTGGCTGCAGGCCTGCGCCATGATCATCTTGGCACCGTCCTTGGTGATGCCGGCGGCTTCGTACTCGCGACCGACCATGTAGCCGGTGATGTTCTGCAGGAACAGCAGCGGCGTGTCGTTCTGGTTGCACAGCTCGATGAAGTGGCCGCCCTTGATGGCACTGTCGTTGAAGAGGATGCCGTTGTTGGCGAGTATCGCGAGGCGGTAACCGAACAGGTGCGCGAAGCCGCACACCAGTGTCGTGCCATAGGCCGGCTTGTACTCGTGGAAGCGGCTGCCATCGACGATACGGCCTATGACCTCGTGCATGTCGAAGGTCTGCTTGATGTCATCGGGGATGACCCCGTAGAGATCGTCCGCATCCAGCCGGGGCTCCTCGGCCGGCTGCTCGGGATGGCGCCACTTCGGGGCGCGCTCCCACAGCCCCACCACTTCGCGCCCGATGGCAATCGCGTCCGGCTCGTCCACCGCCGGGTAATCGCAGGTGCCGCTGGTGCGCGTGTGCAGCTCGCAGCCGCCGAGCTCATCCGCCGACACCACCGCGCCAGTCGCCGCCTTCACCAGCGGCGGCCCACCGAGGAACACCGCACCCGTGCCGCGCACGATGACGTTGTAGTCGCTGAGCGCCGGGATGTACGCCCCGCCGGCGGTGCAGTGCCCGAACACCAGTGCCAACTGCTTGACACCCATCTTGCTCAGCACTGACTGGTTGCGGAATATCCGCCCCGCCATGTAACGGTCCGGGAACAGCGCCGACTGCAGCTGCAACTGGCCACCGGCCGAGTCGCACAGATGCACCACCGGCAGGTGGTTCTCGATCGCGACGTCCAGCGCGCGCACGATCTTCTTGACCGTCAGCGGATACCATGCGCCGCCCTTAACGCTCGGATCATCGGCATGCACCATGACCTCGCGACCGGCGACCACACCGATACCGGTGATGCAGCTCGCGCCGGGGGACTCTCCCCCGTAGGCCATGTTCGCGGCGAGCGTTGAGAGCTCGAGGAACGGCGTGCCCGGGTCGAGCAGTAGCTCCAGGCGCTGTCGCGGCAGCAGCTTCTTGTGTGCCGCCAGGCGCTCCAGATCGCGAGCCGGCCGCTCATGCCGCGCCTGCGCCTGGCGTGCCTTGAGCTGCGCCGCCAGCGCCTTGTTGTGCTGGTAGCGGCGGCGAAACTCCGCCGCGTTGGTCTGCACCGCCGATTCGAGCACGCGCATCCGCTCACTCCTTCGCCGCTGACAGTGACACGAGCAGCGCGCCGCGCTCGAACACGGCATCCGCTGCCACGTGCAGCTGCCGCACCTGCGCCGCGTGCGCGGCCACGATCGTCATCTGCAATTTCATGCTCTCGAGCGTCAGCAGCCGCTCGCCGGCCTGCACCTGCTGCCCGCTCTGGCAGTGCACGGCGACCACGACGCCCGGCATGCTGGCGCGCACCTCTTCCTGTGCGCTGGCCGCATCACTGCGCCGCGCGCATCGGAGCTGCACGCAATAGGTGCGTCCCTCGAAGCGCACGTAGACGCACTCGCCCACGCGGTAACGCCAGCCGCGGTACCGGACCTCATCGAGCGAGAGCGCGAAGCCTCCGCCGTCGGCCCCAGCCGGCGTCTGCCCTACCGTGCACTCCAGCGTGCCGCTGCGCACGCGCAGTTGCGGACGCAGTGCCGTGACCTGCACGTCGCTCTCCTGGCCATCAATCTGCAGGCGATAGGGCATGCTGCGGCTTCAGTTGCGCCATGGACCGATGCTGGCGTGCGGCTCGGGCGTGTGCTGCCGCAGGCGCTCGAAGTCCGGATCGCAGCCGAGCGCGGCGAGCGCGGCAACCAGCTGCTGCGGCGGCGTTGCCGGCGGCGCGGTGAGCTCGGCCGCGTGTTGCGCGAGAAAGCCGGTGTGCAGCGCCCCGGCCCGGAATTGGCCATGCTCGAGCACCCGCCGCAGGTAGTCGACGTTGTTCGGCACCCCGAGCAGCACGAATTCTGCCAGTGCCTGCGTCAGCCTCTCGATCGCAGCCGCCCGGTCGGGGCCCCAGGCGATGAGCTTGCCGAGCATCGAGTCGAAGGACGGCGTGATCAGCTGTCCCTGCCGCAGGCCCCCATCAAAGCGCACCCCGGGACCCTGTGGCACGTGCAATACGCCGACCCGGCCCGTGGCCGGCCGGAATTCCTGTTCGGGCTCCTCCGCACAGATGCGGCATTCGATCGCGTGTCCGCGGGGCAGCAGCTGCGGTTGCGTGAGTCCGAGCGCCTCGCCCGCGGCGATCCGCAGCTGCAGCGCCACCAGGTCAAGCCCGAGGATGCACTCGGTGACCGGGTGCTCCACCTGCAGGCGGGTGTTCATCTCAAGGAAGTAGAACTCCCCGCCCGCCGCAAGCACGAATTCCACCGTGCCGGCATTGCGGTAGCGGGCCGCAGCGGTAAGGCGCACCGCGGCCGTGCACATGGCGGCCCGCAGTTCCGCCGGCAGCCGTGGCGCGGGCGACTCCTCGATGATCTTCTGGTAGCGGCGCTGCACGGAGCACTCGCGCTCGAACAGGTGCACCGCACCCCCCTGCCCGTCACCGAGCACCTGCACCTCGATGTGGCGTGGCTGCTCGAGGTAGCGCTCGGCATAGACGCGTCCGTCACCGAAGTAGCGAGCGGCCTCCTGGGCAGCCAGTTGCAGGCTCTCGGCCAGCTGGGCGGCGCTGCGCACGATGCGCATGCCCTTGCCGCCGCCACCGGCGGCGGCCTTGATGAGCAGCGGATAGCCGATCTCATGCGCGCGTCGCGCGATCTCGGGCAGCTCGCCGACGATGCTCGGTGCCACCGGCACACCGTGCGCCGCGGCGAATTCGCGGGCGCGGATCTTGTCGCCCAGCAGGCGCATCGCGGCCGCGTCCGGGCCGATGAAAGTGAGGCCCGCGGCCGCCACCTGCTCGGCGAACAGGGCATTCTCGGAGAGGAAGCCGTAGCCTGGGTGCACGGCGTCGGCTGCCGCCTGCAGCGCGCAGGCGATCAGCTGCTGCCGGTCCAGGTAGGCCGCGCTCGGCACGTCCGCGCTCAGGGGGAGTGCGAGATCAGCCGCCTGCACGTGCGGGGCGCTGCGGTCCTCGTGGTGATAGACGGCGACGCTGGCGATGCCGAGCACGCGCAGCGTGCGCATGATGCGGCAGGCAATCTCGCCGCGGTTGGCGACCAGTACGCGCCGCATCAGCGCGCCGCTCCCGGGCGCGGCCGACTGCGCGCCTGCGTCAGGGCCTCCAGCCGCGCCACGCTCCGCTCGAGGCGGCGCACCGAGGCGTCGACTGCGCCGCGGGACCGTGGCGCGCGCGCCAGTCCCTGATAGATCAGCTCCGTGAGGGCATCGGCGGATGCCTCCGGGGAGAACTGCCCCTCGCCGCGCAGGTACGCCCAGGTGTGGTGCTCGGTGCCACCGAAGATCATGTCGCGCACGATGCGCAGTGGCACGCGCGCCTCCAGCTCGCCGCTGGCGATTCCTTCGCGCACCACGGCCAGTGTGCGCTCGGTGTAGCGCTGGTTCAGCCGGTAGACGCTCGAGCGGCGGTACTCGGGCGAGGGTCGCAGCTCGTGCACGATCAGGCGGCACATGGCCGGCTCGCCATGCAGCACGCTCAGGTGCTTCCAGATCAGGAAACGCAGGCGGTTCCAGGTGCCGCGCACGCCCTGCAGCTCGCGCTCATAGTCGGCGAAGATCTCCTCGTAGAAGGCCTCGACCACCTTCAGCAGCAGGTGGCGCTTGCTGCGGAAGTAGCGATACAGGGTGCCCTCCACCACCCCGGCGCGTGCGGCGATCTCGGCCGTGGAGGAATCCGCGTAGCCGCGCGCGCAGAACATGCGGCGCGCTTCGCGCATGATGTCCGCGACCCGTTCATCGCGCGGCCGGCGTGCCACGCGGCGCCGTGCTGCCTGGCTGCTCACGTGTCAGTCGCGAGCAGTCCGCCGGGGGCGAGCCAGCCCACCGGCACCGGTATCGGCAGATCGAGCAGCAGCTGTGCGTAGCTCTTGCCCTGCGGATCGTAGCGCAGCGAGGCCACGCCGCCGCCGCCGAGCGCCTGGTGCAGCACGAAGTTCCAGCCCTTGAGTCCGGGCCATTCGTGGCGCTGCACCTCGCCGGCCACCAGGTGCCCGAGGTAGCTGCGGACCGCCTGCGCGCTGAGCGCAGCATCGAGCACCGGCACGAACTCGGGGCGGCGCGCGAGCACGCCGATGTTGGCGGTATCGCCCTTATCACCGCTGCGCGCGTACGCGAGCCGCAGCAGCGGCACCTCGGCCGTGGGGCCCGTGGGTGCGGCCGCCGCGACGCGCGCCGTAGCGGGCGGCGCGGACGGCGGCTGCGGTCGCGGCGCTGCGGGCGGCTCGACGGGCTGCACCGCTCGTGCGCCGCCGGCGTCGGCAAATTCGATGTATGCGGGCACGCGCGCTTTCGGTATCAGGCAGGAAGCCAGGCGCACGATGGGCTGAACGCCTGGTCGGCCGCCCGCAAAGCCGGTGATGCCCTGCGCCATGGAGGTCGCGGCGGGAAAAATCTCGCGCGCGAACAGTTCCAGCGGCGCTTCCGCGTCGTGCGCCACCGCGATCTTGAGCAGCACCTCGCGGGTGTGCGCGGTGCGGGCATGCACGCCGTACAGCGCCTCGGCGCCGAGCACTTCCACGGAGACCTCGCGATAGTCGGGCCAGCCGCGCGCCGCGAACAGGCGCCGCGTGCGCTTGAGGATTGCATGTGCCACCTGTTGTGAGCGCTCGGCGGCCTCCGGTCCCGCGACCAGCAGCGTCGCGGTACAGCGGTAACCGTCCGCGTATGTCAGGCTGACCTTGTAATCCCCGGTGGGGGCGCGGCCGCGCGCCCCGAGCACCCGCACGCGGTCGCTCCCGAGGTCCTGCAGGCGGATCGCGCTCCAGTCGCACACCACATCCGGCAGCACGTAGCGCGCCGGGTCGTGCACCTCGTAGGTAATCTGCTCGGCGACCGTCGCCTCGCTGACGCGCCCGCCGGTCCCCTCGGGCTTGCTTACGACGAACGAGCCATCGCGCGCGCACTCGACGATCGGGTAACCCATGTCGTCCCACCCCGAGGCGACCGCGCGCCAGTCGGTGCTGATGCCGCCGGTCGCCTGCGGCCCGCATTCGATGATGTGGCCGGCGAGGCTGCCCATCGACAGGCGATCGAGCTCGGCCGCCCCCCAGCCAAAGGCGTGGATGAGTGGACCGAGCGCCAGGGCGCTGTCGACGCAGCGACCGGTGATCACCACCTGCGCGCCGCGGTCCAGTGCCGCGGCAATCGGGAATGCGCCGAGGTAGGCATTCGCACTCACGACGTCTTCCGGCAGCGGCGCGCCGCGCTCCAGATCCCGAGCGCCGGCCGCGCGCAGCCCGGGCAGCAGCGCGCTGACGTCATCGCCCAGCACCACCGCGACCTGCAGCGGCACTCCCAGCTCGCGCAATTGCGCCTCCAGAGCGTCGCGGCACGCCGCCGGATTGACACCCCCGGCATTGGCGACCACGCGGATGCGGCGGCCGGCGATCTCGGCAGCCAGCGGCCGCATCACCTCGCTGATGAAGTCGCCCGTGTAGCCAAGCTCCGGACGCTTGCGGCGCGCCCGCGCCAGGAGCGACAGCGTGATCTCCGAGAGGTAGTCGAGCACCAGGAAGTCGAGGTTACCCGCCTGCACCAGCTGTGCGGGCCCGGCGGCGCTGTCGCCCCAGAACCCACAACCACAGCCGATGCGCAGGCCCTCTCTTGCCATTTAATGAGTCCACCTCACCACGGTTCAGATGTCAAATAGGCTCCCCAAATTCTGGACTTAGTGAGCACTACTCATTAGGCTCGTGTGAACGCTTCCGCAGAGGCCGCCCGCATGCCCGACGCCGCCCCGACGCCTGCTCCACCCGCCTTCGAGCTGAGTGCGGACCAGCAGGCTACGCTCGCGGGCGCCGATGCCTACGCTCGACGCGAGCTCTACGGACTCGCCGCGCGCATGGACCAGGAGGAATGGTGGCCGGCGGAGGCGTTCGCACGACTCGGCGCGGCCGGCTACTTCGGCGTCACGGTACCGGAGCGTTATGGCGGTGCGCAGGCGGACCTGTTCAGTAGTGGCCTCGTGCTGCAGGGGTTCGCGCGCTGGAACCACGCCCTGGCACTGTCCTGGGTGGCGCACGAGAACCTGTGCCT
The DNA here is from genome assembly GCA_035501795.1 of Steroidobacteraceae bacterium. GTDB lineage: Bacteria > Pseudomonadota > Gammaproteobacteria > Steroidobacterales > Steroidobacteraceae > 13-2-20CM-66-19. The sequence goes on from DATJVL010000027.1 coordinate 87,700, forward strand.
CAACAACATCCACCGCAACGCCAGCGAGGCGCTGCGCCAGCGCTATTTGCCCGGATTGTGCTCCGGCACGCTGGTTGGGGCCTTGGGCCTGACTGAACCGGGCGCGGGCTCGGATGCGCTGGGTGCGATGCGCACCAGCGCACGCCGCGAGGGGGACTGCTACCTGCTGAATGGTTCCAAGCTCTATATCACCAATGGCCCGGTGGCCGACGTGCTGCTCGTATACGCGAAGACCGCCCCCGAGCGCGGCCCGCAGGGCATCTCGGCGTTCGTGGTCGAGAAGGGCTTTGCCGGCTTCCGCGTCGCGCAGAAACTCACCAAGATGGGATTCCGGGGCAGTCAGACCGCCGAGCTGGTATTCGAGGACTGCCGCGTGCCCGCGGCAAACCTGGTCGGTGCCGAGAATGCCGGACTGAGCGTGGTCATGAGCGGCCTGGACCTCGAGCGCGCGATGATCGCTCCGCTATGCCTGGGCATCTGCGAGCGCGCCCTGCAACTGGCGCTGCAGTACGCGCAGTCGCGCCGCCAGTTCGGCAAGGCGATCGGGGAATTCCAGATGATCCAGGCGAAGCTGGCCGAGATGTACGTCGCGGTCGAGACCATGCGCACCTTCACCTACCGGGTACTCGCGGCCGCCAATGATCTGGAGGTCGGCGGCGGCGGCCGGGGCGGCATCCACGCACTCACCGCTGCCTCGGTGATGTACGCCTCCGAGGCCATGCACCGCGTCCTCTCCGAGGCGGTGCAGATCCACGGCGGCACCGGTTACATCTGGGAATCGGAGATCAACCGGCTGTTCCGCGCGATCAAGCTGCTCGAGATTGGCGCCGGCACCACCGAGGTGCGTAAGCTCATCATCAGCGCTGAGCTGCTGGGGAGCGGAGCGTGACTCCTGACACCGGGCCCACCCGGCGGGGCGAGCACGCGCTGGCCGACGAGGAACTCGCCGCGCGGCCCACCGCGCTTGCGCCGCGGCTGCTTGCCGGGCGCACCGTGGTGGTCAGTGGCGGCGCCAGCGGTATCGGCCGCGCCACCGCGTGGCTGGCCGCGCGCCTCGGCGCGCGCGTGGCCGTCTGCGGCCGCAGCAGCGCGAAGCTCGCGCGGGTGACGTCAGCGCTGCAGGCGCGCGGGCTCACGGCCACCGCGCACGGGCTCGACATCCGTGAGCGCGCCGCGGTGGATGAGTTTTTCGCGCGGCTCGCCGCGGATGGTCCCATCGACCTGCTGATCAACAGCGCCGGTGGCCAGTTTGCACAACCGGCATTGGATTTCACCGAGAACGGCTGGCGTGCGGTCATCGATACCAACCTGACCGGCACCTTCAACATGATGCAGGCCGCGGCGCGCACCTGGCACCGCCAGGGGCACGCCGGCAGTATCGTCAGCATCGTCGTCTCGCCACGCGGCCTGCATCAGGTGGCGCATTCGTGCGCCGCGCGCGCCGGCGTCGTGGCCTTCACCGAGGCGGTCGCCGTCGAGTGGGCGCCGCTGGGCATCCGGGCCAACTGCATCGCCCCCGGCGCGGTCGTCTCGGAGGGGTGGGCCACCTATGCGCCCGAGGTGGCGCGCTGTTACCCGCAGGCAAGCCCGCTGCGACGCGCCGGCTCGCCGTGGGAAATCGCCGAGGCGGCCCTGTTTCTTGGCAGCCCGGCGGCCGGCTTCATCACCGGCCAGACCCTGCACGTCAATGGGGGCGCCAATCTGTGGGGCGAGACCTGGACGGCCGGCAAGCCGGCCTGGTTCAGAGCCGCCTCGCGGGCCTGGGACCACGAGGGAGCCGGTCCGTCATGAGCTCGTACCGTTCCTCGTGGGTGGATGAGGAGCTCGCGATCTACCGCGACGCTGCGGTGCGCTTCATCGAGGCGGAAATGCTGCCGCAGGATGCACGCTGGCGAGCGCAGCACCACGTCGGCCATGCCATCTGGCGACGCGCCGGGGAGCTCGGCTTCCTGTGCGCCGACGTGCCGAGCGAATTCGGCGGCGGCGGCGGCGATTTCCGCCACGAGGTCGTGTTGTACGAGGAGCTCGCGCGCCGCGGCCTGAGCGGTTTCGGCCAGGGCGTACACAGCATCGCCGCGCACTACCTGCTCAATCACGGCACCGAGGCCCAGAAGCGCCGCTACCTGCCGCCGCTGGCGCGCGGCGAGCTCGTGGGGGCCATCGCCATGACCGAGCCCAATGCAGGCTCGGACCTGCAGGGCATCCGCACCCGCGCGACCCCGCAGGGCAACGACTACGTGGTGAATGGCTCCAAGATCTTCATCACCAACGGCTACCTGGCCGGCCTGGTGCTGCTCGTGGTGAAGACTGACCCGGAGCGCGGCGCCAAGGGAACCTCGATCCTGATCGTCGAGACCGCCAAGCTCGCCGGCTACCGTGTGGGCGGCTTCCTCGACAAGGTGGGGCAGCATGCCCAGGATACGACCGAACTGTTCTTCGCGAACGTGCGCGTACCCAGGGAATGCCTGCTCGGCGGCGTAGAGGGCCGCGGCTTCGCGCAACTGATGAGCGACCTGCCGTACGAGCGCATGATCGTGGCGGTGCAGGCGCTCGGTGTCATGGAAGGCGCGCTGGAAGAGACCGTCAAGTACGTCAAGAGCCGCAGCGCCTTCGGCAAGACACTGCTCGAGCTGCAGAATACGCGCTTTCGCCTGGCGGAAGCTGCCACCATCACCCGCATCGCGCGCACCTTCATCGACCGCTGCATCGAGGATGTCGTGCACGGCCGCCTCGACGACGCCGGCGCATCGATGGCCAAGTGGTGGACCACCGACATGCAGCAGCGCGTGCTCGACGAATGCGTGCAGCTGCATGGTGGCTACGGCTACATGAACGAATACCTGGTGGCACGCATGTACGCCGACGCGCGCGTCACGCGCATCTACGGCGGCACCAACGAGATCATGAAGGAACTCATCGCACGCACCCTGTGAGCGTGGCGGCGTCGGCACCGTGTCCGGCGCGCGCCTGGCGAGAAAGGCATGGCGGGTGCACGGCCGGCATGCTAAATGTCCGTGCATCACGGGCGCACGGCCCGCGACCACAGGGGTCAAGAGATTGCCCGAGGGAAGAGCTGCGCGACAGGCGCCGGCGGCATGAGCGCGACTGCGGCGCTGCGGCGCAGCCGCGTAGGGGCGGCGCTGCTTCTGTCACTGGTATCGCTGGCGCTGCGAGCCGCTGAACTCAGCGTCGTCGATGCGCACGCCCACTATCCGGAAGGACCGCTGTGGCGCGCGGGTGAACTGCTGTACGTCGAGTATTCCGCCAACAACGTCAAGAGCTGGAACGGCACCAGCAGCCGCGTGCTGTGGCACAGGGACGGCTGTGGCGCCAGCGGCCTCATCGGCTTCCGTGAACACCTGCTGGTGGCCTGCTACGACGACAACTCACTGGTCGAGCTGGACGCCTCCGGGGCCGAGGTCCGCGTCATCCGCGGCGACAGCGCCGGCAAGCCCTTCATCGGGCCGAACGACTTTGCCGCCGACGGTCGCGGTGGCCTCTACTTCTCCGCTTCCGGCGCCTACGACCTCAAGGCGCCGATCACGGGCGCCGTGTTGCACGTGAGCGCCGATGGCGCGGCGGTCGTGCAGGTCGCCGATACCATCCACTATTCCAATGGCCTGACGCTCACGCACGACCGCCAGCACCTGCTGGTCGCGGAGATGCTCGCCGGGCGCATTCTGTCGTTCCCGATCCAGGGCGACGGGAGCCTCGGGCCGCGCACCGTGTGGGCACGGCTGCAGGATCTTGCGCCACCGACCGCGCATGCGGACGCCTACAACGGACCCGACGGCCTGAAGCTCGGTGCCGACGGCCACTACTACATCGCGCAGAATGGCTCCGGCCGCGTCCTGGTCGTGAGCGAGGACAAGAAGCTGGTGCGCCAGATCAGGGTCGCGACGCCGTACGTCACCAACATGGCCTTCGGCGCCGAGGGCTCGCAGGCCCTGTTCATCACCGGCGCCTTCGAGCAGTGGAAGGCGCCCTATCCCGGCGTCGTGTATCGCTGGACGCCCTGAGGCGACGCCTGCCCGGCGAGCTCGCCGCGCACCACCCGGCGCAACACCTTGCCCATCTCGTTGTAGGGCAGCGTCGCGCGAAACACCAGCCGCTCGGGCACGCGCGAGGAGCGCAGCCGCGTGCGTACCCATTGCTGCAGTGACTCTACGGACACCGACTGGCCTGGCTTCACGACCACCGCAGCACCGACCGTCTCCCCCCACTGCTCACTTGGCACCGCCACCACCACCGCATCGGCGACCGCCGGGTGCGCGAGCAATGCCTCCTCCACCTCGCCCGGCGAGATGTTCTCCCCGCCACGCACGATGACATCGTCCGCGCGACCGTCGAGGAACAGGTAGCCCCCGGCATCGAGCCAGCCGCGGTCCTGGGTCGCAAACCACCCCTCGCCATCGAGCAGGCTGCCGCGACCGTGATACTCCCCGGCCACCTGGGGGCCACGCACGAATACCAGGCCAGGCTCACCGGCCGGGAGGCGCGCGCCCGAGGCATCGCGCACCTCGAGCTGCACCGACGGCAAGGGCCTGCCGACCGAACCGAGGCGGCGACGCACCTCCGGATCGGCGCTGCTCTTGGCGGCGCGATGATCCTCGGGGCTCAGCAGGCACACGGTGGCGCTGGTCTCGGTGAGCCCGTAGGCGTTGGTGAAATCGACGCCGGGGAACACCTGCAGGGCGCGCTCGATCACGGCCAGCGGCATGCGCCCGCCGCCGTAGGCGATCGCGCGCAGCGCAGGAAAGCGCGCCCGGGGCAGCTGCTGCGCCAGGTACTCCAGGATCCGCACCAGCATGGTGGGCACGAGGAAGGCGTGGGTGATGCGCTCCGCCTGCAGCAAGCGCACCCACTCAGCCGGCTCGAAGCTCGGCAGCATGACGATGCGCCGCGCGCAGTAGGTCGCGCTCAACAGCGCGGAGATGCCGGCGATGTGATACGGCGGCACGGCCATGAGCAACGCTTCCTCCGCCGATGCCGCACCGAACTCGACGCTACCGAGGATGTAGGACACGAGGTGCTCGTGTCGCAGCAGTGCCGCCTTGGGAGCTCCGGTGGTGCCGCTGGTGAAGAGCTGAATCGCGACGGCCTGCGGCTCGCTCGGGGTTTCCCTGGGCGTGGCGCCCGCGGCCCCGCGCGGCAGCAGCAGCGCAGCAGGATCCACGGGCACGATACCCGGCGGCAGCTGCAGCGGCGCGCGCAGCACCTGCGGTACGACGAGCCAGGCTGGCGCCACGCGCGCGAGCAGCTGCTCCAGCTCGGCAGGCGTGAGACGGTAATTGAGCGGCACGTACGGTAGGCCCGCGATGGCGGCGGCGAACAGCGCCACGGGAGCCGCTAGGTCGTTGCCGTCCAGGAGCGCCACGCGGGTAACGTCTGCCTCGGCGAGCGCGCGGGCGGCAGACTGCGCCGCGCTGCGCAGAGCGGTGTAACTGAGCGTGCGGCCAGCGCAGCTGACGGCGATGCGCTCGCCGAAGGCATCCGCTGCCATCTCGAGCAGCATCGCGAGGTTCATGGGATCAGTCCGAGGAGGGCAATGCCTTGGCCTGCTTGACCGCCAAGGGCGTGCCGTCGAGGCTCAGCGCGCCCTCCCCGCCCTTGGTGCACAGCAGCTCGTAGCGCTCCTCGGCGTCGACGTAGCGCTTGCCGATGAGTGAGCCCTGCGCCAGCGCCGGATCCAGCCGCGCATCAGCCGGCGCCATCTCGCCCGCGATGAGCATCTCCACGCCGCCGCAGCTGAGCTGCGCGGCACCCGGGGGCGCGCGGATCACCATCACCTCCGTGGCGCACACCGCGCTCTTCAGGCGCAGACCCGGCTTCATGACGCGCATGGTGCGGCAGCTTACGCGTTGGCGAGGATCGCGCCACCCATGCCGCAGGACACCAGCGCATGGCGCAGGTTCTGGACCTGGTTCGAGGCAGTGCCGCGCAGCTGGCGCACCGCCTCGGTGATGTTGTTCATGCCGTGGATATAGGCCTCGCCGATCAGGCCACCGTTGGTATTCACCGGCAGGGCCCCACCCAGTCCGATGTTGCCGTCGCGCACGAAGTCCTTGGCCTCACCACGCCCGCAGAAGCCGAAAGCCTCGAGCTGGCGCAGCACCTGCGGGGTGAAGGCGTCATACAGCATCGCCAGCTGCACGTCGTGCGGCCCGAGTCCCGCACGGGCGTACAGGCGCCGGGCCACGCCCTGGGCCTCCGGCATGATGGTGAGGTCGCCGTGGTAGTAGTTGGAGATCACCTCCACCTCCGCCGGGATCGACTGCGCCGCCGCCACGATGCGCACCGGCGGCTGCTTCAGGTCGCGGGCGCGCTCCAGGCTGGTGACGACCAGCGCGACGCCGCCGTCACTCTCCTGGCAGCAATCAAGCAGCCGCAGGATCGGCTCGATGATCCACTTGGACTGCTGGTGCTCCGCGAGCGTGATCGGCTTGCCGTAGAACCAGGCCAGCGGGTTGGTGGCGGCGTGCTGGCGCTGCGTGACCGAAACGTGTCCCAGGTCCTCGTTGCTGATGCCATAAGTGTTCATGTAGCGCTGCGCGGCCAGCGCTTCCCAGCTGGCCGGCGTCTGTGCGCCAAAGGGCATGCACCACAGGAGCGAGCCGGTGCCGTTGCCCGCGACGTTGACCACGCCGCCGCTCTGTGGCACCAGCGGCTGCCCGAAGCGGTACTGCGAGCGCTCGTTCATGGCGCGCCAGATGAGCACCACCTCGGCGATGCCGGCGGTGACCGCCGCCATCGCCTGGTACACCGTCGCCACCGAGGCCGCACCGCCGCCGGGGATGCGCGTGGTGTAGGCGAGATCGCGCACCCCAAGGCAGCGGCACAGGCCGATCTCATCACTCGGGTCGAGCGTGAACGTGATCATCCCGTCGACGTCCGCCGGGTCGATGCCCGCGTCGGCGAGCGCCGCGCGCGAGGCTTCGGCGGCCAGCTGCAGCTCGCTGCGCCCGGAGTTCTTCGAGAACTCGGTCTGACCGATGCCGGCGATCGCCGCGTGCTTAGTCACGGGCGCGTCCCCGGCGCGGCCGGAACACCGGCACGGCCTTGCCGCCCCGCGTCGGCACGAACGTCACCTCCACCGGCAGCCCGGCACGCACCTCGCTGAAGCCGATGTCGACCAGGTTGGAGACGAAGCGGGTGCCTTCCTCGAGCTCGATCAGCGCGACGATGGGAGCGTCGGCGAACCCGACCGGCGGGGGATGCCGCGGCATGATCCAGCTGTAGACCTCGCCGCGGCCACTGAGCCTGACGACCTCGCGTTTCACGCTGTGGCAGGCCGGGCACATCGGCCGCGGAGGAAATACCAGCTTGTGGCAGTCGGCGCAGCGCTGCCCGAGCAGCTCGCCGCGTGCCGCCCCCTCCCAGAAGAACACCGCATCGGGAGTGAAGACCGGATCCGGACGCGTGGCTGCCGGGCGCTCCAGCTCGCTCATGCCTTCTTCTCCGCCGGCGCCTGGGGTTGCCAGGGGCTGCGCACCTTGCGGTGGCCCTCCTTAAGGCTCCAGGCGAGCACGCAATCCTTGCACAGCTCCTCGATCTCGGCCGTCGAGTAGCCGAGCTCAGCCAGGATCTCGCGGCTGTGCTGGCCGACAATCAGCGGCGGTCCCTGCACGCGTCCGGGCGTGGCCGAGAGGTCGAACAGCAAGCCGATCTGGTTGAGTCGGCCGACGAAGGGGTGCTCGTAGGCGGCGACCCAGCCGCGCTCCTGAAATTCGCGGTTGTCGTGCAGGCTCAGGGAGAACTTCGGGTCGCAGATCTCGCACGGCACGCGCGCGCCATCCAGGAGCGCGAACCATTCCGCCGCGGTGCGCTCGCGCATCCTCGCCTCCACCAGCGGGGCAAGCGCCGCCGCGTGCGTCATCCGCAAGGCCGCGGTCGCAAAGCGCGCATCCGCCGCAAGCGCGCTGAGCCCGGTGGCGATGCAGAAGCGGTCCCAGTCCTCCTCGCGTGGCAGCACCACGCACAGCCACCCCTCCCGGGTCTCGTACAGGCGGCTCGCCACGCCATGGCCGAGCTGCCGAGCGTCGGTCTTCGGGCGCTCGAAGCCCGCGCCATCGGGGCGGGCGACGGCGTAGGAAGTGTTCAGCAGGTGCGCGTTCACGATCGCGGTGTCGCAGAACTGTCCCTCGCCGGTGCGCTCGCGGTGATAGAGCGCCTGGATGATGGCGATGGCCGAGAGGAAGCCGTTGCCGGTGTCGCCGAGGCTGGTGAACGACCACAGCGGCTTGCCGCCACCGGACATGCCGCCGTCCTCCCACTGCACGCCGGTGAGGCACGCACCGGTCTGGTCATTGCCAGGCAGCCCCTCGCGCGGCCCGGTCTCATGCCCGCGCGTGTGGCAGTAGATGAGGCGCGGGTTGAGCGCCTTCAGGCTCTCATAGTCGATCTTGAGCCGCTCGGCCGCTTCGTAGCGCATGTTGTGCTGCACGACGTCGGCCTTGGCCACCAGCTGGCGCAGCACCTTCATGGCGCGCGGATCCTTCAGGTCCAGGGCGATGCTGCGCTTGCCGCGATTGGCCATGTAGGCGATGTGGTTCGAATGCCAGTAGGTGTCGTAGAGGGCATTGATCTTGATGACCTGCGCGCCGAGGTCAGAAAGGATCTGCGTCCCGTAGGGACCCGCGATCGCCAGCCCGAGGTCGAGAACCGTGATCCCCTCGAGCGGGGCGCGCAGCCTGCCCTTTTCCCTGCGAGGCGTCGGCGCCCTCGACTTGAGCGATGCGGCCTCGGCCCGGACGGCGGCGGTGTGCTCGCCCAGGCGCGCGGCACCGCGGTTGATCGGGCTCGGGTTGGCGAACAGGCGGTAGGTGACGCCGACCTGGCGCAGGGGACCCAACTCCGGGTCGTTGAGCTCGGTGACGCAGCCGTCCTTGAGGAGCAGCGGATCAGCGAGCGCTTCCTCCGGGGGGCGCACCTCCTGCATGGTCATGCCCGCCGTCGCGGCCGCCTCGACCCAGGCCCGCGCGGGGAATTTCTTCACCGCCGCGGCGAGCAGCGGCTGGTAGTGCATCATGACCAGCAGCTCCTCGGGCCCGGTGCCGAAGCGATCCGGGTCATTGCGCGCCTTGAGGTCGGGGCTCGCGTCGAGCCGCTCGCCGGCGGCGGCCGTGAGGATGAAGCGCGGGTTCGGCACCCAGTTGTGGATCCAGCGGCCATCGGCGCACTCGAAGTGCCCCTTGGGCGCGCGCGAGCCGAGGATCCAGCTGTTGAACATCGGCACGTCGATCTTCTCGGCGCGCTGCCACACGCCGCTGGCGCAGCCCATCGCGCCCTGCAGCAGCGAAGTCTCCACCCACTGCCCGAGGCCGGTCACCTCGCGCGCGCGCAGCGCGGCACTGATGGCGGTGGTGGCCGCGAAGAACGCGCCGAGGCTCGGCCAGTGGCTCGCCGGAAAGATCGGCCCGGGGCGCGGCGCGCCCTGCATCCACTCGTACGGGATCTCGACCTCGGCGAACGGGTCCGCGACGCCGGCCATGTGGTTGATGGCGCCTTCCGGCCAGCCACGCTGCTCGAAATGCAGCCCCGCCCTCGCGGCGACCAGGGCGTCATAGCCCGGGCGCTCGGAGTGGCTGTTGTCGCGGCCATAGGCCGTGATCGAGCAGTACACCAGGCGCGGATTCAGCGGCGCGAGCACGGCGTAGTCGATGCCAAGCCGGCGCGTGACGCCGGGCGTGAAGCTCTCGACCAGCACGTCCGCATGCGTGGCGAGCGTGCGCAGGATGTCGCGGTCCGCCGCGTCCTTCAGGTCGAGGATCGCGCTGCGCTTGCCCCGCTGCCACACGCGATAGCCGAGCTGCGTGCGGAAGGGATCCCCGCCCGGCGGCTCGACCTTGGTGACCTGCGCACCGTGATCGCCGAGCAGCATCGCCGTCATCGGACCGGCGATCCCCCACGACAGGTCAAGAACCCGCACTCCCTCGAGTACGCCCGCCATCACGGCACCATCAGGCCGGCAGGCCGAACAGGCGCAACGCGTTGGTGCTGACGATCTTCTTGCGGTCCGCCTCCGGGATTCCCGCCTTGGTGAACTGCTCGGCCACCACCTTGCGGGAGTTCGGCCAGCAGGTCGCCGGGTGCGGGAAGTCGGTCGACCAGTACAGGCAGTCCGGGCCGAAGTACCGGTAGGCGGTGGCGAGCCCGGTCGGCTCATACATGAAGGTGGCGCCCATCTGCCGCTTGAAGTATTCACTCGGCAGGAGCTTCACGTTCGGGAAGTCGTAGTGCGCATGCATGCGCGCATCGAGCACCACCTCGAAGAAGAATGGCAGCCAGCCAAGGCCGGGCTCGACCAGGAGCACCTTGAGCTTCGGGAAGCGCTCGAGCGTGCCGGTCAGGATCCAGAAGGACAGCGGCTCGGCGAGTGCCATCGCCGGCATACCCGTGAAGATGCCCTTTTGCGGCGTGGGATCGCGCCGGAACACGTCCCACAGCGAGGCCTTGACGTCCAGATGGTTGAGGATGGTGATGTTGGTCTCCGACAACACCGACCACAGCGGGTCGTAGCGCTTGTCGTGCACGTCCGGCAGGCCGAACTCACTCGGAAACGGCGTGATCTGCACACAGCGCGCGCCGCGCTGGGCGAGCCGCAATACTTCCTTCACCGCGAACTCGATGTCGAACAGCTGGATCTGGTAGGCCGTGAGCAGCCGCAACGGGTTCACGGCGGCGAAATCCGCCATGCCGTCGTTGTAGCCGGACAGGCTCTCCTTCCAGTCATCGCCCATCAGCCCCGGGGTGCAGTACTTGGCGCCGCCGACCTCGGGGAAGATGACCTCGGCCTCGACGCCGTCACGGTCCATGGCGAGCAGCTTGGCATTCGGCTCGAAGTGGCCCGGGTCCTTCGCGGCCTCCGGATCGACGAAATCCTCAAGCTGCAGCTGCGGCTGACCGCGGCGCAACTCCGCCGCCTCGTAGGCGGCCTGCTTCTTGGCGGCCTCATCCCAGACCGCGTGCAGCCGCGCCGGCAGCCGCGCCTTCACCCAGTCGTCGGTAAAGTGCACATGGGAATCGACCGAGATCAGGCGCTCAGTAGCGACGGCGGCATTCATGGGCTTCAAACCTCCTGGGTAACTGCGGACCCGGCGTGAGACCGGGGCGCTCTGGCGGCGCGCGGCGGGATATTGTGCGCGTCGCCACCGGGAGGGTCAATTAATGTACTAGCGGTATCGATTTACACAGGGGACTAAATGCCCGACCCGCCCGCCGTTCCTGGCTGATTCGCGCCGGGCAGCGCCCCGTGGTAATTTGAATACCGCCGGTACCGTAGTTCCGGCGCACGCAGGGGTGAGCGCGGTGAGCCGATTCGCCAACAAGACCGTCATCGTCACCGGGGCGGCACGCGGCATGGGCGCGGCCACCGCACGCCAGCTGATCGCGGAAGGCGCGTGCGTGGTGCTTACCGACGTGCTCGACGCCGAGGGCGCAGCGCTCGCGCAGGAACTCGGTGAGCGCGCGCTGTTCCAGCACCACGACGTCGCCGAGGAGGCCCAGTGGCAGGGCGTGCTCGCGGCGGCGCTCGCGCGCTTCGGCGCCGTGGACGTGCTGATCAACAACGCCGGGGTACTGCTGATGCGCGGCCTCATGGACATCAGCAAGCAGGAGTTCGAGCGCGTGCTGGGCGTCAACCTGGTCGGCACATTCCTCGGCATCAAGGCGGTCGCACCCCGGCTCATCGAGCGCGGCGGCGGCGCGATCGTCAACATCTCCTCCATCGACGGCATGAAGGGCTCGAACGCCACCGCCGCGTATTCGGCCAGCAAGTGGGGTGTACGCGGTCTGACCAAGGTCGCCGCCATGGAGCTCGGCCCGCGTGGCGTGCGCGTGAATTCGGTGCATCCCGGCGGCATCAGCACCCCGATGACGACGCGCGCCGGGGCAAGTGCGGAAGTGCAGGCCGCGACCGACCGCTTCTACAAGAGCGTACCGCTTGGGCGCATCGGGCAGGCCGAGGAAGTCGCGCGCGTGACACTGTTCCTGGCCAGTGACGATGCCTCCTACGTGTGCGGTGCAGAGATCGTGGTGGACGGCGGCATGATCATCGGCCCGTATTACATGAGTCAGCCAGGCGCCCCCTCGCTCGGGTAGCGTTGGTCCCACGCCCAGGAGAGAAGCCCATGAGCAGCGTTTTGAGCAAGATGCCGGCCACCCCGGAGCCCAGAAGCGGCGGGCCGCTCGAGCGATGTCCGTTGCCGGTTCCGTTCGGCTGGTTCTTCGTCAGCTACAGCGAGGAGCTCAAGGCCGGCGAGCTGCGCAACATCCAGTACTTCGGCCAGGAATGGGTGCTGTTCCGCACCGAGCTCGGCGAGGCCGGCGTGGTCGATCCCTACTGCCCGCACCTCGGCGCCCACATCGGGCACGGCGGCAAGGTGGAGGGCGACTCCGTGCGCTGCCCGTTCCACCACTGGGCCTACAACCCCAGGGGCTGGTGCACGCGCATCCCATACGCCAAGGTGATGCCCCCGATCCTCAAGCGCCAGCCGGTCCTGCGGGCGCTGCCGGTGACGGAGAAGTACGGGATCGTGTGGGCGTGGTACCACCCCAAGGCTGCCGAGCCTCAGTGGCAGATCCCGGAGGTGCCCGAGCTCAGCGACCCGGCCTACATCAGCCCGCGCCGCGGCGAGTGGCCGGTCAACACCTTCATCCAGGAGCTCGGCGAGAACGGTGTCGACTTCGCGCACCTGAAGTTCCTGCACCACTCGCCCGTGATCCCGACCGGCGAGTGTCGCGCCGATGGCATTCGCTGGCACGTCAACATGGCCAACGGCTACATCATCATCGAGCAGACCGGACCTGGCCTGCAGGTGGTGCGTTTCACCAAGGGCAAGGTCGTGACGACGATGGTGAGTTACCCCACCCCGGTGAGCCAGTCGCGCACCATCATGCGCATGAGTTTCACGCACCGCAGATTCCCCGCGGGCACGCCGGAGGCCAAACTCGCCGCCGACATGCTGCAGGAGCAAGTCGGCCAGGGCAGCGGCGCGGAGGCCGGCTTCGAGTCCGTCGACATGATCGTGTGGAACAACAAGTGCTATCGCGAGCAGCCGCTGCTGTGCGACGGGGACGGCGAGATCCTCAAGTGGCGCAAGTACTTCAGCCAGTTCTACATTGCGAGCGGCTGACGCGCGCGAGCAGCTCCAGCAGCACCGTGGCCAGCGCCTCGCCCTGCTCTTCCTGCAGGAAGTGTCCGGCGCCGCGGATGAGGGCATGCGGCTGCCCGCGCGCTCCGGGCACGCGGCGCTGAAACACCTCCGCCCACGGCGCGGTGGTCGGGTCTGAGTCGCTGAAGGCGGTGAGGAAGGGACGCTCGAAGCGCTCGAGTACCGCCCAGACCCGCCGGTTCTCGGCGATGCCGGCCATGGCTTCGTTGAGCGGAATCAGCCCCGGAAATGCCAGCACCCCGCTCTTGTAGCTGGCATCGGGGAACGGGGCGTCGTAGCCGCGCAGCACCTCGGCAGGCAGCCGCTGCCGGGACACCGCCGCGATGATGCCGCTGACCGGCAGGTCGGTCGCCGCGGCGGCAGTGCCGACCCAGTCGCTGATCAGCTTCCCGGGCCACTCGGGCACGCCGCGCGGTGGCGCCTCGCAGTTGGGCAGGACGGTGTTGGCCGCCAGCACGGCTGCAAAGCGCTCCGGTGACTCGCTCAGCACGCGCAGCCCGATCGGGCCGCCCCAGTCCTGGCACACGAGCGTGATGCGCCGGAGGTCAAGCGCAGCGATGAACTCGCGCAGCCAGAGCACGAAGCCCTCGTAACTGTAGTCCTCGCGCAGCGGCGGCTTGTCGGAGCGACCGAAGCCGGGAAAGTCGGGAGCCACCGCGCGAAAGCCGGCCGCGCTCAGGCGCGCGATCATCTTGCGGTAGAGGAAGCTCCAGGTCGGCTCACCGTGCAGCAGCAGCGCCACCGGTGCGCTGCGCGCGCCCTCGTCGACGGCCGCCATGCGCAACGCCCCGAGGCGCGCATGGCTCACCTGGACATAGCGGGCGACGTACGGGAAGTCGGGCAGACCCGCGAAGCGCGCCTCCTCGGTGCGCAGCGGCCCGGCCTCGCGCATGCTCAGGCCGCCGCGGCGCGCCCGATCTTGACCACGCGGCACTCGGGCAGCGGATGCGACTTCGCCCGCGTCCAGCGCAGCAGCATGTGCCCGCTGCTATGCCCGTCGGTGTCCAGCCAGTTGCTGAAGCCGCGATTCTCGGCGGCGATGGTGAGCGTGGCGGAGCCGTCGGCATTGTACTTTGCGGTGTGACTGTTGACCCACACCGGCACGTAGCGGTAGTCGAGCGATTCCATCCAGTAGTTGTCCAGCTGGAAGTTCCAGTACTCGCACTCGGGCGGCCGCACCGCGATCACCAGCGCCTCGTCGGGCTGCAGCGACCAGTAGCCGTGCAGATAGAAAATGTTCGGATCGCCGCCGGCGCGAAAGAAGACCGTCTGGTCGACCGTGCACAGCTCGTTCGGATGCGCGCGAAAGCTCGCCACCCAGTCCGCGAAGGTGTGGGCGGTCCCCTTGACGAAGGCCGCGCTCGACTGCAGCGCGCGCTCGATGCGCGCCGCATTCAGTGGCGGCGGCTTCGGCGGTCCGCCGATACGCTCGATGCTCATGAGCGCCGGGGTTTCGCGCGTGCGGTCGAGAATCGTGTTGCGCACCAGCAGCATGGAGGAATCAGCGGACATCGGCAGCCAGTTGCCGGGCTGCGGATTGCGGCTCACCAGCACCTCGAAAGTGCCGTCGGCGTTGACCTTCAGGTTCGGCGCGTCAAGCTCGCCGGTGGAGGCGAGCGTGCCGTCGATCGCATAGCGGTTCGCCTTGGTGGCGAAGGAGAGGTAGCGGACCGTGCCGCGCGTGCCGCGCAGCCGGTAGTCCCGATCCCCCGCGATCGTGGCGTTCCAGTAGACATTGTCGGGATTGTCGCCACCGATCTTGAGTGTGGCGTTCGAGGCCTGATAGAGCACCGGGAAGTCCGGGTCGCCGAACTCGAGCATCATCTCGAGCGCCACGCGCGTCAGGCGCGTCAGGTAACGCCAGCCTTCCGCACGGTCCAGCTCCGTCGCCGGGGTCTCCGGGCGCAGCACCTCGGCGCCGGCCGCCTTCAGCGCGTCGCAGAATCTTTCCCAGGTGGCGCCGCTGACGACGCGCCCGATCGCATCCTCTGACATGCTCAACCCCCGCAACTCGCGTGAGTACACTGAAGCGCCTGCCGCACGTTCCGGCCGTGTGCAATCTAACGCGGATCGCGCGCCGGCTGCACGCCCGCGCGGATCGCCCGCCTGCTAAGCCAGCGGCGGCACCGCAACCCAGCGGCTCTCCCGCGCGGAAGTGCGCATGGCATCGATCACCGCCTGCCCGGCCACCCCGTCGCGGAACGTGGCCAGCGGCGGGCTCTCCGCAGCCGCCGCACCCTCGATGCGCGCGCGCATGCGCTCGATCAGCCGGGTGTAAGGCGCCAGGTCGGTGCCGAAAGCGTGCGCTTGCTCGTAAGCGGTCTGCATCAACTGCGCGTGCGGAAACGGCACCGGCGCCTCGAGCACCAGCTCGGCCGGAACGGCGACGCGCTTCTTGTTGCCCGCCCGGTCCGCAAGCCAGAGCTCCTCGCCCTGCACACCCTCGATCCACAGCGCGCCCTCGCTGCCGGAGATGCGCACGATGCCGAACATGTCCCCGGGTGCCGCCATCGACTCGACGAACACGCCCTCGAGGCCGTTCACCAGGCGGAACTGGGCCGAGAAGGTGTCGTCGGCGCTCATCCCCGCCTTGCCCGAGAGCGTCTGCAGCCGCGCGCTCACGGCCGCGAACTCACCGAGCGTCACCCGCACCTGGTCAATCAGGTGTGAACCCCAGGCGCCGAGGAAGCCGCCGCCCCGCGCCTCATCGTCCCACCACTCCGGGGTCTGCGCGCCCGGATACGACAGGAACGGCACCAGCCAGGCGAACAGCGCCTGGCGCGGCTCGCCGATGGCGCCCGAGGCGATCGTCCGCCGCAGCAGCTCGTGCACCGTGGCGAAGCGAAACTCCACTCCCAGGGTGTGCACGACCCCGGCGCGCTCGGCGGCCTGCAGCATGCCGCGCGCCTCGGCGAGATTCATGGCGAAGGGCTTCTCGCACAGCACGTGCCGGCCGGCGGTAACGGCCTCGTGCACCAGCGCCGCGTGCGTCGCCGGCGGGGTGGCGATGGTGACGATCTTCACCGCAGCGTCGTCCAGAGCTTCGCGCAGCGAGGTGCAGGCGCGCGGCACCTCAAGCAGCTGCGCGCGCGCGCGGGTCTTGGCCGGATCGCGACCGACGAGCGCGCGCACTTCGATGCCGGCGTTGCGCAGGGCGCGCAGATGCGTGAAGACGCCGAACCCGGTGCCAACCACCACGGCACCGAGCGCGTAGCGCGGGACAGTCATGCCGCATTTGCGCACGGCGCCCCGCTGCCCGCATCCCCGATACGGGGTAGCATGCGCACAGGCACGCGGCCACCGCCGCCCGCGACGTCCCGGAGCAGCGCACAACATGAACGAGGAGCCCACCGAGAGCGAGGCGAGCGCGGCACGGCTGCTGGCGGGACGCGCCTGGGAGGATTACTGCGACGTGCTCAAGCTCGCCGGTCGCGCCATCGACCGCTTCGGCAGCGAGCCGACGGCGCTCGATCGCGCCGAGTGGTACCGCTTCCTCACGCGCCTGGCGCGCAACGGCTTTGAGCGCTTCGTGGAGAACTGCGAGCCGCGCCGGCCGCGGCTGCGCGATGCGCCGTGGCGGCAATCGATCAACTTCCAGTCGCCCGACCAGGATCACCTGCTGGCCGAGTTCATCGACGGACGGCACGCTTATGTGATCCGCGGCAACCGCGGCACGGTGCCCTACTTCGTGATGGCCGCTTGGTCCGCTCGCCAGCCCGCCGACGCCGGCGCGTACGACTGGGCGGCGCGCGGCTTCGAGGGGCTCAGGGACTGCAACCCGGCGCTGCTGCGCACCACCGCCATGCTGCAGAGCCAGGCGATCGAGTGCGACGCGCACGGCAACTTCGAGGTGCTGGTGAGCCGCGAGGCGCCCGCGGCGGGGCGCAACTGGCTGCCGATCGAGCCCGACTGCGTGGGGCTGCTGATCCGCATCGTGCACCACGAGCGCGCCGCCGAGCAGGAGCCGGTGATGCACATCGAGCGACTCGATCGTCCGGTCCCCGAGCCGCTGGCGGCCGCGCACCTCAGTAGCCAGCTGGCCAAGAGCGGACAGCTGGTGCTCGCTTACCTCGAGCTGGTGCGCTCCTGGTGGCAGGACAATCTCGCCAAGCGCCCGAACAGCATCCGCTTCAGCCGTGCGCTGTACTTGAGCAATGGCGGGGTGCCCGATCGACACCACGGCTTTGGCACCTGGCAGAAGGCGCCCGCCGAGGCGCTGGTGCTGCACTTCACACCCCCGCCGTGCGACTACTGGATCTTCCAGCTCTGCAACATGTGGCAGGAGAATCTGGACAACTACGAGGATGGGCAGGGTTACGTCACCAAGTACCGCTGCCGGCTGGAGGCGGACGGCTCGGTCTATGTCGTGATCGCCGACACCGACCCGGGCGTCGGCGGCAACTGGATCGACCCTGCGGCTCACGTGCACGGCGGCATGAGCCTGCGGCTGATCCTCACCCAGGCGCCCCCGCCTAAGGTGAGCGCCTACCTGCTGCCGCTCGAGCAGCTGCGCGCGCAGGGGCGCGCGGCGCTCGCCAGCGCGCGCGCCATCGAGAGCGGCGAGCTCACCGACTGAGCGCGCGCGGCACGGCGACCCTCTCGTCACCTCGTCGTACCGGACTAGAAGCAACCGCCGATGGGCGCTGCAACCGCGAGCGCGTATCGTGGCGGCTTCTGATCGCACGTCTTTCGGGTACCGCCGATGAGTGAGCACCTGCTGCCTGCCGAGAAGCCCATCACCGAGAGCGATGAATTCATCGCCGAGCAGCTCGAGGGCGCCAGCATCCCGACGCTGATGATGTCGCTCATCCACATAACCGGGGACGCGAGCCTGCTCGAGGGGGATATCCGGCCCAAGGTGGTGATGCTGGGCGGCTTTCAGGGCGGGCTGAGCGAGGCCGAGCAGGCCCGCGTGCGCGCCCAGGCGCTCGAGGCCCTCAAGGCCTACCGTGACCGCGGCTGCACGCTGCCGCCGCAACCCTCCGCGTCCCTCATCCAGCAGATGATGAATTTCATGGTCGGCGACCGGGTAGGCGATGAGTACGTGCCGATGATGCTCGAGGAGCTGGCGCTGGATGGCAATGACTCGCGCGCGCCGCGCTGGTCACGCGAGGTGCCGGCCGCGCTGCGCGAGAAGTTCCACGTGCTGGTGATCGGCGCCGGCATGTCGGGCCTGCTGCAGGGGTTGCGGCTGAAGGAGGCCGGCATCCCCTTTACGATCGTGGAGAAGAACGACTCGGTCGGCGGCACGTGGTACGAGAACTCCTACCCGGGCTGCCGCGTCGATATCGCCAATCACTTCTATTCCTACTCGTTCGAGCCGTACGCCTGGTCGGAGTATTTCTCGCGGCGCGACGAGCTGCTCGCCTACTTCCGCCACTTCGTCAAGCGCCACGGTCTTGAGCCCTACATCCGCTACAACACCGAGGTCACCGCGGCGCGCTACGACGAGGAGCGAGCCGTCTGGGACGTGCAGCTCAAGAGCAACACCGGCGGGGCGCCACGCTCCATGCGCGTCAACGCCATCGTCAGCGCGGTTGGCCAGCTCAACCGTCCGCGCATTCCGGAGATCGTCGGTCGCGAGGAGTTCAAGGGCGTACAGGTGCACTCCGGCGCCTGGGATGCCAGGCTCGATCTCACCGGCAAGCGGGTCGCCGTGATCGGCTCGGGCGCCAGCGCCTTCCAGCTGGTGCCCGAAGTCGCCAAGAGTGCCGCCAAGCTGTACGTCTTCCAGCGCTCGGCACCGTGGATGCTGCCGAATCCGCTCTATCACGAGGCCGTGAGCCCGCAGTTCCGCTGGCTGGTGCAGCACGTGCCCTACTACGCGCGCTGGTTCCGCTTCCTGATCTTCTACCCGGGAAGCGACGGGATCCTGCCGGCGATCCGCATCGACAAGTCCTTCGCGCATCCGGAGCGCGCCGTCAACGCGCTGAATGATCAGTACCGCACGCAGTTGCTCGAGTACATGAAGTCGCAGCTCCACGGCAACGCGGAGCTACTGGAGAAGGTCACCCCGAAGTTCCCCTTCATGGGCAAGCGCATGCTGCAGGACAACGGCAGCTGGCTGCGCGCGCTGCAGCAGCCGAATGTCCAACTGATCACCGAGGAGCTCAAGCGACTGGACGCCGCCGGGGTGGTCGCGGCCAGCGGCCACTACCCGGTCGACGTCATCATCTATGCCACCGGCTTCCACGCGACCAAGTTCCTGTGGCCGATGGAGATCGTCGGGCGTCAGGGCAAGCGCCTGAGCGAGGTGTGGGGCGATGAGCCGCGCGCCTACCTCGGCATCACGGTGCCGCAGTTCCCGAACCTGTTCTGCCTGTACGGGCCGGCGACTAACCTCGCGCATGCGGGCAGCATCATCTTCCACTCGGAGTGCCAGGTGCGCTACATCACCGCCTGCATTCAGGCGCTGCTGGAGAGCGGCGCCCGGGCGATGGACTGCAAGCCGGAGGTCCACGAGGACTACACCCGCCGGCTGATTGCCGAGCTCGAGACCCTCGTGTGGTCGCACCCGGCCGCCAACAGCTGGTACCGCAACCGTGCCGGCCGCGTGGTCACGACCTCGCCGTGGCGTCTGGCGGACTACTGGAAATGGACGCGCGCGCCGAACCTCAGCGACTACATCCTCACAAGCTGAAGGCGACCAGGTAGTCGCCGAGCTTGGTGCGCATGTAGCGGTGGCCGCCAGCTGCGATGACCACGAACTGCTTGCCGTCGGCGCGAAGCCGGTAGGTCATGGGCGTCGCCTGCGGTCCGGCCGGCAGGCGGCCCTTCCACAGCTCCTGGCCGCTGGCGTTGTCGAAGGCACGCAGGAAGTCATCCGTGGTTGCGCCGATGAAGGTGAGGCCCGAGGCGGTGACCAGCGGCCCGCCGATGTTGGGCGTACCGAGCTTCAGCCACAGCGGCCAGGGCGCCAGATCCCGTGTCGTGCCGAGCGGCACCTGCCATAGGCGCTTGCCCTGCTTCAGGTCGATGGCGACCAGCTCGCCCCACGGCGGGCGGTTGCAGGGCGCCCCCCAGGGCGAGAGCATCGGCGTCCAGCGGGCTGCATACGGGGTGCCTTCCTGCGCGAGCAGCCATTCGCCCTTCGCGAAGCTGGCGTCGGCTTCGGCACGCGGCACCAGCTGCGCAATCGTGGCGACGTGGCTGGTGTTGATGATGAGCAGGTTGCGCACCGGATCGACCGCGGCGCTGCCCCAGTTCATGACCCCGAGGTTGTCCGGATACGTGATCGTGCCCTGCAGTGATGGCGCGCTGAAGGCACCCTGGTAGCGGTAGCGGCGGAACGCCTGCTGGCACTTGTGACGGTCGTAGGGCGTGAAGCCCCACATGTCATCCTCCGTGAAGGGCGGCCGCTGCAGCACATAGGCGGCGTTGCTCGGCACCGGCTGGGTTGGGGCCAGGTGCTCACCCTCCACCGCCCCACCCTGCGGCGCCGGACGCTCTTCCACCGGAATCAGCGGCGCCCCGGTCTCACGGTTGAGGATG
The DNA here is from genome assembly GCA_035501795.1 of Steroidobacteraceae bacterium. GTDB lineage: Bacteria > Pseudomonadota > Gammaproteobacteria > Steroidobacterales > Steroidobacteraceae > 13-2-20CM-66-19. The sequence goes on from DATJVL010000027.1 coordinate 108,363, forward strand.
AACAGATACCCTTGCTTGGTGGGCTGCGCGACGGCCGGCACCGCGCCCGCGGGCGTCGGGAAATCAAACAGCACCGGCTGTGAGGGCACGTCGTAGTCCCAGACGTCGTGGTGCACTGTCTGGAAATGCCACACCACCTTGCCGGTGGTTGCATCCAGCGCGACCACGGAACTGGCGTAGTAGTCCCGCCCGTCGGCGTCGCGGGTGGCGCCATACAGTCCCACCTGCGCGTTGCCGGTCGGGATGAACACCAGGTTGCGCGCCGGGTCGACGGAGAACACCGACCAGGTATTGGCGGTTGAGCGCCGGTAGCTGCCGTCCGCGGCGACCCCCGCTGCCTGCGGTGGCACCGAGTTCCAGGCCCACAGCAGCGCGCCGGTGCGCGCATCGAAGGCGCGCACCACCCCGGGTGGCATGTCGGTGCGCATGTCCTCGGTGATGCGGCCGCCGACGATGACGCGATCGCCGGCGATCGCCGGTGGCACAGTGACGCCGTAGTCTCCCGGCACAACCTCGCCCAGCCCGGCCTTCAGGTCCACCGTCCCACCCTGCCCGAAATCGCTGCAGGGCCGCCCGGTGGCCGCATCGAGGGCAATCAGCCGCGCATCCTGGGTGCCGGTGAAGATGCGGCTGGCGCACGCACTGCCCGCGCTCGCCTGGGCGTCGTGGTAGTAGCTGACGCCACGACACACCAGCAGCACCGCTCCGGTGGTGTCCAGCCTGGGATCGAACGCCCACAGCTCGCGCCCGCTTTCCGGGTCGAGTGCCACCACGCGGTTGGAGCTCGAGCACAGGTACAGCCGCCCCTCGGCGAGGATCGGTGTGGCCTCGAGCGCCGGCAGCCGCTTGATCTCGGGGGTGAGGCCCTTGGCCAACATGCGCGGCACCTGCGCCGCCTCGGTCGGGTGCGCCGGCAGGAGGCTCGGCTCGCCGATGCGATAGACCCACGCGACCCTAAGCTGCCGGACATTGGCGGGAGTGACTTGCGTGACCGGCGAGTAGCGCATGCCACCGGGGTCAGCACCCCAGGCGGGCCAGCCGCCCAGCGCACCGGAATAGTCGACCGGCGCGGAGCGCGTGCAGCCCGCGAGGAGCGGCAGCAGAATAGCAACAACCCCGCATGCGCAGATGACGCCGCGCGCCCCGTGCTTCATCGAGCCCCCGCCGCGCCCCTGCGCGAAAAGACCAGTGATCATAGCCATTGACCGAACGCGGCAATCCCTCGTTTGGACGAGGCAAGGTTGCTTCGGCAGTCACCGCAGATTTACGTTGCGTGCAGGCAACTTCCGCTCGACAAGCGATGGTTCACGCGTATGATCGACTGGCTGATTATCCAAGCATCTAGGGGGATTCTCATGTTGAAACCCGGTTCGCGCTTCGGCGGCGCGATGCTCGCCGTGACAGGCCTGTTCATCGCCGATGCACGGCTCGTGCTCGCCCAGGACCAGACTCCGGAGGGTATCCAGGAAGTCGTCGTCACCGCGCAGCGGCGCGAAGAGAATCTGCAGACGACCCCGATCGCGATCACCGCGCTCTCGGCCGACACGCTCGAGAAGGCCGGGGTCACCACCTTCGCCGGCGTGGCCGACCAGTCGACCAGCATCAACTTCACGCCGTACCCGAGTTCCAGCAACACGCTGATCCTCTACATGCGCGGCCAGGGCGTGGCGGACGCCAACCAGATCACGCAGGACGGCTCGGTCGGCCTGTACGAGGACGGCTTCTACATCTCGCGCCCGCAGGCGGAGACTTTTGATCTGGCCGACGTCGAGCGCGTCGAGGTGCTGCGCGGTCCGCAGGGCACCTTGTACGGACGCAACACCACCGGCGGTGCCGTCAACATCATCAGCAAGAAGCCCACCGGCGACTTCGACGTCAAATTCAGCCTCGACGGTGGCCAGCGCCAGTACGTGCGCGCACTCGCCACGGTCAATCTGCCCACGATATTCGGCGGGCTGTCGAGCAAGGTCACCGGCCTGTATACGCATCTCGGCGGCAACGTCGACAACTCCGGCGGTGAGGACTACAACTACGAGAGCCAGAAGGGCGCCCGCGTCAGCCTGCGCTGGGACACCGGCGGCCTGTTCACCGCGGATTACTTCTTCGAGATCGGCAAGATTGAGTCAACCCCGATCTACTACCAGGATCCGCAGCTGGTCGGCCTGATCCAGGGCTACCCGCAGACCGATGGCCTGGCCGGCAACACCTGGGAGCCGATCTACCTGCCGCTCAGCATCGCCAAGTTCAACTCCGACGCGCTGACGCTGAACTTCAAGCTCAACGACAGCACGACGCTGCGCTCACTCACCTACTACCGTGGCCTCGACTCGCGCTTCTACCAGGACTATGCGGGCGCGTTCACCGACCCCGCAGGGGCCGCGGCCGCGGGCATCACCAACTTCACCAGCAACGATGTGGTGCAGAGCAACGAGTTCACCCAGGAGATCCAGCTGGTCGGCAACGTCGGGCCCAAGTGGAACTACGTCTTCGGCCTGTACTACTTCGACGAGGGCGCCAACCACTGGGAGGGCGGCACCATCGACATCCCGCGGGAGTTCCTGCCGGGGATTCCGATCTACACCGAGCAGAGCAGCCGCTACGTGACCGCGGACGCGAAGTCGAAGGCCGCCTACGCCCAGGTGACCTGGCAGGTCACGCAGCCGCTGTCGATCACACTCGGCGGCCGTTACACCAAGGATGACCGCAGCGCCACGCGTGACTACTCGACCGAGGCGCTCGCGTTCGTGCCACCGCCCGCCAATCCGTTCTGCGATTTCAACAACCCGGCCACCTGGCCGTTCTGCCAGTTCCCGATCAATGCCTCGGAGACCGGCGCGCACAACAGCCTGAGCTTCAGCAAGTTCAACCCCTCCGGCACGATCAATTACGCCTGGACGCCGGATGTGAATACCTACCTGCGCATCGCCACCGGCTACAAGGCCGGCGGTTCGAGCGAGGCCGGTCCGATCGGTGCGTTCAACCAGACCTTCCAGCCCGAGAACGTGACGACCTACGAGCTCGGCCTGAAGTCCTTCTGGTTCGAGCACAAGCTGCGCGCCAACATCGCCGCGTTCTACAGCAAGTTCTCGGACATGCAGCTGCAGTTCAACGTCGATCCGAGCAACCTGGCGATCGTGCAGTCCTACAACGCCGGCTCGGCCAAGGTGGCCGGTGCGGAGTTCGAGTTCCTGATCGCGCCCACGCGCGACCTGAGCATCAGCCTCAGCGACACCGTGCTGTCAACGGAGATCGACCCGGTCTATGCGGTCGCCGGCACGGTCTTTGACCCCGCGGTCAACCCGGGCTCGCCCTACACCGTGGGACAGAACATCCATCAGCTGTTCCGCCTGCCGTACGCGCCGAACAACATCGCCAACGGCAGCCTCGACTGGACGATGTTCCATACCGATGGCGGCGGCGGGCTGGAGTTCTTCATGAACTACCGCTGGCAGGGTCGCCAGTACGACACCGCGCCCACCGGCGTGGCGGTGCCGGGCTCTGCCGACTGGTACTCGATCCCCGCACATGGCGTGCTCGACGGGCGTCTGACGTGGAACTTCGACACCAAGGGCAGCAAGCACGTCATGAAGCTCTCACTGTGGTGCAAGAACTGCACCGACAAGAGCTACCTGGAGCACACGATCGGCCAGGGCGCGGCCCCGATCGTTCCGGTGCCGAGCGCCACGGGCGGGATCATCCCGCAGACCGGGTACCTGTACAGCGCGCAGGCCTGGGCACCGGTGCGCATGTTCGGAGCCCAGCTCTCGTACGGCTACTAAGCCGTTTCAAGCGAGCCACGCGCGCGGGCCTCCACGGCCCGCGCGCTTTTTCCGGAGTCAGCACAAGCGATGACTCGCAACCGCGCCGCGTTGCTCGGCTGGCTCACCGCCACGATGCTGCCCGCGACGGCCGCGCAGACGGCAGCGGCGGCGGCGCCGGAGAAATCGCAGGACTTGCGGGTCGCGGCACCCGAGGCGCTCAGCCCCGAGGGCGAGGCGCTCTATGCGACCCACTGCGCGGTCTGCCACGATCATGCGAACGGGCGCGTGCCGCCGAAGGTGCTGATCAGCGTCACGCGCAGCGCCGAGGATGTCATCGACACGCTGAGCCTCGGGGTCATGCGCACGCAGGCACAGGGCCTGAGCGCCGCGCAGATCCAGAGCTTGGCGATCTACATCACGGGCAAAAAGCCGGCACCGCGCGCCGCCCCCGATGCCAACCGCTGCGCAGGCCCGGCCGCACCGCACCTCAGCGAGGGCGACTGGCGCAGCTGGGGCCGCGATCTGGCCAATTCCCGCTACCAGCCCGAGCCGGGCTTCACGGCCCAGGATGTGCCGCACCTGCAGCTGCGTTGGACGTTCGCCTACCCCGGACGCGCAGCCTTCGCCCAGCCCTCGGTCGTCGGGGATGTCGTGCTCACCGGCGGTACCGGCGGGCGGGTGTTTGCGCTCGATGCGCGCAGCGGCTGCACCTACTGGAGCTACGACGCCGCGGCCCTGGTGCGCACCGGCATCGTCATCGACGAGGTGCCGGCCGCGCACGCGGGCGATCACCAGGCGCGCGTGGTGGCCTGGTTCGGCGATGACCGCGGCAATTTGCACGCCATCGATGTACGCGACGGCCACCGGCTGTGGGTCACGCACCTGGACGAGCACCCCATCGTGCGTCTGGTCGGGACACCGCAGCTGTATCAGGGCACGCTGTACGCACCGGTGAGCTCGTTCGAGGAGGTCGCGGCGGCCGACCCGAAGTACGAGTGCTGCACCTTCCGCGGCAGTCTGGTGGCGCTCAACGCGGCGACCGGGCAGATCCGCTGGCGCGCCTACACCATCCGCAAGCCCGCAGGACCGATCAAGACCGCGAGCGGCCAGAAGCTGCTCGGGCCTGCCGGCGGCTCGATCTTCTCGGCGCCGACGATTGATGTGCAGCGCGGCGTCATCTACGTCGGTACCGGTGACTCCTACACCAACGTGCAGACAGACTCGACCAATGCGGTCCTGGCGTTGCGCCTGGCGGATGGCACGCGGCTGTGGACCCACCAGGTGCTGAAGAACGACGCCTGGATCCTCTTGTGCAACGGCAAGCCCGTGGGCAACTGCCCGAGCCCGCTCGGCCCGGATTTCGACTTCGCCGCTTCGCCGTTGCTGATCAGCTCCGGCGGGCACGCGATGCTCGTGGCCGGTGCCAAGTCCGGCATCGTCTACGGCCTCGAGGCGGCCGACGGCAAGCGCGCCTGGCAGCGCGTGCTCGCCTCCGGAACGCCCAACGGCGCGATCCTCTGGGCATTGGCGAGCGATGCGCAGCGCGCGTACGTCGCCACCTCCGAGTACGACCCCATCGCGCAGAAGGGGCCGGGCGCGCTCGTGGCGCTCGAGCCGGCAAGCGGTGCGGTGCTGTGGCGCACGCCGACGCCGGCGAATGCGTGTGCCTGGGGGAGCACGAACTGCGCCCACGCCCTGCTCGCCGGCGTCGCCCTCATCCCCGGAGTCGTGTTCGCGGGTGCGATGGATGGCTACATGCGCGCCTACGATGCCGCCGACGGGCACATCCTGTGGCAGTTCGACACGGGCCAGACCTTCAGCACGGTCAACGGCGTGCGCGGCCATGGCGGCGCCATCGACTACGGCGGCCAAGTCATCGCCCACGGCATGCTGTTCGTGAACTCGGGCTCCATGCGCCAGCCCGGCAACCTGCTGCTGGCGTTTGCGCCCGGACGCTGAGCGGCGACTTTGAGCACGCGGGCATAGCGCGCGAGAATCTGAGCACCCATGAGCATGGATCCCAGTAACCCGCAGTGGGCCTCGCCGGTGGAGGCGCCGCTCATCGTCGAATCGGCGCAGGTGCAGGGCTGGGATGAGGCCGCGGACCTGGTGGTCGTAGGCTACGGCGGCGCCGGTGTCGCCGCCGCGCTCGAGGCCGCTGAGCATGGCGTGGACGTGGTCGCGTTCGACCGCTACGAGGGCGGCGGCTCCTCGGCCGCCAACGGCGGGGTCTTCTATGCCGGCGGCGGCACGAAGATCCAGCGCGACGCCGGCGTCGAGGACTCGGCCGAGGAGATGTTCAAGTACCTGCGCATCGAGACCGAAGGCGTGGTGTCCGATGAGACGCTGCGGGCCTTCTGCGAGGAGAGTCCCGCCACCATCGACTGGCTGCTCGCGCACGGCGCGCGGCTGTCCTCGAGCGGCGTGTTCCGCCGCAAGGTTTCCTACCCGCCGCTGAAGTACCACCTCTACCACCCGGACAACTCGCTGGTCCCCGCCTACGCCGCGCGCGCCGTGCCCGCCGCACGCGGCCATCGCACGGCGGTCGAGAACCGCGGCAAGGCCTGGGGCCTGGGCTGGGGCATCTGGCAGCCCCTGGCGGCGGCCGCCGCTGCGCGCGGCGTGCGCTTCCACAAGTACACCGAGGTGCGCCAGCTGGTGCTCGACCGCGCCGGCACCGTGCTCGGGGTCAAGGCGCTCGCGATCCCCGCCGACAGCGCCGCGGCGCGCCGCTTCGAGCGCTACATCCGCCGCGCCAACTGGCTGCTGGAGCTGCTGCCACCGGTCATTCCGCTGGCGGCGCTCACCATCGGCCTGGCGCGGCGTTACCTCGCCGCCGCCTCGCGCATCGAGGCCGAGCAGCGCGTCACGCGCTTCATACGGGCGCGACGCGGCGTGCTGCTGAGCGCTGGCGGCTTCATCCTCAACTCCGCCATGGTCGAGCACTATGCGCCGCTCTACCGCCGCGGCCTGCCCAACGGCACCCTCGGGGACACCGGCAGCGGCATCCGCCTCGGCCAGAGTGTCGGCGGCGCGGTGGGCTCGATGGACCGCGTCACGGGCTGGTGCATGATCAACCCGCCGGCGGCCTGGCCGCGCGGCATCGTGGTCAACAAGCACGGCGCACGCATCTGTCACGAGGGCGTGTACGGCTCCACCCTCGGGGATGCCGTGGCCCACAGCCCCGACGGAGTGGCGTTCCTGGTGATCGACGAGGCCCTGTACCGCGAGGGGCGGCGCCAGATCGCCCCCGGCGCCGAGTTCGTGAACTACCAGCGCCAGGTGGCGCGCCTGAACATGCTCATGAACCGCACGACCGCCGCCACGCCCGAAGCCCTGGCGCAGGCCGTCGGCATCGATCCGGCCGGCCTGCGCGCGAGCATCGACGCCTACAGCCGCGCCGCGCGCGGGGAGATCCCCGACGTCGTCGGCAAGTCGCGCGAGGAGATCAGCGCGCTCGAGCAGACGCCGCTGCATGCCATCGATATCTCCGTCCACAGCCGCTACTTCCCCATGCCGATGCTGACCCTGGGCGGGCTTAAGGTCGATGAGCGCAGCGGCCAGGTGCGCCGCGAGGATGGCAGCCTGATCGGCGGGCTGTACGCGGCCGGCCGCAGCGCGGTCGGCATCTGCTCGAACGTCTACATGAGCGGGCTGGCGTACGCGGACTGCATCTTCTCGGGGCGCCGCGTCGCACGCAGCATCGCCGGCGCCGCCGCGGCCGAGAGCGGCCCGCGCCGGTACCTGAGCCCCCAACCTGGAGCGCAACCCGCATGAACAGCCCCGCTGCGCTTGATACGCTCGGCCTGCCACCGCTGGTGCAGATCGGCTTCGTGGTGCGCGACCTCGAGCAGTCCATGCGCCAGTACGCGCGCCTGTACGGTCCCTGGCAGCGCTTCGACGGCTCGGTGCCCGGCGCCACCTACCGCGGACGCGCCGCGGACGTGCAGCTCGACATCGCCATCGGCCACAGTGGCGCGCTGGAGATCGAGCTCATCCAGTGGCGCTCCGGCGACAGCCCGCACCGTGAATTCATCGAGCGCGGCCGCGAAGGTATGCACCACGTGCAGTACCGGGTCGAGGATGCCGACGGCTGGATCGCCCGGCTCGCACCGCTCGGCTACCGGCCGATCTGGTACAAGCGGTGGTGCGCCGACACGACCTTCGCGTACCTCGAGCGCCGCGACGATCCGCTCATCGTCGAGTTGCTGCAGATGCCCCCGGGCGGGCCCGGCACGAGGCTGCCCGGATGAGCCTGCAGGCGCTCTGCGATCAGTACGATATCCGCACCTTGATCGTGCGCTACAGCAATGCGCTGGATGCGCGCCGTTTCGAGCTGCTCGATGAGATCTTCACCGCCGATGCCTACATCGACTACCGCGCCACCGGCGGCATCGATGGCGACTACCCGAAGATCCGCCGCTGGCTGCCGGCGGCGGTCACGGCCTTCCCGCGCATGTGCCACCTGGTCGGCAACATCCAGATCGCGCTCGCGGGCAACGCGGCCAGTGCGCGCACGCTATGCCTGAACCCGGTGGCCGTGCCGCTGCCCGAGGCCGGGCAGCAGGTAATGTTGCTTGCCATGTGGTACCGCGACCAGCTGCTGCGGACCGCGCGCGGCTGGCGCATGAGCCGGCGCGTGCAGGAGGCGTGCGTGCAGCACAACGTGCCCGCGCACCTGCAGATCCCGGCCGCAGCGTCAGCGGCAGCAGAAGGAGAACGCCGATGATGAGCCTGCAGGAGCTGTCCGACCGCTTCGAGATCGAGCAGCTGATCGTGCACTACGCCAACAGCATCGATCAGCGCAACTGGGACGGCCTCGACCGCGTCTTCACCCCCGATGCCTACATCGACTACCGCAAGCTCGGCGGCATAGACGGACGTTATCCCGAGGTCAAGGCCTGGCTGGGCACGGCCCTCGCCCACTTCCCGCACTATTGCCACCTGGTCGGCAACATCGAGCTCGAGCTCGCCGGCGATCGCGCCACGGGGCGCACGCTATGCATCAATCCGATGGACACGCCGCTGCCGGCCGGTGGCTCGCAGGTGATGTTCCTCGGGCTCTGGTACCACGATAAGTTCATACGCACGGCGCAGGGCTGGCGCATGAGCGAGCGCGTCGAGGAAGGCTGCTTCCAGCACAACGTACCGGCCCACATGGTAATTCCGGCGGCCGGCGCGTAGGCGCGCAGCGACCGTCCGAACGGACTACGTCAATTCAGGTCGGTTGCGCGGTGACAGTGATCTGGTAGCTTTTCGGCTCGCGCAGCAGGAGTACGGCATGGCACGCACGCAGGACTACGGGCTCGGCGAATTCACCTTTCCGCGCGGCTGGTTCATGGTCGCGGACGCCGAGGAGCTCAAGGAGCGCCCGCTGGCGGTGCGCTTCTTCGGGCAGGAGTTCGCGTTGTACCGTGGCAAGAGCGGGCGCGTGGTGATGCTCGATGCCTACTGCCCGCACATGGGCACGCACCTGGCGCGCAACGACAGCTCCTACGTCGTGCACGACGGCCAGATCGAGGGCGACTCGATCCGCTGCCCCTACCACGGCTGGCGCTTCGGCCCGGACGGCAAGTGCAACGACATTCCCTACAGCAAGGCACCGATCCCGAAGGCCGCGTGCGTGCGCACCTGGCCGATCGTCGAGAGCCTCGGCGCCATCTTCGTCTGGTACGACCCCGAGGGGGGCGAGCCGGAGTGGGAAGCGCCGGCGCTGCCGCAGTGGAACGACCCGCAGTGGGTGCGCTGGAAGTACGATCACCTCGGCGTCATCAGCTGCCATGCGCAGGAAGTGATCGACAACATCGCGGACTGCTCGCACCTGGGGCCGGTGCACGGCGAGAGCGTCAAGTTCTACCGCAACGAGTTCCGCGGCCACCTGGCGACGCAGATCCAGGGCGGCGGCCACCGCACCCTGGTGACGCCCGATGGCGTGAGCCCGATCCTCACCACCGATACCACCTATCACGGCCCGGGCTTCCTGCTCTCCTACATGATGGGCATGGGTGAGTCGATCATCTTCATCGGCCATACCATGGTCGACGATGGCGTCATCAAGGTGTGGCACGCGCTGCTGGTGAAGTCGCAGAACCCGGTGGCCACCGCGGCCGACGTGGCGGCCGCGCGTGCCTACCAGGAAACCGCACGCCTCGCCTTCGCGCAGGACTTCGACGTCTGGGCCAACAAGAAGCCGGCGCTGCAGATCCTGCAGGTGCCCGGCGACGGCCCGTTCCACAAGTCGCGCATCTGGTACCGGCAGTTCTACAACCGCCGCGCGCGCAAGCAGGAGTTCCTCAAGCAGGTCGAGGGCGTCCAGCACCGCGTCGCCGGCATGCCCTCGCGCCTGGAGGAAGCGGAAACGGCCGCCTGAGGCGGCCGTGCCGCAGCCGGCGGCCTCAGGCCGGGAAGGTCTCCCCGCCGTTGGCGTCGAGGACCGCGCCCGTCACCCCTGAGGCGTAGTCGGAGATCAGGAACAGCGCCGCGCGCGCACACTCCGTGTCGCTCACCAGGCGCCGCAGCGCGATGTTGGCGGCCACTGCATCGTAGAGCTGCTTCTCGGGCACGCCCTGGGCCTTGGCGGCGTGGCTGATGTAGCCCTGCACCGGCACGCCGAGCATCCAGCCCATGCGCGCCACGTTGACGCGGATGTTGTGCTCGCCCAGCTCGGCCGCCAGGTACTTGCTGGCGACGTTCATCGCGCCCTTGGAGGCCGCGTAGCCGACCTCGCCGGTATGCGGCTTGACGGTCGCCATCGAGCTGATGTTGACGATCGCACCTCCGCCCTGGGCCTTCATCATCGGCACCACGGCCTGCGTCATGTGCATCGTGCCGAGCACGTTGGTCGCCAGCACCTCCTTCCAGCTGTTCAGGTCGGCAGCCTCCGCGGTGCTCGGGCTGCCCCAGAAGTAGGCGCTGTTCACCAGCCCGTCGATGCGCCCGAACTGCTGCTGCGTGGCCTGCGCCAGGCGCTGGCACTGCGCCGCCTCGCGGATGTCCGTGACCATCTTCAGCACCTTGCATGCGCCGTTGGCCTCGCGCATGCGCTTCTCGGCGTCATCGAGTTTCTCGGCGGTCCGAGCCCCGATAGCCACGGCGCGCGCGCCCTCGCGCGCTGCCTCGACCGCCAGCTTCACGCCCAGGCCTGGCCCGATGCCGGAGACGATTACCACCTTGTCCTTGAGTAACATGACTGCACCTTACGCGGGGTTGAAGGGAAGAATGTGCTGTTCGCGGTAGCGGCGGAAGCGCTGCTCGAGCTCGGCGCGCGTGAAGCCGAACTCCTCCAGCGTGTATTCGTGCTTGGGACGCCCCTCGCGCGGGTGCGTACTCATGTAAGCGCTGATGCCGGCACGCGTCGCCTCGGTGAGCGGCAGGCCGATGCCGCGGTAGATGCGCTCCACCACCTTGAGCGGCTCGCTGACCGTCTCACGGAAGTCCACGTCGATGAAGCGGTTGGCGAGCCGCTCGCGCTGCTGCATGCAGTGGTTCAGGTGCTCCTCGAGGGTCTGTGACCACTGGCGCGCCGCCTCACGCGGGTCGGCGTGCGCGCTGCCCATCGCCCACAGCATGTGCACGAAGCTGGCGAACGAGGGCATGGTGGCGATGGGATCGCGGTGGGTCTGCACGAAGGTCGCCCCCGGCATGAGCTCGGCGATGACCTCGACGTAGCCGAGGTGCATCGGGGTCTTCAGCACCCAGTAGTCGGCCTGCTGGCCGCGGCGCTTCTTCTGCCACTGCAGGAACTTCAGCAGCTGCACCAGGTAGCCGTACGCCGGGCGCAGGTCCTGGCCGTGGATCCAGCTGCGGTAGCTCGGCACGCAGGCGAGCGACTCCGCCGTCGTGCTGAGCAGCGTCTGGTCGATCAGCATGATGTCTTCGTCGGCGCCCATCGCGTCCCAGGGGTGGATGGCTGCCAGCTCCGGCACCGCCGCCAGCAATCCGGCGACCTCCGCCTTCGCCGCGCTGAGGCGCTGCGTGCCCTGGATGTCATCGGGCGTCGGCACCGGGAAACGCACCTCCCACCAGGCCGCGGCGTAGAAGCGCGGATCCGTGGCGAGCAGGCGGTGCAGCAGCGTGGTGCCGGTGCGCGCCAGACCGAGGATAACCACCGGTGGCGGCAGAGGCTCGGCGAGGATCTCGGGATAGCGGTGGAACCAGTCGCGCGCCCGCAGCCGCGTGATGAGTGTGCTGAGCAGTCGCGCGTGCCAGGACTGCACGCCGGCGGCATTCAGCTGCGCCTCGCTGCGCAGCGCGCGGGTCAGCCGCTCGAGCGGCTCCGCGATCGGCGGCCCGTCGAACTCCTCAAGACCGGTCGCCGCGCGCGCGCTCGCCAGCAGCTGCGCGGGCTCCAACAGCGGCTCGGTGCTCATGCGCATCCTCCGGCGAGGTGCTTGGCTGCCTGCCAGGCGAAGGTCATGGCCGGACCCAGGGTCGAGCCCGGCCCGGGATAGGTCGGCAGGATCGCCGCGGCGCAGTTGCCGACCGCATACAGCCCGGCGATCGGTGTGCCGTCGGGGCGCAGCACCTGCGCGTCGGGGTTAGTCACCAGGCCGCCGTGCGTGCCGAAATCACCCGGGTCGATGCGCATGGCGTAGAAGGGCGGCTCCGCGATCGGCGCCAGGCAGGGGTTGGGCTGGATACGCGGATCGGCGTAGTAGCGATCGTACTCCGCGTCGCCGCGTCCGTACTCCAGGTCCTTGCCGGTGCGGGCATACTCGTTCATGGCGCGCACCGTCTGCTCGAGCCCGGCGGCATCGATGCCCGCCTGCACCGCCAGCTCGCCGATGGAAGCGGCGCGCGTGATGAAGCCGGAGCTGAAGTAGCTGCGCGGCAGGCGCTTGTCGGGCCGGAAACGCTCCGGCCACAGCGGACCGTTGAAGTACATGCGCCGCGAGCGCGCATCGAACACCATCCAGGATGGCACCTGCGGATCGGCCGCGGAGTGGCGGCGATAGAATTCGAGCTGGTAGGTGATGTAGTTCTGTGACTCGTTGGCGATGCGGCGGCCGCGGCGGTTGACCACGATATTGCCGGGGTAGGACTTGTCCATGATCGCCAGCCGCGGCACCGGGTCATCCGGGGCGCGCATCGAGGAACACCACCAGCCGCCATTCATCAGCCGGGTGGCCGCGCCGAGCGCCATCGCAGCGCGGTGCGCATCGCCGGTGTTGGTGCCGGCGGCGGCACTCCAGCGCGCATCGGTCGGCTGCGGCAGGTACTGCTCGCGCATCTGCTGGTTGTGCTCGAAGCCGCCGGCGGCGAGCACGACGCCGCGGCGCGCGCGCACCGTGAACGGCCTGCCGTTGCGCTGCACGCGGGCGCCGACGACCCGCCCGGCATCGTCGGCCAGCAGCTCGGTCATTGGCGCCTCGAGCCACAGCGGCAGCTTGCGCTCCTGCAGCGACCAGCGCAGCCGCGCCACTCCGGCGCAGCCGCAGGCGATGCGGCGCGAGCGCTTGTGGCGCAGCGCCCAGCCGACGTCGCGCACGTGCTCCCAGACGCGGCGCGCCGCCAGACGCTTCCAGCCCGGCAGCTGCGCCATCAGCACCTGGGCGTCGACCTGCGTCATCGCGATGCGATCGAACATCCACATCATGTGGTGCGTGTCGCGCAGCTGTGCCGCCTCCTTGCCCAGCACGCTGCGCGCGACCGGCGCCGGCTCGAGCGAGCGGTGGCCGGGCTTGGCGCCCGGGAGCGAGGACCAGTAGTCCGGATAATGGGCGAGCGATTCATAGCGCACCCGGGTGCGCTCGTGCAGGAAGTCCAGCATGCGCGGGCCCTGCTGCAGGTAGGTCTCCTGCAGTTCGCGCGGCACCGCCCCGGCTGGGGTAGTGCCGAGCACGTATTCGAGCGCCTCCTCGTAGCTATCGCTGGCGCCGGCGGCGCGTGCATAGCGGCTGCACGGGATCCAGATGCCGCCGCCCGAGGTGGCGCTGGTGCCGCCGAACAGCGCGCTCTTCTCGATCACCAGCACGTCCCTGACGCCGAGCTCGTAGCTGCACAGCGCCGCAGTCAGGGCACCGTTGCCCGAGCCGACGACCAGGACGTCGACGCTTACCTCGTCTGCGTGCGCCAAAAGACCCCCTCGAGCCCTGTTGTAATCACCGGCAGTGTGCCCTGCAGCGCCGCATGCCACGTCGCCCAAATGAACGATCACCACCGCCGTGCACGGGCGGGTATGCTGAGCCGTCGTAAGCTGCGGAGCCCGCGCGATGCCCAGTCAGGAAACCATGAAGGCCGCCCTGCAGGCCTATCTCGATGCCTTCAACAGCGGCAGCGCCGATGCGGTGGTGGCGCTGTATGCGGAGGGCGCCACGGTGGAGGATCCGGTCGGCTCGCCGGTCAGGCAGGGCAAGGCACAGATCCATGCCTTCTACACGCATTCCATCGCCACCGGCGCCAAACTTGCGCTGGATGCTCCGGTGCGCGGCTCGCACGGCAACTGCGCCGCCATGGCCTTCAGCGCGCGTATCGGACCGGTCACGGTGCGCGTCATCGACGTCATGAGCTTCGACGAAGCGGGCAAGTTCACCAGCATGAAGGCCTACTTCGGCCCCGGCGACATCCTGCAGGGTTGAGGGTGCGCACCCCACCGCATCACTCCGGAGGCCGCCAGTGCGCCGGGCCCGGCCCGAGCACGGCGAACGAGCCCACGTGCCCGCGGCTCACCTTGAGGCGCTCGGTGAGCCACCAGCGGCCCGCACGCTGCTGCCAGCGGTCCTGATACTCGCCCAGCGTCTGCAACCTCAGCTGCGCCTGCGCACCACGGCCCAGGTGCAGGTCGGCGACGTAGCAGCGGCTCGCCGCACTCGCCCCGGCGACTTCCACGGTCAGGTTGCCGAGCAGGTGCTGCGTCGGCCCGCACTCATCGAGAAACGAGCGTATCAGCGCGATGATCGCCGCACGCCCGACGATGCGTCCGGTGCCGAAGTCGGCACTCGCATCGGCCGCGAGTACGCCATCTAGCTCCGGCCAGGCGCGCGCATCCATGGCGCGCGCCATGCGCGCCAGCTGGCGGCCGATCTCGCGCTCCGCCAGCAGTACTTCCAGGGTGGCGCTCATGAGGCAGCCGGCGTGGCGTTCAGCTGCGCATCGCCCGGCTCCCCCAGCACGCACGAGGTTCCGCCGGGGGTATACATCATTGCCACGCAGCGATTGCACGAGGTGCAGCCCGACTCGCGCACGCGCCCGCTGGCGAAGGCGTTTACCAGGTCGGCCTGGTGAATGAGGACGCGCCCGAGCGCCACCGCGTCGAAGCCCTCCGCCAGCACCTGCTCGGTGTTGGCCAGGCTCTTCACCCCGCCGAGGTACGCCAGCGGCAGGCGCGTCGTGGCGCGCACCTGGCGGGAGTTCTGCAGCTGGTAGAGCTCGCGGAACTGCACATCCTTCGGCTCGGTGAGCTGCTGTATGAACATGGCCGCGGCCACGATCGGGTTGCCGACGCGCGTGCGGTTCTCGCGCGGGAAGGACGAACCGAACATGGTGGTGATGGATTCGATGTTGAGGCCGGCACTGAGCACCAGCAGGTGCGCGCCGGCGCTCTCCAGGGCACGCGCCACCTGCGCGCCTTCGGCGGCGCTGTTGCCGCGCGGGTGCCCGTCGGTGACGCTGATCTTGCACACGACCGCCATGTCCTTGCCCACCGCATCCAGCACCCGCTGCAACACCTGTACGGGGAAGCGCACCCGCCGGTCGAGGCTGCCGCCATAGGCGTCGCGGCGGCGGTTGTAGAGCGGGCTGAGGAACTGGCTGAGCAGATAGCCGTGGCCCATGTGGATCTCCACGGCGTCGAAGCCCGCGGCGCGCGCCAGCCGCGCGGCGCGCACGAACTCCCCCGTGATGCGCTCCAGCTCCGGCTCGCGCATGCGCTGACGCAGCCACTGGCCGCTCATGATGCCCACCTTGTTGAAGCCGCCGCTGGCCGAGAGCGGGCGGCGGCTGGCGGTCGGCGGCACGAAGGTGAAGCAGCCGCCGTGGGTGATCTGGGCCGAGGCCGCGGCGCCGTGGCGATGCACGGCCTCGGTGAGCACCCGCAGGTGCGGCACCGACTCGGCATCGAGCGTCACCTGGTCGGTGAAGGTGCGCCCGTCGGGCGCCACCGCGCAGTACGCCACGGTGGTCATCGCCACCCCGCCCGCCGCGATCGCCTCGTGGAAGTGCACCAGGCGCTTGGAGGGCACGCCGCCCCGGGCGCTGCCCTCGTTGGTGGCGGACTTGATGAAGCGATTGCGCAGCGTGAGCGGCCCCACCTTCAGCGGGCGGAAGGCCGGCGAGTGCGCAGCGGGCGTCACGTCCATGGGCTCTCCTTGGGTCTAGGTCGGCTCGCGGCCGCGCGGCGGGGCGCGCCGTGTGATCTTGGCGGCGCGAAAGTCGTACTTGAGCGTCTTTACGGCAATCGAGGTCTCCACGTGGCGCACCCCCGGCAGCGCGAGGATGCGGTTGTTGGCCACCTGCAGGATGTCCTCCAGGGCGCTGAAGAGCCCGATGGCGAGGATGTCGAAGCGCCCCAGCATCAGGATCACGCAACCGATCTCCGGCATGGCGGCGATGCGCTGGCTGACGGCGCGCAGCTCGCCGTGCTGCGCCTGGATGCCGATCAGCACCACGCGCGGGGAGCCGGCGAAGGAGACGTTGGTGACCGCGGTGAGGCGGATCGCGCCGCCGCTCTCCAGGCGGTTAATGCGGCCGCGGATCGTGCCCTCGGTCACGCCCAGCTGCGCGGCGATCTGGCGGTTGCTGACGCGGCCGTCCACCGTCAGCAGGTCGACGATGCGCCGGTCGAGCTCATCCAGCAGCGGTAGTGCACTCTTCATGCGATCTGCGCCCGGTCGAAGTCGTACTTGATGATGTCGGCGGCGATGCCGGCCGAGAGCGCGCGGATGCCGCGGATCTTGGCCACGTCACGCAGCAGGAAGAGCTCAAGCTCCTCCAGGTCACGCAGCGCCACCAGAATCTCGATGTCGCGCGCCCCCGTGACCAGGTGCACCGCGAACACCTCCTCGAGCGCGGCCAGCTCCTGCGCCACCTCCTCCGCCGCCCGCCCCTGCACCTCGATGCCCACCGCCAGCAGCACCTTGTAGCCGAGCGCGGCGAAGTCGGTGACCGC
Source organism: Steroidobacteraceae bacterium (assembly GCA_035501795.1). Classification (GTDB taxonomy): domain Bacteria; phylum Pseudomonadota; class Gammaproteobacteria; order Steroidobacterales; family Steroidobacteraceae; genus 13-2-20CM-66-19. The sequence continues at coordinate 125,229 of DATJVL010000027.1, forward strand.
GACCACGCGCATGGCATTGATGCTCTCCAGGCGCCGGATGCGCGCCCCCACGGTGGCGGGTGAGATCTTCAGGCTGCGCGCGATCTTCTGGTTGGTGGCGCGCCCGTCGGCCTGCAACGCGGCGATGATGTGACGGTCGACCTCGTCCAGCTCGTACTCTGCGGCGGCCATGCTCAGTACACCTCGAACAACCCGGCGGCCCCCATGCCGCCGGCGACGCACATGGTCACGACCACCCAGCGCACGCCGCGCCGGCGCCCCTCGATGAGCGCGTGCCCGATGAGGCGCGCCCCGCTCATGCCGTAGGGGTGACCGACGGCGATCGCACCGCCGTCGACGTTGAAACGCTCGTTGTCGATGCCAAGCCGGTCGCGGCAGTAGAGCGCCTGCACCGCGAAGGCCTCGTTCAGCTCCCACAGGCCGACGTCCTCGGCCTTCAGGCCGTGGCGCGCCAGGAGTTTTGGCACGGCAAACACCGGGCCGATGCCCATTTCATCCGGCGCGCAGCCGGCGACCGCCATGCCGCGGTAGGCACCGAGCGGCCGCAGGTTGCGCCGCGCGGCCAGCTCGCCATCCATGAGCACCATGGCCGCCGCGCCGTCGGAGAGCTGCGAGGCGTTGCCGGCGGTGATGTTGGCGCCCTTCTCGATGACCTTGCCGCCGCTCCAGACCGGTTCGAGCTTGGCGAGCCCGGCGAGCGTGGTATCGGCGCGGAAGCCCTCGTCCTGCTCGAGCAGGACTTCCTGCGTGTGGGTCTGCCCGGTGGCCTTGTCGGTGAGCACCTTGACACTCGGCAGTGGCGCCAGCTCGGCCTGGAAGCGTCCGGCTGCGTAGGCGGCCGCGACACGTTGCTGGCTCTGAAGCGCGTAGCGGTCCTGGGCCTCGCGCGAGATGCCGTAGCGCCTGGCGACCACCTCGGCAGTCTCGATCATCGCCATGTACATGTTGGGCGAGGCGGCCAGCACCGCCTGCGACTGCGCGCGGTAGCTGTTCAGGTGCTTGTTCTGCGTCAGGCTGATCGACTCAACCCCGCCGGCCACCACCACCGCCATGCCATCGGCGGTGATCTGCTTGGCGGCGGTGGCGACTGCCATGAGCCCGGAGGCGCACTTGCGGTCGAGGCTCATGCCAGCCACGCTTTCCGGCAGCCCGCCGGTCACGACCGTGAGCCGGGCGATGTTGTAGCCCTGCGTGCCCTGCTGCGTCGCGCAGCCGAGCAGCAGGTCCTCCACCTCGGCGCCATCGATGCCGGCGCGCCGCACGGCTTCGCGCACCGCATGCCCGGAGAGCACCGGGGCCTCGGTGTCGTTGAAGGCACCCCGGTAGGCCTTGCCGATCGGGGTACGGGCCATCGAGACAATTACGGCTTCACGCACGATTCCTCCCACTGAATCAGAAGTACAGCCGGCTCAGGGTGTCGGCGACGCACACCGGCTTGTCGAGGCCCTCCGCCTCGAGGGTCACGCGGATCTTGGCCTGCACGGCGCCATCCGGCAGCGCTTCGGCCGCGATGAGCTCGGCGCGCGCGCGCACGCGTTGCCCGGCGCGCAGCGCCGCCGGGAAGCGCACCCGGTCACAACCGTAGTTCAGTCCGTGCCTGAGGCCGCCGGCACGCACCAGTTGCGGCAGGAAGTAGTTGACCAGCGAGAGCGTGAGGTAACCGTGTGCGATCGTGCCGCCGAAGGGACTGGCGGCCGCGCGCGCGGTATCCACGTGGATCCACTGGTCATCGCCGGTCGCTTCAGCGAATAGATTGATGCGCGCCTGGTCCACGGTCAGCCACTCGGTCGGGCCGAAGTGCCGCCCCACCGCCTCCTGGTACTCGCGCGCGGAGTGCAACACGGCGGCGGTCATGGCGTGCCTCGCTCGGCTCTCATGGGTGCTGGCTGGAGACGGCGATTACCTCGCCGGTCATGTAGCTGGCCAGGTCGCTCGCCAGGAACACGATCACGTTCGCGACCTCCCACACCTCGGCGGTGCGCCCGAAGGCCTCGCGCCGCCTGAGCTCGGCCAGCAGCTCATCGCTCGTCACCCGATTGAGGAAGGCATGCATGGCGATGCTCGGCGCGACGGCGTTGATGCGCACGCCGTGCGCGGCGGCCTCGATGGCGGCGCAGCGGGTGAAGGCCATGACCCCGGCTTTCGCCGCCGCGTAGTGCGCCTGCAGCGCCTGGGCGCGCCAGCCGAGCACGGAGGCATTGTTGACAATGGCGCCGGCGCGGTTGGCGTACATGTGCGGCAAGGTCGCGCGCGTCAGGCGGAACACGCTGGTGAGGGATACGTCGAGCACCTTGTGCCACTGCTCGTCGCTCATCTCGGTCACGGCCGCGGAGCCACCGAGCCCGGCGTTGTTCACCAGCACGTCGATGCGGCCCATGGCCGCGATGCCGGCCGCCACCAGCGCGCGCACGTCGCTCTCGCGCGTGACGTCGCAGAGGCTCGCGTGCACCCGCTGCGCATCGAGCGCGCGCAGCTGCTCGAGCGCCTCGTGCAGGCGTCGCTCGTGCAGGTCGCTGAGGAACACCTGCGCGCCCTCCTCGAGCGCGCGCTTGGCGGTGGCAAAGCCGATCCCGGTGCCCGCGGCCGCGGTCACCAGCACGCACTTGCCCGCCAGCAGGTTGCGGCCCGGCGGGTAGGTTGGCAGGGACACGCTGGTGCTCATGTGCCGTACACCTTCTTCGGCGGCCGGCGCTGCGCGAGGAGGCGCGCCACCACGGGCCCGAGCTCCGCCGGCTCCCAGCGCCCGTGCTTGTCCTGCTGCGGCCCGTCGTTCCAGCCCTCGTCGATCATGATCTTGCCGCCCTCCAGCTCGAAGATGCAGCCGCTCACGGCGCGTGACTCGCGACTACCCAGCCAGACCACCAGCGGCGCGATGTTGGCCGGGTCCTGTACGTCGAAGCCGCTCGCCGGGGGCTTCATGCGCTCGGCGAAGGCCTGCTCGGTCATGCGCGTGCGGGCGGCCGGCGCCAGGGCATTGGCGGTGATGCCGTAGCGCCCGAGCTCGGCGGCCTGCACCAGCGTCAGGCTGGCGATGCCGCCCTTGGCGGCCGAATAGGCGCTCTGGGCAATGCTGCCGTTCAGGCCCGCGCCCGAGGAGGTATTGATGATGCGCGCATCCACCGCCTGGCCCTGCTTGGCGCAGGCGCGCCAGTGATCCACCGCGTGGCGCGCGACGCAGAAGTGGCCGCGCAGGTGCACCTTCATCGTCGCATCCCACTCCTCCAGCGTCGCGCTCACGAACATGCGGTCGCGCACGAAGCCGGCGTTGTTGACGACTACGTCGAGCCCGCCGAAGTGCTCCAGCGCCGTAGCCACGATGCGGCCGGCGCCGTCCCACTCGGAGACGTCGTCGACATTCGCCACGGCCTCCCCGCCGGCCGCGCGGACCTCCTCGGCCACGGCCTGTGCCGGGCTGCTGTCGCGCCCGCTGCCGGCAAGCGAGGTGCCCAGGTCGTTGACCACGACGCGCGCCCCCTCGCGGGCGAAGGCCAGCGCGTAGGCACGCCCCAGGCCGCGTCCCGCCCCGGTCACGATCACGATCCGTCCCGCACACAACCCGCCCATCCTCACAGCCTCTCGATGATGGTGACGTTGGCCTGGCCGCCGCCTTCGCACATGGTCTGCAGTCCGAAGCGCACCCCGCGGCGCTCGAGCTCGTGCAGCAGCGTGGTCATGAGTTTCGCGCCCGTGGCGCCCAGGGGGTGCCCGAGGGCGATCGCGCCGCCGTTGACGTTGACCCGGCTGAGGTCGGCATCCAGTTCGCGCTGCCAGGCGAGCACGACCGACGCAAAGGCCTCGTTGATCTCGACCAGGTCGATGTCGGCGAGCGTCATGCCCGCCTTGGCGAGCGCATGCTGGGTCGCCGGGATCGGCGCCGTCAGCATCATCACCGGGTCCGCGCCGCGTACCGACAGGTGGTGCACACGGGCGCGCGGCTTGAGCTTGTAGCGCCGGACCGCATCCCACGAGGCGATCAGCAGCGCCGCGGCACCGTCGGCGATCTGGCTGGAGACTGCGGCGGTGATGCGCCCTCCCGGGGCGAGCGGCTGCAGCTGCGCCATCTTCTCCAGAGAAGTGCCCTGGCGTGGGGTCTCATCGAGCGCGAGCCCGTTACAGGGAACAATCTCACGCGCGAACACGCCGCCCTCGAGCGCGGCGAGCGCGCGCCGGTTGCTCTCCAGCGCGAATTCCTCCATCTCGCGGCGCGAGATGTGCCAGCGCTCGGCGATCATCTCGGCCGCACGGAACTGGGAGATTTCCTGCGATCCATAGCGCTCCCGCCAGCCGCTCGAGCCGCTGAACGGGTCGGGCTGCCCGTAGGCCTGGCCGGCGACCATCGCCGCGCCGATGGGAATCTGGTTCATGGTCTGCACGCCCCCGGCGACGACCAGGTCCTGCGTGCCGCTGAGCACCGCCTGCGCGGCGAAGTGCACGGCCTGCTGCGAGGAGCCGCACTGGCGGTCGACCGTGGTTCCCGGCACGTGCTCCGGCAGTCCCGCGGCCAGCCAGCAGGTGCGGGCGATATCCCCGGCCTGCGCCCCGAGCTGGTCGACGGCGCCGAACACCACGTCGTCTACGTGCGCGGCATCGACGCCGGTGCGCTTAAGCAGCGCGCGGATCACGTGCGCCCCGAGATCGGCGGCGTGCACGCCCGCCAGCGTGCCCTTCTTCTTGCCCGCCGGGGTGCGCACCGCGCCGATGATGTAGGCCTCGTTGTTCATCTCAGGCTCCTCTAAGACGCCGCGGCGAAGCTCTGCTCGGGCCCGAGGCCGAGCGCCCCGCCGCACACCAGCGACTGCACGCGCCGTGCATGAAAGTTGTGGTCACCCCAGCGTCCGGCGAGCGACCAGGCGCGCTTCATGTAGAAGTGCAGGTCCAGCTCCCAGGAATACCCCATCGCGCCGTGCACCTGGATGGCGGTACGCGCCGCCAGGTCTGCGGCCGCCGTGGCCGCTAGCTTGGCGTGCGAGGCGGCGGCTGCCGCGCGCGCCTCGAGCTGCCCGAGCCGCGTGGCGGCGGCATAGACCACGGCGCGCGCGAACTCGAGCTTCACCGCCACGCTCGCGAGATGATGCTTCACCGCCTGGTAGGCCCCGATCGGCTTGCCGAACTGCACGCGCTCCCTGGCGTAGGCGGCGGCGAGCTCCAGCAGCCGCCCGGCGACCCCGAGGGACTGGGCCGCGGCGTGCACCGCGCCGCGGTTCAGCAGGCGCGCAGACGCCGCCTGCGCCGCAGCAGCGGAAGCCAGGGGCATGCCGCGCCCGGCCGCCAGCTGTGCGGCGCCGAGCTGCAAGCCCGCATCCAGCGAGCGCAGGCGGCTCACGGCCACGTCCGCCGCCGTGGCGAGCTCGATGGCCGTGTCCGAGCACAGCAACCAGTGCGTCACTCCGGGCGGCAGCAGCGCGTGCGGGTTCTCAGTGTGCGTGAGCGCGATGCGCGCGGCGCCAGTGGCGAGCTGCGGCAGCAACGCGGCCGCGGCCGGCACTGCGGCGAGTTCCGCCACGAGGGGCACGGCGAGCGCCGCCTGCTCCACGAACGGCTCGGGCAGTGCCGCGCGCCCGGTCTCCTCGCTCAGCAGCACGAAATCGACGTCCGCGAGGCCCATGCCGCCGCAGGCCTGCGGGGCGAGCACCCCCAACAGGCCGAGCTCCGCCAGGCGCGTCCAGCGCTCCGCGGCGAGCGCATCGGTGCCCTCGAAGACCGCGCGCAGCGTCGCGGCGGAGCAGATGTCCGTGGCGAGCTCACGCAGTGACTCGGCCATCATCCGCTGCTCGTCACTGAAGGTGAAATCCATCGGCAGCCTAGGCGCGCGGCAGGCCGAGCAGCCGCTCGGCGATCAGGTTGCGCTGGATCTCGTTGGTGCCGGCGTAGATCGGCCCGGCGAGCGCAAACAGGAAGCCCTCGAGCCAGCCCTGCGCGCTGGCACCGCTCGCCTCGGGCAGCAGCTGCGCACGCGCGCCGAGCAGGCTGAGCGCGGTGCGATGCAGGTCCAGGTCCAGCTCCGACCAGAAGATCTTGTTCAGGCTCGCCTCGACACCGATGGAGCCGCCGGCGAGCAGCCGGCTTGCCGTGCGGTAGGTGTTGAGGGCATACGCTTCGGCATCCATCCAGGCCTGCGTCACGGCGCCGGCCAGCGCCGGGTCGGCCCGCTCGGCCTGGCTGCGCCACAGTTCCACCAGGCGCCGCGCGGCCATCTGGAAGCGCGCCGGGCTGCGCAGCATCAAGCCGCGCTCGAAGCCGGCCGTGGCCATGGCGATGTGCCAGCCCGCGCCCTCCTCGCCGATGCGGTGATCCACGGGCACGCGCGCGTCCTCGAAGAAGATCTCGGCGAAGCCCGGCTCGCCATGGATCTGGCGGATGCCGCGCACCCGCACGCCCGGGTGCCGCAGCGGCACGAGCAGGAAGCTCAGCCCGTGGTGGCGCTGCGAGGCGGGATCGGTGCGGAACAGCCCGAACGCCCAGTCGGCGCAGGCCGCCCGCGAGGACCAGATCTTGTGCCCCCTGAGCAGGTAGCTGTCGCCGTCGCGGGTCGCGCTGGCGCGCAGCGCCGCCAGATCCGAGCCTGCCTGCGGCTCGGACCACGCCTGCGCCCAGATGTCCTCGCCCGCGGCCATGCGCGGCAGGTAACGCGCGCGCTGTGCCGGCGTGCCGAATTCCATCAGCGTCGGCCCGAGCAGGAAGATGCCGTTCTGGTTGACGCGCAGCGGCGCGCCCGCGCGGTAGTACTCCTCCTCGAAGATCAGCCACTCGATGAGGCCCGCGCCGCGACCGCCGTACTCGCGCGGCCAGGTGATCATGCTCCAGTTGCCGCGCGCGAGCGTGCGCTCCCACTCGCGGTGCTGCGCGAACCCGGCCGCGCTCTCGAGCGTCGCCAGTGGCTCGCGTGGCACGTGCGCGCTCATCCACTCGCGCACCTCGGCGCGGAAGCGCTGCTGCTCGGGGGTGAATTGCAGGTCCAGGGCCATGGCGCCTCAGTACTTCGCGCTCTTCTTGTCCTTCACGAAGGCGTCGCGCGCCTTCTGCGAATCCTCGTGCAGGTACATCTCGAGGGTGAAGCCCTGCTCGAAGCGGTAGCCGTGGTCGACGTCGCGGGGCTCGATGCCGTTGAGCGCCTCCTTGGCGAGCACCAGCGCGCGCCGGCTCTTCGCGCCGATGAGCGCCGCGAAAGCGCGCGCCTCGGTGAGCAGCTCCTGCGGCGGGACCACGCGCTCGAGCGCGCCGAGGCGGTAGGCTTCGGCCGCGGGGATGCGGCCGCCGGTGAAGAACGCGGCCCGCACCTTGTGCAGCGGCAACATACGCGAGAGGTGCGAGGCGCCGCCCATGGCGCCACGGTCGATCTCCGGCAGCGAGAAGTAGGCATCCTCGGAGGCGATCACCACGTCGCTCGCGCCGCAGATGCCGATACCGCCGCCGATGACGAAGGAGTGCACGGCGCTCAGCACCGGCACTTCACAGTCACGCACCGCCTTGAAGGTGCGGTAGTTGCCGCGGTTGAGCTCGACGATGCGCTCGGGGTGCTGCTGCATCTCCTTGATGTCGACACCGGCGCAGAAGCCCTTGCCCTCCCCGCGCACCAGCAGACAACGCACCTCGCTGCGGCGGCCGAGCTCCCCGATGACATCGGCCAGCTCGTTCCAGGCGCGGCTATCGAGGGCGTTGACCGGGGGGTGATCGAGCACGACCTCGCCGACGTGCCCTTGGATATTGGTGCGGATGCTCACGCGGGGCCTCCTTCGAGCTTCAGGGCGCGGCCGGAGCGCCGAGCGATGCGAGGCGCGCGCGCGCCTCGCGCACGATCGCCTCGACCAGCTCGCTGCACGAGGGTAGATCGGTCAGCCGTCCGGCGACCAGTCCGGTCGCCAGCAGGCCACGTTCGGGCTCGCCGGCCATCATGGAGCGCTGGAACATGACCGGCGCTATAGCGGCCATCAGGGCCTGCCCGGCGCTCAGGTCGCTGTCGTGCCGCATGCGCCGTGCCGCAGACAGCAGCTCGCCCAGGCGCGCGCCGCTCAGGCGCTTCAGGCGCCAGGCGCTGCCCAGGGCGAGCGCGAGCATGCGCAGCCGCCCGGCGCGCTCGATGCGCGCCAGCATCTCGTTGCGGATCATGCGCTGCGGCAGGCCGTCGACCTTGGTGGTCACCAGGATGTCCTCGGTGCCGGCGCGCAGGTAGCGCTCCTTGGTGCGCTCGGGCACCGGGCAGTCGCGCGTCATGAGAAAGCGCGTACCCATGGCGATGCCCTGCGCGCCGTAGGCGAGCGCGGCCGCCAGGCCGCGGCCGTCGGCAAAGCCGCCGGCCGCGATCACCGGTACCCGGACGGCATCGAGCACCTGCGGCAGCAGCACGGTGCTGGCGACCGAGCCGGTGTGGCCGCCGCCCTCGCCGCCCTGCACGACCAGCATGTCGACGCCGAGCTCGACCATCTTGCGTGCGTGCTTGAGCGCGCCGACCGTCGGCACGCAGGCGATGCCGGCGGCGCGGAAGCGCGCGATCATCTGTTTGTCCGGGCCGCGCCCGAAACTCACCGCATGCACCTTGCGCTCGATCAGGGTATCGACGATGCGTGCCGCGCCGGGCTGGAACATGTGGAAGTTGACGCCGAAGGGCGCGCGCGTGAGCGCGCGCACCCGATCGATGGCCGGGCCGACCTCCTCGGCTGGCAGCACGGCTGCGGCCAGGAAGCCGAAGGCCCCGGCGTTGCAGGAGGCGGCCACGAGCTCCGGCCGTGCCACCCAGCCCATCGCCGTCTGGATGATGGGGTAGCGGCAGCCGAGCCGCTGGCACAGGAGCGTGCTGAGTGGATCGCTCACGGGCTGCGCTGGCGCCCGCTGCCGGGCGGGTTGCCCTTGATCACCTGGGCGCGCAGGCCATGCGGGTCGAGGCGACGGATGATCGTGAGCTGCGCCGCGCTCGGGGCGGCGGTGGTCGGCGGCTCGGGCGGCGCTTCGAGCGCAAAGCCCGTCGCGGCCCGCACCTCAGGGAGCGTCACGCCGGGATGCAGCGAGCGCACCCGCACGGCGTGGTTGGCCGCGCCGAAGTCCATGACGCACAGGTCGGTCACGATCAGCCGCAAGTCCAGGTGCGCAGCGCTCGCCCCCTGCGGCCAGCGCGCCGGGTTGTAGCCGACGCCACCGACGATATCGACCTCGCCGGGCACGAACACGCGCGGCGAATGGTTGGGCACGAACATCGAGTTCATGTGGCTGATGCTGTTGCCGGGCAGGCCGCGCATGCCGAGCATCTGCACCTTGGGGCGCTCGGCACTGCCGATGCCCGAGAGGTTCGTCTGGCCGAAGCGATCGATCTGGATGGGACCGATCATGACGTGGCGCCGCCCGCCCCAGACGCAGTCGAACACGCGTGCGAACGGCATGTACCCGGAGAAGCGCACGCGGTACTCGCCGCGCGGCCCGAGCGGCACGGGCTCCTCCACCAGGTGTGCTTCCGCATCCGTCAGCATGAGCTGCGGGGAATGGGTGAGCTTGGCGAGGCTCGCGGCCAGGCGCGGCACGACCCCGATCCCGGAGGCCAGCACCTCACCGTTGTCGCGCCAGGCTTCGGAGGCTGCGACGATCAGCAGTTCCGCCAGGCTGAAATCCGCGCCCATGGCTAGAACACCGGTACCGGCAGCGCGCTCAGGCGCGCGTCACCACCCGCGCGCGCGAGGTAGTCCGCCTCGGCGCCCGCGAGAAAGCTTGCACGGTAGCGCTCCCAGCCGCCCTCCTCGCCGGCGAGCGCGCAGTAGGCCTGCAGGTGCTCGAGGTCCCAGCCGTAGGCGGGTGGGTTGGAGGTCGGGTGCGCGCCGAAGGGCGCCGCCACGACCCCGGTGATGTAGCTGCGCTCGACGATGTTGCAACGGGCCGCATCGGGGTGGCTCAGGTCGAGCCGCTCGCTCAGCTCCTCGCAGCTGACGTAGCAGCGCGCGGCGGCGCGCGCGAACTGCTCGTCGAAATACGGATCCGGACCCAGGGTCTGCACGTTGCCGAGGCGGTCGGCGCGGTCGACGTGCAGCAGCGCCACGTCCAGATGCAGCGCCGGCATCGCCAGCAGCAGCTCGGCGTCCTGGTACGGGGAGCGCACGGTGCGGAACTCGGGGTTCATGCGCAGCACGTCGCTCGCCAGTCCCACGCGCGTCGGCAAGAACGGCACGCGCATCCCCGCCGCGCGCAGCCCCCACTGCAGCAGCCCCTCATCCAGCTCGCGCGCCTCGAAGCTGCCGGCCTCGCGCGCTCGGCGGAACCAGGGCTCGACCGGGATGACATCGAGGGACACGAAACCGTAGATCAGGCGGCGTAGCTTGCCGGATGCGCACAGCATGCCGACCTCAGGACCGCCGTAGGCGACCACCGTCAGGTCGCGCACCCCCGTGCGCAGCAGTGCGCGCACCAGCGCCATCGGCTTGCGGCGGGGCCCCCAGCCGCCGATGCCGATGGTCATGCCGTCGCGCAGCTCGGCGGCCACTGCGGAAGCCGTGAGCGTCTTGTCGAACATGCGCGCCTACGCGGGCGGCGGGGACCAGCGGTGCCCCCACAGGTCCGCGATGAGACTGTGCGTCGGCACCCAGCTGTCCCAGTCGGGCTGCAGCCCGCCACAGCCGAACTCGAGGTCGAACCCGCCGGGCGTCTGCACGTAGAAGGAGACCATGAAGTCGTTGGAATGCTTGCCGAGGCTCGAGGAGATGTGCGCCCCGGCACCAACGCAGCGATCCAGCGCGTAGCCGACGTCATCGAGCGAGCGCGCCTCGAGCATGATGTGCACGCAGCCGGAGGCTGCCGGCATGCCCGCCAGCGCGAGGCTGTGGTGGCGTCGGCAGGCGGCGTGCATGAAATGGATGCCGAGCTTCGGGTCCGCCGGGTTGGGGCTCATCGCGAGCCACATCTCGTCCGTGTCGCCAAAACCGAGCAGCTGGTAGAACCTGCGTGCTGCGGCGAGTTCGAGCGCCGGCAGCACGGCGTGACCCATGCCGAGCTCGCCGGCGACGAAGCCACTCAGCCCTCGCGGGGAGGCGAAGGGCGCGTAGTCGTAGCTGCGGCCGTAAAAGAGCTCGAGCTGGTTGCCGCACGGGTCGGCGCAATAGGCGAGCGCATGCACCGCGCGATTGGCCGCCTCCGCCTCGCTGCCGCGGCGCACCTCGATGCCGCCGGACTTGAGCCGCCCGATGACGGCCTCGAGCTCCTGCGCATCGCGAAACTCCCAGCCGCAGCAGAGGAAGCGGTCGCGCCGTCCCGGCACCACGGTGATGCGGAAGGGCCGCTCGTCGATGCGCAGCCGCAGGCTCCCGTCCGTCCCCGGCGGCCCCTCCATCAGGCCGATCACATCGCCCGCGAACTTGCGCCAAGCTTTCAGGTCGGTCGCTTCGACCACCACATAGCCCAGGGATCTGACTGTCATAGCTTTGCGGACACGCAGTAAAAGAAGAGTGGACGCGGCTGCCGTGCGCGCTCCGGGCGGCGGAAGGATCAGTCGTTATTGCCGGGCGCTGATTGCGAGATTAAGCCCTGGAATGCGTGCTTGCAAGCAAAACTCGCGGTATTAGGCCCCCAATATTACGCAAAGCAGCGAAGGCTCAGCGCAGTAGCGCGAGCCAGTCGTGATCGCGAGGGCCGAAGGCGACGAAGTGCGGATTGAGCAGCGGCGAGTGTGTGTTGTAGCGCAGCGGGTCGCCCTCGAGCGTGTACACCTCGCCGCCGGCGGCGAGCACCACGGCATGCGCGGCCGCGGTGTCCCACTCACTGGTGGGCCCGAGCCGCGGGTAGACGTCGGCGGCACCCTCGGCCACCAGGCAGAACTTGAGCGAGCTGCCGACCGCGAGCAGCTCGTGCTCACCCAGGCGGCCGAGGAACGCATCGAGCGAGTCGCCACGGTGCGAGCGGCTGCCGACCACGCGCGGCGGCACGGCGCTGTGCGCACTCACGCGGATCTCGCGCGCCGGCTGTGCGGCACTGACGCACCAGGCGCCCGTACCGGGCAGGCCCTGGTAGCTGGTGGCGGTCACCGGCACGTGCACCACGCCGAGCACCGGGGCGTGGTGCTCGATGAGCGCGATGTTGACCGTGAACTGGCCGTTGCGCGAGATGAACTCCTTGGTGCCATCCAGGGGATCCACCAGCCAGTAGCGTGCCCAGGTGGCGCGCTCGGAGAATGGCGTGGTGGCGGCCTCCTCCGAGAGCACCGGGATCTCGGGGGTGAGCTGCTCGAGCGCGTCCGCGATGAGCCGGTGCGCGCGCAGGTCCGCCGCGGTGAGCGGGGAGGCATCGTCCTTGAGGGTGGCGACGATCTGCGCGTCCGCGTACACCTCGAGGATCGCCGCGCCGGCGCGGCAGGCGATGTCCGTCACCGGCAGCAGCAGCTCGCGCACGTAGCTGCTCATGCCGGCGAGGTAATGCTGCGGCTCTCGAGGTGGCCGATGATCTGCTCGGCCGCCTGCGCCGCATCCATGCGGGTGGTGTCGATGCGGATCTCCGGGGCCTCGGGCGCCTCGTAGGGGGAGTCGATGCCGGTGAAGTTCTTCAGCTCCCCGCGCCGCGCCTTCTTGTACAGGCCCTTGACGTCGCGCCGCTCCGCCTCGGCGAGCGGGGTGTCGATGAACACCTCGAAGAACTCCCCGGGCGCGAACAGCTCGCGCGCCATGCGCCGCTCGGAGCGGAACGGCGAGATGAAGGACACCAGAACGATGAGCCCCGCATCCACCATGAGCTTGGAGACTTCCGCGACGCGGCGGATGTTCTCCACGCGGTCCTGCGCGGTAAATCCCAGGTCCTTGTTCAGGCCGTGGCGCACGTTGTCGCCGTCGAGCAGGTAGGTGTGGCGGCCGTCCGCGGTGAGGCGCTGCTCGATGAGGTTGGCGATGGTGGACTTGCCGGCCCCGGAGAGGCCGGTAAGCCAGAGCACGCAGGCCCGCTGGCCCTTCTGCCGCGCGCGCACCTGCTTGTCCACGTCCAGCGCCTGCCAGTGCACATTCTGCGAGCGGCGCAGCGCAAAATTCAGCAGCCCCGCCCCGACCGTGCTGTTGCTCAGGCGATCGATCAGGATGAAGCCCCCGAGCGCGCGGTTGTCCACGTACGGCTCGAAGGGGATGGGCCGGTCGAGTTCCAGCTCGCACACGCCGATGTCGTTGAGCTCCAGGCGCTCGCCCGGCAACTCATCCAGCGTGTTGACGTTGATCTTGTGCTTGAGCGGGGCGATGGTCGCGGTCACGGTGCGCGTGCCGCACTTCATGAGGTAAGCGCGCCCCTGCAGCATGGGGTCCTCGTGCATCCACACCACGGTCGCCTCGAACTGGCTCGCCACCTGGGGCGCGGCGGTGGCCGCGGCGATGACATCGCCGCGACTCACGTCCACCTCGCTGCTGAGCGTCAGGGTGATCGACTGCCCGGCGACCGCGCTCGCAAGGTCGCCGTCAGCGCTGACGATGCGCGCCACCTGGCTCTCGCGTCCCGAGGGCAGCACCCGTACCCGATCGCCCTGCCGGACGCTGCCGCTGACGATCTGCCCGGCGAAGCCGCGGAAGTCCGCGTTCGGGCGGTTCACCCACTGCACTGGCAGGCGGAACGCCTTGCCGGTGGCCGCATCGGTCACGGGCACCTGCTCGAGGTGCTGCATCAGGGTCGGGCCGCTGTACCAGGGCATGTTGCTGCCGCGCTCGATGATGTTGTCGCCGTGCACGGCCGAGAGCGGTATGGGCGTGATGTCGCTGAGCCCGATGCGCGCGGCAAAGGCGCGGTAGTCCGCGACGATGGCCTCGAAGGTGTCGCGCGCGTAGCCGGCCAGGTCCATCTTGTTGACCGCGAGCACCACGCGCGTGATGCCGAGCAGGTGCACGAGGAAGCTGTGGCGCCGGGTCTGCGTGAGTACCCCCTTGCGCGCATCGATGAGGATCACCGCCAGATCCGCGGTCGAGGCGCCGGTCACCATGTTGCGCGTGTACTGTTCGTGCCCCGGGGTGTCGGCGACGATGAACTTGCGGTGCTCGGTGGAGAAGAAGCGGTAGGCGACGTCGATCGTGATGCCCTGCTCGCGCTCGGCCGCCAGGCCATCCACCAGCAGCGCGAAATCCAGCTCGCCGCCGCGGGTGCCGACCTTCTTCGAGTCGCGCTCGAGCGCGCTCAGCTGGTCCTCGAAGATCATCTTGGACTCGTACAGCAGCCGCCCGATCAGGGTCGACTTGCCATCATCCACGGAGCCGCAGGTGATAAAGCGCAGCAGGCTCTTGTGCTCGTGCGCGCGCAGGTAGGCCGCGATGTCCTTCTCGATGAGCACCGACTGGTGGGCCATCAGAAGTACCCCTCCTGCTTCTTCTTCTCCATGGAGGCGGCGGCGTCGTGGTCGATGACGCGGCCCTGGCGCTCCGAGGTCTTGGTGAGCAGCATCTCCTGGATGATGGCCGGCAGCGTGTCCGCCTCGCTCTCGACCGCGCCGGTGAGCGGATAGCAGCCGAGGGTGCGGAAGCGCACCTTCTTCTGCATCGGCTTTTCCCCGGGGCGCAGCGGCATGCGCGCATCGTCCACCATGATGAGCGCGCCGTCACGCTCGACCACCGGGCGCACGGCGGCGAAGTACAGCGGCACGATCGGGATCTGCTGCAGGTAGATGTACTGCCAGATATCCAGCTCGGTCCAGTTCGACAGCGGGAACACGCGCAGGCTCTCGCCGGCCCTCTTGCGGGCGTTGTACAGCGACCACAGCTCCGGGCGCTGCTGCTTGGGGTCCCAGCGGTGCTGCGCGGAGCGGAACGAGAAGATGCGCTCCTTGGCGCGGCTCTTCTCCTCGTCGCGCCGCGCGCCGCCGAAGGCGGCATCGAAGGCGTGCTGGTCGAGCGCCTGCTTCAGCGCCTGCGTCTTCATGACGTCCGTGTGCACCTGCGAGCCGTGCGTGAACGGCCCGATGCCCTGCGCCAGGCCGTCGCGGTTCACGTGCACCAGCAGCTGCATGCCGAGCTCCCGCGCCATGCGGTCGCGGAACTCATACATGGCGCGGAACTTCCAGGTGGTATCCACGTGCAGCAGCGGAAACGGCGGCACCGCGGGGAAGAAGGCCTTGACCGCGAGGTGCAGCATGACCGCGCTGTCCTTGCCGATCGAGTACAGCATCACCGGGTGTTGGCACTCGGCCACCACCTCGCGCATGATGTGGATGCTCTCGGCCTCCAGGCGCTGCAGGTGCGTCAGGGTTGCCGGCGCGAGCACGGGCTCGCGCGCGCTCTGGCTGCGGTTCACGGCGCGGCTCCGCGCATGCTGGGAATCTCCCTCGTTGACTTATCAACTGATAAGTTCTAGTCTCAAACCGTGGCCGCCCAAAGTCAAGCGACGCTGCCGCGGGCCCGGCTCGAGGAGTCCGGGCGCACTGTCATAATGGACGTCGCCGAGCGGCTGTTCGCCGAGCGCGGCATCGATGCGGTGTCGCTGCGGACCATCAATACCGAGGCCGGCTACAGCGTCGCCGCCCTGCACTACCACTTCGCCACGCGCGACGGGCTGATCGAGGCGCTGCTCGAACGGGCGCAGCCGCGCATGCTCGCCGAGCGCGCACGCATGCTGGCGGCGCTGCGGCCGCTCCCGCACCCACCGCTCGAGGCCATCGTCGCAGCCCTGATCCGGCCGCTGACGGTGGGCATGGCGGAGGACTTCCCCGCCGCGCTCGCCAAGCTGCGCTTCCTGGTGCGCCTGTCCTTCGACCGCTCGCCCTACCTGGTGCGCACCATCGAGGACAGCCTGGGGGTGTTCCTGCCGCTGCTGCAGCGGGCGCTGCCGCACCTGGATCAGCGCACGCTCAGGCACCGCTGGCGCTTCGCCGCGGACCTGGCGCAGCACGCGCTCGCCAGCGCGCTCGGTGCCGGCCGGCGCGCGCCCCACAACCTGCGGCGCGAGGTGTTGGAGGGCTCCCTCGAGGAGCTCAGCGCCTTCATCTGCGGCGGCCTGCGTGCCTGAGCGCGCTTGGCCGCACCGATGCCACGCCTGCCCGCAGAGTAAGCGCCGCGGCGCGCGCATGCCGGTAACATCCGGCCGGCGATCCTGCGAGCCACCCCGGGAGCCGACACCTGATCCTGCGGCACATGCCGACCCTCGGCGATGAGCGCTTCCGCCACTGGTTCTACCAGCACTGGGGGCGCGAGAGCTGCGTGATCGCCGCACGCACCCGTCAGGCCGACTACCCCCACTACCGGCAGTGCCTGTCGGTCAAGGCCGCCTGGGGTGGAGCGGAGCACTACCTGATCGATGGCCGGCGCATCGTGGTGGACGATGCGCACTACCTGGTGCTGAACGAGGGCCGCTGCTATGGCAGCTCGCTGCGCGGAGCGCGGCCGATTGACTCGTTCTCGATCTTCTTCCGCCCGGGCGCCGCTCGGGACGTGGCACGCTGCCGCAGCGCGCGCGCGGCGACGCTGCTCGAGGAAGCCGGCACGAGCGGTGCACTCGAGCTCTCCGAGCACCTGCGGCCGCACGACCGGCGCGTGACCCCGGTGCTGCGCTTCATCCAGCGCCACGTCCTGCACGGGGTCGAGGATGAGGACTGGCTCGAGGAGCAGTGCTACTTCCTGCTCGAGCGACTGATGGCGGTCCACGCGGCGGACCGCGTCGCCTGCGCGCGCCTGCCGGCGCGCCGCGCCGCGACGCGGCACGAGCAGTTCCGCCGCATCGCACTCGCCGTGAACTTCATGCACGCCTGCCAGTCGCGTCCCATCGGACTTGCGCAGATCGCCGCGGCGGCCTGTCTGTCGCCCTACCACTGCCTGCGGCTGTTCCAGACCGTGCACGGCATCACCCCGGCGCGCTATCTGCAGCGGCTGCGCCTGCGCGAGGCGCAGCGGCTGCTGCGCACGGGCGCACTGCCCCTCGAAGAGGTGGCGCGGCGCGTCGGCTTCGCCTCCCGCACCACGCTCTACCGCCACCTGCGCCGCGAACGGCTCGCGCGCTAAGGCGCTCGCGCACTGGCGGGCAGCCCGGCGGCGATGAGAAACACCCGTCCGCTGTGATGCCCGTGGACCGCGCTCCACGCCGCGCTCAGCAGCAGCGTCGGCTCCGCGCCCGTGACGGCACCGAGTCCCACGGCATCGAACCCGAGCGTGTCGCCCGCAACCCTATCGGTGAAGCGCGCCAGCAGCCGCCCGTCACGTCCCGAGTAGAGGTAGGCGGCGCCACCGCCAACTGCCGCGCCGCCGAACTGCCAGGCCCCGACGATGAGGTCGGCGCGGCCGTCTGCATCAATGTCACCCGCGACCGAGGAGCTCGTACCGAAGCCATCGCCCGGGTGCTCGCCGGAGAGCCTCAGGAGTAACTCGCCGGTGCGCCCGGAGTAGACATAGATGCGGCCGCTGCCAAAGCCCTGCGCCACGTTGGACCAGTCGGATGCATAGACGTCCGCGATTCCGTCCCCGTCCAGATCCCCCGGCACGGCGACGAACATCAGGCCGAGCGCATCGCCGCCTGCGTCGGCCTCGATGGTGAAGGCCAGCTGATAGGAGGGTCCGCGGTAGACGTAGACGCGCCCGTGCCCGGCAGGGCCGGCGTGCGGGGCGCCGACCACGAGGTATTGCACGCTGCCCCCGGAGTAGCCGGCCACCGTACTGCCGAACTGGTCGCCGGGCCGCTCGCCGCTCAAGCTGAGGAGGCGCGCTCCGGTGCGTCCTGAGTACACGTAGGCGTGCCCGCTGCTGCGCCGCTCGCCATCCCTGCCGGGACTGCCGACGATCAGGTCGGCATAGCCGTCCCGGTCGACATCGCCCGCGCCACAGGCGTGGTTGCCGTAGCTCTCATCGGCGCGCTCGGCGTGGAATTCGCGCAGCAGCTGCCCGTCGCGGCCGCTGTACACGCGCGCGACGCCGCGGCCGGCAGGGCCGCTGGCGATCACGTCCGGGACACCGTCGTGGTTGGTGTCGCCGGCCGCCTCCAGACCGGTGCCGAGCTCATCGCCGCGCCTGCCGTCGGCCTGCCACAGCAGCGTCCCGCTGCGGCCGGAGTACACGTAGACGCGCCCGGCGTGCGCGCCGTGGGTCGGCGCCGAGATGACCACGTCATTGGCCCCATCGCCGTCCACGTCGCCGATGTTGCGGGCGATCCAGCCGAACTGATCCCCGGCGGCCTCGCCGCGCCACTCGTGGATGATGCGCACCGTCTCCACGAAGGGCTGCGCGAAATCCTGCGGCCGCGGCAGGAGCGCGGCGAGGCGCGCATCGGTGCGCACGCCGGCGAGGTTCGGATCCACGCTCATCTGCGACATGTCAACGCGGCCCGTAGCGTGCGCTCGCGCCAGGGCATCCCAGGCCTGCGGCCACTGGTGCGCGCCGGCGTACGCTGAGCCGAGGGCATAGAGGACCTGCGGCTGCTGCGGGTCGAGGCTGAGCGAGTGGCGGTAGGCGCCGATGGCGCGCTGGTGCTCGTGCAGCTGCTCGTAGGCATTGCCGAGGGCGCGCCACACACTCGCGGTGGCAGCGGCCGTGCGCGTGAGCGCCTCGAGCTCCCGTGCGGCGCCCGCGGCATCCCCGCCTCGCAGCGCCCGCAGCGCGGGCAGGGCGGCTTGTTCGGCGGCCGCGCCGTCACTGTCCGCCGCCGCAGTCGCGCCAGCAATGACACCCAGCGGAACGAGCAGCGCCAGCGTCGTGAGAGTTGCACGGGACATCGGGACGCATGCTAGGCATGCGCGGGGCAGGTGGTGTTGCAGATCTTGCGCGCTTGTGGCGGCCTGCCCGCCACAGGCAGTCAGCGCCGCGGCAACTGCCGCTGCAGCAGCCGCTCGGTGGCGCTGTAGGGATCGAGCGCGCGCGTGCGTACCAGCGTCAGCAGGTCCTCGGCCCCCTCGAGCAGCCGTGGCAGCGCCAGTGCGCGGACCAGGCGCTGGAACTGCTGTTCGGCGCGGCGCTCACTCTGGCGGGTGAAGCCCCCGGTTTGGTCGAGCCAGGCGCGGTGCGCCTCCAGCGCATCGCACAGCGCTGCCGCACCCTCCGCGCGCGTCGCGATGCTCGTCAGCAACGGCACCTGCCACTGCGATGGGTCCTGGCGCAGGTGCAGCAGCATCTCCAGGTGACGGTGCGTCTGCTCGGCGCCTTCACGGTCGGACTTGTTGAGCACCAGGACGTCGCCGGCCTCCATGAGGCCCGCCTTGATCGCCTGCACCTCATCACCCAGTCCCGGTACCAGCACGATGACTGTGGAGTGCGCCAGCGCCACGACGTCGATCTCCTCCTGGCCGACGCCGATGGTCTCGACGAACACCACCTCGAAGCCCATGGCATCGAGCACCGCGCAGGCATCGTAGGTGGCCCGCGACAGTCCGCCGGCCTCCCCGCGCGTGGCCAGTGAGCGGATGAAGACGCCGGCATCGAGCGCGTGTCGCCCCATGCGCAGCCGGTCACCGAGCAGCGCTCCGCCGGTGAACGGGCTGGTCGGGTCCACTGCCAGTACGCCGACGCGCCGGCCGCGCCGGCGCTGCTCCATGATCAGGGCGTCAAGCAGCGTCGACTTGCCGGCCCCCGGAGGACCGGTGATGCCGACGATATGGGCGCGTCCGGTGGCGGCGAAGATGCGCTCGAGCACCGTGCGCCCGCGCGGGTCGCCGTCGTCGAGCCAGCGGATGGCGCGCGCCCCGGCAGCGACGCTGCCCGCGAGCAGCTCCGCGGCGACATCCATCAGGACGGGGTGTCGTTCGCCGCGCGCGCCGCCCACCAGTCACGCAGGTAGGCCACGATCTCGCGGGTGTCAGTGCCCATGGTGAAGATGCGCGCGAATCCGGCCGACTGCAGCAGCGGCAGGTCCTCCGGCGGAATGACCCCGCCGGCGACCAGGAGCTTCTCGCCCGCGCCCTGCTCGCGCAGCAGCCGCGCCAGCTTCGGCAGGTTGCGGGTATGCCCCGCCGAGAGCGAGGAGACGCCGACCACGTCGACGTCCTCCTGGATGGCGGCGCTCGCGACCGCCTCGGGCGTCTGCTTGAGGCCGGTGAAGATCACTTCCATGCCCGCATCGCGCAGTGCGTGCGCCACCACCGTGATGCCCACGGTGTGCGTGTCCATGCCGAGCTTGGCCAGCAGTACGCGCAACGGTCGCGCCGACGCTGCGGCCATCCTCACACCCCCGTGAGCTGGCTGTCCGGGGTGTGCACCCCGAACACCTCGCGCAGCGCATCGCACAGCTCCCCGTGCGTGGCGTACACCTTGACGGCCGCGAGGCACGGCGGCACGAGGTTCGTGCCCGCTCGGGCCGCGGCGCGCACGGCCTCGAGCGCTGCGCTCACGGCGGCGGCATCGCGCCGCGCCCGCAGCGCCCTGACGCGCGCCACCTGCTCCTCCTCCGTGCGGTTGTCGGCACGGAAGATCTCGATCTGGCGCTGCTCGCCCGGCAGCACCAGGTGGTTCACGCCCACCCACTTGCGCCGCCCCTCCTCGATATCCTTGTTGCGCTCGTACTGCTCGTGCCCCAGCGCCCGCTGGAAATAGCCGGTCTCGATGGCGCGCAGCGCCCCGCCCATGGCGAGGATCTTGTCGAGCTCGGCGTGCGCGGCACTCTCGATCTGCTTGGTGAGCGTCTCGACGTAGTAGGAACCGGCCAGCGGGTCGATGGTGTCGGCGACCCCGGTCTCGTGCGCGACGATGTGCTGCAGCGCCGCCCCGACCCGGATGGCCTCCTCGGCCGGCAGCGCATGCGCCTCATCGTGCAGCGGCGTGGTCATCGCCTCGCCCGCGCCGCCGAGCGCGCAGGCGGTCGCCATGATCGCGAGCCGGCCGATGTTGTTGAGCGGCTGCTGCAGCGTGAGCGCGATGGTGGTGGGCGAGGTCATCATGCGGATGCGCAGCGCCTCGGGCCGCTGCGCACCGTAGCGCTCCTTCATCAGCCGCGCCCACAGCTTGCGGTAGGCGCGCAGCTTGCAGATGCCCTCGAAGAAGTCCATGTCGACGTTGACCACGAAGTGGAAGTACGGCGCGACGGTGTCGATCGTCAGGCCGCGCGCGAGCGTGGCGTCGATGTAGGCCAGGGCGATCGCCATCGAGAAGGCCAGCTCCTGCACCGGGTTGGCCTTGGCCGGCTGCAGCTGCGCGCTGATGATCGAGATCGGCGCCCAGTTGGGGTGCTCGCGGATGATGTACTCGATGCAGTCGGTGGCGATGCGCAGCCCGTGCGCGGGCGGGAAGATATAACGGCCGACGCAGGTGTACTCGATGAGGATGCCGTTGACGATGTGCAGCACGAAGCGGCGCGGGTCGACGCCCTTCTTCTCCAGCGCGGCGATGATCATGGCCAGGTTGATCGGCTGCGGCGCGTTGCACACGCTCATCAGGTAGCGCAGCTTCTCGAACGGCAGATCAAGGGCACGCTCCACGTCCTCGAGGCTGTCGATCGCCAGGCCCGCGCGCCCGACCTCGCCCTCGACCAACGGGTTGTCGCTGTCGTAGCCGTTGGTGGTGGGCAGGTCATGCTCGAGGATCAGGCCCTGCAGTCCCTGCCCGAGCATGTAGCGCGCGCGCCGGGCCCAATCCTCGCCGCGGCCGAAGCCGGTAACCTGCGACATGGTCCACAGGCTCGAGCGGTGGCCGTTCGGCTGCGTGCCGCGCGTGTAGGGATATTCGCCGGGAAAGCCCAGGTCGCGCTGGTAATCGAAGCCTTCGGCCTCCAGGTCCGCGGGCGTGTAGAGCGGCTTGATGGGCCACCTGAGCGCCTGGGTCTGGAACGGCGCGCGCCGCTCCGGGTGGCTCACGATGTAGGGCGCGCGCGTCTCGCGCTCCCAGCGGCGCGCCTCCTGCGCCGCATCCGCGCTCGGGGCCGCCTCGGCGGAGGGCGGA
Organism: Steroidobacteraceae bacterium; assembly: GCA_035501795.1. Taxonomy (GTDB): domain Bacteria; phylum Pseudomonadota; class Gammaproteobacteria; order Steroidobacterales; family Steroidobacteraceae; genus 13-2-20CM-66-19. Next base: position 146,993 of record DATJVL010000027.1, read on the forward strand.
ACGCGGTTCACGGGACGGCTCATGGGACGGGTCTCCTGAAGGTGGTGCGCGGCTTGCAGGCGCTGCGTGCGCCTCAGCCGCCGTAGGCCTGCAGCAGGTGGGCGCTCAGGTTGCCGAACAGGTCCATCTCCATGCGCCGCTCGGTGAAGCGCCAGCGGCCGTCCACCCGCGCGAAGCGGTCGCGGTAGCCGCCGCCGATGATCGGCTGCAGGGTGAGTGCCGGCGTCGCCTGGTGCACCAGCACATACGAGGAGGAGCGCGCGGCATCCGCGCCGTCCGGCTCGATGATGACGTTGCTGGTCACGTGGCGGGTGCGCGGCGTGCCCGTCTCCGGATACACGCGCGTGAACTGGGAGTACATCGCCTCGATGGCCTCGACGCCGCGCACCGGCTGCGGCAGCGCCGGCACGTGCAGTGCGGCGTGCGCGAACAGCTGCGCGATCCCTTTGAAGTCGGCGCGGTCGATGCACTCGCAGTAGCGGTAGATGAGGTTCTGGATGGCGAAGTAGTCGTCGGCGTTCATGACTTCACAGCCCGTAGCCGCCGGCGACCGCGATGCGCTGCCCGGTGACGTACAGGGCACGATCGGAGGCGAGGAACACCACCGCGTGCCCGACCTCCTCGGGCTTGCCCCAGCGCTTGAGGGCGAGGTTCTTGTGGACCTCCTTCACCCAGGTCTCATCGAAGACCCCCTGGCGCGTGAGCTCGAGGAACATGCCCGCCTCGATTACCCCGAGCAGCACCGTGTTGGCGCGGATCTTATGGCGCCCCTCCTCGCGCGCGATGCCGGTGATGAGCGCCTCGATGGCCGCCTTGGGCGCCACCGAGATGCCGTCGCGCTCGGGCCAGGCGAGGTGACCGGCCGAGCCCAGGTGCACGTACGAGCCGCCGCCCCAGGCCTTCAGCCGCGGCAGCGTGGCGCGCATGACGTTGAAGAAGCCGTTGACGTCCTGCTCGATGACCATCTTCCAGGTCTCGGGCGGCATCTCAGACAGCAGCAGCTGCTGCGCGAAGGTGCCGGCACCGACCACGATGGTATGCAGCCGAGCGTGCTCGCGCGCCGCTTCCTCCACCACCGCCTCGACCCGCGCCGCATCGCCGATGGTCAGCTGGTGGGTGCTGGCGCGTATGCCGAGGCCGCGCAGCTCCGCGGCCAGCTTCTCGGCGACCTCGCGCTTCTTGTTGTAGGTGAGCGCGACGTTGCTGCCGGCGCGCGCGAACTCGCGGCACACCGCCTGCCCCACGCCGCCGCTGCCGCCGATCATCAGGGCCGCGCCCTCGGGAAAGAGTCTGCCGCTCATGTGTTGGTCCCCACCTCGAGCATCGCCAGGAGACGCTTCTTCACCGGCTGCACCCACTCGGCCTTGAGGCGCGGGTTCAGCAGGCCCGCGGCCTCGAGCTCATCGCACAGGTGCATCTGGTGCGCCAGGTCAAACAGGTCGTACTGCGAGGAGAACATGCCCCCGCCGCCGTAGGTGATGAAGGAGACGCCGTGCGTCTCGTAGTAGCCGCCGTCCGGGCGGCGGCCCGGGCCGCGGTTCGCCCAGTGGCTGATGATACGGTCGCCCTCGATTGCCCAGTCGAGGATCGGGAAGCTCCAGCCGGCCCAGCCCGAGCCCACGTCCATGTCGCGGCCATAGTGGGTAGCCTTGATCTCGGCGCGACTGCGGGCGATGACCGGCATGGCGCCGGCATACGGGCAGGTGTAGGTGCAGTCCTCGTGATAGAACTTGTCCGCGATCCAGGACCAGCGGTTGGTGCGCTCGGCCTCCTTGAAGGCCTCCGCAAGGCCGCGGATGGCGGCCTCGACTTCCGCGCGTGGATAGGACATGGGTGGTTGTGCCTCCTGCGGCCCGGCTATTTCTCGTAGCTCATCGCACCGGCGACCGAGCGCGCCGCGAGCTGCACATCGAGCGGCCCGGCGGCAAAGCTCAGGTGCAGCGCGGTCTTGAACTCCGAGCGGCTCTTGGTGATGAGCCACTGCGCGCCGCGGCGCGCGTACTCGTCGTGGTAGATGAGACTCACCAGCGTCACGGTCCTGGCCTGGGTGTTGATGTTGCGGTACTCGAGCGCCCAGCGTGCGCGCGCCAGATCGTCACCCTCGAACTCGATCTCCGGGTTCGCCCCGTGGTGCATGTCCAGGATGAAGGGCTGACAGCCGAAGGTGCGGTAGATCTCCGCGAACGCCTCGCGGTCGCGGAACACCCCGACGTGGCCCATGTCGATGAGCACCTCGCCCGTGGCGAAGCAGCCCTTGGCGGCCTCCGGGTCCTGCGAGTCGCAGGCGTTCAGGTAGCGCGCCTTCAGGCGCTTGATGGCCTCGATGTCCTCCAGGCGCTGCACGCGGCGGCGCAGATCCTCTAGTTCTCCCATGCTGCCTCCGCACCCATGTTTCAGCCGCCGATGGCCGCGCCCGAGACCTGGGCGGGCTCCCCGAGGAAGGCGCGGTCCGAGGGCGGCTGGCGCCCGTCGAGGTCGCGCACCCCGAGCTCCTGCGCAAGCTCGGCGGCGTACCAGGTCTTCCCCGAACGCGCGGCGAGCTGCGGATCCCCGAGCAGCGCCTGCAGCAGCCGCCCCATGAATTCCGGGTGCACCGCGTTGGCCATCACGGCCGCGTAGTCCCCCGGATGCTCGCGCATCGCGACCTCGGATCGCTCGGTGAGCGTCAGCGGCGCCCACAGCGAGAGCGAAGCCACGTTGTGCTTGCGCAGATCGTGCGCCATGTCGGCGGCCATCTTGTCGATGCCCGCCTTGCCGGCGCCGTAGGCGGGCCCGTGCAGGTAGCAGCGCGCCCCGGGGGAAGAGACCATCACGATGAGGCCCGCGCGCTGCTTCACCATGAACGGCGCCGCGTGCCAGCTGGCCACGTAGTGCGAGCGCAGGCCCACGTCCAGGATCGCCTGCATCGACAGCGGCTTCTCCCAGAAGCCCCCGGGCAGTACCAGCTCATCCGGGATCGCGGTGGCGTTGTTGACCAAGACG
>DATJVL010000028.1:0-63750 GCA_035501795.1 Steroidobacteraceae bacterium
CCACTTTCAGCCAGGGAGGTGCACCTGTCGCGATACCCGCAAGTAGTGCGGACCACTGTCGCTGATCGTTATAGAGCCGCTCAAGCGTGGGCCGTGCGCCGAGCGATGCCGCTGAGTCGAGTACGGTCTGCGGGGTAAGCGGGAGCTGCGCCAAGGCAACCGACGCCGCCAGAAAGAGCACTGAGTTGAGTCCGTGCGAAGTGATCGCCGTCACCTAACGTCGCGCTTGAGCGGCCGGAGTAAGACGCCGGCTAAGCGCTGTGCGCGCAAAATAATGCCGGCGCGCACGGCGCCCCAGTAAGGCTGTCACGGGCCGCTCCAAGCGTTGGTTAGCCGCACATGCACCCCTACTGGCTGTCGCGTAGTAAGGAGATACCGTACAAAAAAAGAGAAACTCCAACAAAGCATCCGAAGGCTTTGAGTGGAATGCCTTGCTGAGGTCCCAATAGGACTAGTGGCGTAACAAGGACACCGCAAAGGCAGGCCAGGCCGCCAAGTAAGAACTGCGGACCCAACGAAATTCGTTTTATGGTGGAGCTGACCGAGGTGCGCCGCAGTGCGCGCGCGAAGTCGATTCCGGCCAGAAGTGTCACCGGACCTGCAACCACTATAGAAGTAACTGCTGCGACTGCGCCGAAGCCGTCGGTGCTGTGAAGTCGCCACAATAGCAGTAAGAGGATTAACGCCAGCGCACTAGCCCCGAGCTTGAGCAGCGGCACAAGCAGCGCTCGGTTCATGTGCGGCTAACGGTGAAGTTGAGGGGCCGCACGATGCCGCCCGATTGGAGCCGCGGGCGCACACTGTCTTCCCGCGCCCGCGGCGCATAACCACCAGCCGTTCACGGATCCCTCCAACGATTGTTAGACGTCGAGTCAGGCGGCGACGCGCGAAACCCTGAGCTCTTTACGACGCTTCTCTGCATGCCAGAGATCGTACTGCGTCTGCTGATTCATCCAGCTCTCAGAGCTCGTCCCAAACGCAATCGAAAGGCGCACCGCCATCTCGGGGCTGATGCCAGCGCGACCGTTCAACAGGGCGGACAGCGTCTTGCGACTCACGCCTAAAGCGCTCGCCGCATCCGTCACCGTCATGCCTAGAGGCTCAAGACACAGCTGTCGAATGATCTCTCCCGGATGGGGAGGATTATGCATGCTCATAAGCCACCTAGTGATAGTCCTCGTAGTCAACGTCAATGGCATCCTTACCACTGAATCGAAATGTGATGCGCCAATTTCCGCTAACAGTCACTGACCAAGTACCGCCGCGACTGCCTTTCAAAGGGTGCAGCCTCAGACCGGGCAATGCCATATCCCGTGGCGCAACCGCCGCGTTCAGTGCCGCGAGGATGACCCTCAAGCGCTCCTCGTGAGTCGCCTGGATCCGGGCCCGGGACCCCGTCGCAAAGAATTTAGCCAATCCCTTGTGACGGAACGACTTGATCATTGCCTTCAGTGTAACCCATGGCGTTACGGGTTACAAATGCGGCGGCATTTCTGGGCGTCGAAGCTTGCGGACGCGTCGAGGCAAGCGATTGCGCGCTGACTCGACGTCTAACGTTGAAGCTCAGCGGCGGCCGAAGGCCAGCCGCTGCAGCGAGAGTTAGACGGACCGGCTCCGCCGCGTACTCGCAGAGCAGCAGTTCCGTAACCGAAGGTGGTGCCGAAGCCGCAAGGCGCCCGCGAGAATTGCTGATCCAACCGAAGCCGCAATGGCGTCGATCCAAGCGGTCGCTTGATCGGCGCCTTGCGGCTTCGTTGTAGCAGAAATTTTGATTTCCGAGATAGCCGCATAAGACACCAACATCATCAGATTTCGATGTTGACTTTCAAGTCGCTTCTCTTCCGGTCTGTTTAACTCTAATTAGATGACCGAATTGGGGAATAACAACCCAATCCGGTGAGATATGCGTATCGACACTGGGCCTTTACCTTGCTTCGATATCGCATCAACCCAAGAAGGCGAAGCACATGGCACAAGGGCGTGGCCTGTTCGCCGTCGTGCGCGAGAGGATACGCACGCGTCATCTGTCTCCGCGCACGGAGCAGGCATATCTGCAGTGGATCCGCCGGTATGTCGTGTTTCATGAGCGCAAGCACCCGCGCGAACTCGGCGCTGCCGCTGTCGAGCAATTCTTGACCCATCTGGCCGTGGTCCGCAAGGTTAGTGCCGCCACACAGAGCCAGGCCCTGCAGGCGCTCCTGTTCCTCTACCGCCACGTGCTCGACCAGAAACTTCCGTGGCTGCAGAACATCACGCGCGCCACGCGGCCCAAGCGCCTGCCCGTGGTCCTCAGCCGCAGCGAGGTGAGATCGCTCCTGTGCCAGCTCGAGGGAACCCCTTGGCTGATCGCAAGCCTCCTCTACGGCAGCGGGCTGCGCCTGATGGAAGGGCTGCGGCTGCGCGTCAAGGACGTCGCTTTGGAGCGGGGTGAGCTGATCGTGCGCGACGCGAAGGGCGGCAGGGACCGGGTCACCGTGCTTCCCGCAGCGCTCGCCGAGCCGTTGCGGGCGCATCTCGGCCGGCTGCGCAGCTGGTTCGAAGAGGAGCGGCGTCACGAGCGGCCCGGGGTCTCGCTGCCATATGCGCTCGCCCGCAAGTATCCGGGTGCCGCAGTACAGTGGGGCTGGCAGTATCTGTTTCCTTCCAAGGAGCTGTGTGCGGACCGCTTCACCCGCCAGAGCGTACGCCAGCACATGCACGAGAAGACCGTCCAGCGCGCGGTGCAGTACGCCGTGCGGCGCGCGCAACTGTCACAGCCGGCGAGCTGCCACACACTGCGGCACTGCTTCGCGACCCACCTGCTCGAGGACGGCTACGACGTGCGCACGCTGCAGGAGCTCCTCGGGCACTCCGACCTCAAGACCACGATGGTGTACACGCACGTGATGCAAAAGGGAGCGAGCGGGGTGCGCAGCCCGCTCGATCGCGAGAGTCCTGCGCCGGCCGCCCTCAGTGCATCCGCGGCAGCTCCGCATGCAGCTGCTCGCACATGATGGCCAGGGATGCCGCGAGGCCCAGGTGAAGCGCGCCGTAGGAGACCCGGGTCTCGGCACGCACGGCGTAATAGGCGCTCTCTTCCGGAGCGTGCAGTCCGCGCCAGGCCTTGAGCACGTTCGGCAGCGCCAGGATCGCCATGAGGATCAGAAGCGGGCTCGGGCTATAAAAGAAGAGTGCCACCAGGAGCGGCGCCCCAAGCAGCCACAGGCGCGGCGAGATCGCGGCCGTGATGCGGCCGCCATCGAAGGGCGAGAGCGGTATGAGGTTGAAGAGGTTCAGCATGAACCCCGAGTAAGCGAGCGCCAGGAGCAGCGAGCTGCCGGTGCTGCGCGCGAGGTAGAAGCAGGCCAGCGCCCCAACAGTGCCGGCCAGGGGGCCCGCGACGCCCACGTAGGCCTCGGTTTCCGCATCGTGCGGCATGTCCTTGAGCTCGATCCAGGCGCCGACGAACGGAATGAACGTGGGCGCACCGACGTTCAGGCCGCGGCGGCGCGCGGCGACGAAGTGCCCCATCTCGTGCACCAGCAGCAGCACGACGAAGCCGACCGCGTAGGCCCAGCCGAACACGAGCGCGTACACGCCAATCGACAACAGCATGCTCAGCACCGCCGGCAGCAGCTTGCCGAGCTTCAGCGCCCCGAACAGCAGCGCGAGCAGCTTCATGCTCAGGCGGTGCGGGTACCGCGGGATTTCATCCAGCGCCGGAAGCCGGCGATGGCGGCGGCCACGGCGATGATGATGGCCTTGGCGAACTTCACCACCGTGGCGATGAGCAGGGCGATCAGGCCCAGCTTCTTGGCGGCGACCCCTACCACGAGTGCGGCGAGCCCGTAGGCGGCCACCTTGTCGGTCGAGGAATTGAAGTCCCCGTAGCCCTTGCCGGCGTTGAACTTCACCGCGTTGAGCAGCGTGTGCGCGGCGGCCTTGTCGGTGTCGACGCTGCTCGTGCTGGTGATGAGGTTGAGTGACAGGTAGCCCTCGCGCCCGAGCACGTAGGTGTTGTAGTTGACCCCCGGATCCGGATCCGGCCGGTTCTTGTTGCGCGCCTCGGCCGCCCACACCAGGCGGTGGCTCGGGGCATCGTAGGCGGGCGGCTCGACCCAGCGGGTCACCTCGATCGGCGGCACGCCGGCCTGCTCGCGCTGCTCGTTGGCCGCCTCGGTGCCTTCCTTGAGCGAGCGCAGCAGCTTGTCCGCATCCCAGTGCTTGGCGTCATCGTCCTTGACGTAGCCGGAGGCGTTGTACTCCAGGCTCACGAACCACCCCGCCCCGTGGCTCTCATCGGCCAGCGGCACGATGAGGCCGATGAAGTCCTGGTCCGTCTGGTTGCCCATCGACTTCATGAGGCGCGCCGCGGGCTGCTGCGGTATGAACCCGAACCCTTCCGGCAGGGCGAGCGAGGCCTGATCGCGCAGCGCGACGTCCTTGGGTCCGCGCACCAGTGCGGCGCGCGCCGCGGCGGCGGCTTCGTGCATCGCCTGCCGGTGCTCGTCGGGGGCGGGATCGGCGCTCGCGAGCCCGAGCGGCAGCAGCACGAGGAGCAGCAGCGTACCGAGGCGCACTAACCAGGCAGGACGGCTGTTCAAGGAAGTCTCCTCGCCCAAAGAGTGGGCCGGGTTCATCCCGGCGTGCATGCTGTTGGAGGCTCGGCGCGAGGGTCAAGCGAACGCCGCGGTGAACCCGACGGCCGTCACAACCTGGCTTCGGCTTGGACGAAGTCCTGCTGCCGCCAGGCCTCGTACACCACCAGCGCCACGGCGTTGGCGAGGTTGAGGCTGCGGTTCCCGGCGCGCATGGGGATGACCAGCTGTCGCGCGCGCGGGACGTGCTCGAGCAGGGCGACCGGCAGTCCCGCCGTCTCGGAGCCGAACAGGAGCGCATCGCCGGGCGCGAACGCTGCGTCACTGTAGCGGTGCGCGCCGCCGGTCTCGATGCTGAAGAGGCGTGCGCCGCCGAGCGAGGCGAGGCAGGCGGCGATGTCCGCGTGCACGCGCACGTCGCAGAGTTCCGCGTAATCCAAGCCCGCGCGCCGCACGGCGCGGCGCGTGAGCTCGAACCCGAGCGGGCGCACCAGGTGCAGCGTGCAGCCGCTGTTGGCGCACAGGCGGATGACATTGCCGGTGTTGGGCGGTATCTCGGGCTTGACCAGCACCACCTGGAACATGCATCCCCGCAGGGCATCCTTCACGCGTGTGCGATAATGCCTGTCATGGCAACGCTCGAACCAGTCGCGCACCCGGGCGCCATCCCGGCAGGCGATGCGTCGCTCCTGGCGCTGAAGTTCTGCGGCCTGTCCTTCGCCTCCCCGATCGTGCTGCTGTCCGGCTGTGTCGGCTTCGGCGAGGAGTACACCCGCATCGAGGGCTTCTCCAACCGCGCCGCGGGCGCGATCGTCCTCAAGGGCACGACCGGCAAGCCGCGCCTCGGCAACCCGCCGCACCGCGTCTACGAGACCCCGGCCGGCATGCTCAACGCCATCGGCCTGCAAAACCCGGGCGTCGAGCAGGTAATAGGCGCCATCCTGCCGCAGCTGGATTTCTCCGAGACGCGCTTCATCGCCAACGTGTGCGGCTCGACGATCGAGGAGTACGTCGGGGTCACGCGGCGCTTCGAGGACTCGCCGATCGACGCCATCGAGATCAACATTTCATGCCCGAACATCAAGGAAGGCGGCGTGGCCTTCGGCAACTACCCGGAGATGTCCGCGCAGGTCGTCGCCGCCTGCCGCAAGGTGACCAGCAAGCCGCTGATCACCAAGCTCTCACCCAACCAGACCGACATCCGCGAGAACGCGCGCCGCTGCATCGAGGCCGGCACGGATGCCCTCGCCGTCATCAACACCGTCATGGGCATGGCGATCGACGTCGCCACGCGCCGCCCCATCATCGGCAACGTGCAGGGCGGCCTCTCGGGGCCTGCCATCAAGCCGATCGCGCTGCTCAAGGTGCACCAGGTGTACGAGGTCGCGCGCATTCACGGCATCCCGATCATCGGCCAGGGCGGCATCACGAGCGCCCAGGATGCGCTCGAGTTCCTCATCGCCGGCGCGACCACGGTCGGCATCGGCACGGCGCTCTTCTACGACCCGCTCGTGTGCCGCCGCGTCAACGAGGGCATCGCCGCCTACCTGCGCACGCACCGCCTCGCCAACGTCAGCGAGCTCATCGGCACCCTGGGCACCGCGCGCGCCACCCAGGACTGCGCGGTCTCCGGATGAGGTGGCCGACGCGCTGCGCGCTCGCCACGGCGGGGCTGGTCGTGGCGCTCGTGCTGCTGCCCCTGGCCGGCCGCGCCGGCGCACCGGAGCCGCAGGGAGCGCAGACGGTGCGAGTGCAGCTGGACGCGCGCGAGTACGCCCTCGGCCGCAGCGATGCGCCCCTGACGCTGCTCGAGTTCACCGATTACCAGTGCCCATACTGCCGGCGCTTCCAGCGCGAGTCCTGGCCGCAGCTGAAGAAGAACTACGTCGACACCGGCAAGCTGCGCTTCATCGTGCGCGACCTGCCGCTGCAGTTCCATTCTGCGGCGCGGCCCGCGGCCGAGGCCGCCCACTGCGCCGGCGAGCAGGGGCGCTTCTGGGAGATGCACCAGGCACTGCTCGGCGGCGATGACGCCCTGAGCGCCGCCGGCATCGACCGGCGCGCACGCGAGGTGGGCCTGGACCTCGAGCGGCTGCATGCCTGCATCGGCGCCAACCGCTACGAGTCCGCCATCGCCCGCAACATCGCCACCGCGGATGCCCTGGGAGTGCGCGGCACGCCCGCGTTCGTGCTCGGGCGCAGCGTGCTCGGCACGCTGGAAGGCGAGCTCGCCGAGGGCGCCCAGCCCTATCGCGTCTTCGATGAGGCCCTGAAGCAGCTGCTCGCCACGCATTGAGGCGCGCCGGCTACAGCAGCCGCTCCTGGCCCCCGGCAGCGCGCGCTGCGGGCGTGGGCGTGTGCAGCACCACCTTCGCGGGCGTGCCACCCATGAAGCTGACGCCGAGTGTGGCGCAGCGCTCGAGGATGCGCAGGTTGATGCTCTGCAGGGCATCCGCATACGCGCGGTAATCGGAGCTCTCAACGAAGAACACCACCTCGAACTGCAGCGAGGGTCCGCCGCAGCTGAGGAGGTGACAGCGCTCGAAGCGCGTCTGCGGGGTCGCCTCGACGATCTCGCGCACCGCGCGCGGCACGGCGGCGAGCGCCGGCACCGGCGTCTCGTAGTGCACCTCGAGCCGGAAGAGCGCGCGCCGCTCGTGCAGGCGCCCGAAGTTGCGCAGCCGCGCCTTGAGGATGTCGCTGTTGGCGAGGATGATCTGCTCACCGTTGACGCTGCGCAGCCGCGTGCTCTTGACGCCGATGTGCTCGACCGTGCCCTGCACGTCATCGAGGGTGAGCGCATCCCCGAGCGCGAACGGCTTGTCGAGTGCGATGGACAGCGAGGCCAAGAGGTCGCCGAGCACGGTCTGCACGGCGAGCGCGAGCGCGATGCCGCCGATCCCAAGGCCGGCGAGCAGTGGCTTGATCTGCACCCCGAGGTTATCCAGCGCCAGCAGCGCCACGATGCCCCACACCAGGATCCCCGCCACGAACAGGACGATCTCCATCGAGCTCCTGAGCAGGGTGTCCGGTACCGTCGAGCGGCGTTGCCGCTCATCGATCCAGTAGCGCAGCGCCGTCATGGCCCAGCTGCCCATCTGCATCCAGAAGAGCAGCACGATGACGACGGTGAAGATGCGCTCGAGGCGCGGCGGGAAGTTCAGGTCGCGCGAGGCGAGCCAGAGGGCCACGCCGGTCAGGAAGAAGCGGCCGGTGCGCGTGGCGAGCGAGGCCGCGAGATCGAGCAGCAGCGGTCCCTGGTGCGCGTGCTGGCGGCGACGGTGCGCGCTCAGTGCGCCGCGGATCAGCGGCAGGATGGTGAAGGTGACCAGGAAGATTCCGAGCGAGATCGCCCAGGTCTGCAGGTCATTGCCGAGAAACTGAAGGTGCGCCAGTTCTTGCCAGTTCATCCGCCATCCTTCGCAGGCTGGCCGCGAACCTTACCGATTTCCCGCCGCTGCGACTACGCGGGCTCGTCCTCGGCGCCCATGCCGAGCTCCTTGAGCTTGCGCGTCAGCGTGTTGCGGCCCCAGCCCAGGAGCCGCGCCGCCTCCTGGCGGTGCCCCTGGGTGCGCCTGAGCGCGGCGCGGATCAGCACGCGCTCGAACTGCGGCAGCGCCACATCCAAAAGCGGCTCGCCGCCTGCGTGCGCGGCGCGCTCAGCCCAGCCGGCGAGCGCCTCGGCCCAGTCCCCGGCGGCGCTCGGCGCGCGGCCCTGCAGCTCCGGCGGCAGGTCCGCCAGGTGCACGATGCTGCCCGGGGCGAGTACCGAGAGGCGGCGGCACAGGTTGACGAGCTCACGCACGTTGCCGGGCCAGTCGTGCGCGGCGAGCCGGCTGAGCGCATCCGCGGCGAGGGACTTGGGCTCGACGCCGAGCTCGGCCGCCGCGACCTGCATGTAGTGCCTGAGCAGGTCCGGTACGTCCTCGCCCCGGTCGCGCAGCGGCGGCAGCTCGATGCGGATGACGTTGAGGCGGTGGTAGAGGTCCTCGCGGAACAGCCCGCGCGCGAGCCGCTCCTCGAGGCGCTGGTGCGTGGCGGCGATCACCCGCACGTCGACGCGTATCGGAGTCTGGCCACCGACGCGGTAGAACTCCCCTTCCGCCAGCACCCGCAGCAGCCGCGTCTGCAGCGGCAGCGACATGTCGCCGATCTCATCGAGGAACAGCGTGCCGCCGTCGGCCTGCTCGAAGCGGCCGCGTCGCTGGCTGTCCGCGCCGGTGAAGGCGCCGCGCTCGTGGCCGAACAGCTCCGACTCGAGCAGGTCGGTGGGGATGGCGGCGGTGTTGAGCGCCACGAATGGCTTGGCGGCGCGCGGGCTGTGCTCGTGCAGGGCGCGCGCCACGAGCTCCTTGCCGGTGCCCGACTCGCCGGTGATCAGCACCGTCACGCTCGAGCGTGCCAGGCGGCCGATGGCGCGGAACACCTGCTGCATGGCCGGGGCGCGCCCGAGGAGCTCGGGGATGCGTGGCGTGCTGCCGCTCTCGCCGCTGCCGGGGGTCGCGCCGTTGGCGGCGCGGCGCACGAGCGCCACCGCCTTGTCGATGTCGAAGGGCTTCGGCAGGTACTCGAACGCGCCGCCCTCGTACGCGGACACCGCGCTGCCGAGGTCCGAGTGCGCGGTCATGACGATCACCGGCAGCGCCGGGCGCGCGTCGCGGATGAGGCGCAGCAGCTCCAGCCCCGAGGCCCCCGGCATGCGGATGTCGGTGATCAGCACGTCCGGGGACTCGCGCCGCAGCGCCGCCAGCGCCGGCTCGGCCGCCTCGAAGGCCCGCGGCGCCATGCCGTCGTTGCGCAGCGCGCGCTCGAGCACCCAGCGGATGGAGGCATCGTCATCGACCAGCCAGACACGCAGCGCCGCACTCATGGGTCCTCTCCCAGGGGCAACAGCAGGCTGAACACCGTGCGCCCCGTTTCGCTCTCGAATTCGATGATGCCGCCGTTGCGGGTGACGAGCTCCTGCGCCACCGCGAGCCCCAGTCCCGTGCCGTTGGCACGCCCGGTGACCAGCGGGTAGAAGATCGAGGAGCGCAGGTGCAGCGGCACGCCCGGACCTTCGTCCTCGACCTGCAGGCTTGCGATCAGGCGGTGCTGCACCGAGCCGATGGTGGCGTTGGAGCGGGCGCGCGTGCGCAGCACGATGCGCCCCAGATCCCCCTGCGCCTGCAGCGCGTTGCGCGCCACGTTGAGCAGCGCCTGGATCAGCTGGTGCTTGTCGAGCATGGCGTTCGGCAGGCTCGGGTCGTAGTCGCGCTCGATGTGGACCCCCGGCGGCGCCTCGGCACGCAGCAGGTGAAAGACGTGCTCGCAGATCTCGTGCACGTTGAGGGAGGCCTTGTCCGGGGCCCGCATGGGCCCGGACATCGAGTCGACCAGCGCCGTGAGGCGGTCGGCCTCGCCGATGATGAGCTGCGTGTACTCGCGCAGCCCCGCGTGCGGCAGCTCGCGCTCCAGCAGCTGCGCCGCGCCGCGCAGGCCGCCCAGGGGGTTTTTGATCTCGTGCGCCAGCTGCCGCACCATCAGGCGGCTGCCGTCCAGGCGCGCCAAGAGGTCGTTCTCGCGCGAGATGCGCTGGCGCTGCGTGGTGTCGGCGATTTCCAGCAGCAGCTGCGTGCCGGTGATGCCGGCGAAGGGCGTGATGGTGACGTCGAGCGTGCGCACCTCGCGCGGCGCGCCCGCCGGGCGCAGCTGCACCTCGCGGTCGGCGATGCTCTCGGAGCTCGCGAGCGCGCGGCGCAGGATGCTGCGCAGCCCCTCCGCCTCGTGCAGCAGCTCGGTGAAGGGGCGGCCGCGGGCCATCTTCAGGCTGAAGGCCAGCAGGTCCTGCGCGGCGACGTTGGCGTACACCGGGCACAGCTGCTGGTCGAGCATCACGATGCCGGTGGCGAGCGCATCGAGCAGGTCGGCGGCATCAAAGTGCGCCAGCGCGGAAGGGGCGTACTCAGCGGCCATGGCCGCACCGCCCCGCGCGCGCGGCAAGGCCGGAAGCGCGCGCCGCTAGCGCGGCCGCACGGGGTTGACGGGGTTCTGGGTCGAGGGCTGGTGCACGCTGAAGGTGACGCCCTGTGTCTGGCACACCATCGTGCCACTGCCATCCTTCACCAGCGCCTGCAGCGTGTGGGTGCCGCGCTCCACCGGGTTCAGCAGGTACTGCCCGCCCGGTGCGTTGCCGAGCTGGGTGCCGTCCATGATCACAAAAATCTGGTCCCCGGGACGCAGGGACGGGTCGGTGAATATCACGATGCGCAGCTGCTCGAGGTTGGCGAACTCCTGCTGGTCCTGCGGCTGGGCCACCGAGCAGTTCCGATACGGCGGTCCCGCGGGCGCGCTCTCCGGCTCGGGAGCCGGGACGGCGGCCGGTGCGTGCGTGGACTTGTAGGTCTGCGCCGGTGCCAGCTGCACCTTCTGCGCATCCGGGTGCGGCTGGTCGGAGTAGTGCACCACGCCGTTCTCGTCGGTCCACTTGTAGACGGGCCCGGCGAGCGCTGCCGCAGCGCCGAGGCAGATTAAGGCAAATAGCGCGGTACGCATCATGACTCAGCATAACCCCGCAGGTCGGATGGGACAAAAGCGGGTAGCGACGTTTCGTGAACGCCGCTACCCGCGCCCCTTTCCCCCTCACGCCGGCGGGTGCGGCGCGGCACGCACCGCACGCTCCCGGCGCCAGCGAGAAACTTCTCCGTGTCATCTCATGATCAGCAGCTGTAATAGAGCTCCAGCTCGATCGGGTGCGTCGACATGCGAAAGCGCGTGACCTCCTGCATCTTCAGCTCCATGTAGGCATCGATGACGTCGTTGGTGAACACCCCGCCGCGGGTGAGGAACTCGCGGTCCTTGTCCAGGTGCTCGAGCGCCATGTCGAGCGAGTGGCACACCTGCGGGATGTTGCGCGCCTCCTCGGGCTCGAGGTCGTACAGGTCCTTGTCGGCCGGATCCCCGGGATGGATCTTGTTCTGGATGCCATCCAGGCCCGCGAGCATCATCGCCGTGAAGGCGAAGTAGGGATTGGCGCTCGAGTCCGGGAAGCGCACCTCGATGCGGCGCGCCTTGGGGCTGGACACCCACGGGATGCGGATCGAGGCCGAGCGGTTGCGCGCCGAGTAGGCGAGCATCACCGGCGCCTCGAAGCCGGGCACCAGGCGCTTGTAGCTGTTGGTGCCGGCGTTGGTGAAGGCGTTGAGCGCCTTGGCGTGCTTGATGATGCCGCCGATGTAGTAGAGGGCGAGGTCGGAGAGCCCGCCGTACTTGTCGCCGGCGAACAGCGCCCGCCCCTCCTTCTGCAGCGACTGGTGCACGTGCATGCCCGAGCCGTTGTCGCCGACCAGGGGCTTGGGCATGAAGGTCGCGGTCTTGCCGTAGCCGTGCGCCACGTTGTGCACGGCGTACTTGAGGATCTGCACCTCGTCGGCCTTCTTCACCAGCCCGCCGGCGCCGATGCCGATCTCGGACTGCCCGCCGGTGGCCACCTCGTGGTGGTGCACCTCGACCTTCAGTCCCAGCTCCTCGCACGCCAGGCACATGGCCGAGCGGATGTCCTGGAAGGCATCCACGGGCGGCACCGGGAAGTAGCCACCCTTGATGCCCGGGCGGTGGCCCTTGTTGCCGTCCTGGTATTCGGTCATCGAGTTCCAGGCGCCCTGCACCGAGTCGATGCTGTAGGAGGCGCCGCGCATCTCGTTCACGTAGCGCACCGAGTCGAAGATGAAGAACTCGTTCTCGGGCCCGAACAGCGCGCCGTCGGCGATGCCGGTGGACTTCAGGTACGCCTCGGCGCGCTTGGCGAGCGAGCGCGGATCGCGCTCGTAGCCCTGCATGGTGGCCGGCTCGATGACGTCGCAGCGCACATCGATCGTGGTCTCTTCGAAGAACGGATCGATCACCGCGGTCGCGGCGTCGGGCATCAGGATCATGTCCGACTCATTGATGCCCTTCCAGCCGGCGATCGAGGAGCCGTCGAACATCTTGCCGTCGCGGAACAGGTCCTCGTCGACGAGCCGTGCCGGGATCGTCACGTGCTGTTCCTTGCCGCGCGTATCGGTGAAGCGCAGGTCCGCGAACTTCACCTGCTTCTCTTTAATGAGTTTCAGGACATCACTGGGTGTCATATCGCCTCCGGGAAAGGGGTAAAACCGCGCCGCTCATAAACCCAATAGGGCCTCGCGCCCGGGTGAAGAGCAGTTGGTGCCCTCGTATTGCAGGGGCTGTGCCAGTGCTCGGAATCCGTGAAATCAAGGGCTTACGAAGCCCCTGGCCTGAAGATCCGCACTACATTGGTGCATATCGGGACGCATATTGCACTAAATCAGTGCGAATCGGGAGCTACGCAGCTCGCAAGCCCGAACCAGGCGTTGCCCGCGCGCCGTACTGGTGCAGCGGATCGCACGCGGCCGGGACTGCACCGTGGCGCGCGCCTGCCCGCGCGGGAGCGCCGCTATACTCGCCCGTTATTTTTTGCGGTGTTGGAAAAGCGCCCATGAAAACCGGCCGCGCGCCGCGCACCTTCCAGGAGCTCCTCTTCACGCTGCAGCAATACTGGGCGGAGGCCGGCTGCGTGATCCTGCAGCCCTACGACATGGAGGTGGGCGCCGGCACGTTCCACACGGCGACCTTCCTGCGCGCGGTGGGGCCCGAGCCCTGGCGTGCCGCCTACGTGCAGCCCTCGCGGCGTCCGACCGACGGGCGCTACGGCGAGAACCCGTTCCGCCTGCAGCACTATTACCAGTACCAGGTGGTGATCAAGCCCTCGCCGCTGGAGATCCTCGAGCTCTACCTCGGAAGCCTCGTGGCCCTCGGGCTCGACCCGCTGGTGCACGACGTGCGCTTCGTCGAGGACAACTGGGAGTCGCCCACGCTCGGCGCCTGGGGGCTCGGCTGGGAGGTGTGGCTGAACGGCATGGAGGTCACGCAGTTCACCTACTTCCAGCAGGTCGGCGGACTGGACTGCCGCCCGGTGACGGGCGAGATCACCTACGGGCTCGAGCGCCTGGCCATGTACCTGCAGGGTGTCGAGAGCATCTACGACATCCTCTGGAGCGAGAGCGAGGGCGCCCGCCTCACCTACGGCGATGTCTACCTGCAGAACGAGATCGAGCAGTCGGCCTACAACTTCGAGCACGCCGACGTGCCGATGCTGCTGCGCGAATTCGAGGACCACGAGCGGCTGTGTCGCATCCTCCTCGAGGCGAAGCTGGCGCTGCCGGCTTACGAGCAGGTGCTCAAGGCCTCGCACACCTTCAACCTGCTGGATGCGCGGCGCGCCATCTCCGTGACCGAGCGGCAGCGCTACATTCTGCGCGTGCGCACGCTCGCGAGCGGCGTCGCCAGGACCTACTATGAGAGCCGCGAGGCCCTCGGCTTCCCGCTCATCAAGGCCGCCGCGACCACCAGCGCCGGGGGCGCGCGGTGAAGATCGAGCACCACGATTTCCTGGTCGAGATCGGCACCGAGGAGCTGCCACCGCGCGCGCTCCACAGCCTCGAGCGCGCCTTCGTCGCCGGCGTCGGCGCGGGCCTGGACAAGGCGCAGCTCGGCCACGGCGAGCTCATCGGCTACTCCACGCCGCGGCGCCTGGCGGTGTGGGTGAAGCGCCTCGCCACGCGCCAGCCCGAGCAGCACCTGCGGCGCAAGGGACCCCCGCTGGCGGCGGCCTTCGAGGCCAACGGCAGCCCGACCCGCGCCGCGCTCGCCTTCGCCCAGAGCTGCGGCACGAGCGTCGGCCAGCTCGAGCGCCAGGAGGAGGGCAAGGGGACGTTCCTGTTCTTCGTCGGCACGCGCGCCGGCGAGCGCGCGGTCGAGCTGCTGCCGGGCATCGTGCAGGGCGCGCTCGATGCCTTGCCCATCCCGCGCCGCATGCACTGGGGCTCGGGCAGTGCGCTGTTCGTGCGTCCCGTGCACTGGGTGCTGATGCTGCTCGGCCAGGACGTGGTGCCCGCCACGCTGCTCGAGACCGCATCCGGGCACTCCACCTACGGACACCGCTTCCACGCACCCAAGCCGCTGCGCATCGTCAGCCCGGGCGCCTACGAGCGCACGCTGCGCGAGCGCGGCCGCGTGATCGCCGACTTCGTCGCGCGGCGCGAGCGCATCCGCGCCGAAGTGCAGTCGCTGGCCACGAGCCTCAAGGGCCGCGCCCTGATCGGGGAGGCGCTGCTCGAGGAGGTCACGGCACTGGTCGAGTGGCCGGTGGCGCTCGCCGGGCGCTTCGAGGAGCGCTTCCTCAGCCTGCCGCGCGAGGTGCTGATCTCGACGCTGCAGGACCACCAGCGCTACTTCGCGCTCGAGGATGCCGCCGGTGCGCTGCTGCCGGTCTTCATCGCCATCGCCAACATCGAGAGCCGCGACCCCTCCAAGGTGCGCGAGGGCAACGAGCGCGTGGTGCGCCCGCGCCTGGCCGACGCCGCCTTTTTCTGGGAGCAGGACCGCAAGCTCCCGCTCGGTGCGCGCGTGGCGGCGCTGGATGCCGTGACCTTCCAGGCCAAGCTCGGCTCGCTGGGCGACAAGACGCGCCGCGTGATCGCGCTCGCGAGCGACGTCGCCGCCGCCATCAATGCCCCGCTCGAGGACACGCGCCGCGCCGCCGAGCTCGCCAAGTGCGACCTGGTCACGGCGATGGTGGGCGAGTTCCCCGAGCTGCAGGGCATCATGGGCGGCTACTACGCGCAGGCCGACGGGGAGCCGGGCGAAGTGCCCGCCGCGATCCGCGAGCACTACCTGCCGCGCGCCGCCGGCGATGCGCTGCCGGACACCCGCAGCGCCGTGGCGGTGGCGATCGCCGACAAGCTCGACACGCTGGCGGGCATCTTCGCGATCGGCGAGCGGCCGACCGGCAACAAGGACCCCTTCGGGCTGCGCCGTGCCGCGCTCGGCGTGCAGCGCATCCTCATCGAGAAGGAGCTCGAGCTCGACTTGAAGCGCCTCATCGACCTCGCCGTCGTCGCGGTGCGGGCCGACATCGACCGCGTGCGCGGCGCCGCGCCCGCCAAGGCCCACGTCGGTGCGGACGTGGTGGCCGGCTGGATCTACGACTATCTGATGGAGCGGCTGCGCGCGTACTACCTGGAACGCTCCAGCGCCGCGCCCGGCCGCGTGGCGGTGAGCACGGAGATGTTCGATGCGGTGCTCGCCGCGCGCCCGGCCTCGCCGCTGGACTTCGATGCGCGCCTCAAGGCGCTGAGTGCCTTCCTCGACCTGCCCGAGTCCGCCAGCCTCACCGCCGCCCACAAGCGCATCGCCAACATCCTGCGCAAGGCGCCGCAGGCCGCGCCCGACATCGTGGTCGAGCAGCTGCGCGAGGAGGCCGAGGTGCGCCTCTACGACGCCATGCGCGCGCTCAAGGACGCGGTGGCCTCGGCCACGGCGCAGCGCCAGTACACCGCCGCCCTCGGGCGCCTGGCGCAGCTGCGCCCGGCGGTCGATGCGTTCTTCGACCAGGTGATGGTGATGGACGAGAACCCGCAGCTGCGTGCCAACCGGCTCGGACTCCTGGTGCAGCTGCGCGCGCTGTTCGGCGGGGTCGCGGACCTCTCGCGGCTGCCCGGTTGAGCCGCGCCGCCGCCAACGCCACGCCCGCCGGGCGGCCCACGCTCGTGCAGCTGGCCGGCTCGCTCATCTTCACCGGGTTCCTGTTCGCGTGGACGTTCCTGTTCGCGATCCCGTTCGTGCTGTGCTGCGCGGTGCTGCCCTTCCCGCGCCGCCACGCACTGGTGCGCCTCTACGCGCTCTGCATCCTCGCCATGCTGCGCTGGTGCTGCGGCCTCACCTACAGCGTCGAGGGGAGCCTCCCCGAGGGCTGCCACGTCGCCTTCTGGAAGCACTCCTCGTCCTGGGAAACCATCGCCATGATGGTGGTGTTCCCGCGCCAGGTGTGGGTGCTCAAGCGCGAGCTCATCTGGATCCCCGTGGTGGGCATCGGCGTGCTGCAGATGCACGCCATCGCCATCGACCGCAAGGCCGGCCGCTCCGCGGTCGCGCAGGTGGTCGAGCAGGGGCGCGAGCGCCTCGCCGAGGGGGACTGGGTGATCATCTTCCCGGAGGGCACCCGCGTGCCCGCGGGCGAGACGCGCCGCTACGGCATGAGCGGGACGCTGCTGGCGCAGGAGACCGGGCGGCTCATCGTGCCGGTCGCGCACAACGCCGGCTACTACTGGCCGCGCCGCGGACTGATGAAGAAGCCGGGCAACGTGCGCGTGGTCATCGGCCCGCCCTTCGAGGCCAAGGGTCGCGACCTGCGCGAGCTGAACGAGGAGATCCAGGCCTGGGTGGAGGACACGGTGCGCCGCCTGCAGCCTCCCGCATAGGTGCCATTTAGCACCATCAGGGGATCAATAGCCGGTTTTCAGGGTTTTACCGTCTCATCCATGCATCGATCTGTCTCTGCTGCGGCAGAGGCGCGGCCGTCCAGGTCGGGGACGCGGGCGCGCGCCGTCATGGCCAGCCCCACCGCCGCGGCGGCGGTGGCGACCGCCGCCAGGCGGTAGCTCGCCGTGTAGTTGGCCGTCGCATCCAGGAGCCAGCCGGTGACCACGACCCCGACGATGCCCGGGATGGTCGCGAGCGTATTGCTGAACCCGATGAGCATCGGTGCATGTCGCGGCGTGATGTCGAAGGACACCGCCGTGAAGCCACCGGCGGCGAAGCCGAGCGAGCCCGCGGCGGCGCACGCGAGAAGGAGCGCCGTGACCGGCGAGGCCGCCACCGGCAGGCTCACGAGGGCGAGCGCCGCCCCGAGCAGGCCCGTGGCCGCGAGCGAGCGCCGCACGCCGATCGGCTCGACCCCGCGCTTCACGAGCGCGTCCGCGCAGGAGCCCCCGAGCAGCAGCGCCACGAAGTTGGCCAGCCACGGAAGCGCCGAGTAGGCGCCGCTGGAGGCGATCGAGAGGCCGAGGTGCTCGTGGAAGAAGCTCGGCAGCCAGGAGATGAGCACGTAGAGCGCCCAGTTGTGCCCGAAGTGCGCGCCCACGAAGGACAGCACCAGGGGGGAAGAGAGCATCAGGCGCCAGGGCGTGGGCGCACGCCGCGCGGGCAGCGGCGCCGGCAGTAATGCCCGCTCCGCGGGCAGCAGGCGCGGATCGCTGGCCGGGCTGTTGTGCACGTGGCGGGAAAAGGCGGCGACCCAGATGAGGCCCGCGCTGCCGAACACCCAGAAGCTCATGGGCCAGCCGCTGCGCTCGGTGAGGTAGCCGGTGGCGAGCAGCCCCACGATCTGCCCGAAGGGGATGCCGCCGAGGAAGAGGGCCAGCGAGCGGGCGCGCTCGCCGGCGGGCACCCAGCGCCCGAAGAGCTCGTAGGTCGCGGGCATCACCGCCGCCTCCCCGAGCCCGAGGCCGATGCGCGCCGCCACCAGCACCGCGACCGAGAGGAACGCCGCCGGCGGGGTGAGCAGCGTGAACAGCGACCACCACAGCACCGCGAGCGCGAGCACGCGCTTGCCGCCGAAGCGTTGCGCCAGCGCGCCGCTGCCGATCTGGAACAGGAAGTAGCCAATGAAGAAGCCGGCGAGCACCAGGCCCTTCACCGACTGGCTCCAGTGAAACTCGGCGCGCATCGCCACCGCGGCGACCGCGATGTTCACGCGGTCGGTGTAGGCGAGGAACATCGCCGCCACGGCATAGGCGACCACCACGTGGCGGCGGCGCGAGCTGCGTTCTATCGCAGCGGCAGACATGCAGCCTCCCCCGAAAGCGCCTGGCGCGCTGCGGCGCGGCGCGTTTGTTGGTCGTGCCGCGCCAGTCTCAGGGAGCGCCGCGCGCGCCGCAAGGCGCACGCCGGGCAGCCGCCTTCAGACGTCGAGGTTGGTGACCGAGAGCGCGTTCTTCTCGATGAACTCGCGCCGCGGCTCGACCTGGTCCCCCATGAGCGTGGTGAAGATGTCATCCGCGGCCACCGCGTCGTCGATCTTCACCTGCAGCAGGCGGCGGGTCTCGGGGTTGATGGTGGTCTCCCACAGCTGCTCGGGGTTCATCTCCCCCAGGCCCTTGTAGCGCTGGATCGACTGGCCCTTCTTCGCCTGGTCGAGCAGCCACTTCATGACCTCCTTGAAGGAGCCGACCTCGTGGCGCTCCTCGCCGCGCGTCACGAACGCGCCCTCGCCGATGAGCCCGGCGAGCGTGCGCGCGAGTTCCGCGATGCGCTGGTACTCGGCCGACTCGAAGAACTCGCGCGGCAGGTACTTATGTCCCGGCGTGCCGTGCTCGGTCTTGTGCACGATGATGCGCGCGGCGTGCCCGTCGCTCGCGATGCGCAGCTCCACGCGGTAGGTGCGCGTGCCGTCGGCGAGCGCGTTGAGGCGCTGGTTGAGATCGGCGGCCCAGCCGCGCAGCCAGTCGCTGCGGTCGAAATCCGCCGGCTTCACCTCGGGCATGTAGATGAGCTGCTCCAGCAGGCGGTCATCGTAACGGCGCGACCAGCGCGCGATGATCGACTGCACCTCCATGTACTTGCGTGCCAGCAGCTCCAGGCCCGAGCCCGACAGCGGCGGCGCCGCGGAGTTGACGTGCAGGCCGGCATTCTCGAGCGCGGCGTTGAGTAGCATCTGGTTCAGCTCGCCCTCGTCCTTGACATAGCTCTCCTGCTTGCCGCGCTTGACCTTGTAGAGCGGCGGCTGCGCGATGTAGACGTGGCCGCGCTCGATCAGGTCGGGCATCTGGCGATAGAAAAAGGTCAGCAGCAGCGTGCGTATGTGGCTACCGTCAACATCCGCATCGCACATCACTATTATTCGGTGATAACGCAGCTTGCCGATGTCGAAGTCGTCCTTGCCGATGCCGCAGCCGAGCGCGGTGATGAGCGTGCCGACCTCGGCTGAGGAGAGCATCTTGTCGAAGCGCGCCTTCTCGACGTTGAGGATCTTGCCCTTGAGCGGCAGGATCGCCTGCGTGCGCCGGTCGCGCCCCTGCTTCGCCGAGCCGCCGGCCGAGTCGCCCTCGACGATGAAAATTTCCGAGAGCGCCGGGTCCTTCTCCTGGCAGTCGGCGAGCTTGCCCGGCAGGCCCGCGACATCGAGCGCACCCTTGCGGCGGGTCATTTCCCGCGCTTTGCGCGCCGCCTCGCGCGCGCGCGCCGCCTCGACCATCTTCGCGACGATGGAACGTGCCTCCTGCGGATGCTCGAGCAGGAACTCGGCGAGTTTGCCGGCCACGACAGTCTCGACGATGCCCTTGACCTCGGAGGAGACCAGCTTGTCCTTGGTCTGCGAGGAGAACTTCGGATCGGGCAGCTTCACCGACAGGATCGCGGTGAGCCCCTCGCGCGCATCGTCTCCGGTCATCGGGATCTTGTCCTTGCCGGAGAGTTCCTTCTCGAGGTAATCGTTGAGCGTGCGCGTGAGCGCGCTGCGAAAGCCGGCGAGATGCGTGCCGCCGTCCTTCTGCGGAATGTTGTTGGTGTAGCAGAACATCGACTCCTGGTAGGAGTCGTTCCACTGCAGCGCCACCTCGACCGCCACCGGCCCATCCTGCGTGCGGAACCAGAACACCGACTCGTGGATCGGCGTGCGCGTGCGGTTCAGGTACTTGACGAACGCCTGCAGGCCGCCGGCGTGCGCGAACACGTCCGACTTGTTCTCGCGCTCGTCGATGAGCTCGATGCGCACGCCGGAGTTGAGGAACGACAGCTCGCGCAGGCGCTTCGCCAGCACGTCGTAGTTGAAGCTGATGTTGGTGAAGATCTGCGCGCTCGGCCGGAAGCGGATCACCGTGCCGCGATCGTGCGTCTCGCCGGCGACCGCGAGCGGCGCCACCGGCTCGCCGAGGTGGTACTCCTGGCGGTGCAGCTTGCCGTCGCGCGCAATGCTCAGCTGCAGGTAGTCCGAGAGCGCATTCACGACCGAGACGCCGACGCCATGCAGCCCGCCGGAGACCTTGTAGGAGGTGTCGTCGAACTTCCCGCCCGAGTGCAGCACGGTCATGATGACCTCGGCCGCGGACCGCCCCTCCTCGGGGTGGATATCCACAGGAATTCCACGGCCGTTGTCGGATACGGTCACCGATTCGTCGGCGTGGATGGTGACCAGGATGCGGTCGCAGTAGCCGGCCAGGGACTCGTCGATCGAGTTGTCGACGACCTCGAAAACCATGTGGTGCAGGCCGGTGCCGTCATCGGTGTCCCCGATGTACATTCCGGGGCGTTTACGCACCGCATCAAGACCCTTTAAGACTTTGATTTTACTGGAATCGTAGACGTCGTCGACGGCCATGAACTCGCCCGGTTTGGTGACGCGGCATTATAGCGGTTGCACCCTCCCCTGATCCACGTGAAACGTGCGTTCGGGAATGCCGAAAAGCCTTGATTCTGCTCCGAGAGACGTGATCATTAGTTGCGCACGCAACTGATTTACCTGGGCGATGAAGGCCTGCAGGTGCTGCGCATCGAGCTCCGCCGCCGGATCATCGAGGAGCAGGGTCGGCGTGATGCCCAGCCGCTGCCGCAGCAACCTCACCTGTGCCAGGGTCATTGCGACGGCGACCAGCTTCTGCTGGCCACGTGAGAGCACCTCGCGGGCGATCCGGCCATGTAATCGAACCGAAACGTCGCCCCGATGGGGTCCCGCATGGGTCACCTGCCGTGCGGTATCCCTCGCGTGCGCCCGAGTCAGGGCCTCGAGCAGCGAGTGGTCGGCACCCCAGCCGCGCGTGTAATGGAGCTCGATGTCCAGTCCGGTCAGTGCCGTGACGGTTGATCGCCAGTGGGGCTCGAGGTCCTGCAGGAGTCGGGCACGTGCGGCTGCGACCTCCTCGCCGCTTCGGGCCAGCTCAGTGTCCCAGGCGCTTGCATGGATGGAGTCGGTGCGCAAGGCTGCGTTGCGCTGCTTGAGCGTGCGGGTGTAGCGGGTCCACGTCTGCACGAACTGTGGTTCCACGTGGAACACGGCCCAGTCGATCCAGCGCCGTCGACGCTGTCCACCCTCCTCGAGAAGCCTGTGAATTCCCGGTTCAATCACCTGAACCGCGAACGCCTGCGACAACTCCGCGAGCGAATGAACGGGCTCACCCCGGATGCGCGCAGAAGTCTCGGTGCCGCTCGATTCGACCCCTATGGTGGCGGGCGCAGTCGCCGCTCCGTCCACCTGGCCTACGACTCGCAGGTGATCCTGTCCATGCCGGATCAGGCGGGCAGTGTTTCTTGTGCGGAACGATCTGCCGCGCCCCAGGAGAAAGATCGCCTCGAGGATCGAAGTCTTCCCGGAACCGTTGACGCCGTAGAACAGGCTCAGGCCCGATGGCAGCTCCAGGTCGGCCGCCTCAATGCAGCGGACATTCGAGATCTGTAGGGTCCGGAGGCTCATGGCGATGCGTCTGCCGCTTGGTTTCCCGGAGCGCCCGGCCGAGAGCCCAGCGTCGCAGAGGTTCCACGTGGAACACGAGACGCGAAGCCCACAAGTGCTAGGTGCCGGTGTGGGGCGCGCCCCGCCCGTCGGCCCCTCGGGCGACCCGCTGTGGACGCGACCGCACCGAGCTGAAATCGCTGATGGCTCCGGACTAGCGACGCTCTGTCGTGTGTGAGGGTGGAGTCTCGGAACCCGGATGCCGCTCCCGGCGCACGGTTGAAACTCGGACGTCTCCGAGTGCCGCAGGCCAGGGTCGCCGTCATGCGTGGGGCCCCCAACGTAAGCGAGTGGAGGTCCTGCCGGAGGGAAGACGATGTCCAGCGGGTTCCACGTGGAACATTTTGCAGGGCGCCCTGGCGGCCAGCAGCGCCGGTGAATCGACGTCAGACCGGATACCACCTGGTCCTAAGATGGTGCCACTCCGGAGGAGGACTCGCGCCAGAAGGCCCCTAGAGCCGCATGGGCATCACGACGTAGCGCGTGTGCACGGTCCCCGGTGCGCGGATGAGGCAGCTGCTGTTCGAGTCCGTCAGGCCGATCTCAACCTTATCGCCATCAATGGCGCCCAAAGCATCGAGGAGGTAATTGACGTTGAAGCCGATCTCCACTTCCTCACCCTTGTAGGAAACCTCGACCTGGTCCTCGGCTTCCTCCTGTTCGGGATTGTGTGCCTGCACGGTAAGCAGGTTGGAGCGGGCGGTCAGGCGAATGCCGCGATACTTCTCGTTGGAGAGAATGGCGGTGCGCTGCAGTGCCTGCCGCAACGGCTCGCGGTCAGCCTCCACCAGACGGGGTGGACTGGCCGGAATGACGCGTCCGTACTCCGGGAAACGTCCGTCAATCAGCTTCGAAGTGAAGCGAATGTCTCCGATCTGGGCACGAACGTGATTAGTGCCGATCGCGAGCTCAATATCACCCTCGGTGCCGAGGATTCTCTGCAGCTCGAGCACGCCCTTGCGCGGGACGATGACCTGGTGGGTCGTCTTGGCCTTGCCCGCGAGCTCCATCTCGCACAGTGCGAGTCGATGCCCATCGGTCGCGACCGCCCGCAGCGCCTTGCCGTCGGTCTCAAGCAGCAGGCCGTTGAGGTAGTAGCGCACGTCCTGCTGCGCCATCGAGAAGTGGGTCTTGTCAATCAGGCGCCGGAACTCGCCCTGCGCGACGCTGAGCGTGTGCTGGGCGTTGATCTCCTCCACCAGCGGGAATTCCGCCGCGGGGAGACTCGACAGCGTGAAGCGGCTGCGGCCACCGCGCACCGAGACGCGCTCGCCCTCGCTCGACAGAGTGACGCTGGTCTTCTCAGGCAACGAGCGAAAGATATCGAGCAGCTTGCGGCCGGGCACGGTGATGTCACCGCTCTGCTGCACGCTCACCTGGGTGCTTGCGACCAGCTCCACCTCAAGATCAGTGCCCGTGATGCTCAGCTTGTTGTCCCGTGCCGCGAGCAGCACGTTGGCGAGCACCGGCATCGTCTGACGGCGCTCCACGACGCCGATGACACTTTGCAGGGGAGCGAGCAGATCTTCGCGCGTCGCGGTCAGCTTCATGGTCTTTTGACTCTCTTAGAAAACAATCTTTGTAGGAAAAATCTTCTCTTGTTGTAGGAATAGAAGAGGCTGTTAGTTACAGGGATAAGAAAATAAACCTTTCTAAATCAAAAGCTTGAAGCCTCATCTCGGCAGTACATCCTGTAAGACTTTCTGCCGAACTGCTGTGTGCGGTCTGTGTATAACTTTATCCCCATCCGTGTGCACAAGTAATCCACAGCGTGGTGCACATCAACCCGCGAGAGTTCTCAACAGGTTCGAGTAATCCTCCTTCATGCGCTGCTCGGTGTCGCGCAGTTCCTTGATGCGCTTGCAGGCGTGCAGCACGGTGGTGTGGTCGCGCCCGCCGAATGCGTCACCGATCTCCGGCAGGCTGTGCGTGGTGAGTTCCTTCGCCAGCGCCATCGCCACCTGGCGCGGCCGTGCCACCGAGCGGGAGCGCCGTTTGGAGAGCAGGTCCGCGAGACGCACCTTGTAGTAGTCGGCGACCGTCTTCTGGATGTTCTCGATCGTGACCAGCTTCGCCTGCAGCGACAGCAGGTCCCTGAGCGCTTCCTTGGTGAACTCGAGCGTGATGGCGCGCCCGGTGAAGCGCGAGTTGGCGATCACGCGGCGCAGCGCGCCCTCGAGCTCGCGCACGTTGGAGCGGATGCGCTTGGCGATGAAGAACGCCACTTCCTCGGGCAGCGTGACGCCGCTGACCTGCGCCTTGGTCATGAGGATCGCCACGCAGGTCTCCAGTTCCGGCGGCTCGATGGCCACCGTGAGGCCCCAGCCGAAGCGCGATTTCAGGCGTTCCTCGAGGCCCTCGACCTCCTTGGGATAGCGGTCGCAGGTGAGGATCACCTGGTGCTGGCCCTCGAGCAGCTCGTTGAAGGTATGGAAGAACTCCTCCTGCGAGCGCTCCTTGCCGGCGAAGAACTGGATGTCATCGATGAGCAGCGCATCGAGCGAGCGATACGCGGTCTTGAACTCGTTCATCGAGTTGTGCTGCAGCGCGCGCACCATGTCGCCGACGAAGCGCTCCGAGTGCACGTAGGCGATGCGCGCCTCCGGGTCGCGCTCCTTGATCAGGTGCGCGATCGAGTGCATCAGGTGCGTCTTGCCCAGGCCCACGCCGCCGTACAGGAACAGCGGGTTGTAGGCGCGCCCGGGATTCTCGGCGACCTGGAGCGAGGCGGCCTTGGCGAGCTGGTTGCTCTTGCCCTCGACGAAGCTCGCGAAGGTGAACTCGGGGTTGAGGCGCGCCCCGACCACCAGGCCTTCGGCGCGGCGCGGCTGGTGCGCCAGCACCACCGGTGCGGGGGCGCCGCGCAGTGCGTTGACGCGCGCGCCCACCTCGACCGTCACGATCGGCACGTCCCCGGTGCTCTCATCGCGCAGCAACTCGCCGATGCGTGGCAGCAGGTTGGCGTTGATCCAGTCCACCACGAAGCGGTTCGGGGCGAACAGCTTGAGCGCACCATGGCCCTCCATCGCCTGCAGCGGCCGTACCCAGGTATTGAACTGCTGCTCGGGGAGCTCCGTCTCCAACGCGCCCATGCAGCGAGTCCAAAGCGACGCTTCCACGCGCGTGAGCCTCCGCGTCAGTGACGGTGAACGTAAAGGAGAGGGCCGCGAAGTCTATACCGATCGCGCACCGCGCTGAAGGCTCGGCGCAGGGAAAATATTGACACCTTGGCGCTCAACGGCTTAGCCTTGCCGCCCTTTTTTGACCGCCACGGATCGTTCACGGAGCCCCACGCCATGAAGCGCACCTACCAGCCGAGCAAAGTGCGTCGCAAGCGCACCCATGGGTTCCGCGCGCGCATGGCCACCAAGACCGGGCGCAGGGTGCTCGCGCGGCGGCGCGCCAAGGGCCGGCGCAAGCTGATACCCTAAAGTGCGGTCGGGGCGCGCGTGCCTGTTGCGGCGCGTGCGCACCACCACCGCGGAAATTTCCCCCAAAGGGCTTGATGCCAGGGCGGCTCACTCTGCCGGCGCAACTTCGCCTGCGGCGCAAGAGCGACTTCGATGCCGCCTATGCACGCGGGCGCCGCTTAGGTGATGGATTCTTTGCAGTGATCGCGACGATGAACGAGGCTGGTGCGCCGCGCCTGGGAATGGCGGTGGCCGTGAAGGTGGCCGGCGGCGCCGTGGGGCGCAACCGCATCCGCCGCATCATCCGCGAGTCCTTCCGGCTGCACCAGCGCTCGCTTCCCGCGCTCGACCTGGTGGTGAGTGCGCGCCCGCCGGCGCGTGCTGCCTCCGCTGCGCAGCTGCACGCGAGCCTCGAGGCCCTGTGGAAGAAAGTCGCCGCGCAATGCGCCACCTCGCCGCGCTCCTGATCCGGCTCTACCAGTGGTGCGTCAGCCCGCTCCTCGGGCCGCGCTGCCGCTTCTACCCGAGCTGCTCGCAGTACGCGCACGAGGCGCTGCTGCGATTTGGACTCATTCGCGGCGGCGCGCTCGCCGCGCGGCGCCTGCTGCGCTGCCATCCCTGGCACCCGGGCGGCTTCGATCCCGTACCGGCGCCCCTTTGCACCCGACACGCTCATGACCAATAACCGCCTGCTGCCCACGAGCCCGCGCCTGTACCTGTGGGTCGCGCTCGGGCTGCTGCTGTTCATGAACTTTCAGAACTGGATGCGCGACTATCCGCCACCGGCGGAAAACCCTGCCACGCCGCAGGCCAATGGCGCGCCGGCGCCCGGCGAGGACCTGCGCAACCGCCTGCCGGCCGGGGCGCAGGGCGCGGCCGGGGCGCAGAGCACGCTCGGCACGAATGCCGGGACGCAGGCGAGCGAGAGTGTTGCCGCCGCGCCCGGCGCGGCGGCCACCCAGCCTGCGCCGGTGGTGCACGTGCGCACCGACGTGCTCGACTTGGACCTGAGCACGCGCGGCGGCACGCTGACCCGTGTCGACCTGCTCGCGTACCCGCAGGTGAAGGGCGCCACCACCCCGGTGCGGCTCGAGAACCAGGATTCCGACCTCACGCTCTACGAGCTGCAGAGCGGCCTCACCGGGCCGCCGGGCGCGAGCTACCCGGACCAGAGCGCGCTCTACGAGAGCACGAGCCCCGATTACCGCCTCGGCAGCAATGCGGTGCTCGAGGTGCCCCTCAGCTGGAGCGCCGACGGCCTCAAGGTGCGCAAGGTCTTCACCTTCCGGCGCGGCCAGTACGCGATCGGCGTGCGCTACGAGGTGCGCAACGAGGGCACGACGCCCTACGAGCTGCGCCCGTACGCGCAGATCCTGCGCAACGACCCGCCCACCAAGCGCTCCTACTTCAACGTCGACAGCTACGCCTACCACGGGCCGGCGATGCACGACGGCACCAAGTACCGCAAGCTCGATCCGACCAAGGCCGAGGACCGCGCGCTGAACCTCGAGGTGCGCAACGGCTGGCTCGCGGCCCTGCAGCACTACTTCGTCAGCGCCATCGTGCCGCCGCGCGATCAGCCGTGGGCCTTCACCATGTCGGTCGCCGGCAACCAGTACCTGCTCTCGGGCACCGGGCCGGCGGAGCGCGTCGCACCCGAGGCGAGCGCGCAGTTCGCGCAGACGCTGTTCGTGGGACCGAAGCTGCAGAGCCAGCTGCAGGCCACCTCACCCGAGCTCGGGCGCGTCACCGATTACAACCACCTGTGGTTCCTGGCGCGGCCGCTGTTCCTGCTGCTGCAGTCGGTGCACTCGTTCTGCGGCAACTGGGGCATCGCCATCATCGTCGTCACCCTGCTGCTGAAGCTGCTGTTCTACCCGCTCTCGGAAGCGAGCGGCCGCTCGATGGCCAAGATGAAGACGCTGCAGCCGCGCATCAAGAACCTGCAGGAAACCTACAAGGACGACCGCGAGAAGCTCGGCCGCGCCATGATGGAGCTGTACCAGCGCGAGAAGGTGAACCCGGTGGCCGGCTGCCTGCCGATCATCATCCAGATCCCGGTGTTCATCGCCTTCTACTGGGTGCTGCTCGAGAGCGTGGAGATGCGCCAGGCGCCCTTCGGCGGCTGGATCCACGACCTCTCGGCGCGCGACCCGCTGTTCATCCTGCCGCTCATCATGGCGGCGGCGATGTTCGGGCAGTACAAGCTCAACCCCACCCCGCCCGACCCGGTGCAGGCGAAGGTGTTCATGTTCATGCCGCTCGTGATGTCGGCGATGTTCGCCTTCTTCCCGGCGGGCCTGGTGCTCTACTGGGTGACCAACACGGTGCTCTCGATCGCGCAGCAGTGGAACATCAACCGGCGCATCGAGGCGGCCGCGGCCGCCAAGCGCACCAACTAGCGTTCGCGCGCGCGCCGCTTCCCCTGGGCGTGCGCTGGCGGTAGCCTCACGCGCGCGAGGGCGGGGCGCATGCGTACGGACACCATCGTGGCTCAAGCGACGCCGCCGGGACGGGGCGGCATCGGCATCGTGCGCATCTCGGGCCCCAGGGTCCCCGAGATCGGCGCGCTGCTGCTCGGCAAGCTGCCGGCGGTGCGGCGCGCCAGCTTCACCCGCTTCGTCGACGGCGCCGGCGTGCCGCTGGATGCGGGGTTTGCGCTCTACTTCCCCGCGCCGCACTCCTACACCGGCGAACACGTGCTCGAGCTGCACGGGCACGGCGGCCCGGTGGTGCTGGAGGCGCTGGTGGCGCGCGCGCTCGAGCTCGGCGCGCGCCGCGCGCAGCCCGGGGAATTCACGCAGCGCGCCTTCCTCAACGACAAGCTCGACCTGGCGCAGGCGGAGGCGATCGCCGACCTGATCGATGCCGGCTCGCAGCAGGCGGCGCGCGCGGCGATGCGCTCGCTGCAGGGCGAATTCTCCGCCATGGTGCGCGCGCTCAGCGAGGCGCTGATCGAGCTGCGCACCTACGTGGAGGCGGCGCTGGATTTTCCCGAGGAGGAGATCGACTTCCTCGCCGAGCGCGAGCTCGCCGAGCGCTTCCAGCAGGTGCGCGATCGCTTCGAGAGCGTCACGGAGAGCGCGCGCCAGGGGCGGCTGCTGCGCGAGGGCATGACCGTGGTGATCGCCGGGCCGCCCAATGCCGGCAAGTCGAGCCTGCTCAACCGCCTGGCCGGCTACGACGCCGCCATCGTCACCCCCATCCCCGGCACCACGCGCGACATCGTGCGCGAGCGCATCGCCATCGACGGCATGCCGCTGCACGTGCTCGACACGGCCGGCCTGCGCGCGAGCGCGGCCGATCTGGTCGAGGAGGAGGGCATCCGGCGCGCGCAGGCGGAGATGGCGCGCGCCGACCGCGTGCTGTTCGTCATCGACGCCGCCGCCGACCCGCTGGCGCAGGCCTACCGCGAGGAGCGCGCGCGGCTGCCGGCGGGCGTGCCGGTGACCCTGGTGTTCAACAAGTGCGACCTCGCCACGGGACTGCCCGTGGCCGACACCCTCAGCGGCCCGCCCACGCTCACGGTCTCGGCGCTCGAGGGGCGCGGCCTGGCCGAGCTGCGCGCGCACCTGAAGCACTGCATGGGCTTCCAGAGCGTCGAGGGTGGCGCGGTCAGCGCGCGGCGCCGCCACCTCGAGGCGCTCGGCCGCGCGCGCGAGCATACCGAGGAGGCCGCGCGGCAGCTCGGCGCGACGCGCGCCGGCGAGCTGATCGCCGAGGAGCTGCGCGCCGCGCAGCGCGCCCTGGGTGAGATCACCGGCGAGTTCACCAGCGAGGACCTGCTGGGGCGGATCTTCGCCGGCTTCTGCATCGGCAAGTAAGGCGCGCTAGCCGCGCGGCGCGGTGAGGCCGAGGTCCTTGCTGTAGACGACGTTCATGACGTTGTCGTACCAGCCGACGACCTCGGGCTTCACCAGGTGCTTGTTGACGTAGAAGTACAGCGGCAGCAGCGGGTGATCCTCGAGCGCGCGGCGCTCGGCCTGCTCGAGCAGCG
Organism: Steroidobacteraceae bacterium; assembly: GCA_035501795.1. GTDB lineage: Bacteria > Pseudomonadota > Gammaproteobacteria > Steroidobacterales > Steroidobacteraceae > 13-2-20CM-66-19. The sequence goes on from DATJVL010000028.1 coordinate 29,308, forward strand.
CGCGCCGGCGCTGCGGGTCGCGCTCCTGGCTGGCCTGCGCCAGCAGCGCATCGTAGGCGGGGCTCGCGTAGTGCGGCAGGTTCACGCCGAAGTCGCTCTTCAGGTACTGCGCGAAGGTGTAGGCGTCGTTGTAGTCGCCCACCCAGCTGGAGCGGAACATCTCGACGTCGCCACGATCGATGTCCTGCAGCAGCGACTTGAACTCCACCTGGGTGAGCTGCACCTCCGCGCCGAGCGCCTCCTGCCACATCGAGGCGACGGCGAGCGCGAGCTTGGTATGCACCTCGCCGGAGTTGTAGCGCAGCTCGAAGCGCAGCGGGTGGGCGGCCGAGTAGCCCGCGGCCGCGTACAGCTGCCGCGCCTCCCGGATGCGCGCGGCGAGCGGGGTGGCACGGTAGTCGAAGGACTGCGGCGTGTAGTTGTCGATGCCGGGCGGCACCCAGCCCCAGGCGGGCAGCTCGCCGACGCGCAGCACCAGCTGCGCGAGCTTGTCGCGGTCGATGACCAGCGAGAGCGCGCGCCGCAGGCCCGGCTGGTCGCGGAACGGCGCGCGCCGCAGGTTGAAGCCGTAGTAATAGGTGGTGAGCTGCGGGCTCACGTGCAGCTGCGCGGCCAGGTGCGCGCGGATCCAGTCGTACTGGGCGCGCGGCACGACGAAGGTCACCTGCAGCTCCCCGGCGCGGTAGCGGGCGAGCTCGGCGTTCTCATCCGGGATCATGAGGTAGCGCACGGCGTCCAGGCGCGTGGCGCCGTCGTTCCAGTAACGCGCATTGCGCCGCGCGGTGAGGGAGGCGCCCTGCACCCACTCGCTGAGCACGAAGGCGCCGTCCGAGGGCATCACGCCCGGGCGCGCGAACCCTTCCGGGTGCGCGGCGAGCGTCGGGCGGTGCACCGGGCAGGTGCTCGGGTGCGACAGCAGGGTCGGCAGGTAGGGTGCGGGTGCGCCGAGCGTGACGATGAGGGTGCGCGCATCCGGGGCGCTCACGCCGAGGGCCTCCGGGGGCTTGCGCCCGGCGATGATGTCCGGCGCGTTGGCGATGACGTCGACGTACTGCGCGTAGGCGGAGGCCGTGCGCGGATCCACCAGGCGGCGCAGCGCGGCCACGAAGTCCGCCGCGCTCACCGCATCGCCGTTCGACCAGCGCGCCGCCTTGCGCAGCCTGAACGTGTAGCTGAGCCCGTCCGCGCTCGCGCTCCAGGCCTCGGCCACTCCGGGGGCGACGGCGGCGTCGTGGCCGAGCGTGGTGAGGCCCTCGCACAGGTCGCGCAGGATGCTCTGCGCCTCGAAGCCGCGCGCCCGCTGCGGATCCAGCGAGTCAGGTCCGGGGCCGACCCCGCGCACCAGCACCGTCGCGCTGCCGCCGGGCGCGCCGCCGCAGCCGGCCAGTGCCGCAGTCAGTGCCAGCGCGGCGCAGGCGGCGCGCGTGCGCCTCATCCGCGGACGCGGCCGCGGTTGATCTCGGCGCGCAGCGCCTGGGTGGCGCGCCGCGCGCCCTGCGCGAACTCGCGCCCGCCCGCGGCGTAGAGGATGGCGCGCGAGGAGCTGACGATGAGGCCGGTGCCGGCGGCGCTCTGGCCGGCACGCACCGCCTGCGCCACATCGCCCCCCTGGGCGCCGACGCCCGGCACGAGCAGCGGCATGTCGCCGACGAGTGCGCGCACCGCCGCGAGCTCCTGCGGGTAGGTGGCGCCGACGACCAGCAGGCAGTTGCCGCGGCTGTTCCAGCGCTGCGCGGCGAGCTGCGCGATCACCTGGTAGAGCGGCCGGCCGCCGACGTCGAGGTCCTGCACGTCGCGCGCGCCGGGGTTGGAGGTGCGGCAGAGCACGATCACGCCGCGCGTGGCGTGCCTGAGGTACGGCTCGAGCGAGTCGCCCCCCAGGTAGGGATTCACGGTGAGCGCATCGGCGCCGTAGCGCTCGAAGGCCTCGCTCGCGTAGCGCTCGGCGGTGTTGCCGACGTCGCCGCGCTTGGCATCCAGGATCACCGGCAGCTGCGGGTACTGCTTGTGCAGGTACTCGATGGTGCGCTCGAGCTGGTCCTCGGCCTCGCAGGCGGCGTAGTGCGCGAACTGCGGCTTGTAGGCGCACACCAGGTCGTGGGTCGCGTCGATGATGGCCTTGTTGAACTGGAAGATCGGCGAGGCCTCGGCGGCGATGTGCGCCGGGAAGCGCTCGAGCTCCGGATCGAGCCCGACGCACACGAGCGAGTCGTGCGCCGCCCAGGCCGCGCGCAGCTTGTCGATGAAGCCGTTCATGCGACCTTCGGCCGCAGGCCGCGGCGCTTCAGGTGCACCATGAGGATCTGCACCGCGGCCGGGGTGACGCCGGGCACGCGGCCGGCGGCCCCGAGGGTGGCGGGGCGCGTGGCGGAGAGCTTCTGGCGCACCTCGTGCGAGAGGCCCCCGAGCGCGCCGTAGTCCAGGTCCTCCGGCAGGGCGAGCTCCTCGTGGCTGCGGGCCCGCTCGATCTCGGCCTGCTGCCGCTCGATGTAGCCGGCGTACTTGGCGCGCACCTCGACCTGGGCATGCACCTGCGCCGGCAGGCGCTCATCGAGCGCGCCGAAGTCGGGGGCGCCGATCAGCTCGGCCAGTGCCGCGTAGCTGACGCCCGGCCGGCGCAGCAGCTCGAGCGCCGTCGCCTCGCGCGCCAGCGGTCCGTCGAGCCGCGCCGTGCCCCACTGCGCTGGCACCTCTTCGGGGCGGATGCGCCGCGCCTCGAGGCGGCGCATCTCGGACTCGGAGAGCTCCCGCTTGGCCTCGAACAGCCGCCAGCGCTCCTCCCCGATCAGCCCGAGGCTGCGGGCGGCGGGCGTCAGGCGCAGGTCGGCGTTGTCCTCGCGCAGGAGCAGGCGGTGCTCGGCGCGGCTGGTGAACATGCGGTAGGGCTCGGTCGTACCGCGCGTGACGAGGTCATCAATCAGCACCCCGAGGTAGGCCTCGCTGCGCGAGGGCACCCACGGCGCCTCACCCCGAGCACCGCGCGCCGCGTTGATCCCGGCGAGCAGCCCCTGGGCCGCGGCCTCCTCGTAGCCGGTGGTGCCGTTGATCTGGCCGGCGAAGTAGAGCCCCCCGAGCGCACGGGTCTCGAGCGAGGGCTTCAGCCCCCGCGGGTCGAAATAGTCGTACTCGATCGCGTAGCCGGGGCGGATGAGGTGCGCACGCTCGAAGCCGCGGATGCTGTGCACGAGCTCGACCTGCACATCGTAGGGGAGGCTCGTCGAGATGCCGTTCGGGTAGACCTCGTCGGTGGTGAGCCCCTCGGGCTCGACGAACACCTGGTGCGAGGTCCGCGCGGCGAAGCGCACGACCTTGTCCTCGACCGAGGGGCAATACCGCGGGCCCACGCCCTCGATGCGGCCCGTGAAAAGCGGCGAGCGATCTGTGGCGGCACGGATGATGTCGTGCGTGCGCTCGTTTGTATGTGTAATGTGACAATTAACCTGCTGGGGATGATCAGTGATTCGCCCGAGGTACGAAAAGACGGGCGTCGGGGTATCACCGGGCTGCGGCTCCATGACGGACCAGTCGAGGGTGCGGCCATCGAGCCGCGGCGGCGTGCCGGTCTTGAGGCGCGCCACAGCAAGCGGCAGCTCGCGCAGACGCTCGGCCAGGCGCTTGGACGGCGCATCGCCGGCGCGGCCCCCGGGGGAGCTCTCGAGCCCCACGTGGATGCGCCCGCCGAGGAACGTGCCGGCCGTGAGCACCACCGCACGTGCGCGGAAGCGGACGCCGCCCACCGTCAGCACCCCGCGCACGTGGCCGCCCTCGATGAGCAGGTCGGCGACTTCCTGCTGGAAGAGGCTCAGGTGCGATGCGCCCTCGAGCTGCGCGCGGATCGCTGCGCGGTAGAGCTGCCGGTCGGCCTGGGCACGCGTGGCGCGCACCGCGGGCCCCTTGCTGGCATTGAGGGTGCGGAACTGGATGCCGGCACGGTCGGCGGCGCACGCCATGGCCCCGCCCATGGCGTCGATCTCGCGGACCAGGTGCCCCTTGCCGATCCCGCCGATGGCGGGGTTGCAGCTCATGGCGCCGAGCGTCTCCAGGCTCTGCGTTACGAGCAGCGTGCGCGCACCGCTGCGCGCGGCGGCCAGGGCGGCCTCCGTGCCGGCGTGACCGCCGCCGATCACGATCACGTCGTAGGCGGCGGCCGTGGGATGCGATGCGCTCATGGACATAACTCAAGCTGGTGCGCGCCCCGGGCCGATCGGGCGCACCGGCGGGCGCGCGCGGACGCGTATTGTAGGGCGGCAGCGCCACCGAACAAGTTGACCCGCACCCCTATATCCTTAGGCGATGCCTGTGCCGCACGATCCCGGAGCCCGCCTTGCCGCGCGCCCTTAGGTGGCTGGCTGCCGGCGGGCTGCTGAGTGCGGCCCTGGCGCTCGCGCCGCCGGCCACCGCGCAGCCCCTCGCGCTCTCACCCTGCCAGCTGCCCCATCCGCTCGGGCTCACCGTGGTCGCCGCCGAATGCGGGGTGCTCGAGGTGCCGGAGAACCCCGCCGCGCCGGGCGGCCGGCACATCGGCCTGCACCTGGCGCGCGTGCCGGCCATCAACCGCCGCCGCCCCGAGGATGCGCTGTTCGTGCTCGCGGGCGGCCCCGGGCAGGGCGCCGCCGACTTCTTCGTCTCGGTGTCCGGCTCGTTCGAGCGCATCCACCGCGACCGCGACATCATCCTCCTCGACCAGCGCGGCACGGGCGGCTCGCAGGCGCTCACGTGCCCGGAGAGCGAGGCGCAGCTCTACCAGGCGAGCGAGGCCGAGGTCACGGCCCTGGCGAGTGCGTGCCTGGCGCAGCTGCGCGCGGGCGCGGACGTGGCGTACTACACCACGAGTGTCGCGGTCACCGACCTCGAGCGCGCGCGCGCCGCGCTCAACTACCCGCGCATCGATCTGTACGGCATCTCCTACGGCACGCGCGTCGCGCAGCACTACCTGCGGCGCTATCCGGCGCGCGTGCGCGCGCTGATCCTCGACGGCGTCGTGCCGCCGACCCTGGCCCTGGGCCCGGACGTGGCGCCGGCGGCGGAGGCCGCCCTGCGGCGCATCCTCGCGCGCTGTGCGGCGCAGGCGGCGTGCCGGCAGCGCTTCGGCGCCCCGCTCGAGGACTATCAGGCCGTCAGCCACGCGCTGCGCGCGCAGGCCGTCGAGGTGAGCGTGGCGGATCCGACCAGCGCCGCTGCACGCCGGGTGCGCCTCGACCGCGACCACCTGGCCACCGTGCTGCGCCTCGGGGCCTACAGTGCCGACTACGCCGCGCTGCTGCCGCTGTTCCTCGGCGCGGCCGCGCACGGGGACTACGCGCCGCTCGCCGCGCAGTCGCTCTACCTCGAGCACAGCGTGGAGGGCATCGCGCTCGGCATGCACAACAGCGTCGTGTGCAGCGAGGACGTGCCCTTCTGGAAGCCGCAGGACATCGACCGCGCCGCGCTCGATGCCACCTTCATGGGCAGCGGGGAGATCGATGCCCTGCAGGCGCTGTGCCGCAGCTGGCCGCGCGGGCCGGTCGATGCCGACTTCCACGAGGCGCTGCAGAGCGCGGTGCCGGCGCTGCTGCTCTCCGGCGGGGATGACCCGGTGACGCCGCCGGCGTATGCGCACCTGGCGGCGGTGGGTTTCAGTGCCGGCCGCGAGCTGACGCTGCCGGGGTTCGGCCACGGCGTGCTTGGCGCGCCGTGCATGGGGCGGCTGCTGGCGCAGTTCCTCGCCCGTCCCGAGGCCGCGGCGCTCGATGTCAGCTGCCTCGCCGCCGCGGCGCCCCTGCCGTTCTTCACCAGCGTCAACGGGCCCTCGCCATGATCGAGGCCTGCGCGCTCAGCAAGAGCTTCGGTGCCGGGCCGGCGGTGCGCGAGGTGTCCTTCACCGCCCAGGACGGGCGCATCACCGGCCTGCTCGGCCCCAACGGCGCCGGCAAGTCGACCACGCTGCGCATGCTGTACACGGTGCTGCGCCCGGATGGCGGCGATGCGCTCATCGACGGCCTGAGCGTGCGCGTCACGCCGCTCGATGCCGCGCGGCGCCTCGGGGTGCTCACCCACAATCCCGGCGTCTACCCGAACCTGAGCGCACGCGAGAACATCCTGTACTTCGCCGCCCTGCAGGGGCTGTCCGCGCGCGAGGCGCGCGAGCGCACCGCGGCGCTGCTGCAGCTGCTGGAGATGGAGGAGTTCGCCGAGCGGCGCGCGCGCGGGCTCTCCCAGGGCGAGCGCCTGAAGACCGCGCTGGCGCGTGCGCTGGTGCACCGGCCGCGCAACCTGATCCTGGACGAGCCCACCAACGGGCTCGACGTCATGGCGGTGCGCACCCTGCGGCGCCTGCTGCGCGCGCTGCGCGCCGAGGGGCACTGCGTGCTGTTCTCCAGCCACGTGATGCCGGAGGTGAGCGCGCTGTGCGATGAGGTCGTGGTGCTCGGCGGCGGCGTGGTGCGCGCCTGCGGCACGCCCGAGGAGATCGGCAGCGGCGGCGCCCACGCCCTGGAGGAGGCCTTCGTGCAGCTGCTCACCGGGGAGGCGCAGGGCTAGCCATGGCGGCGATCCTCACCGTGTTCGCCAAGGAATTCCGCGAGAACCTGCGCGAGCGGCGCACGCTCATCACCGCGCTCATCCTCGGGCCGCTGCTCGGGCCGGCGCTGTTCGCGGCGCTGCTGGCGCTGCAGATCGAGCGCAGCGCGCACGCCGCCGAGCAGCCGCTGCCGCTGGCCGTGGCGCACGCCGAGCGCGCCCCCAACCTGATCGGCTTCCTGCGGAGCGCGGGCGTCACGGTGAGCGAGGTGCCCGAGGCGGGGGCCGCGGCGCGCGCTGCGGTGGCGCAGCACCGCTATGCGCGCGTGCTCGACGTGGGCAGCGAGTTCGCGCACGCGCTGGCGGCCGGGCGCCCGGCCCCGCTCGAGCTGTACACCGATGCGGCCGATGCCGCCACCGCGGCCGACAGCGAGCGCGTGCGTGCGCTGCTCAACCGCTACAGCGCGCAACTCGCGCACCTGCGCCTGCTGGCGCGTGGCGTCGACCCGCTGCTGCTCGATGCGGTGGCGGTGCACGAGCTGGACGTCTCGACCCCCGCGGCGCGCTCGGTGCTGGTGCTCGGCACCCTCAGCTACCTGCTGCTGATCACCATGCTGATGGGCGGGATGTACCTGGCGATCGATGCCACCGCCGGCGAGCGCGAGCGCGGCTCGCTCGAGTCGCTGCTCACCGTGCCGGTGCCGCGCGCGCAGCTGATGCTCGGCAAGCTCCTGGCCACCTGCGCCTACATGCTGATCACCCTCACGCTCGCCGTGACCGCCTTCGCGCTGCTGCTGCGCCTGATCGACCTGGAGCGCTTCGGCATGAGCGTCAACTTCGGCCCGCTGGTGGCCGCCGAGCTGCTGCTGTGCTGCCTGCCGCTGGTGCCGCTCGGCGCCGCCCTCATGACGCTGGTGGCCGCCTACACCCGCAGCTACCGCGAGGCCCAGTCGTATCTCGGCGTGGTGCTGCTGGTGCCGACGCTGCCGCTGGTGTTCGCCGGCGTCGAGGGGCTGCGCCCCACGCTGCCGCTAATGGCCGTGCCCTCCTTGAGCCAGCACTTCCTCATCACGAGCCTGCTGCGCGATGAGCCCCTGCCGGGGGCGTACCTGGCGCTCTCGGTCGCGGCGACGCTCGCCCTCGGGGCGCTGCTGGTGGTGCTGGCCGCGCGGCTCTACCGGCGCGAGGCGCTGCTCGGCTGAGCTGCGACGCCACGCAGCTGTGCGTGCAGCCGTGCGGCGTGGCGGTCGGCGAAGGCGCGCGCCTCGACCTCGAAGCGGTTGTTCCAGTAGCCGCGCCGCAGGCACTCGAGCAGGTAGCGCGGCACGCTCAGGCGGCCGCACTCCCACTGGTGCAGCACGTGGCAGTACTCGTGCAGCATCAGCCACGGGTCGGCGAAGAACTCCCGGGCGCTGCCGCGCAGGTAGATGCAGCGGCGGCGGGTGGTGGCGAGCGCGCGCCCGTGCAGGCGCGCCAGGCGCGAGTGCTCGATGATGCGGATGTGCGCCACGGACCCGCCGAGGATCCCCTCCAGGGCGGCGCGCACCGGGTGCGGCAGCTGGGTCTCGCGCGCGCGGCTCATGCGCGCCATGTTACGCGCGGGCGTGCACCCATCCCATGCTGGGGCGGAAGCGCAGGGCGCGCGGGCTGCCACCGGCCACGTCCTCGGGCAGCACGGTGACGCCGGCGTCCTCGAGGTAGTGGCGCACCATGGCAAGCACCGTGTGCGCGGCGCCGCCGGCGGCGTGCTCCTCCGCCAGGTGCGCCACGACGCGCGCCTGCAGGTGGCGCGCCTCGGGGCAGGTCTCGCGCAGCGCCGCGAGGCAGCGGTCCAGCAGCAGCAGCTCGGTGGCGAGCGTGGTGTCGGTGACGTCGGCCGGCTTGGAGCTGCGCACGATGCAGCGCAGGTGCAGCAGCGCACCGGCCTCCTCGGCCGCGTCGTAGACGCACACCGCCAGCGCCGAGTGCAGCTCGGTCAAGAGCAGCACGTCGCCGGCGGCGACTTCGAACTTGTCGGGCGCTACCTGGATTTCGCGGCTGGCCATCCGCACTTGTATACCGTCAGCTGCGGCGCGCGCGCCCGTCCGCCTGCCTAAACTATGAACTGCCGCACGCGCGGTGGGTAGAATATGCGACCGCGTTCCAGTCACGGTGCCGCCGCATGCAACGACTCACTCCCGCGCTCCTGAGCTGCGCGCTGCTGGCGCCGGCGCTCGCCCAGCAGCCCGCCACCGCGCCGGTGTCGTCGATCCGCGTCAGCGGCGAGGCGCAGGTGAGCGTCAAGCCCGATCGCGTGCAGATCGACATCGGCGTCACCACGCGCGCCGAGAAGTCCGCCGAGGCGGCGGCGCAGAACGCACGCCAGACCGAGGCGGTGCTCACGGCGCTGAAGAAGGCCGGCGGCAGCACCGCGGTGCTGAAGACCGTCAACTACTCCATCACGCCGGCCTACCGCTACCAGCAGGGCCACGAGCCGACGCTCACCGGCTACACCGCCAGCAACGTGGTGCAGGTGACGCTCGATGACCTCGCGCGCCTCAGCGACATCATCGACGCCTCCGCGCAGGCCGGCGCCAACACGGTGCGCGGCATCGCCTTCACGCTGCGCGACCAGGAGGCCGTGCACGCCGAGGCGCTGCGCAAGGCGGTGGCGCGCGCGCGCGCCGACGTGGACGTGCTCGCCCAGGCCCTGGGGCTGAAGGTGGTGCGCGTGCTGAGCGTGGAGGAGACCGGCGGGCGCTTCATGCCGGTGATGCGCTCCATGGCCGCCGGTGCGAATGCGGCAAGCGCTGACGTGGCAACACCGGTCGAGTCCGGCACGCTCGACATCAGCGCCAGTGTCATGCTGAGCGTCGAGGTCGCACCGGCCCACTGACGCCAACAGGCAACACCCGGGACGGCGGCCGCAACAGGGGAAGGATGCTTGCCGCAACGCCAGATGCCGGGTCGCTGGATCGCGCTGCTGCTCACGCTGCTCACCGTGAGCGGCTGCGCCGGGCTGCCCGGACGCGGGCAGCCGCGCCCGCCGGTGCCGGAGGCGACGCAGCCCCCCAACCCGCAGCTGGTGGATCCCCTGAATGCCTTCGGTGCCGCGCACCCGGGACTGTCCGGCTATCGGCTGTTCGAGGACGGCATCGACGGGCTGCTGCTGCGCCTGGAGCTCATCGCGCGCGCGCAGCGCTCGCTCGACCTGCAGTACTACATCCTGCGCGGCGATGAGTCCGGCCGGCTGGTGACCGAGGCGCTGCTGGCGGCGGCGCGGCGCGGGGTGCGGGTGCGCGTGCTGGTCGATGACGGCGAGAGCGCCGCCGGCGATGAGCAGCTGTGGGCGCTGGCCGGCGACCCGCACGTGGCCATCCGCGTCTTCAACCCCTGGCACTACCGCGGCCACAACGGCTTCCTGCGCGGACTGGAGTTCCTCGGCCACCACGGGCGGCTCGACTACCGCATGCACAACAAGCTCTTCATCGCCGACGGGGCGGCCGCGCTCATCGGCGGGCGCAACATCGGCGACCAGTACTTCCAGGTCGACCCGGGCTCGCAGTACGCCGACGATGACGTGCTGGTGACCGGCGGCGCGGAGGTCGGCGAGCTCGCCGAGACCTTCGAGCTCTTCTGGGACAGCGAGAGCGCGGTGCCGATCGAGAGCCTGGTGAAGGCCAGCGTGCGCGACGCGGCCGCCGCGGCGCGCCTCGCCGCGCGGCACACCGAGCCGCAGAAGGCTTCCGCCGCCGGCAGCAGCTTCGGCGCACGGCTGGCGGCGGGCCTGCCGCTCGCGGACGTGCTGAGCGGCAAGGCGCCGCTGTCGTTCGCGAGCGCGGAGCTGGCGCGCGACCTGCCCGACAAGCGCGCCGCCCACAAGGATGAGCGCAGCGGCAGCCTGATGTTCGCGCCCATCGCGCACGCCATCCGCGGCACGCAGAAGCAGTTCCTCATGGTGACGCCGTACCTGATCCCGACCCAGGAGGAGCTGGCGCTGCTCACCGAGGCGGGCACGCGCGACCGGCGCGTGCGCCTGCTCACCTCCTCGCTCGAGGCGAGTAACGATCCGGCGGCGCAGGCCGGGTACGGGCACTACCGCGTGCCGCTGCTCAAGGCGGGCGTGCAGCTGTACGAGTTGCGGCGCGAGCCCGACAGTCCGCGCGGCACCGGCCAGCCGCGCCACATGAGCCGCTACGGCAACTTCGGCCTGCACGCCAAGCTCCTGGTGTTCGACAGCAGCGCACTCTACGTGGGCTCGCTCAACTTCGATGCGCGCTCGCGCCGCCTCAACACCGAGATCGGCCTCATCATCCACTCGGGCGAGCTGGCCGCGGAGGTGCAGCGGCGCTTCGAGGCCATGGCGCAGCCGGCCAATGCCTATCACGTGACGCTCGACCCGGAGCACCCGGGGCAGCTGCGCTGGTCGACGCTCAAGGGGGGCGAGCCGATCACGCTGACGCGCGAGCCGGCGCACAGCGACTGGGAGCGTTTGGAGGTGGCGACACTGGCGCTGCTGCCCCTGGATCCGGAGCTGTGAGCGCCCAAGACGGCCCGCACTGACAGGCGTGTCAGCCGCGACCCGATTGCCGCCCGGGCCGCGCTAACGGTCCAATGCAGGCTGGACCTTTAACCACAGGGACGACCCATGAAACCCACACTGACGATGTCGGCCGTGCTCGCGGCGGCCATGCTCGGCACCGCCGGCCTCGCCCTGGCGCAGGACGCGGACGTCGATCGCTCGCACCCGAAGGCCTTCGTCAAGGATTCGGCCATCACGACCAAGATCAAAACCAAGCTGGCTGCGGATCACCTGCCGAGCCTGGCCAAGATCCACGTCGACACCGACGCCCAGGGCGTCGTGTGGCTCACCGGCAGCGCCAGCTCCCAGGCCGACGCCGACCGCGCGGTGCAGATCGCCAAGGACACCGACGGCGTGCGCGGGGTGAAGAGCGACATCAAGGTGCATGCGGACGAGTAACCGCCAGGCGGGCGCTGTCGCGCACGCGCGCGGCAGCGCTCACTTGCGCCAGTAGGCCGGGCGCAGCAGCACCGCGATACTGAAGATCTCCAGGCGCCCGAGCAGCATCGCCGCGGTGCAGATCCAGGTCTGCAGCGCGCTCAGCGAGTGCAGGTTGTGCACCGCGCCGGGCGCGCCGATGCCGTGGGCGGTGTTGTTGATCGAGGCCACCACGGTGGCGAAGGCGGTGTCGAAGTCGAGCCCGGTGAGCAGCAGCGCGAAGGTGAGCAGCGCCACGGTGGCGAAGTAGAGGAAGATGAAGGCGAGCACCGCGTGGCCGACCGCATCGGGCACGGCGCGGCCGCCGATGCGCACCGGCACCAGCGCCGCCGGGTGGATGAGCAGCTTCATCTCGCGCCCGCTCTGGCGCACCAGCAGCAGCGTGCGGAACATCTTGATGCCGCCGCCGGTCGAGCCGGTGCTGCACAGGATGCACGACAGGAACAGCATCCAGTAGGGGGCGAACACCGGCCAGCTCTGGTAGTCCTGCGTGGTGAGCCCGCTGGTGGTGGCCTGCGAGACCACGTTGAAGGCCGCGGCGCGCAGCGCGCCCATGAAGTCGGCATACACGCCGTGCGCGCTCAGAAGCAGCGCGATCCCGATGACGCTCAGCGCCAGCACCGCGAAGATCGCCTTGCATTCCGGATCTGACTTGTAGGGGGCGAGCGAGAGCTGGCGCAGCGCGGTGAAGTGGCGCGCGAAGTTAAGCGACGCCACCACCATGAGCGCGATCAGCACCGCCTCGATCGCCGCCGAGTTGAAATAGGCGATGCTGCGGTCGTGTGTGGAGAAGCCCCCGAGTCCCACCGCCGAGAAGGCGTGGCAGACGGCATCGAACCAGCCCATGCCGCACAGCTTCAGGCTCACCACCCCGGCCGCGGTCAGGAGCGCATACACGGTCCACAGGTTCCTGGCGGTCTCGGTGATGCGCGGGGCGAGACGCTCCTCCTTCACCCCCGGGGCCTGGCCCTTGTAGAGCTGCATGCCGCCGATGCCGAGCAGCGGCATGACGGCGAGCGCCATGACGATGATCCCGAGTCCGCCCAGCCACTCGAGCAGGTGGCGCCAGAACTTCAGCGAGGGCGCGAGCGCATCAAGGTCGGTGAGGACCGTGGAGCCGGTGGTGGTGAGCCCGGACATGGCCTCGAAGAAGGCGCCGGTGAAGCTCAGCCGCGGCAGCGCCAGCAGCAGCGGCAGCGCGGCGGCCGCCGGCAGCATGAGCCAGGCGAGCGTCACCAAGAGGAAGCCATCGCGCGGCTTGAGCTCGCGGCGGAAGCGCCGCGTGGCGAGGGCGAGCGCGAGCCCGGCGAGCGCGCCGCAGACGCTGGTGACGAGGAAGGCGCGCCACTGGCCGTCCTGGAACCACAGCGAGCACAGCAGCGGCAGCAGGCAGCTCGCGGTGAAGCTCGCCAGCAGCAGGCCGAGGACGTTGGCGACCGCGAGCACGGCGCGCTAGTGCGGCGAGCGCAGGAACAGCCGTTCGACCGCTTCCAGGTGGCGCCGGTCGGCGAGGAACAGGATGACGTGATCGTCCGTGAGCACGCGGGTGTCGTGGTGCGCCATGATGACCGCGTCGCCGCGCACGATGGCGCCGATGGCGGCGCCCTCGGGCAGCGGGATCTCGCCCACGGTGCGCCCGGCGACGCGCGAGCTGCGCTCATCGCCGTTCACCACCGCCTCGAGCGCCTCGGAGGCGCCGCGCCGCAGGGCATGCACCCGCACCACGTCGCCGCGGCGCACGTAGGCCAGCAGCGAGCCGATGGTGATGGTCTGCGGCGAGATGGCGATGTCGATGCTGCTCGACTCGACCAGCTCGGTGTAGGAGGGGCGGTTGATGAGCGCCATCACCTTGTGCGCGCCGAGGCGCTTGGCGAGCATGGCGGAGAGGATGTTGGCTTCCTCGGAGTTGGTGACGGCGGCGAACACGTCGGTGCTGTCGATGTTCTCCTCGATCAGCAGCTCCTCATCGGCCGCATCGCCGTGCAGCACGATGGCATTCTCCAGCAGCTCCGAGATGCGCCGCGCACGGCGCGCGTCGCGCTCGATCAGCTTCACCTGGTTGCTCCGCTCCAGCGTCTTGGCGAGGCGCAGGCCGATGTGGCCGCCGCCGGCGATCATCACGCGCCGCGCCGGGTCATCGCCGTGACGCATCTGCGCCATGGCGCGCTGCATGTCGGCGCTGGCGGCGAGGAAGAACACCTCATCGCCCTCGGCCACCACCGTGTCGCCCTCGGGCGGCACGGCGCGCCCGTCGCGGTAGATGGCCACCACGCGCAGCTCCGTGTTGGAGAGGTGCTTGGGCAGGTCGCGCAGCGGGTGGCCGATCAGCAGCCCGCCGCGCCGCGCGCGCACCCCCACCAGGCGCACCCGCCCGTCGGCGAAGTCCAGCACCTGCAGCGTGCCGGGGTGGTGGATGAGGCGCTCGACGTACTCGGTCACCAGCTGCTCGGGGCTGATGATGACGTCCACCGACAGCCCGTCGGTGCGGAACAGCTCCGCCCGCGAGGCGTACTCGTTGGCGCGCAGGCGCGCGATCTTGGTGGGCGTGCGGAACAGCGTGAAGGCCACCTCGCAGGCCACCAGGTTCACCTCATCGCTCGAGGTGAGCGCCACGATGATCTCGGCCTCGGCGGCGCCGGCGGCCTCCAGTACGTTCGGCAGCGCGGCGTTGCCGGCCACGGTGCGCACGTCGAGCCGGTCCTGCAGCTCGCGCAGCACTTCCTCGTTGAGGTCGACCACGGTGACCTCGTTGGCCTCCTCGCGCGAGAGGGCCTGGGCGGCGGTGCGCCCGACCTGGCCGGCGCCGAGGATGAGGATCTTCATGTCAGCCGGGACGAGCGCTCACAGCGGGGTGAGGTTCGCATACTGCACCATGAGCCACTTGGTGCCCTGCCGCTCGAAGCTCACCTGCACGCGCGCGTGCGCACCGTTGCCCTCGACGTTGAGCACCACGCCCTCGCCGAACTTGCCGTGGCGCACGCGCGCCCCCAGGCGCACCCCGCCGGCTGCCTCCTCGGCGGCGGCGCGGAAGCGCCCGACCGCGAGCGGGCGCGCCACCTGCACGCGCGGGCGCACCTCCTCGAGCAGCTCCTCGGGGATCTCGCGGATGAAGCGCGAGGCCTGCGCGTAGGAGTCGATGCCGTGCAGGCGGCGCTGCTCGGCGCAGCTGAGGTACAGCTGGCGCATGGCGCGCGTCATGCCGACGTAGCACAGCCGCCGCTCCTCCTCCAGGCCCTCGAGGTCGTTGAGCGAGCGCTGGTGCGGGAACAGCCCCTCCTCCATGCCGCACAGGAACACCACCGGGAACTCCAGCCCCTTGGCCATGTGCAGCGTCATCATCTGCACGCAGTCCTCCCAGGCATCGCCCTGGCCCTCGCCGGCCTCGAGCGCGGCGTGCGCGAGGAAGGCCTCGAGCGGCGGCAGCTCGGCGGACTCGGGCGTGAAGCCGCGCGCCGCGCTCACCAGCTCGTCCAGGTTCTCGATGCGTGCCTCGCCGCGCTCGGCCTTCTCCTTGCGGAAGTGCTCGATCAGGCCGCTCGACTTGAGCAGCTGGTCGACGCGCTCGTGCAGCGCGAGGCCCTCACCCTCGCGCGCCAGGCGCTCGATCAGGGCGAGGAAGCCGTGCAGCGAGGCGCTCGCCTTGGCGCCGAGTGCCTCGCTCCCGAGCACCGCGCCGGCGGCCTCCCACAGCGAGCTGCCCGCGCCGCGCGCCTGGGCGCGCAGCACCTCCAGGCTCTTGGCGCCGATGCCGCGCGGCGGCAGGTTGACCACGCGCTCGAACGAGGCATCGTCGCGGCGGTTGGTCGTGAGGCGCAGGTAGGCGAGGGCGTCCTTGATCTCGGCGCGCTCGAAGAAGCGCAGCCCGCCGTACACGCGGTAGGGCAGGCGCGCCGACAGGAAGGCCTCCTCCAGCACGCGCGACTGCGCGTTGGAGCGGTACAGGATCGCCACCTCGCGCCGCAGGCCGCCGTTGGCCACGTGCTCGCGGATGCGGTGCGTGACGAACTCCGCCTCGTCGCGCTCGTTGAAGGCGGTATAGAGGCGGATCGGCTCCCCGCGCGTGCCGCTGGTCCAGAGGTTCTTCCCCAGCCGCGTGGCGTTGTGCGCGATCAGCCCGTTGGCCGCCTCCAGGATGATGCCGGTCGAGCGGTAGTTCTGCTCCAGGCGGAACAGCTGCGTGCCGGGATAGTCGGCACGGAAGTCCTGCAGGTTCTCGGGACGTGCGCCGCGGAAGCGGTAGATGGCCTGGTCGTCATCGGCCACCACGAACGGCCAGCTCGCCGCGGCCGCCGCGGCGCTCGCGGGCGGGGCCAGCAGCTTCAGCCACGCGTACTGGATGACGTTGGTGTCCTGGAACTCGTCCACCAGCACGTGGCGGAAGCGGCGGCGGTAGTGCTCGAGCAGCGCGCCGTTGTCGCGGCACAGCTCGAAGGCGCGCAGCAGCAGCTCGGCGAAGTCGACCACGCCGTTGCGCGCGCAGGTCTGCTCGTAGGTGCGGTACAGGTGGATCAGCTGCGCGCGCGTCGGGTCGCCCGAGTCCTGCAGCTGCGCGGGGCGGCGGCCCTCCTCCTTGTTGGAGTTGATGAACCACTGCACCTCGCGCGGCACCCAGCGCGTCTCATCGAGCTCGAGGGATTTCAGCAGCCGCTTGAGCAGGCGCTGCTGGTCCTCCTGATCCATGATCTGGAAGCCCTGGGGCAGGTTCGCCTCGCGGTGATGGATGCGCAGCAGGCGGTGCGCGATGCCGTGGAAGGTGCCGATCCACAGCGTCCCGGCCGGCACGCCGAGCAGCCGCTCGATGCGGCCGCGCATCTCCCCGGCCGCCTTGTTGGTGAAGGTCACGGCCAGGATGTTGTGGGGCGAGGCGCCCTCGGCCTGGATGACCCAGGCGATACGGTGCGTGAGCACGCGCGTCTTGCCGCTACCGGCGCCGGCGAGCACCAGCACCGGGCCTAGCGGGGCGGTGACCGCCGCGCGCTGCGCGTCGTTAAGAGGATTGAGGATCGGGGACAGATCCATAGGGGGGCGCATTCTACGCCGAAACGACGGCGCTTCAGGCGGCCCCGGCCGGGTGCTCCTGCGCGAAGCGCACCAGCGCGACGACGAAGCTGAGGAGCACCGGACCCACGATGAGCCCGAGGATGCCGAAGGCCGCGACGCCGCCGAGCGCGCCGATGAAGATGGCGAGGGTTGAGACTTCCGCGTGGTGCGCGGCCAGCAGCGGACGCAGAATGTTTTCCGCGAGCCACATGACCCCGGTCATGAAGAGCATGAAGATCGCACCGCCCCAGTGGCCGGTGGCCGCCAGATAGAGCGCCGCCGGGATCATGACGATGGCCGCGCCCACCGGCAGAAAGGCGGCGATGGTGGCGAGCACCGCGAACACCACCGGCGAGGCGAGGCCTGCGAGCGCGAAGGAGAAGCCGACGATCGCGCCCTGCACCACCGCGGTCGCGGCCGAGCCGTACACCACCGCGCGCGTCACATCGCCCAGGTACTTCTGCAGCTCGGCGCGGCGCGTCGGCTCCACCGGCACCAGCTGCACCGCGCCGGCCACCAGGGCGTGGCCATCGCGCAGCAGGAAGAAGAGCGCGAAGATCATGATGAAGAAGCCGATCAGCGTGCCGAACACGTTGAGGGCGACGCTGCCGCCCATGGCGGCGGCGCTCTTGAGCACCGCCTGCAACCCGTCGGTGAGCCAGCCCTGGAACTGGTCGGCGGTGACCGCGGTGTTCTCCTGCACCCAGGCGATGGCGTGTCCCATGAGCGGGTAGTTCTGCAGGCGGTGCACCAGTTCCGGGTAGGACAGGTCGGTCTGCGCGCGCAGGTACTCGATGACGCGCGCCACCTGGCCGGCGAACACCGCGCCCAGGATCGAGAGCGGCACGAACACCAGGAACGGGGTGATGCCGGCGATCAGCCCGGCCGAGAGCGACTTGCGGCCCTTGAGGGCCCGGGTGAGGCGGTGCTGCAGCGGTGAGAGGATGAAAGCCAGCACGATGGCCCAGCCGAGGATCCCGAGCAGCGGGTAGAGGATGCGGAACACCGCATAGCCGAGGAGCACCGCCGTGACGATGAGGAAGCTGCGGCGGTAGAACTCCGAGTGCATGTCCTAGAGTAGCGGGAGCGCGGCCGCAACGCGAACGTTGCGCTATCCCGGCATGCCCAGGGATTTGGGCGGGGCCGACTACTCGCGGTTGACCTCTTTGCCGAAGCGGTAGTTGACGCGCAGGCCGATGACGCGTGGCTCATTGGTGGTCAGCCGCACGTCGTAGTTGCCGGTGTTGCTGTAGACGATGGTGTTCTTGTCGGTGAGGTTGGTGCAGTACAGCTCCGCCAGCCAGTGCCCGCCCTCGGGGTTGAGCCCGATGCGCAGGTTCATGAGCGAGTACTCGGGTTGCAGGACGCGTGGAATCCCCGTGAACGTGCTGTTCGGGCTGAGGTCGTTGTACATGTCGCCCTTGTGGCTCATGTCGAACTGCGCGTACATCCGCAGACGGTTGCCGAGAGGCGTCTCGTAGCGCACGTTCCAGCTCCAGCTGAAGTAGGGCGAGAAGGGCAGCCGCTCGTTGACCTCCTCCTGGAACGCCGCGTAGGGGCTGGAGATGATGCGTGCATCGTCGTAGGTGACCGAGGCCTGCAGCGACCAATTCTCGTTCATGCGGTAGTCGACGTTGGATTCGACACCGTAGATGCGCGCATCGCCCACGTTCACGTAGTAGCTGCTCGGCGCGCAGGTGAGCGGGTCGTAAATGATGGTCTGGAACTGCTTCCAATCCATGAGGTAGGTGGCCCCGTTCCACAGCAGGCGCCCGTTCAGGCTGGTGGTCTTCCAGCCGAGCTCGTAGTTGTTCATCGTGTCTGGCGTGTAGGTATGCGGCACGCCGGCGTCGTAGCACTCCTGCGGGTAGCCCGAGTTGGAGCCCCCGTCACGGAAGCCCTGCGAGAACAGCGCATAGCCGAGCACGTGGTCGGCGAACTTGTAGTTGACGCCGAAGCGGCTGTTCCATTTGTGCGAGGAGGACTCGCTCAGGGAGGGAGTGGTCGGCGCGTAGCTGAACTGACCGTAGGGGCTGTAGTACTTGCCGTCGGAGTGGAAATGCTCGGTGCCGGCCTCGACGTTCAGCTTGCTGGTGATGTCGAAGTTGATGTTGACGAATTCGGTCGTCTGCAGGTAGTCCGAGCGCGTGGTGTAGGCGTACCAGACACCGGCCGGCAGCGAGCCATTGGGCGAGCCACTGTAGTTGTAGTAATACCAAGCAGCGCTGTCGTAGCGCAGGCCGGGTATGTAGTAGGTGCTGCCGGAGTTCTTGTCGCGGGTCTTCTCCCAGTAGGCGCCCACGAGCCAGTGCAGCTTCCCACCCGTTTTGGACGCCAGGCGCAGCTCATTTGACCAGCGCTCGGGGTTGGTGTGGTACTCGTAGGACTGGAGAGGCGCGTTGCAGCCCGCGTAGGGCGTGCCCTGCCCGTAGAAGGGATCGGTCAGGCAGGTGAAGCCCTCCTGAACGCCCGGGAAACCCACCCCTAAGGTGTCACTGGGACTGGACGGCGGGAAGGGATTGTAGTTCTCCATGTACTGGGAGTACTCGTTCTGCTGGCGCGTCGGGATCGACCAGTAGGTGCTCGCGAACACCAGGTCGGCAATACCGATATCCCCGTCGACGTGGAAGTTCAGCAGCTTGGACTGGAAGTCATGCGACTCCGGGCCGAAACGCGACACGGTGCGTGGCGGTAGCGCCGGGTCTTCATCCCAGGCGCCCAGAGTGGAGAGGCGCTGGTAATCGTAGATCAGCGTGCCGCTCCACTTGTCGTTCAGGACGTACTTGAGCGAGGCGCGCGCGCCCTCCTGGTGGGAGCGGTTGTAGTTGTTGCGCGCCCAGGCGGCGTTATCCGACACCGCCTGGTTCACCCAGGTGCGCGTCGTCAGCTGGTTGTCGATGAAGCCGCCGTGCGAATCGCTGAACGCCGAGGCTCGAAACGCCAGCACCCCCTCGATGATCGGGATGTTGAAGAAGCCCTCGTAGGTCCAGTTCTGCTGTCCGCCCTTGATCGTGCCGGCGGTCAGATCGATGCCGCCGCTGACCGCGTTGACGTCGGGCTTGTTGGTGATGTAGCGGATTGCACCGGTCATCGAGCCGGCACCGAAGGTCGTGCCCTGCGGCCCGCTCAGCACCTCGATGCGCTCCATGTCGTACAGGTGTAGATCCGGCTGCACCGTGCCCCAGCTCAGGGACATGTCCTCGAAGAAAAAGCCGACCGAGGAGCTGTTGGAGTAGTTGGGGCTGCTGCCGTCGGAGGCGCCGCGCATAACCACGACCTGGGTGCCTGGTCCGACGCTTACGAAGGAGATCGCCGGGTCCTTCTGCGCATAGTCCTCCAGGCTGGTGATGGCCAGGTTCTGCATGTCTTTCTGGGTGAAGACGTCGACGCTCAGCGGGATGTCCTGCAGGTTCTCCGCGCGCTTGCGGGCGGTGACCACGACCTCCTGCAGCAACGGGCCTGCGCCGCCGGCGGCATCCGCGGCCGCCGCGGTCTCGGCGCGTGCCGGTGCCGGAGGCAGCGTGGCCCCGGCAAGCGCGGTGGCCACGGCAATGGCAATGCGCCGGCGCGTAGGCGAGGCATCGGTGAAGGTGAAATGGCGCGCGGCGCCTGGGCGGGCTGGTGAGGGCATCAGAAACTCCCCGAAAGCTTTTGTTGCCATTTAGTCACAGGCGCGGACAGCTCCATGGCGCGCCATTACCGATCATCCTTTGAGCAGCCGCCCTTAGTCAACGATCGTTCAACAAGGACGCCAGCGCACCCCGGCGCGAGCCGCCTCAGGGCGCGAAGCGCTGCAGCGCGTCGCCGAGCGCAGCGCGCAAAGGCTCGAGCTCACGCTCGAAGTGGCGCCAATGGGCCACGGCAGAGGTGTAAATGGGCTGGCGCACCTGCTCGGCGCTCGCGGTGCGCACCGGGCGCTGCGTGGCGTGGAAACTCAGGCACGCGGATTCGAACTCGAGCCCGCAGTGCGCGAGCAGCCGGCGGATCTGCGCCTCGGGCTCGCGGACCAGGTCCTCGTACTGCACGTGCAGAACCTTGCCCGGCAGCACGGTGTCCCAGTGGTCCATAAGCGACAGGTAGGTGCGGTAGTAGCGGCCGAGATCCTTGAGGTCGTAGCTGAAGGCCTGACCCGAGGCGAAGTGCTGCTTGAAGGTGCTGAAGCAGGCATCCATGGGATGACGCCGCGCATCGATCACGGTGGCGTTGGGCAAGATCAGGTGGATCAGTCCGACGTGGCTGAAGTTGTTGGGCAGCTTGTCGGTGAAGTGCTGCCGTCCGCTGCGCAGCGGCCGGGTCTCCTCCAGGAAGCGCAGTCCGAGGGCGGCGAGCTGGCCTTGGGGAATGCCGCGCAGCGTCTCGGGATAGCCATCGCGGCTCGCGGCCATATCATCGAACTGGTGTACGAAGCTGACGATGTTCGGCAGCTCCATGGTGCCCTCCACGCGCGGGTGGCTGGCAAGGATCTGCTCGATCAGGGTCGAGCCCGAGCGTGGCAGCCCGACGATGAAGATGGGAGCCGCGCTCGGATTCCCGCAGCCCGCGTATTTCGCCAGACATTGTGCGTCGAAAAAATTGCGGATGCGCGCGGCTCGCCGTTCGAAGCCTTCGATGTCGAATGGCGCATCCTGACGCCGCAGTGCGTTGCCTTGGGCGTAATGGGCGAACGACTCGGCGTACCGCTGCCGTTGCTCGCAGGCCTTGCCGAGCGCGAAATGGAGCTGCGCGATATCGCCCCGGGGCAGGTCCCGTTTGAGCAGGTTCTGCATTGCGGCAAGCTCCGCGTCGCTGAACGCGTAGTTCTTGAGGTCGGCAAGGCCCCACCAGGCCGCGCCCATGGCCGGGTTGATCGAGAGGGTCGCCTTGTAGGAGGCCTCACTGTCCGCACGCCGTCCGAGCGTCTTCTGGGCGTGGCCTATCGAGAGCCGGATGAGTGCCTCGTCGGGCTTGAGGGCTGCCGCCTTCTGGTAAGCCTCCAGGGCTCTCTCCTGCTGCAGGAGCCGCGTGGCCACGGCGGCCTCGGTCACCCAGGACTGAGGGTTCTGCGGTTCCACCTTCAGGAGCCGACTACTTGCTTGCTCCGCCTCCTGCACCCGGCCTAGGGCGAGCAAGGCCGGCCCAAGGCCGCGCAGGGCGAGCGGCACGTGCTCGGACTGCCTGAGCGCATGACGCAACAGTCGCTCGGCATCCCAGGGCTTGTCGGCCGCGAGCGAAAGGGCGGCGAGCCCGACCAGTGCGCCCACGTGGCTCGGGTCTTCCTGCAGGACTGCCCGGAAACGATCCTCGGCCGTGCGGCGATCCTCGGCGAGCAGCGCCTGGGTGGCGGCCTCGATGCTTGGGCGCTGCGGATCCGTGAGGCGTGCCCGCTCGAAGGCAATGCGTGCGTCATCGTACTGTGCCAGGTCAAACAGCACGTCCCCATAGGCGAGCCACGCGCGATGGTGATGCGGATGGATCTCCAACACGCGCCTCACTTCGGCGCGTGCTTCGCCAAGACGGCCCGCACGGCGGTAGGCGCGCGCCAGGTCGACGCGGGCGTGCGCGAAATCCGGCGCCTGCGCCAGCACGCGCTCGAGTACCGCGATGCCCTCGGTGGTCTTGTCCTGCTCGAGCAACGCCACCCCGAGGAGCCAGGCGCAGTTCACCTCGCCCGGGGCGCGCTCGAGCAGCCCGCGCAGCGCCCGTTCGGCGCTCGCCGCGCGCCCGGCGCGCAGGGCGGCGTGCGCCTGGCGGCGCGCTTGCTCGAAGGCCGCCTGCGCGGGGGGTGCGTTCACGGCATGAGCCTAGCATGGCCCCTGCGGTCAACCTGCTACGGCGGCGCCGGCGCCTCCGCTACACTTAGGGCCGAAAAACCGCTGGAACCGCCAGTGCCTGCGTCGTGAGCCGCTCAAGTGCCGCGCAGGCGTGAGGATCATCGTGCACCAAAGAACTGTCGCATCGCTGCTGTTGCTCCTGGGCCTCGCCTGCGCCGGCGCGCACGCGGGGCGTGCGCTGGAGCCGGAGGACTGGTACCGCTTCCAGGGGCTCTCGGATCTGCAGATGGCCCCCGACGGGGCCAGCGTCGCCTATCTCGTCACCCGCTACGACAAGGAGGCGGACGAGAGCCGCAGCGCCCTGTGGGTGAGCGACTTCGCGCAGGGCGGGGCGCGCGCCCTCACCTCCGGGGAGAGCGTGTGGGCGCCGCGCTTCAGCCCCGACGGCCGCTACCTGAGCTTCCTCGCCGCCCGTCCCGCCGAGGCGGCCACGCAGCTGTGGCTGCTCGACCGGCGCGGCGGCGAGGCCCGCGCGGTGAGCCACGTGAGCGGCAACCTCGAGGATTACGAGTGGTCCCCCGATGGGGTGCACGTGGCGCTCATCATGAGCAGCGAAGCCGACGCCGAGAGCAAGTCCAGGGGTGGCGCGAAGGCCCCGAAGCCGCTGGTGATCGATGCGGTGCACTTCAAGCAGGACAAGCGCGGCTACCTGACCGCCGGCGTGCGCACGCACCTGTACCTGCTCGACGTGCGCAGCGGCGAGGTGGTGCCGCTGGACACCGAGCCGACGCGCGAGGTGAGCGCCGCGGCCTTCGCCCCGGACGCACGCACGCTGGCCTTCGTCGCCAGCCCCATCGGCAGCGCGAGCGAGCTCGGCCGGGATGAGATCTACCTCGTGGCGCCGCAGCAGGGCGCGCGCCCGCGGCGGCTGCTGGGCACCTGGTCGCCGAACCGCCAGCGCCTCGAGTGGAGCCCGGACAGCCGGCGGCTCGCCTTCCTGCAGGGCGATGAGCCGAAGTTCAATGCCTACATCACCGACACGCTGGCGGTGGCGGACGTGGACAGCGGCGCGGTGCGCACCCTCACCGCACAGCTGGATCGCGCCGTGCTGCTGCCGCGCTTCAGCGCCGACGGGCGCTCACTGGTGTTCGCGGTCGAGGACGACGGCTACCAGTACCCCGCCACGCTCGAGGTGGCCTCGGGCAAAGTGACGGTGCTGGCGCGCTCCGTGGTGGTGCACGAGCTGGTCAGCGAGGCCGGCCACATCGCGGTGCTGGCCTCGAACGACCGTGCGGGCCCGGAGGTGTACGCGCTCGAGCACGGGCGGCTGCGCGCACTCAGCGCCCACAACACCGCGCTCTTCGGCGAGCTCGCCCTGGGCGAGGTGCGCGACATCCGCTTCGGCAGCGCCAACGGCACCGAGGTGCACGGCCAGCTCGTGCTGCCGGTCGGCTACCTGCGCGGGCAGCGCTACCCCACGATCCTGTGGATCCACGGCGGCCCGAACGGGCAGGACGACCATTCGCTCGAGCTCTGGGGCTACGGGCCCCCGCTCGAGCGGCAGTTCTTCGCCACCCACGGCTACGCGGTGCTGGCGGTCAACTACCGCGGCGGCACCGGGCGCGGCGCGCAGTACGCCCGCAGCATCGCCGCCGACTGGGGCCACCACGAGGTCGAGGACCTGCTCGCCGGGGTCGACTACGCCATCGCCCAGGGGATCGCCGACCCGGCGCGCCTGGGCATCGGCGGCTGGAGCTACGGCGGCATCCTCACCGACTACACCATCGCCAGCGACACGCGCTTCAAGGCGGCCATCAGCGGCGCGGGCAGCGCCAACCAGACCGGGATGTACGGCGTCGATGAGTACATCATCGAGTACAACGCCGAGCTCGGCCCGCCGTGGACCGACGCCGCGCTATGGCAGAAGCTCTCCTATCCCTTCTTCCATGCCGAGCGCATCAAGACGCCGACGCTGTTCCTCGGCGGCGACCAGGACTTCAACGTGCCGCTCGCCGGTGGCGAGCAGATGTACCAGGCGCTGCGCACGCTCGGCGTGCCCACGCAGCTGATCGTCTACCCGGGGCAGTACCACACGCTCACCCGGCCGAGCTACCTGGTGGACCGCACGCAGCGTTACCTCGCGTGGATGGCGCGCTACCTGCAGGCCTCCCCGCCGGCCGCACCCTGAAGGCGCGCGTTCCGCGGCGCGAGAACCCGTGGGCGCTCGCCAGGCGCCACTGCCCGTCCGCACCGCGCACCGCGCACCGCCGTGAAGTAGCCGCCCGCGTGGCGCTCGCCCCTCTGGGCGTCGGTCAGCACCTTCTCCCAGGGCGCGCCGATCAGGCGCGCCTGTCCGAGGCCGGCGTGATGCGCGCGCTGCCGAAGCTCAGGCGCTCGCCCTTCGGCAGCTGCGTGAGGGCCTCGATGCCCTGCGCCGCGGCGGCGCGGTCGGCGAACACCAGCGCACCGTCGGAGGCCATGTAGAAATCCGGGCGGCGAGCGCCAGGGGCCAGCAGCGCCGCGCGCGGCCTCACCACTTGTTGCGCAGCTCGCGCAGCTTCACGAACACCGTCTTCGGATCGGGGCGCTCGCCGATGTCGGGGAACCTCTCGCGCAGCCGCGCGATCACCGCGGGGTTCGAGAGGCGCAGAAAGGTGTTGAAGCGCTTCTCCTCGCCGAGCGTCGTCACCGGGGCTTCCGCCGGCGCTCGCTTCTTGGCCTCGCCGAGGAACTCGCCCGCGTCGCGGTTGGAGGGCTCACGGTCCAGCGTGAACTCCAGGTTGCGCGCGAGGTATTCGTGCCCCGGGTACACCTTGGTGGCATCCGGCAGGCGCGCCAGCTGCGTGGCGAAGGTGTCGTACAGCACCTCGGGGTTGCCGCCGTTGAAGCAGTTGCCGGCGCCGGCGTTGAAGAGCGTGTCGCCGCAGAACAGCGCCGGCGTGTCCGTGTGCGACAGCAGGCACACGTGCGTCATGGTGTGCCCGGGGGTGTCCATGACCTCCAGCTCCACGCGCCCCACCTTGACCACGTCGCCCTTCTTCAGGCCGCGGTCGATGCCGGTGCCGATGCGCGGGGCGGCGCCCTCGTGCGCCAGGATCTTCGCCTTGGTGGCATCCTTCAGCCCCACGTTACCGCCGGTGTGATCGGCGTGCTCGTGGGTGTTGAGGATCTGGGTGATGTTCCAGCCGTGCTGCCGGGCGACGTCCAGCACCATGCGCCAGTCGAGCGGGTCGATCGCGAGCGCCTCGCCGGAGTCAGGGTCGGCGATCAGGTAGAAGAAATTGCGCAGCGAATTCCCCGACCAGATACGTTGCGTCAGCATCGGCCACCTCCGTCCGGTTTGTTTGCGGCAACGTACCCTGAAAAGCACCCCGCGCGCCATAATGGCCCCATGAAGCACAGCTACCTGTACGAGCCGGCGATCTGGTCTGCGACCGGGACGCTGTGGCGTGCCGACGGGGAACCGCTGCAGGCGCAGTCGCGCACCGAGATCGCGCACCGCCCGGAGTGCTGGCTGCTCTCGGGCAAGCTCAAGGTGCTCGGCTCCCCGCCCACCGAGTTCGTGCAGGCGTACCTGATCCGGCCCGAGGGCGCGACGCTCAAGTGGACCTTCGAGAGCGCCATGTTCGGCAAGCTCGAGGGGCGCTTCGCCGCCGTGGGCGACTCGATCATGGCGGTGTGCGGCTGCGATGCCTCCGGCTACCGTGGCGCCGAGTGCTTCACGCGGCTGGATGCGGACACCTATCGCTCCTGCGGCATGATGCTGCTGCAGGACAAGGTGGTCTATTCCTGGGAGATGCTCCACAAGCGCGGGACTTAGGCGAGCGCCCGGCGCTCGAGCGCAACGACCCCGCGTCGGCAGCAGCGTGGCGCGCGCGCGGTGGGTGCGTCTGGACGGTCTAGTGCAGCTGCACGCGCCGCCGGCGGTGCGCCGCCGTCAGCCCGAGCAGGGCGAGCGCGAACAGCGCCAGCGTCGCAGGCTCGGGCACCGAGGTCGCCCCCGACGGGCCGATGCCATCGAAGGTGAAGGTGGTGCCGTCGTCGGTGACCGTCACCTGGGTATCCACAAAGCCCGGCGCGTTGGTGGCGATGCCGTAGATGTTGCTGAGTGAGAGGGCGGGCAGCGCGGCCTCGGTCGTGCCGATGCCGGCAAAGCTCAGCGCATCGCCCATGCCGCTGCTGCGCGAGACCGTGCCGCTCGTGGCGCCGCAGACACCCACGCTGCCGACCGAGAACGGAGCACACGACTGCACGGCGGTGCTGAAGCCTGCAAACCCGGGCAGCAGCGCACCGAGCGCGGTCGGGGTGTTGCTGGTGGCGATCGCGAATCCGAAGCTGACACCGTTGGGATTCAGGTTCGAGCTCACCGCGAGCTCCTGGAACATCACCGTCATGCCGTTGCTGGTCTCGCTCTCAAGACCGGTGTTGTCGAGCACCATGATGGGCGGCGGCGGCGAGCCGCCGCTGTAGAGTGGCACGGCAATGTTGGAATCGCCGGGGGCGACGTTGACCGGCTGGGCATGGGCGCCGGTAACGGCGGCGAAGCCAAGCAGTGCGACGAGCGAGATCCATTTCCGCTGGGCCATGGGGCACTTCCAGTTTGCGACGTTTCCCTGCCGCGCCGCAACAGGGTGCGCCTCTGCGCGCCCGCCTGCAACCGCGGCCGCGGCCGCGGCCGGCAGCAGTCCCCCGGCGAAGACCGCTGCATCGTTGCCTCGAGCGGGGCCGGAGGCGGCCGGGCCTCGGCCCGATGGAGCGACCAGGCCGGCTGCGGCATGATGGCCGCTAGGGCGAGGGGCCGTTCCTGTGAGCTGATCCGCGAGCGCACTGGGGGCCCCTGTGGAGAAGGGAGGCACTGCCATGCTGCAGGTGCGCCGCAGCGCCGAGCGCGGCTTTTTCGATCACGGGTGGCTGAAGACCTACCACACCTTCTCGTTCGGGGATTACCACGACGAGACCTGGGTGCAGTACGGCGCGCTGCGCGTCATCAACGACGACCGCGTCGCGCCGGGGGAGGGTTTCGGGCGGCACGGCCACCGCGACATGGAGATCCTCACTTACCTGCTCGCCGGCGAGCTCGAGCACCGCGATTCCCTCGGCAACGGCTCGGTGATCCGCGCCGGCGACGTGCAGCGCATGAGTGCCGGCACCGGCGTGCTGCACAGCGAGTTCAACCCCTCGGGCGATACCGAGGTGCACCTGCTGCAGATCTGGATCCTGCCCGAGCGCGAGCGCCTGCCGCCTTCCTATGAGCAGCGGCACTTCGAGCCCGCGGACAAGCGCGGCCGGCTGCGCCTGATCGGCGCGCGCGACGCCGCGGACGGGGCCCTCACCATCCACCAGGACGTGCGCGTGTATGCGGGACTGTTCGACGGCGCCGAGCGCGCCGAGTTTGCCGTGCCCGCCGGACGGCGCGCCTGGGTGCACCTGGCGCGTGGGGAGCTGATGCTGAATGACACCGCGCTCCAGGCCGGCGACGGCGCCGGCAGCGCGGGCGCGGCAACCCTCAGCCTGCACGCCGGCGCGGACGCCGAGGTGCTGCTCTTCGAGCTGCCCTAGGCCTGCCGGCCGGCGCGCCGCGCGCGCCAGGTCGACGCGGGCAGCATGAGCCCGGCGAGCGCGAACAGCGACCGAGCGGCACGGGATGTCGCGGTCGCCGGGGGGATGTCCACGGGGTCGGCGGAGGCGCTGGTGAACGCACCGCGGCCGAGCAACAGCGCGACGGGCGTGAAGTCTGCGCTCTCTCATGAGCACGCCCTGTGCGCGCCGCGCGGGGGATGTCCGTTCGCAAAGGCGCGCGCTTCAGCCGTTCCCGCGCAGCCCCGGCAGGTAGTGATCCACCAGCAGCGCGGCGAACAGCCACATGAGGTAGGTCACCGAGAAGTGGAACACGCGCATCGGCATCCCCTCGCGCGCGGTGATCTTCAGCGCCAGCGCGTAGTAGAGGAAGCCGGCGTTGAGCACGAGCGCGGCCGCCAGGTACAAGAGCCCGCTGAGCCGCGTCAGGTACGGCAGCAGCGTGACCAGCATCAGCAGCACCGTGTACAGCAGCACCTGCAGACGGGTGTAGGCGATGCCGTGCGTCACCGGCAGCATGGGAATGCCGGCGCGCGCGTACTCGTCGCGCCGCGCGATCGCCAGCGCCCAGAAGTGCGGCGGCGTCCACACGAAGATGATGAGGAACAAGAGCAGCGCATCCGGGTCCACGCGCCCGGTGACCGCGGTCCAGCCGAGCACCGGCGGCGCCGCCCCGGCGGCCCCGCCGATGACGATGTTCTGCGAGGTGGCGCGCTTGAGCCACACCGTGTAGATGACGGCATAGCCGATGAGGGAGGCGAAGGTGAGCAGCGCCGTCAGCAGGTTCACCAGGAACGCGAGCAGCGCCATGGAGGCAACGCCGAGGATGGCGGCGAAGGTGAGCGCCTGGCGCTCGCTGAGTGCGCCCGTCGGCAGCGGCCGCGCGCGCGTGCGCGCCATCTGCTCGTCGATGCGGCGGTCGAGGACGTGGTTGAGGGTCGCCGCGCAGGCGGCGGCGAGCGCGATGCCGAGGTTGCCCCACAACAGGGCATTCAGGGGCGGCAGGCCGGGACTGGCGAGCAGCGTGCCGACGATCGCGGTGAAGGTGATGAGCGCGACGACCCGGGGCTTGGTCAGTTCGAGGTAGCGCCGCCAAAGCGTGGGCGCGGCCGGTGCATAATGGGGTGTCGTCGTCGCCACGGTCGCAGCCGGAAGGGACCGCCGAAGTGATGCGGGATGAGCAGCCTAGCAGATCGCAGCCTGACTCAACCCGTGGCGCGCCGCCTCGAGCGACTGCCGGAGCCACGCCATGAGCTTTCCCGAAGACATCTTCACCGAACAGGACGCCGACCGTGACACCCTCGCCAACCTCGGGCCGCTGAGGCGGCTCGCCGGTACCTGGGAGGGCACCGGCGGTGTCGACATCAACCCCAAGGCGGATGGGCCCGAGCGGCGCGAGTTTTCCGAGCGCATCGAGCTCGAGCCGATCGACCCGCAGTCCAACGGACCGCAGCTCTTCTACGGGCTGCGCTACCACACGCGCATCCTCGCCAGCGACGAGGTGCTCACCTTCCACGACCAGGTCGGTTACTGGCTGTGGGAGCCGGCCACCGGGCTCGTGCTGCAGACTCTCGGCATCCCGCGCGGCCAGGTGGCGCTCGCCGTCGGCCACACGCACGCCGAGGCCACCGAGATGGTGCTGAGCGCACGGCGCGGGGACACCGCCTACGGCATCTGCTCGACCGAGTTCCTCGAGTACGCCTTCCGCACCGATTCCTACCGCATCGAGGTAGTGTTCAACCCGGATGGCAGCTGGAGCTACGTGCTCGACACCATGCTCATGGTGCGCGGCCGCCCCGAGCCCTTCCTGCACCGCGACCGCAACACCCTCAAGAAAGTGGCCGAGCCGCGCCCGAACCCGGTGCTGGGCGCCGAGCGCGCTCGCTGAGGCCCTCAGGCGGCGCGCAGGCCGCGCAGCAGCGCCAGCGTCGCCAGCAGCAGCAGCGCCGCGCCGGCGGTGTGCGCGGTCGCGAGCCCCAGCGGGAAGCCGCGCAGCACCATCGAGATTCCGAGCGCCAGTTGCAGCGCGAGCGCAGCGAGCAGCGCCCAGGCGCGCGGCCGCAGCGCCGTGAGCGCCGCGCGGCGCAGCACCGCGAGCGCGGCCAGCGTCAGGCTGAGGGCGGCCACCACGGCGCCGAGCCGGTGCGTCAGGTGGATCGCGAGGCGCGCGGGCGCCTGCAGCACGCCGCCCTCGTAGTCGAGCGCGCGGCCGTGCCAGAGCACGAAGGCGTGGCGGAAGTCTGCCGGCGGCCACCAGCGTCCCTGGCAGGTGGGGAAGTCCGGGCAGGCGATGGCCGCGTAGTTGCTGCTGGTCCAGCCGCCGAGCGCAATCTGCAGGATCAGCGCCACGAGGCCGAGCCGGGCGAGCCGGTAGGCGCGCGCGTACGGGGCGGCGCGTCCCCCGCCCTGCGCCGTGGCGACGCTCCAGGAGCCCGTGGGCAGCGAGAGCGTGAGCCACCATAAGAGCGCGAGCGTCGTGAGCCCGAACAACAGGTGCAGCGTGACGATGAGGGGATTCAGGCGCCAGGTGACGGTGAGCGCCCCGAGCAGCGCCTGCAGGATGAGGGTCGCCAGCAGGGCGAGCGCGAGCGCCACGCCCGCCGGGTACGCCCGCCGCGCGCGCAGCGCGAGCGCGAGGATGGCGAGGATCAGCAGGGTCAGCGTGCCGACCGCGTAGCGGTGGATCATCTCGCGCCAGGCCTTGCCCATCTCGAGCGGACGGTCGGCGTACGCGGCCTGCGCGCTCGCGCTCGCGGCGGCGGCGCGCGGGGTGAGCTCGCCGTAGCAGCCGGGCCAGTCCGGGCAGCCGAGCCCGGCGGCGCTCAGGCGCACGTAGGCCCCGAGCACCACGACCACGAAGCACAGGAGCACGCCCGCGAGTGCGAGCCGACGCAGCCAGCGGAAGGACATGGTGTGCGCTTCCCCCTTTTGGAAACGCCCTCAGCCGATGTGCGAGAGCCGCAGCAGTTTCTGCAGGTCCTCGAGCAGCCCGCGCGAGTTCTGCCGCGCATCGTAGCTCATCATCAGGTTGCCGAGCGGATCGACCACGAACACCGTGTGCTCGCGCGCGGCCGCCGGAAAAGTGCCGAGCAGCGCCGCGGCCTGCGGCGTACTGGCGTCATACACGCGCAGCGCCGGGTACTCGTGCGTGAGCTGCGTGCCGGCGCAGCACTCCTGCGTGGCGAGGAACACCAGGCGCACCCGGTGCACCTCGGCATTGAGCGCGGCGCGCGCGCTCGCCATGACGAACAGCGCCTGCGCGCACGCCGCGTCGCACCCGCCCGCACCGAGATAGACCAGCGACCATTGCGTGCGCCACGGCGCCGGCGTCGCGCCGCCCGCGGGCAGCACCTGCGGCAGGGGCGCGGGCGGCAGCGGCCGCGGTGGGCTGATGAGCGCACCGTGGTTGACGGTGCGCGCCGGGCGCCAGCTGCTGCCGTAGTAGGTGCAGAAGGCGACCAGCAGCGGCACGAGGAACAGCCCCGCGAGCAGGGCGAGCGTGCGCAGGTTGCGCGCGCGCAGTTCCCGGGGTGCATCGCTCATGGCGAGCCGCGTGCGCGGCGGCGCACGTTCAGCACCAGCGCGGCTCCGAGCGCCAGCGCCGCGAAGCACCACCACTGGATGGCGTAGGAGAAGTGCCGCAGGGGCGAGAGGCCCGGCGCCTGCCAGTCGCGCACGTAGCCCTCGGGAGCCGCCGCATCCAGCAGCAGCAGCCGCTCTTCCAGCGGCTCGCCCAGGTAGCGCGACAGCTCAGCCATGCTCGGAAAGGCCGTCACCGCCGGCCAGCCGCCGCCCGGGGGCGCGTGGCCGAGCGCAAGCCCCGCGCTCGGCAGCAGCCCGACGCGCGCGCTGAGCGTGACCGCGGCATCCGCGCTCAGGCCCACCGGTGGCAGCTGCGCACGTGAGCCGGTGAAGGGCACCCAGCCGCGGTCCACGAGCACGGTCGGGGCACCGGGACGGCGCAGCGGCGTCAGCACCTCGTAGCCGGGGTGCCCCTGCCAGGAGCGGTTGTCGAGCAGGAACTGGTGCGCGGCGTCCAGCTGCCCGCTGACGCGCACGTGCTGGTAGAGCGGCACGCTCGCGAGCGGCTGCGTCTGCAGCTCGAGCAGCGTGGCGCTGCCGCGCGCGAAGCGCTCCCACTCGAGCTCCCGGGCACTGCCGCGCTGCCACTGCCACAGTCCCAGCCGCAGGCACAGCGCCGCGGCCGCAAGCAGCAGCAGCGTCGCCACCCAGGGCGCAGCGCGCGCGCCGCTCACGCCGGGCCCGCTGCGCTACACTGCCGCGCATGCAGTCGCTGGTGTGGATCCTGGTGCTCGTGTGCCTGGCGGGGATACTCGTGAGTCTGGGCACGGGCCTGTTCCACCTCTCGCGCGGGCGGGGCGAGGAGGACTCGGCCAAGCTCGCCCGCGCCCTGCGGCTGCGCATCGCGCTCTCGATCGCCCTGTTCCTGCTGCTGATCTTCGCCTGGCATGAGGGCTGGATCGCGCCGCACGCCTTGGGCGCCGGCACACACCCCTAGGCGCGGCGCGGCGGCTAGAGCCAGTAGACGAAGATAAAGAGCCCGAGCCACACCACATCGACGAAGTGCCAGTACCAGGCCACCGCCTCGAAGGCGAAGTGGCGCTTGGGCGTGAAGTGACCGCGCAGGCAGCGCAGCCAGATCACCATCAGCATGATGGCGCCGATGGTCACGTGCAGGCCGTGAAAGCCGGTCAGCATGAAAAACGTGGAGCCGTAGATGCCGGTGGACAGGCGCAGGCCGAGCTCCCTGTAGGCCTCGCCGTACTCGTGCGCCTGGAAGCCGACGAAGGTGAAGCCGAGCAGGAAGGTGAGCGCCAGCCACACGGCGAGCGGTGCGCGCCGCCCGGCGCGCAGCGCATGGTGCGCCATGGTGACGGTGAAGCCGCTGGTGAGCAGGATGGCCGTGTTCAGAAGCGGTATGCCGATCGCCGGGATGACGGTGAAGCTGCCGTCGGCGTGGCCGCCGACGTGCGCCGGGCCGTTGGTGGGCCAGTTGCCCTCGTAGTGCGGCCAGAGCACGAAGTTGGTGAAGATCTTCACCCCCTCCCCGCCCAGCCACGGCACCGACAGCACGCGCGCGTAGAACAGCGCGCCGAAGAAGGCGCCGAAGAACATCACCTCGGAGAAGATGAACCACATCATCCCCATGCGGAAACTACGGTCGACCTGCAGGTTGAAGGTGCCGGCCTGGTTCTCGTCGATGACGGTGCGGAACCAGCCGAAGAACATGAAGGCGAGCAGCGCCGCCCCGGGCAGGAACACCAGCCCCGGGCCCCAGTCGTTCAGGTAGGAGATCCCCCCCAGCATGAGCGTGAACAGCGCGAGCGAGCCGACGATCGGCCAGTGGCTGTCGTGCGGTATGTAGTATTTGCCGTCATCGGTCGTGGGTGCATTCGCCATGGTGCGCGTTTCTTTCTGCAGAAGACCTGTGGGTTAGTCGTGGACCTCAGCGGCGTGCGGTGACGCGCGAGGCGTTGTCGTAGAAAGTGTAGGCGAGCGTGATCGTGTCGATGTGCTCAGGCAGCGCCGGGTCGATGATGAAGCGCACCGGCATGTCGCGCCCCTCGCCCTCGTTGAAGTGCTGCGGCGAGAAGCAGAAGCACTCGGTCTTGTGGAAGTAGGCGGCGACCTCGGACGGGGCGATGTTGGGCACCGCCTGCGCCACCGTGTCGCGCCCGGTGAGGTTGTGGGCGAAGAACTCGGCGGTGTAGAGCTGCCCGGGGTGCACGCGTACCGTGCGCCGCTCCGGGCGAAACTCCCACTCGCCCGCGCTCGCCACGTCGGCGAGGAACTCGACCGTGACCGTGCGGTCAAGCTGCGGCTGCTCGATCGCGTTGACCTTCTGCAGCAGCTTCTTCTGGTCGCCGTAACCGGTGACCGAGCACAGCACGTTGTAGAGCGGCACCAGCGCGAAGCCGAACGCGAAAGCGCCGGCGGCGATGCCGAGCAGCTGCAGCGTCAGGCGGCGGTTGGCGCGGCGCTGCGCGTTCATCGGGCGGCGCGCACCAGGGTGAGCACGATGAAGCCGAGGTAGAAGCCGAGCGCCACCAGCGCCCACGCCAGCGCGCTGTGGCGCACGCGCCGGCGGCGCGCCTGCTGCTCCGCGCTGCTCAGCACCGCGGCCATCAGTGCGATGCGCCCTTGGCGATCAGGGCGGCCGAGGGCGCCTCGGTCCAGGAGTGGTAGGGCGGCGGCGAGGGCAGCTCCCACTCAAGGCCGTGCGCACCTTCCCAGGCGCGGTTGCCGACCGGGCTGCCCGAGCGCACGCACTTCCAGATGATGTAGGGGAACAGCAACTGCGCCAGCCCGAAGCCGAAGCCGCCGAGCGAGGACACCATGTTCCAGTCGGTGAACTGCACGGCGTAGTCGGGGATGCGGCGCGGCATGCCGGCGAGGCCGAGGAAGTGCTGCGGGAAAAACAGCACGTTGACGAAGATGGTCGACAGCCAGAAGTGCCACTTGGCGAGCTTCAGGTCATACATGTTGCCGGTCCATTTCGGCAGCCAGTAATACACCCCGGCCATCATGCCGAAGATGGCCCCCGGCACCAGCACGTAG
>DATJVL010000029.1:0-17120 GCA_035501795.1 Steroidobacteraceae bacterium
GCCTTGATCTCGAGATTGCCCTTGATGTTATCGGGGATCTCCACCAGGTCCTTCTGGTTCTCATCGGGGATGAGTACGGTCTTGATGCCGCCGCGGTGTGCCGCGAGCAGCTTCTCCTTCAGGCCCCCGATCGGCAGCACCTCGCCGCGCAGCGTGATCTCGCCGGTCATGGCGACATCAGAGCGCACCGGAATGCGCGTCAGCGCCGAGACCAGCGCCGTGCACATGCCGATGCCAGCGCTCGGACCGTCCTTCGGAGTTGCGCCCTCGGGAATGTGCAGGTGCACATCGTGCTTCTGGTAGAACTCCGGCTCCAGGCCCAAAACCTGGGCGCGGCTGCGCACCACGGTCATCGCCGCCTGGATCGACTCCTGCATCACCTCACCCAGCTGCCCGGTGTGCTGCAGCTTGCCCTTGCCCGGCACGACCGCGGCCTCGATGGTGAGTAGCTCACCCCCGACCTCGGTCCAGGCGAGGCCCGTGACCTGGCCGACGCGGTTCATGTCCTCGGCCTTGCCGTAGCGGAAGCGGCGCACCCCCAGGAACTTGTCGAGGCTGCGCGGCGTGACCGCGACGGACTTCTGGTCCTTCTTGTGCAGCAGCATCTGCTTGACGGCCTTGCGCGAGATCTTGGCGATCTCGCGCTCGAGGTTGCGCACGCCCGCTTCGCGCGTGTAGTAGCGCACGATGTCCATGAGCGCCGCGTCCGAGACCTTCAGCTCGTCGGGCTTCAGGCCGTTGTTCTTCATCTGCTTCGGCACCAGGTAGCGCCGCGCGATGTTCATCTTCTCATCCTCGGTGTAGCCGGGGAGACGGATCACCTCCATGCGGTCCAGCAGCGGTGCCGGGATGTTGAGCGAATTCGCGGTGCACACGAACATCACCTCGGAGAGGTCCAGGTCGACCTCGAGGTAGTGATCGTTAAAGGTCGAGTTCTGCTCCGGGTCGAGCACCTCGAGCAGCGCCGAGGACGGATCGCCGCGGAAGTCCATCGACATCTTGTCGACCTCGTCGAGCAGGAACAGCGGGTTGTGCACCGCCGCCTTGGACATGTTCTGCACGATCTTGCCGGGCATGGAGCCGATGTAGGTGCGGCGGTGGCCGCGGATCTCGGCCTCATCGCGCACGCCGCCCAGTGACATGCGCACGAACTTGCGGTTGGTGGCGCGCGCGATGCTCTGGCCGAGGGAGGTTTTACCCACGCCCGGCGGGCCCACCAGGCACAGGATCGGCCCGCGCAGCTTGTCGACGCGCTGCTGCACCGCCAGGTACTCGACGATGCGCTCCTTGACCTTCTCCAGACCGTAGTGGTCCTCGTCCAGCACCTTCTGGGCGCGGGCGATGTCCTTGATGATCTTGGTGCGCTTCTTCCACGGCACCTTGACCAGCCAGTCGATGTAGTTGCGCACCACGGTGGCCTCGGCCGACATGGGCGACATCATCTTCAGCTTGTTCAGCTCGCCGCTGGCCTTCTCGCGCGCCTCCTTGGGCATGCCCGCCTTGGCGATCTTCTGCTCGAGCTCGTTGATCTCGTTGCCGCCCTCGTCCATCTCGCCGAGTTCCTTCTGAATGGCCTTCATCTGCTCATTCAGGTAGTACTCGCGCTGGCTCTTCTCCATCTGCGCCTTGACGCGGCCGCGGATGCGCTTCTCGATCTGCAGCACGTCCATCTCGCTCTCGATGGCGATCAGGATGTGCTCGAGGCGCTTCTTGACGTCGAGGATCTCCAGCACCTTCTGCTTCTCGGCCAGCTTCAGCGACATGTGCGCGGCGACCGTGTCCGCCAGGCGCCCGGCCTGCTCGATGCCGGCGAGCGCGGTGAGCACCTCGGGCGGCACCTTCTTGTTGAGCTTCACGTACTGCTCGAACTGGGAAATGACCGAGCGCGTGAGCACGTCCATTTCCTTCTCATCGTAGGTCTCGCCGTCGGGCAGCAGCGTGGCATCGGCGGAGTAGTGCTCGCCGGTGTGCAGCCGCTCGATGCGGGTGCGATCGACGCCCTCGACCAGGACCTTGACGGTGCCGTCGGGAAGCTTCAGCAGCTGCAGCACGCTCGCGAGCGTGGCGATGCGGTACAGGTCGTCCGCCTTCGGGTCGTCGACGTCGGCCTGCTTCTGCGCTACCAGCATGATGCGCTTGTCGGTGCGCATGGCGACATCCAGCGCCAGGATGGATTTCTCGCGCCCCACGAACAGCGGCAGCACCATGTGGGGGTAAACCACCACATCGCGCAGCGGCAGTACCGGGACGTTCTGCAGCTCAGCAGGCGGGGAAGTGCTCACAACGGTAGATTCGGACACGCTCAAGCCCTCGATGGACCCAGGGGGAAGCAGCGCGCGCCTGTCAGAGCGCGGCCACCGGCGTTTATGGCGCTAGTGTAGCGGGAATTAAGGCAAAAACTGCGCGTTTCAAGAGTGACGCGCTTCACGCGCAGCGCGTTCCGCGCGCTCGAAAGCGGCGCGCGCGGCTCAGTGATGGTTGGACCCTGAGGCGCGGCGCGGCTGCTCGGCGTCCTCGGAGCCGTAGACCACGTAGGGCTTGGTCTGCCCCTCGATGACCGTCTCGTCGATCACGATGCGGGCCACGTTGCGCATCGAGGGCAGCTCGTACATCGTGTCCAGCAGCACCGTCTCGAGAATGGTGCGCAGCCCGCGCGCCCCGGTCTTGCGCTGCATGGCGCGGTGCGCCACGGCGCGCAGCGCCTCCTCACGGAACTCGAGCTCCGCGCCTTCCATCTCGAACAGCCGCCGGTACTGCTTGGTGAGGGCGTTCTTCGGCTCGGTCAGGATGGAAATGAGGGCGCCCTCGTCCAGCTCATCGAGGGTGGCCACCACCGGCAGCCGTCCGACGAACTCCGGGATCAGCCCGTACTTGATCAGGTCCTCGGGCTCGACGTCGTGGAACAAGTCGCTGCCGTGCGGCCGCGTATTGATGTCGCGCACCTCGGAGGTGAAGCCGATGCCCGACTTCTGCGTGCGGTTGAGGATGATCTTCTCAAGTCCGGCGAACGCGCCGCCACAGATGAAGAGGATGTTGCTCGTGTCCACCTGCAGGAATTCCTGCTGCGGGTGCTTGCGGCCGCCCTGCGGCGGGACCGAGGCGATCGTGCCCTCGATCAGCTTCAGCAGCGCCTGCTGCACGCCCTCGCCGGAGACATCCCGGGTGATCGAGGGGTTGTCGGACTTGCGCGAGATCTTGTCGATCTCGTCGATATAGACGATGCCGGTCTGCGCCTTCTCGACGTCGTAGTCGCACTTCTGCAGCAGCTTCTGGATGATGTTCTCGACGTCCTCGCCCACGTAGCCGGCCTCGGTCAGGGTCGTGGCGTCGGCGATCGTAAAGGGAACGTTGAGGAGCCGTGCGAGCGTCTCCGCCAGCAGCGTCTTGCCGCAGCCCGTCGGGCCGATGAGCAGGATGTTGCTCTTGGCGATCTCGACCTCGTCCTTGGCGCGCGCGCTGCCCGAGCGCGTCTGCAGGCGCTTGTAGTGGTTGTAGACCGCCACCGAGAGCACCTTCTTGGCGCGCTCCTGGCCGATCACGTACTCGTCGAGGACCTTCTTGATCTCGTGCGGCTTGGGGAGCTTGTCGCGGGCGCGCTCGGCGCGGTCCTCGAGCTCCTCGCGGATGATATCGTTGCACAGCTCGACGCATTCGTCGCAGACGAACACGGAGGGGCCGGCGATCAGCTTGCGGACTTCGTGCTGGCTCTTCCCGCAGAAGGAGCAATACAGGAGCTTGCCGTCGTCATGACGGTTGCGGGAGTCTTCAGTCATCGAGGTCCCTCATTGGCTCCGCGTGGCGCAACTTACAAGGGCACCGACGCAGTTTCTATATAGCACGGTGCCCGCACCCGAAGCAAAGCGCCCCGGCACGGGTATTGCTTGCTGTGGCGTGTGCAATTTGACGCGGTTCACCACTTTGACATTTTGTCGGAGGCCGGGCGGGTGATTCCCGGACGGCTCAGCCCTTGCTTGGGGGCACCGGCACCAGCGAACCGCGTTTTTCCAGCACGCTGTCCACCAGGCCGTACTTCACGGCGTCGTTACAATCCATGAAGCGATCGCGGTCCGTGTCCTGCTTGATGCGATCGACACTCTGGCCGGTGTGCTTGGCGAGGATGCGGTTCAGCCGGTCGCGCGTATCGAGCATTTCCTTCGCGTGGATCTCCATGTCGGCGGCCTGGCCCTGGAAGCCGCCGAGCGGCTGGTGGATCATGACGCGCGCGTGCGGCAGGCAGTAGCGCTTGCCGCGCGCCCCCGCCGCCAGCAGCACGGCACCCATGCTCGCCGCCTGGCCGACGCAGATGGTGCTCACGTCCGGCTTGATGAACTGCATGGTGTCGTAGATCGCAAGCCCCGAGCTCACCACGCCGCCGGGTGAGTTGATGTAGAGCGCGATGTCCTTCTCGGGATTCTCGGACTCGAGGAACAGCATCTGCGCCACGACTATGTTGGCCATGTAGTCATCGACCGGACCCACGATGAAGACCACCCGCTCCTTCAGCAGGCGCGAGTAGATGTCGTAGGCGCGCTCGCCGCGGGCGGTCTGCTCGACGACGATCGGGACCAG
This sequence comes from Steroidobacteraceae bacterium, assembly GCA_035501795.1. Lineage (GTDB taxonomy): Bacteria > Pseudomonadota > Gammaproteobacteria > Steroidobacterales > Steroidobacteraceae > 13-2-20CM-66-19. The sequence goes on from DATJVL010000029.1 coordinate 4,570, forward strand.
ATTCAAGTTACGCTCGTTCATGTGCCGCTCACCTCGTCGTGCTGAGGGTCGGCGCCCGCGGGCGCCGTCCCGGTCTCGTGTTCGTGTTGCTCGTGACCCTCGTGCCCATGCTCCTGTTGGGCCTCGCCGAAGCCGGTGAGTTCCTTGAACGTCATCGGCCGTTCGGTCACCTTGGCGCGCGCAAGCACCCAGTCGATCACCTGCTCCTCCAGGGCCGCGGACTCGATCTGGCGCATCGCCTCCTGGTTCTGCAGGTAGGCACGGCGCGCCTGTTCGGGATCCGGATAGCTCTCGATGAGCTCGTTGAGGCGCTCCTGGACGCGCTCGCGCTCGACCTTCAGGTTCTCCGCCTGCACGATCTGCGTCACCAGCAGCGTCAGCGCCGCACGCCGCCGTGCCGGCTCCTCAAACCGCTCCCGGGGCGGCAGTTGCCGCGCGTCGCGGATCCCGAGCCGCCGGGCGGCATCCACCTGCAGCTCCTGGACCTGCTCATCCACCAGCGCCTGGGGCAGCTGCACGGGATTGGCCCGATAGAGGCCCTCGAGCACCTGGGCCCGCACGCGGTTGCGGATTACGCCGGCGAGCTCGCGCTCCATGCTCTTGCGCACCTCGGCGCGCATCTCCTCAAGGCCACCCTGCTCCACACCGTAGGCCCGGTAGAACTCCTCGTCGAGCTCCGGAAGGGAGTGTTCCTCGACCGCCTTAATGGAGAGGTGCAGCTCGGCGAACTGTCCGGCGAGGCGCTTGTTCGGGTGGCTGGCGGGAAAAGTGGCCTGGAGGTCCCGGGTCTCGCCGGCGCGGGTGCCCTTCAGGCCCTCCTCGAGCTCGGGCATCGCCTGGCGACGCCCGAGCACCACGCGCACGTCCTTCAGGTCTCCATCCTCGATCAGCTTGCCGCCAATGCGCGCCTGATAGTCAAAGAGCACCCGGTCGCCGTCGCGTGCCTCGCGCTCGACCGGCGTGTAGCGCGGGCGCTGGCCGCGCATGTTCTCGATCATGCTGTCGACGTCCGCCTCGGTCACCGTGGCGCTCGGCTTCTCGATGGCGATGTCCGCGGGCGAGCCGACCGCGACTTCCGGCAGCACCTCGAAGTGCGCCGCGTACTTAAGATCGGTCTCCGGCCCGAGCGCGATCGGCTCGATGCGCGGGCCGCCGGCCGGGCGCAGCTTCTCCTGGGTCACTGCGGCGGCGAAGGAGCTGCGCATCAGGTCGGTCACCACTTCCGCGCGCACCTGGTCGCCGAACTGCTTGGTGATCACCGCCAGCGGTGCCTTGCCCGGGCGGAAGCCCTTGAGGCGCGCGGTGCGCGAGAGGCGGCGCAGCCGCTGCTGCACCTCCTCGGCGACCTCCTGCGCAGGCACCGCGATCTCCAGGCGCCGCGTCAGGCCGCCGGTGTCCGAGAGCGAGACTTCCATCAATCCATACCTTCTTATCAAGTCCGTCCGCGAGCCCCGCGGAATCGCATGCCCGCAGCCCTTACCTGGTGCCTGAACCGCTGAGGAGAACTGGTGCGAAAGGAGAGACTCGAACTCTCACGGGTTTCCCCACTGGGTCCTAAGCCCAGCGCGTCTACCAGTTCCGCCACTTTCGCCCGTGCCGCGAGCTCGACAGGCGTTTGCGGCCGGTCCGCACCCGTCGGCCGCGCGTTGGTGATGAAAGATTATAGCCCATGCGACCCGGGAGGCCGGCCGCCGTGGCGCCACGGCGTGCAGGGCACGGCGCGCGCAGCGCTGCCGCGCTTCGCACCGCACTGCCGGCCTGCCGGGCCAATTTTCATGAATTAATTCCATGGGTTATGTAGTTTAAGGCCGTGTGCTGCCGAGGATAGTCCGGCGACCCCTGAACCAATGCCCGGGGCCGGGGTACTTACCCCGAGGTGGTCGCGCGTGCGTGGGGGCAGCGCGGCTTGAAGGCACTCGGGTACTCACCCACAATCCGGGCGAGGGTCTGCCGCGTGCCGTCCGAACCAAGAGAACCAACTGATGCGCTCGATCCTGGTGGGACACTCGTACTTTCTGCGGCTCGACCCGAAGCAGTTCGAACGCGCTAAGCCCTATCCCCCGCTCGCAACGCTGCAGGTGGCGGCGACCCTGCGCGACGCCGGCCATCGGGTCTGCCTGTTCGATGCAATGCTGGCCGAGGACACGCGCGAGTACGAGCTCAAGCTCCTGCGCGAATGTCCCGAGGTCGTGGTGCTGTATGAGGACAATTTCAATTTTCTGACCAAGATGTGTCTGGCCGCGATGCGCGATGCCTGCTGTCAGATGATCGCGGCGGCACGCGCTGCGGGTGCGCGGGTCATCGTTGCCGGCTCGGACGCCACCGATGCCCCGGATGCGTACCTCGCGGCCGGTGCGGACGTGACACTGATCGGCGAGGGGCTCGGCACGCTCGAAGCGCTGATCCAGCGTCTCGACCAGGACCTGCACCTTAGTGTCAGCCAGCTCACGCAGCGTCTCACCGGACTGGCGTTCCGCGACTCCGGGGGCAGTGTGCAGCGGGTTGCGGCCGCGCACGCCCCGGTGGCGGCCGCGCCCTCCGAACTGCCGGCCTGGGATCTGGTGGACATCGGGCGCTACCGCGCCGTGTGGCTGGCCGCGCACGGCCAGTTCAGCCTGAACATGCACGCCTCGCGTGGCTGCCCCTTCCGCTGCAACTGGTGCGCGAAGCCCATCTGGGGCAATCAATACGCGCAGCGCGCGCCGGAGGCGGTGGCGCGGGAGTTCGCCTACCTCAAGCGCAACTACCGGCCCGACCACATCTGGTTCGCCGACGACATCTTCGGATTTCGCCCCGCCTGGGTGGCGCGCTTCGCGCAGCTCGTGCGCCAGAGCGAGGCGCTGATCCCGTTCACGATCCAGATCCGCGCCGACATCACCACCGATGCCATGGCGGCGGCACTGAGCGAGGCCGGCTGCGCGGAAGCCTGGATCGGGGCCGAGAGCGGCAGCCAGCGGATCTTGGATGCGATGAACAAGGGTACAACGGTGGAGGAGATCCTCGCGGCCCGTGAGCGGCTGCGGGCACACGGCATCCGCGTCGGTTTCTTCATCCAGCTCGGCTACCTCGGCGAGCAGCTGCCGGACATCCTCGCCACGCGCGAACTGCTTGCCGCGGCGCGCCCCGACGATGTGGGGGTCAGCGTCGCCTACCCCCTGCCCGGAACCCAGTTCTACGAGCAGGTAAAGGGTCAGTTCCTGAATGGCAAGACCCATTGGCGCGACAGCGGCGATCTTGCCATGATGTTCCGCGGCACCTACAGCTCGGACTTCTACCGCCGGATCCGCAATCTCCTGCACGAACAGGTGACGGTCGGGCAGCTGGACCGCGCTCCGCATGCCGCGCGCTATCGGCAGGCCGAACGCCGACTGGCGCGCCGCTGGGCGGCGCTGCAGACCGACGAGCAGCGCTTCCGGGTACGGCCTGCGCTCTCGTAGCGGCCCGCCGCGCACATGGGACAGATCCTGCTGACCCACGGCTACTTCCTCTCGGAAGACGAGAAGGAGCAGCAGATCATGAAGCCGTACGCGCCGCTCGGCCTGCTGTATCTGAGCGCGTACCTGAAGTCCCGCGGCCACGCGGTCGAGGTCTATGACAGTACCTTCGGTGAGCGCTCGCAGCTGCTGAGCGAGCTCGAGCGCACGCCCGGAGGCGTGCTGGGAATCTACTCCAACCTGATCACGCGCCGCTCCGTCGTGCAGCTGATCGGCGCGGCCAAGCAGTGCAACTGGCGCATCATCCTCGGGGGTCCCGAGAGCGCCAACTACCCCGAGGAGTATCTGGCCGCCGGGGCCGACGTCATCGTCATCGGCGAGGGCGAACACGCCCTGGATGAGCTGCTGCGGGTCCTGCCGGCGCGCGGCGTGCAGGGCCTGGATCAGGTGGCGGGCATCGTGTACCGGGACGGCGACGGGACCCTACGCCGCACGCGCGAGCGTGCCAGGATCCCCGATATCGATGCCCTGCCCTTTCCCGACCGCGCGGCCGTGGACATCGAGCGTTACCTTAAGGTCTGGCGCGAGCACCACGGCGCCGGCAGCGTCAGCCTCATCACTGCGCGCGGCTGCCCCTACAAGTGCACCTGGTGCTCGCATGCGGTGTACGGCTACTCGCATCGGCGGCGCACGCCGGTGAACGTCGCCGAGGAGGTGCAGCAGATCGTCGCACGCTACGCGCCCGAGCAGCTGTGGTACGCGGATGACGTGTTCACCATCAGCCATCCCTGGCTCAGCCGCTACCAGCTGGAGCTCGAAAAACGCGACCTGCACCTGCCCTTCGAGACGATCACGCGTGCCGACCGGCTGCAGAGCGAGGCCGCGGCCGCCTCACTGGCCGAGCTGGGATGCTACCGGGTGTGGATCGGCGCGGAGAGCGGCAGCCAGCGCATACTCGATGCCATGCAGCGCGACGTGACGGTGACCGAGGTGCACCGCGCGATCGAACTGGCGCGCCGCCATGGCATCCAGGTCGGCATGTTCCTCATGTGGGGCTATGAGGGCGAGGAGATCGAGGACATCGCCGCGACCATCGAGCTGGTACGCAGCAGCAATCCGGACATCTTCCTCACCACGGTCTCCTACCCGATCAAGGGCACGCCGTACTTCGAGCGCGTGCGCGAACGCGTGCGTCTGGCTTCCCCCTGGGACGAGAGCACGGACCGCGACTACCAGATCCAGGGACGCCGCGGCCGCGACTACTATCGCCTCGCCGATACGTGGCTGCGCAGCACGGTCGAGGCGGAACGGCTCTCCGGCGCCGATCCGGCGCGTGCCGCCACGCTGCAGCAGGCGGCGCAGCGGGCGCGCGCACAGCTGGCGTTGCTCGCCTAGGGCTTGCCCAGCACCTCCACCAGGGCCGCCAGGGCCTCGCGCGGGTGCTGACCACGCCGGAGTTCATAGGCGGGCAGCTGCGCGGCTGCCCGCAGGAACGCCGGCCAGCCGCGCTGCGCTGCCGCGTACGGCTGATCTGCGCGCAGGCGCCGCGCCAGCTGCGCGCGCGGCAGCACGTGCATCAACGTGCGTGAGCGGGAGCGCTGCGCCGACAGGAACACGAGCGCCCGCACGGGCTGCGGCCCGCGGGCGAGGCTCAGGCCGCGGCCGCGCACGTCCAGCTCGTACTTGCGCACGCCACTGCGGCGCACGATCACGGGCGCACGGCCGAGCGCGGCGGCGAGCGAGCTACCGCGCAGGAAGCGTCGCCCGTCGGCCCGCACGTGCACGTAGCTCGGTACACCGACCGCCTGCAGGCTGCGCGGCTCAAGCAGCACGCTGTCCTCGGCGAGAAACGTGAGCCCGGCCTGCAGGGCCTGCAGGACCAGCGTCGACTTACCGGCGCCGCTGTGCCCGAAGAGCAGCGCCGCGCCCTTGGCGCTGGCGACGCAGGCGGCATGCAGCGGGACCAGTCGCTGTACGCGGGCCGCCAGCGCGTAGGCCGCAAACTCGAGCAACTCGTAGCGCACCAGCCTCGGATGACGCAGCAGTGCGGGGCTCACCAGCACCAGCGCCGAGCGCGTGCGCAGGTTCACCGCCATGAAACTGCTGCCCTGGGCGGCGCCGGCAATGAGCCCGGGCGCAGCGTACGGCTGGATCCGCGGCGCTGCCGCCGGGCCTGCCCCGAGTATCAGGTGTATGCGGCAGTGCGCGGGAGCGCGCCGCAGGCGCTGCGGCGGCAGAGCCCGGTAGGCGCTGGCGACGAGCTCCAGCAGCGCTGCGCTGTCACTGGTGAACTCGAAGCGCGCCCCGAGCAGGTGTTGCCGCAGCCGGTAGCGTGGCCGCTGCCGCTCCCGGAACGGATCCGCAGTCGGATCGCGCTGGCCCGTCACAGGCTGGAGATGCGCGGATCGTGCAGGCGCAGAACACGCCGCGACAGATCCAGCTCCCAGGGGTTGCGGTAGCGGCGGAAGTGGTAGCGCCAGGACGCCAGTGCCCGCAGTGCGCGCTTGCCCCACGCCGGTGAACGGATGTCGATCAGGGTGGGATAGCGGCAACCCAGCACGATGCTGAAGTCCCGGATGCGTCGCCGCAGCCGCGCGCTCAGCCACGGCGCATCGGTATGGCACCAGTAACGCTGCCACTGCGGCAACGCCCATTCCTCGGCGCTTTGTGGGAAGCGCACCGCGCCGCCGTCGGCGTCGCGCAGCTTAAGATCGGGGCGCGCGCGGCGCACGCTGCTGCCGGGGCGCGGCGGCAGCGGCGTATAGACGTACAGCATGATCTCGGTGCGCGGGAAGCGCTCCTTGATGTGCCGGATGAACTCGAAGGTGCGCTCGGTCTCGCCCTCTGGATCATGCGGGGGCGCCAGCATGAAGGACAGTTCCGGCACCACGCCGTGCGCGTGACAGGCCTCGACGGCCGCCAGTGTCTGATCCGTGCGCGTGCCCTTGCGCACCTCGTGCAGCATCCAGTCGCTCGGGGACTCGGCACCGATGTACGCCATGCGCAGCCCGCTGCGCCGCACCAGCTCCCAGGAGGATGCGGACAGGTTGACGAGGGCATCGGAGCGGGCGAAACACCACCAGGGCAGCTGCAGGCGCGCCAGCACCTCGAGCAACGGCACCATGTCGACTTCGCGATCGAAGAAATTGTGGTCGTAGAACTGCACCGCATCGGCGCCGTACTCGGTCTTGAAGAAGTGCAGGTCTTGCTCGAGGCGTGCCGCACTGGGCAGCGCCATGCGCCCGCGGAACATGGTGGCGACGCCACAGAACGTGCAGCGGAAGCGGCATCCCAGTGCCGCCTGGTAGGCGACCGTGCGCTGCCCGAGGAAGGTCGGTTTCAGGTAACGCTCCGGCCGCTCGAGCCGCTCGTACGGCAGGCGCTGCGCCAGGCTGGCGGCCGAGAAGGTGCGCTCAGCGTTGTGGTGCACGGTGGCGCCGCGCCGCCAGCTGAGTCCGGCGATGGTGCTCGGGCACGCCCCCGGCGTGCGGAGGAGCCGCACGAGCTCGGTCAGCGTCTGCTCGCCCTGGGCGCTTACCGCGTAATCCACGTAGCCGCCCACGAGCGTGGCCTCCGGGCAGTTCGTGGGGAAGGCCCCGCCCCAGACGATCGGCACCGCCGGTGCGGCGGCACGCACCGCTTTCGACAGCGTGATCGCGGTCGGCAGCTGCGGCCCACCCATGACGCTCACGGCCAGCAAGTCAACTCTCCCGGCCTGCGCAGCACCGACGGCGCGCGCAACGAAGTCGCGCTGGACATTGCCATCGAGCAGCTCGGTCTCGCACTGTCCATCCAGGGCTGCACCCAGGCTGAGGATCGCCAGAGGAAAGCGGGCATTGCGCGCCGAGGTCATGCTCGGGTTCACCAGCAGTACGCGTGGCATGGCGCTCACGACAGCCGCTCCGCCGGCAGCAGCCAGCGCGTGAACAGCATTTCCACCGGCAGGCGGTACTCATCGCGCCGGCAGCGGTATGCGGCCAGCGGCCGCAACAGCGCCGCAGCCCGACCCGTCGGGGTGTCCGCCAGTTCGCTGAAGAACTTGAAGCGCTCGATCAAGCGGAACCGGTCCCGCGACACCCACGGACCCGGCTCCCCCGCCACGTAGTCAAAGCGCGACCACTCATCGAGGCTAGATGGCAGCCGATAGCCGCGCTTGACCTCCTCGATGACGATCTCGCTCCCGGGGTAGGGCTTGAAGTAGAAGATCGGCGTGCGGAACTCGGCACTGAGCGCCCGCAGCTTCTTGGCGCAGGCCAGCGTCGCGCGCACGCTGTCGTCGCTTTCCTGGGGAAAGCCCACGATGAAGGGGAAATGGCCGGCAATGCGGTGGCGCACCATGGAGGCCGCCGTCTCGAATACCTGCTCGATGCGGATGTCCTTGCGGATGCGGCGCAGCATCTCATCGGAGCCCGATTCCACCCCGACCAGCAAGCGCCGCAACCCGGAGCGCGCCGCGCTGGTCCACAGCTCCTGCGGCAGCCGCACTCCCTGGTCGGCGCGCATGGTGCCCGCCCAGGTAAAGGGCAGCTCATAGCGCAGCAGCTGCTCGACGAACGCCTGGATGCGGCTGCGGCGGGTGAAGAAGGTCTCGTCCTGGAAATTGACGTCGTCGAAGCGATAGCGCTCCCACAGCTCCTTGAGCCGCAGCGCCATGCGCGTCGGATCGAGCCCGACCCACTTGCGCTCGTAGACGAACGGGTCCGAGCAGAAGGCGCAGCGGAAATTGCAGCCCTGCGAGGAGATGAAGTCCAGCTGTCGCTTGCCCTTGAGCTCGAAGTAACGCTCGACGGGTATCAGGCGGTAGTCGTGCGCGCGGAACATCTCGACCGGCAGCAGCGCGCGGGCCGGGTTCTCCTCGATCGCACCATCGGGCAGGCGCAGGGTGCAGCCGGCGCAGCCGCTCAGGGACTCGCCGCGACTCAGGCGCGCGACGATCTCGGCGAAGCTGGCCTCACCCTGGCCGCGCACGATCACGTCGACGGACGGTTCGGCCAGGCACTCACGCGCGAACATGGAGGGGTGCCAACCGCCCCAGACCACCGGCAACTGCGGGTGGGCGCGCTTCACGGCACGCGAGATCTGCAGGGCATCCGAGATCGGCGCACCGGTCAGCACCGTGACGCCGAAGCACACGGCATCGCGCAGCTGCGCCAGCACCGCCGCTTCCGGGTCGCTCTCCAGCCGGCCATCGACGATGATCACCTCATAGCGCTCGGGATCGAGCTCCGAGCCGATCGCCAGCAAGGCCAGCGGCATGGTGAAGAAGACGGCGCGGGGGTTGTAAAGCACGACCTTCAGGCGCATACGGCTTCCCCTGCGGATCCGGTGAGCTGCACCCCCGCAAGCTCGACGCCGGCCTGCAGCAGCAGGGCTGTCAAAGGCGTCGCCAGCCATTTCCGCTGCCCGTCCACCGTTACCGGACTCCAGGGCCCGCCGAGGGCGCGCGCATAGTCGCCATCGGCGTAACGCGCCTCGCCGCGCACGATGACCAGACGCAGCGCACGGCGCGTCAGGCGCGCGAGGCGCGCGCCGGCCGGCAGGACGACCAGGTCCGCTGCCGCGCCCGGCTCAAGAACGCCGCGTCCGGGCAGGCGCAGCAGCCGCGCGGCATCGCGAGTCACCAGCGCCTCGAGCTGATCGGACAGCCAAGGCTCGCACTCGGCCGCAGTGCGCAGTTCATCGAGCAGGTCACCCGCGGCGGTGAGACGCGAATCGGTGCCGAGGGCCACCCGGCGCAGGGCGATAAGCCCGCGCACTTCGGCGGTACGGCCAAAGAGGCGCACATTGGACGACGGACACCAGATGAGCCCGCCGCCCGCCGCGGCCAGACGCGCGCGTTGCGACTCGTCCAGTGCCACGCCGTGCACGAGTAAGGTGTTCTCGCGCAGGCAGCCGAGCCGCTCGAGGCGCTCGAACTCGGCGTGCGCCGTCGCATCGACGCCCTCCGCCGCATGGATGATCCAGGGTCGCCCGGCAGTGCTCTCGCGGCACGCCGCCTGCACGGCGGTATCCCCGTCGATCTCCAGCGAATGGGACCAGCCGAGTCCAGCGGGCACCTGCGTGGGAAAATCGTGGCGGCCGAGCAAGGGGGCGAAGGGATCGTGGTGAGCAACCGTAGTCACCCCGCTGAGCAGGTTCTTCAGCCCACCGGCCAGCAGGCGGCGGGGCAACGGTGCCGCAGCCGCATGCTGGACCGTCGCCTGCGTGCGCTGTCGGAGGTTGAAGTCGCGGATCCATTCCCCGGCGTTGCGGTAGAGCATCCCGTAAGTCAGTGGCGGAAAACTGTTGAGCTGCAGGTGGTCGTGGGCATTCATGAACCCGGGGAGCAGCCGGTCACCCTTGAGGTCCAGGACCCGATCGCCACGCTTAGGTCGCGCCGCGACCTCCAGGATGTGCCCGTCGCTCACGCGCAGCGCCGCGTGCTCGCCAGCGCCCACCTCGGCGTTGATCAGCGTCAGCGCCGCGGGTACGCGCTTCATCGGCGCACCGCCTGCACGACCAATACCAGCGGCAGCCCGTGCCAGCGGCGATAGAAGTGCTCCGAACCGTCGAAGGGCTCGGTGAGCTCGATCCCCACCCGCGCCTCGAGCATCGCGCTTACCTGAAGCTGCGCCCGCGCGGCGGCGCGGCGCTGCGCCTCGGGTTCATGGCAGGCGTGCATCAGGGTGTAGGAGCGCTGGTGCGCGTCGCTGAAGCTGCGCGTCAGCCCGGCGCGTGCCGCCTCGCAGTGGAAGTCCGAATAAAGGAGCGTGCCCCCGGGGCGCAACACGCGCGCGGCCTCGATCATCCAGGCATCCAGGTCGTGACAATGTCCGATGGCGAGCCCCGAGAGCACCGCATCGAACACCGCCGCGCCAAAGGGCAGCCGCAGCATGTCGGCGCAGACCCGCGGCCCGCCAGGCCCGTGTCGCAGCATGCCCGCCGAGAGGTCGAGTGCCACGACCTCGGCCCCGGTTGCGCGCAGCAGGTGCGTGTAACGACCCGTGCCGCATGCCAGATCGAGAACCCGTAGTCCTGCAAGCGGCGGGCACAGCCTGAGCATGAGCCGCTGCTCGACCCGCATGAGCGGATTGCCGGCCACGTCCGGATAGCTGGGCGCCCAGCGTTCATAGCCCTCGCGCGCGGAGACCAGGCCGCTCCCCTCAGACATGCGGGTCCCCGGCGGCACCCGGCAGAAGGCCCAGCGGCCGGCCGGGCGTGCGCCACAGCGGGCACACGCAGGTGGCGCACTCGGGACGCTGGCCGGCGCGAATCTGGGCGCGCAGCGCCGTCATCGGCGCTGAATTCAGGGCCGCGTCGAGGCCCGAAGTCAGCGCGGCCGCCTGCGTCGGGCCGGCGATGAAGAAGCAGGGGTGCAGCTGCCCGTGCGCATCGACAACCGCGGATACCTCTGGAGCGTTGCAGCGCACCGCCGGATAAGGCGCGCGTCCGAGTACCGCGGCGAAGTACTGATGCAGGCGCCGCAGCTTCTGCGGACTCTCGGCGATGAAACCTGAGCGAAAGTCGGCGGCATGGTCATGCTCGAGTTGCTGCAGAAGCTGCTGCAGCGGATCCAGGTCCTCCGCTTGCAGCGCCAGATGCAGGGCGCGCGGATCCTTGCGCGCAAAGGCGTGCGGGTTCGCGACGTCGACCGCGAGAAAGGAGATCTGGCGGGCGTTGCACTCGTGCGCGAGTTCGACAAAGCGCGGCAGCTCGCGGTAGTTGGCGCGCTGCAGGGTCACGCGCAACCCCACCGGGACGCCGTGCGCGGCCGCGGCGCGCACCCCGGCGCAGACATTCTCGAATGCATCCAGTCCGCGTATGGCCTGGTAAGTGGCGCGATTGGTGCCATCGAGGGAGACCGTGATGCTGCCAAACAGTGCGGCCGCGCGCGCGGCGTGCTTGGCCAGCGACAGTCCGGAGGTGAGCAGCCACAGCCGCAGCCCCGCCGCGCGCAGCAACTGGGCCATCGGCTCCCAGGCCGGGTTGAGCAGCGGCTCCCCGCCGGAGAACAGGGCGACTTCGGTGTGCAGGCGGCGCAATTCCGGCAGCAGCTGCTGCAGGCCCTGAAGCGAGAGGTCATCGGCGCCGTAGCGCCAGTAGTCGCAGGTGACGCAGCGGGAATTGCAGCGTTCGGTGAGGTAGAGCGTCACCAGCGGCAGCCGCTGCAGCCGCGCTGCCGCGAGCGCAGCCGCAGGACTTGCCGCAGGACTGAGGGCGGCCAGGTTCATGCCGGCAGCGGACGCGCCAGATGCGTCGCCTCGATGAGGTAATGGTCGGCGAGTCGTGCCAGCAGCCGGCTGCCCTGCGCGCGCTGCTCGAGGCGCTGCAGCATTGGTCGCAGCCGTGGCCAGCGCTCGAGCCAGTGCGCCGCGTAGCTCGGGGGCAACACGGCCCCGAGCGGCCGCACCGCATCGATGCGAAAGGCCGGACGCAGCAGCCGCACGAGCTCGCCCGGCGTGGGATACCGCACGCACATGCCCCGCCACTGCGTGCTGCCGGAGAGCCGCCGGAATGCGCGCTGCGGCTGCGCGTGCAGCAGGTACCAGCTCCACTCCCAGGGAACATGCCGGCCCAGCAGCACCCACAGCAGGCGGGCGCCCGGTTTGAGCAGTGCCCTGGTGTCCTCAACCAGCGCCGGCAGATGCTCTATACAGTTGAGCGCGCCGAAGTTGGAGAACACCGCATCGAACTGCCGGCCGGCGAAACTGGCACGCACGCACTCTGCCGGCATGCAGTGCAGCTGCACGCGCGCGCCCCAGCCATGCTGCTGCACCTTTCGCTGCGCGATGTGAATCATCGCCGGCGAGGGGTCGGTGGCGATGACCTCGGCGCCGAGCTGCGCCAGGTGCACGGCGTCCTCGCCCGTGCCGCACCCGAGCTCAAGCACCTGCGCGCTGCTGCCGAGGAACGCCTCGACGCGCGCCCAGACCAGCTGGCGCAGAAAGGCGCCGACGGGCGTATGGGTGAACGAGGCGTCGTAGTGCTCCGCCAGTTCATCGAACGCGGCAGCGTGTAATTGCATCTCTCCCACGCGCACCCAGTGTGAGCCGGCACCCCGTTAATCTGAGTGGCCGTGGGGCCTGGCTTGGTTCAAAGGCCGCCTCGGACGGACGGTTAGCTCGGCCCCTGGCCTCC
>DATJVL010000030.1:0-5808 GCA_035501795.1 Steroidobacteraceae bacterium
CGTGGCGCGCGGAGCGCGCCGCCGCGCTCACCAGCGATACCGGCTGGCTCACGCTCGCGGGCTTGCTGTGGCTGCACCCCGGCATGAACTCCTTCGGCAGCGCGCCGGGCAACGACCTGGTGCTGGGCAATGCCGCCCTCGCCGGCCATGCCGGCGTTTTCGAGGTCGCCGCCGGTCACGTGCGCTTCCATGCGCAGCCGGGCGCGAACGTCGAGCTCGACGGCGCGCCGGTCGAGGTGGCTGAGCTGCGCACCGACGCGCAGGGCGAGCCGACGGTGCTCGCCAGCGGCCCGTTGCGCTTCTTCGTGATCGCGCGCGGTGGCAAGCTCGCGGTGCGGGTCCGCGACCTCGACAATCCGCGGCGCCTCGGGTTCCGGGGCCTGCAGTACTTCCCCGTCAGCACCCAATGGGTGGTCACGGCGCACTTCGAGCGCTACCCGCGCGGCAAGCGCATCCCCATCGTCAACATTCTCGGCATGCAGGAAGAGGAGCCCTGTCCGGGGGCGCTGGTCTTCACCCGCAACGGCCGCCAGTATCGGCTCGACACGGTGCTCGAGGAGCCCGACGCCGCGGAGCTGTTCGTCATGCTCGCCGATGCCACCAGTGGCCGCGAGACCTACGGCGGCGGCCGCTTTCTGTACGTGCCGCGCCCCGCCGGCGACACCGCGGTGGTGGACTTCAACAAGGCCTACAACCCGCCCTGCGCGCTCAACGACTTTGCCACCTGCCCGCTGCCACCGCCGCAGAACCGGCTGTCGCTGCGCATCGACGCCGGTGAGCTCAGCTACGCCGGCGCTGCGGCGCATGCGCCACCCTAGGGCTGCAATCTGAGGGCCGCAGCAGCGGCGCGGTCAGCGCGGCGTGCGGTGCGCGAGGGCCGCGTGGATGCGCTGCGTCATGCGCAGCCGGGCAGCCGGGGGCAGGCTGGCGGCGGCCAAGGCTGGCTGCGCCGCGAACGCATTGACCGCGGCGGCGCTGGCCGGTGGCGGGAAGGCGAACCAGACATCGGTGCTGACGCTCATCGCGTCGGGGTTGCTCTGGGCATACAGCGGCTCGAACTGCGTGCCGGTGTAGACCAGTCCCTGGTAGTCCCCGAGGAAGTAGCCATCCGGGGTGAGCGGCGCCAGCTGCAGGTCGAACGGCCCGCTCAGGTGCGTCTCGGTGAAGTTCGTGCCGTCCGACGAGGTGACCATCCACGCATCGGTCAGCAGCTGCGTCGTGGAATAGTGCGCGTTGCGCAGGTCGTAGTAGGTGACGGCGAGCGCGCCGCCCGGGCTCACCGCCACCGTCGGGGTGAACGCGGGCACGGAGGGATCGCCATTCACCTGCACCGGCGTCGACCAGTGCAGAGCCTCGTCATGCGAGCTGCTGAGTGCAATGCCGTCGTGCCCGCCGCCGGAGAAGCGGGCATCCTGCCAGACGACGTAGACGGTGCCGTCCGCTCCGACGGCGGCACTGAAGAGCAGCACGGCATCGCGCACGCCGTTCTGATTGTTCGGATCGGCCGTGCCGATCCCTTCCATGTCGGCGACCAGGATCGGCTGCGACCAGGTGGTGCCGTGGTCACTGGAGCGTATCGCCTTCAGGTGTGAGGTGCTGGCCCCGCTCACCGCGTCGATCTCGTTGAAGAGATCGATCAGCATGCCGTCGGGGGTGACCACGATGATGTTGTTGATGGTCTGGTTGTTGACCCCCGGGTCGTAGATGGACCGTGCGGCCGACCAGGTGGAGTTGGCGTTGGCGGTGAGGGAGAAGTAGCTCGGTCCGCGGTTGTTCACGCCGTCGAGCCGGTCCCACACCGCATACACGAAGTTGAAGTCGTTCGGGTCGGCCGTGATCGCGCCCTTGTCGTTGAAGAAGTTCGCGCCGTCCTGGATGAGTGCCACGGGGGGCATCCAGTTGAGGCCGCCGTTGATCGAGCTCGACACCAGCATGGCGCTGCTCGAGCCGCTCTGCAGCACGTCACCCGTGAAGGCGAGCGCCAGTGCGTAGGCCGTGCCGCCCGGTGCGAAGCTCACCCACGGGTTGCTGGCACGCGCATAGTCACCGACATCGCCCGCGCCAGCGCCACCGCAGCGCGAGAATGTCGGCGCGCTGCCGGGCACCCAGGTGTTGCCGCCATCGACGGAGCTCGACACCGCGATGGCCTGCGAGCCGCCGCTCGACCAGCGATTCTGCTGCCACACCGCGATCAGGAAGGAGCGGTTCATGGCATTCACGGCAATCTGCGGCTCGATCGCGGTGCCCTGGTAGAGCGTGCCCTCGGCGGCCAGCCCGTCGCAGTTACTGCCGAAGGTATTCGGCTGCGATACCTTGACCTGCGGGACGGCGCTGTAGGGGGGCGGCCCGCCCCCCGGATTGAGGTTGTCGTCGCTGCCGCCACAGCCGGCAAGCAGCAGTGCCTGCGCCATGAACAGCCAGGCACGTCCCGTCCGATGCAGATGCCACAGCTGCCCCACGCGCTGCTCCGGAGTGTCCGTCAGGTGTCGAGGAAGATCGTCGCCGGGTGCTCCAGGCACTCCTTCAGCGCCTGGATCATCGCGGCGGCGTCATAGCCATCCACGAACCGGTGGTCGAACGAAGAGGACAGGTTCATGGTCAGGCGCACCGCGACCGCTCCGTGTACCACCAACGGGCGCTCCACCGCGCGGTTGACGCCGATGATGGCCACCTCGGGCGAGTTGATGATGGGCGTGCTGGCGATGCCGCCGAGCTTGCCCAGGCTGGTGATGGTGATGGTGGAACCGCTCAACTCCTCGCGCGTGGCCTTGTTGGTACGCGCCGCCTCGCTCACGCGCCGCATCTGCGCCGCCAGTTGCCACAGGGTCAGCTCCTGCGCGTTGTGCACCACCGGCACCTTCAGTCCGTCGGGAGTCTGCGTCGCCACCCCCAGGTGCACGGCCGCGTGGCGTATGAGCACGCCGCGCTCGGCATCGTAGTGCGCATTGCACTGCGGGAACTGCCGCAGCACCCGCACCAGGGCGAGCGCCAGGAACGGCAGGTAGGTCAGGGTTGCACCCCCGGACTGTGCCTTCTGGTTCAGGTGCCGGCGCAGCGACTCGAGCTCGGTGATGTCGAGCTCCTCGACGTAGGCGAAGTGCGGAATGTTGCGTTTGGCCTCGCTCATGCGCTGGGCGATCAGCCGCCGCAGGCCGATCACCTTGATCTCCTGGGTTGCCGGGGCCGCGGCCTCGGCGGGGCGCGCCGCGGGCACGGCCTTGGGCGCCGATCGCAGCGGCGTGGGTGCCGAAGCGGAGCGCTGCGCAGCGTAGGCCTCCAGATCCTTGGCCACGATGCGGCCGTTCGGGCCCGAGCCGGCCACCTGCTGCAGGTCGATCCCAGCCTCGTGCGCGCGGCGACGGATGGCCGGCGAGGTGGCCACGCGGCCGGTGCGCGGCGCGGCTGCGACCTGCGCGACGGCGCCGTTGCCATTGCTGCCCGCGGCTGCGCTCGGTGGTGGCGGCGCACTCGGGGAGGTCCCCCCCGCCGCAGCGCGCCCGGCGCCCGTGTCGATGACGATGAGCTCGGCACCCACCGGGACCATGTCCCCGGGCGTGCCGGTGGTCGAGACCACGCGGCCACCCACGGGGGCCGGCACCTCGACCGCGGCCTTCTCGGTCATGACCTCGACGATGACGTCATCCTCGGCGACGGTGTCACCGGGCTTGACGCGCCAGCCGACGATCTCGGCCTCGACCGTGCCCTCCCCGAGGTCCGGCAGCTTGAAGACGTAGTTACTCACTTCGCCTCCGTAACGGCGCGCAGGGCCGCGGCGATACGCACCGGACCCGGGAAGTAATCCCACTCAAAGGCGTGCGGATATGGCGTGTCCCAGCCGGCGACGCGCTGGATCGGCGCTTCCAGGTTCCAGAAGCAGTTCTCCTGCACCGTGGCTACCAGCTCGGCACCGTAGCCGCCGAAGCGCGTGGCCTCGTGCACCACCACGCAGCGCCCGGTCTTGCACACCGAGGTGCTGAGCGTGTCCACGTCGAGCGGCGCCATCGAGCGCACGTCGATGATCTCGGCGTCGATGCCGGTCTGCTTCACGGCCGCCTCCGCCACGTGCACCATCGTACCGTAGGTGAGCACCGAGACCTCGCGCCCTTCGCGCACCACCTGGGCCCGGCCGAGCGGCACCGTGAAGTGACCCTCCGGCACCTCGCCGCGCGGATGCGCGCTCCAGGGAGTCGCCGGCTTGTGCGGGTCGCCATCGAAGGGCCCGTTGTAGATGCGCTTGGGCTCGAAGAACACCACCGGGTCCTCGCCCTCGATGGCGCTGATCAGCATGCCCTTGGCATCGTACGGGTTGGATGGCATGACCACCTTGATGCCGCACACGTGCGCGAACAGCGCCTCGGGGCTCTGCGAGTGCGTCTGCCCGCCGCGGATGCCGCCGCCGCAGGGCGTGCGGATGATCACCGGCGCGCTGAAGTCACCGGCCGAACGGTAGCGCAGCCGCGCCAGCTCGCTCACGACCTGGTCGAACCCCGGATAGATGTAGTCGGCGAACTGGATCTCGGCCACCGGCTTGAGGCCGTTGGCCCCCATGCCGATCGCGGCCGCGATGATGCCGCCCTCGGCGATGGGCGTGTCGAGCACGCGCTGCTCGCCGTACTTGCGCTGCAAGCCCTCGGTGGCGCGGAACACGCCGCCAAAATAGCCGACGTCCTCGCCGAGTATCACCACCCGCGGATCGCGTCCCAGCATCACGTCCATGGCGGAGTTGAGCGCCTGGACCATGTTCATGCGTGCCATGCTGCCTCAGCCCTTGCGCGCGACCGGCGGTGCGTGCGCCGATGCCGTACCGGCGCCGCTGCGTTGCGCGCGCATTTCATCGCGCTCGCGCGCGAGGTTGGCGGGCATTTCCTTCAGGACGTCCTCGAACATCGTCAGCGGGTCGAGCGCCGGACCGCCCGAGAGCGTGCCGTACGTCTCGGCCTCCTTCCAGCAGGCGCTGACGTGCGCCTCGAGCTCCTTTTCCAGCCGTGCGTGGCGCTCCTGCGACCACTCGCCCAGGGCGATCAGGTGTGCCTTGAGCCGCTCGACCGGATCCCCGAGCGGCCAGGCGCGCCACTCGTCCTTGGGACGGTACCGCGAGGGATCGTCGCTGGTGGAGTGCGCTGCGGCGCGATAGGTGACGTGTTCGATGAGGGTGGGGCCGCCGCTTTGCCGCGCGCGCTGCGCCGCCCATTGCGTGACCGCATACACCGCCAGGAAGTCATTGCCGTCGACGCGCACGCCCGGCATGCCGTAGCCGGGGCCGCGCTGCGCAAAGGTGCGCTGCTCGCCGCCGGCGAACCCCTGGAAGGTGGAAATGGCCCACTGGTTGTTGACCAGATTCAGGATGACCGGCGCGCGATACACGGAGGCGAAGGTCATGGCGTAGTGGAAGTCGGCCTCGGCGCTGGATCCCTCGCCCACCCAGCTGGCGGCGATGCGGTCCTCGCCCTTGATGGCGGCCGCCATGGCCCAGCCGACCGCCTGGGGAAACTGGGTCGCGAGGTTGCCGGAGATGGAGAAGATGTTGCCATTGCGCGAGTGGTACATGATCGGCATCTGCCGGCCCTTGCACATGTCGCGCGTGTTGGACAGGCACTGGCACATGAGATCGACGAGGCTGCGGCCGCGTACCACGTACAGGCCCTGCTGGCGATAGGAGGGAAACAGCATGTCCCCGGGCTGCAGCGCCATGCCCTGCGCCACCGCCACGGCCTCCTCGCCGGTCGACTTGATGTAGAAGGAGATGCGCCCCTGGCGCTGGATGCGCTGCATGCGGTCATCGAACAGGCGCGTGAGCAGCATGTGGCG
>DATJVL010000031.1:0-19549 GCA_035501795.1 Steroidobacteraceae bacterium
GCGGTCGGGCCGAACTGGGCAGCGAACTGCGGCTGCGTGAGGAACTTGTGGTAGTTCGGGCTGCCACGCGTATACAGCGCCGCGACCAGCTGCTCGAGCTGGTCGCGGTTGCGCAGGTTCAGCACGACCGTCACGGTGATCTGTGAGTTCTCGGCGAACGAACTTGCCGGACCCACGTCGTACGCCGTCATTTTCCCGTGCGGATACGGTGCCGCGACAGCGGCGCAGACAAACGACGCGGCGACGCTCGCCGCGAGCAGGTGCTTGCTACAATTCATTACATTCCCCTTGCTGAGGCCGCTTCTTTTTCGGTCTGCGGCACGAGGAGACGATGCGCGCCGGCACGCACGAAAACAAGTCGCGACGCGCGTCCGCTTCGTTGGCCAAGAAGCCGAGAACGCAGGCGTTGTCATGGCAGTAAGGCGGGAACGCGCGCTCCGGATGCAACGACGAGCGCAGCTGACATAACTGCGCCGATCTGTGCTACTGCGACGCCGTGGACCTCGAGCGCTGCGGGCGGCTCATGCCTGCTCGTCCACGTCGCGCGATTCGTCGGCGCTGTCGGTGAGGCGACTGCCGAGAATCATACCGGCCGGCAGCATGACCGTCGGCGAGTCATCCTCGCTCGATGCGTCGGATTCCGGCTCGTGTCCGGTCTCGCTCATGGACACCTGCGCGGTGCTGCGCAGTTGCTGGAAGGCCGCTTCGGCGTCCACCGGCGGTGAGAAGAAATACCCCTGCCCGTAGGTGCAGCCCATCTGCAGCAGCGTTTGCGCGGCCGCCTTGGTCTCCACCACTTCCGCGACCGCGCGCAGACCGAGGTTCGAGGCCATCTGCAGGATGGCGGCGGTGATCGCGTTGTTGGCGCGCTCGGAACCGGTGCGGCTGACGAAGGGCCGGTCGATCTTCACGTAGTCAAACGGGAACAGCTGCAGGTAACTCAGTGCCGAGTAGCCGGTGCCGAAGTCATCGAGCATCAGCTCGATGCCCATGTCGTGGAATGCATCGAGTACGGCGCGCGCCGTCGTGACGTTGCTCACCAGGCCGCCCTCGGAGAGTTCGAACTTCAGGTTCGCGGCCGAGCTGTGGGTCTCCTCGAGCACCTGCGCGATGTACTCGCGCAGCCCGGGTGAACGCAGTACCGCGGCCGAGAGATTGACGCTGATATAGAAGTCCTCGTTCTCGGGCAGTCGCTGGCGCCACTCGGCAGCCAGGCGGCACACGCGCTGGATCACCCAGCGGGTGACCGGCACGATGACGCCCACCTCCTCGGCGATCGAGAGGAACTTGTCCGGTGTCAGCAAGCCCTCGACCGGGTGCCGCCAGCGCAACAGCGCCTCCGCTCCGACCACCCGTCCGCCGCGCAGATCGACGATCGGCTGGAACAGCAGCCGGAATTCGCGCCGGTCGAGCGCGACGTGCAGGTCGGCCTCGAGGCTGACGAGGCTCACGGCCGCCCCGGCCATGCGCGGTGCATAGGCGAGGGCGCGCCCCTGCTGCTGGGCGGCGGCGGAGAGCGCGAGATCGGCCTCGCGCAGTGCTTCCTCCGGTCGCTGTATCCCGGATTCCATGCAGGTAAACCCCACGCGTGCGTTCACGCTGAGCCGGTGCTGGCGCAGCTCGTACGCGCCCTCGCAGGCCTCCTGTAGCTGGTCGGCAAGTTGCTGCGCATGGGCGGTCGAGGTCACCTCGTGCAGCAGCACCGCCAGCTGGTCCGCGCCCCAGCGAGCCAGCACGTGCTCGGTTGCGGCGAGCGCCTGCGCGGCGCGTTGCGCGGCCTGCAGCAGCAGCTCGTCCCCCGCGGTGTGCCCGAGGGTGTCGCTGATGAGCCGCAGCCGCTCGATGTCGATGAGCACGATGGCGATGCGCTGGCGGCGGCGCGTACGGATCTCGCGCAACGCACGATCGAGCTGGTCCATGAAGTAGCGGCGGTTGGGCAGCCCGGTGAACACATCGTGGTAGCGGGCGTGCTCGAAGCTGCGCTGCAGGCTCTCGCGCTGCTCGATCTCGGCTACCAGCTGATCGTTGACGGCGTGCAGCCGGCGCCGCGTCGTGCGGAGCACGCTGCGCGTGCGCTTGAGGCTATGCGTCAGGTCGTAGGCGCTGAAGGCCACGCCCCAGGCGAGCAGGGCCAGCAGCCCCACCTCGGCGGCCAGTTCGCGGAGCGGGTACCAGCCCGCGTGCGGCCGGATGGCAAGCGACAGAAAGGGAGGGCCGTCCGCGGCGGCCACGCCCGGCTGCGGAATCGACGCGGTCGCCGGGTCCGCGAGCTGGCCGGGCTGCGAGTTGAGGAACGATCGCGGGCGGCGCGTTTGCGGGTCTGGTTGCGCCAGCTGGAAGTCGTAGCCCTCGTTCACCAGGCCCCCGAAGCGCGCCCGTGCCAGGAGCGCATCCAGGCTCGCGTAGCTCACGGCCCATACCGGGGCGGCAGGTGCGCCTTGCGGCGCAGAGTCGGCACCGGCGGCGGATGCTGGTGCGGGCGGGGCCGCTGCGGCAGCGCTGGCGGCCACGAGCCATTGGCTGCCATAGCGCACGGGCCCGAACAGCACGGCATTCCGCCGACGCGCCGCCGGGACCGCCAGCCACTCCGCGGCGACGGCGCTGATCAGCGCCGCCTGCGCGGGTGGCGCTCCCGGCACCGAGCCGTCTGCCCGCACGCGGAACGTGCCGCGCGCGGCTGCCGCTGCAGGCGCTGCCGGTTGCCCGGCCGCGTGTGTCTGCGCCGCACGGCGCGCCGATGCGGCGAGGTCCGCCAGCTGCGCCTCGATGAGGTCCGCGTGGCGCGCTACCGCGACCTGCGCCGCGTGCCGCAGCTGCGCGGAGCGCTCCCGCACGCTCAGCGTGATGAGCCTTGCGCCCAACAGGGTCACCAGAGCTGCGGCCAGCAGCGGCAACAGCCAGTAGGACTGGCGGCGCAGGAAGTTGAGGCTCACGTCGTCGGGCCCCGCGGTCCCAGGTGCACGGTGCAGTTCAGCGTAATGGTGGTGCGCTTGAAGCCCTCGAGATCCTGGTAGTCGCCGAGCAGCTGCCAGTCGGTACGCCCGAACGAGCGGCCCGCGCCGAGGAAGCCTTCCTTCAGGGTCCGCACCGCACCCACGGTCTGCCCGATGAGATTCAGCACCCGGGGAGCGACCGGACCATAGGCCGCTCCGGCGAGCCAGGTGAAGTGCGTGCCACTGTAATCCACGCGCGCCGTGCCGAGCTTGGTGCCCAGGTTGCCGCCGAAGGACTGCGCGTACGAAAGCGAGGCGAGCAGCGGCACGGCGAGACGGAACGACAGCCCGATCTTCGGCAGGTTGCCGTGGCTCGGCTCGATGTCGATATAACGCTCCTCGACCTGCACGGTGAGCCAGGGGGTGAGCGTACTGAACAGGCCGCCCGCCACGTTGGTGTAGTTGAAGGGCGCACCGCCCGTCTCTCCCGAGCCGACGTGAGCCTCGGTGTACAGGCTGGTCTTCACGGGCAGGTTCAGTGCCAGGGCTCCATTGAAGGTCCCGAGCGTCCAATGCGAGTTATAGATCGTCTGGTATTCCGCCCCCAGCCCGAAGAGGCTGCCGCTGGTGAACTTCCTCAGCCAGGTAAGCGAGCCGCCGCCACCGCCGTGATCACCCGTGAGCGTCAAGCCATTGCCACTGAAGACGAGTAGATCGTCCGGGGGAGCTTCCGCAACCGCCGCGTTTCTGGCCAGCAGAGTGCCGAGAACCCAGGCTGCGCTGCGGCAGCGCGCCCCGTGGCGGGCGCTCATGGCCGCCGCACCCGCGCGCTCAGCACGGTATCTTCCTGCTGTTCGGCCGCCACTTGGGCGGCCGGCACGAATGCCGCCACGTACAGCCGCTCATCCTCCCCGGGGAGGGCGACCGCGGAACAGGTCAGCTGATAGACGCGTTGCGCGATGGTGACGTGCATCTTGCGGCGACCGCTCAGGCCCGCCTCCCACCAGCGCGTGTGCGGCGCGACCTCGGGCAGTAAATGGCTGATGTCCGCGTTGACCTGGGCTTCCGGCACCAGCGCCGTGGCCGGCTTGTTCCAGGCCAGCACCCGGCCCTCGGCGTCGACCACGATCGCCGCATGCTCGGCAACATCCAGTGCGGCCTTCATGCAGAAGGCCTCGGTGCTGTCCTCGACGATCACCAGCGCCAGCCGGCGGCCCTTTTGTGCCAGATGTTGAACGTGCACTTCGGTCGCGAGCAGCCGGCCGTCGAGCCGCAGCATGCACGGCTGTGCCACCCCGCCGGAGCCACTGATGAGCTCGTGCACCAGCTCCGGATAGGAGAAGCGCAGGCCATCAAGCAGGCCACGCCCGGTCAGGGCGCCCTCCTGCGTCTCGAAGCGCTCGAGCGCCGTGGTGCTGGCGAACAGGATCTCGCAGGTACCGGCATCGACGACGAATGCCGGCAACGGCAGCCGCTCGAGCACCGCGGACCAGAGCTGCTCGCCGCGCTCTGCCTCGAGCAGCGCCGCGCCCACCTGCACGTGCAGCCGTTCGAAGACCGTGCCGAGATATTCCGCGGCCACGGCGCAGGCGAACATCAGGATCACGAAGACTTCCAGCAGCACCAGGTAGTAGTCCGAAGGCGCATAGAAGCCGGCGAACGGCAGCGGCGGCGCGGTACTGCCCGTGCCGAGGAGCCGCTCCAGCCCCGCCGCGAGCGGCTCGGTGCCCGGTGCATACCAGCGCAGCTCCGGCGCCTCGATCGCCGCGACCAGGGCGACCGCGATGGTCGACAAAGCGGCCACCAGATACGGATGCCAGCGGGACAGGAAGATGGCAGCGACGATGGGCAGGGCGAACACCGCCAGGAACAGCGGGTTCTGCAGGCCGCCGACGTGTTGCCAGACGTAGGCGATCGCGAGCGTGCCCAGGACGTGCAGCGCGGTCAGCATGCGCGGCCGCCAGCGCCCGGCCGCTACGCTGCTGCCGGCAAGCGCCGCCAGCGCGACATGGACCGCGCCGAGCACCAGCACGCCCGCGGCGGCGGCCAGCAAGTCGATCACCAGCCCGCTGACCAGCCAGGGTATCGCCGTCGCAAACAGCACCGCGAAGATGGTCAGCAACCACAGGTCATCCAGCAGGTGGACGCGCGGATCACGCCACACCGGGCGCGACAGGAGCTGAGTGGCGTCGGTGCGGTCCACGGCTAGCGCGCCGATCCGGGCACCGCACCCGCCGCGACGGCGGTCGAGTTGGCACGGAAGTTGTTGTTCTCCAGGACCGGATGTGCGCTCACCCGGGCGCCGTCCGGCGGCTCAAAATCGGTGACGTGCAGGGCGTAGGCGCGCGGCTGCAGCACCTGGTTGTTGCGCAGGATGGGGGAGTCGCCGATCACGTCGATGCCGTTGAACTGCGGCGCAATGATGGTGTTGTCCGCAGCCGTGCTCGGCCGATGGGCGTCGCCGAGCACGAAGGCCATGCCGTAGCCGCAGTTATGGACGCGGTTGGCGCGCACCAGGATGCTGGCGGAGCCGCGTATCATGATGCCATAGGCGCCGAGGTGGTCGAGCTCGTTGTTGTCGATGACCGCCTCACGGGCGTTCTCGGCGACGATCCCCATGCCCGCTCCGCCGCTGATGTGGTTGCCGCGCACCAGCGCGCCGGCGCCGAGCAGATGGATGCCGGTCTCCGTGTCCGAGCCGAACTCGTTGCGCTCGATCAGTAGCGCGACGTTCGCGGCCACGATGCCGCTGCGATCGGCATCGAAGCGATTCTCACGCACCGTGATCGCCGTGGCGCGTGCATCCGGCTCTGCGCGCACCGCCCACAGGCCCGCGTCGTGACTGTTGGAAAAGGTGTTGCCGATGACGACGGCATTGTGCGTCGAGGCCGCGAAGCGCACGCCGATGCGGTTGTCGGTGAAGCGATTACGCTCGAGCAGCACGTCGCTCGCGTTTTCCGCCACATCTACCCCCACGTCACAGGCCTCGACGCTGCTGGCACGCAGTCGGAACTGCGCCGCGCGCAGCACGATCGCGCTGGCGCGGCAGTTGTGCAGCTCGATGCCCTCGATGGAGGTGTTGGCGCCGGCCACGTCGAGTAACGGCCCGCCGCTCAAGGCGTGGCCGTCGATCTGCGCGCCACCCTGCTGGGCCAGGATGCGCACGCCGTGCGGGTTGACCAGCGGCGGCAGCGGCGTTTCCGGCGCGATGCTCTTCACCCTCAGCACCACGTCTGCCTTGGTGCTGGCGGCCGCGACTATGAAGAGCGCCTCGCGCAGCGTGCCCGGGCCGCGATCCGCGGCACTCGTGACGTCCACGGTCAGCGTGCCGGCGGGGTGGCCGGCCGCGTGCTGCTGGCGGTTCTGGTACCACCAGCCGAGCGCCGCCAGGCCGCCGAGCAGCAGCAGCACCGCCACGGATACCAGCACGCGGGCGCTAGTGCGCATGAGTGCCTCGGGTGGCCTCGAGCACGAAGACCGCATGCCACGAGCGCGCCACGAGCGCACGGCCGAAGGGCACATCGATCGGCAGCGACAGCGCGCTCACGGCGCCCAGTGCGGCGCGGCGCAGCAGCGGGGGAAGTAGTGGCAGGCGCGGGAGCAGCCAGGTGCGGAAGGGCGCCGGGTCGACGCCGCTGATCGCCCGCACCCGCAGGCCGCACTCGGCGAATAACTGCAGGTAGCTCTCGCGCGAGCGGGCCCGGAACGTGGCGCTGTCGCAGCTACCGACCTCAAGTTGTGGCGCGGCCTCGAGCAGCACGAGCACGCCGCCATCACGCAGGTGCTGCCGCATCCGCTGCAGCGCAGTGCGCAGCAGCTCCGGCTGCATGAGGTGTTGCAGCACCGTGACACTGAGCACGAGCTCGTAAGTGTCGCCCGCGTCCAGGCTGGCCAGATCCTGCACGAGGAAGCGGCAGTGGCCGCGCAACGGCCGCGCGCCGGCGCGGCGGCGTGCCTCGGCGATCATGGTGGGGCTCAGGTCGATGCCGGTCACACAAGCCCCGCGCGCTGCCATGAGCCGGCTCCAGCGGCCAACGCCGCAACCGACATCCAGCACCGCCATGCCGGGACGCACGCGCAGCCAGCGCCGGAGCGCCAAGCGCTGGCATAGATCGATCGTGTGGTTGTAGAAGCCCGGCATGCCGAAGGAGCACACGGCCGCGAGCCCGGCGCCCTGACCGGCAAAGCGGCGCGCCCGCTGTTCCCAGTAGTCCAGGCAGGCCGCGGCGCTTAGGGCTGGCTGCTGCATCAGTGGGTCTTCCGTGCCCATACGCCTGGCGCGGCGGCGCCCGGCTCGTAGTGATCCTGGTACAGCCGCCGCCCCCACATCTGCACGGCGATGTAGTTGCCGAACCCGATGCTCATCGGCAGCAGGTGCGTGAGTGCGTAGAGCAGATACAGCGGCACGATGGGCGCGATGTAGGCCCGCTCCGCAACCGGCACGACCGTGAACAGCGCCAGCACCCCGAGCGCCAGATAGCTGCCGACGGCACCGATGAAGTACGACGGATTAGTCAGGGTGTTGTTCGGCAGCAGGTGCGTCAGGAACAGATCGTCGAACCCGCCGATCAGGCTGAGCAGCAGCAGCAGCGCGCTGATGAGCTTCACCAGGTGCAGGGTCAGCGACAGCCCGCCCACATATACGATGTAGTGGTAGGCGGCGAACGGCGTGCGCTTGCTGATGCGCCAGACGGCGCTGAAGCGCTCGATGTAGACCTTGAGCAGTCCGTGGTACCAGCCCACGCGCTGGGAGAACCAGCGCCCGAGGGTACCGGGGCCCTCGGTGCTCACCACCAGCCGCCCGTCGTAATAGATGCGCTCGCCCTGGGCGAGGAGGATCATGGTGTTTTCCAGGTCCTCGGCATAGACGGAGAGCGAGTGCTCGCGCAGGGCGCGCCACAACGCATCGCGGCGGTAAATGGCAACGCCCGAGGTGATGCTGTAGTCGGCGAGGCTCTCGCGCCCGACGCGGAAGGCGAGCGCGTACTCGAACGCCTGGAAGCGGGCCAGGAAGCCGTCCGGCTCGATCATGATGCGAGGGCACACCGCGGCCGCGCCCGATTGCTGGAAGTCGCCGATGACGCGCTCGAGGTCGGCGCTGCTGCCGCCGGCGAGCCCGCGGATGCGGATGTCCGGATCGATGACCATGACCGTCTCGATGTGCGGCGGCAGCCGCTCGAGCAGCAGCCGCAGGGCGCCGGGCTTGCGGCGGTTGATGCCGTCGTCGAAGCAGCGCCAGCCCTGGTGCACCAGGCGCTTCACGGTGTTGTCCGTCGAGCCGTCGCTGATGAGCCAGACCCGCTCACGGTAGGCGGCGAAGGAGTCAGTGAACTCGTCGAGGCGGTCGCCGAGGTTGTACACGGAGGCCACGATCGCGAAGGGACGCAGCGGCGCCACGCGGCGGATACCGCCGGGAAGCGAGCCGACCAGATCGACGGAAACATTGCGGTTGTCGGAGTCCGCGCTCGCGGTGGCGGTGTGCCGGCGCCGCACGTGCAGGCGCAGGAACAGATCCAGCGCGTCGGTATATACGATCAGGTTGGCGAGCCCGTAGATGAGGAGCGAGACGCTGGCCGTCTGCACATTGGCCGCCGCGAGCACCACCCAGACCGTCAGCAGCGCGCAGACCGCCGCCGGTGCCAACAGCGTCCAGGGACGTGCGCCTCTCATGCGCTCGCTGCCCGGGGCGATGACTGAGGCTCGGGCAGTCGCGCCGCGAGCGCGGCGCGCACCTGCCCGGCTTCCGCCACCGGCAGGCCATGGGCTGCCATGGGCCCGAGCGAGGACAGAATCCACAACAGCGAGCGCGTGCGCGATGGCAGGTGCGCGGCGCGACGCTGCAGCTGGCCGAGGTTTGCGTCGTACTCATGCTCGATCGCGAGTACTGCTTCCCGCACCGTGGCATCGAGTGGCAGGATCTTGGTCGGCTGGTCCCAGGAGATCTGCGTGCCGCGGATGCGGCGGCGCTCGCTGACCGTAGAGGCGCTGAGGCTGGTATCGCCCGCCAGCGCCGCCCCGGAGAAGGGGATGACATAGGGGTAGATCCCGACTTCGCAGCCGCGCTGCAGCCAGTGCCAGGCCCCGCGCAGCGTCGCGGCGAGGTCCGCGAGGCTCGCGCGTGGGGAGCTGAGGATGATGTCCAAAAACGGGGTGATGCCCAGCTGCAGCGCCGTCGCGAGCGTGGGCTCGATGTGGGAGTGGATCTGGCCTTTGTTGAATTCCGCCAGGATCCGCGGGGCGAAGCTCTCGATGCCGAAGCCCAGCACGCGAAAACCGGCGCGACTCATGGCCGCCATGCGTTCGGGTGACATGGCGTCGATCCGGTTGGTGCTGATGAACTGCAGCTCGCGCGGCAGTGAACCGCGCTCCTTGGCGGCAAGGATGGCCTCGCACAGGGGCAGGATGCGCCGGTCCTTGGTGAACACGAAGATGTCGTCCTGGAAGATGACGGTGCGCACCGCCGGGTGTGCAGCCACGATGCGCTCAAGCATGCGGATGCAGTCGGCCGCGTCCAGGCGGGCGATGCTGGCGACACTGCCCTGCGCCTCGTGCAGGAAGTTCGTCGCGGAGCAGAAGGTGCAGCCCATGGGGCAGTAGTTGAGCGTGATGAGCCGCACGGAGCGGATCTCGGCAAGGCGCGCTTCGCGCGCCGCCTTGGTAGGCAGGGAGCCGAGGCGGTACGCGGCCTCGAGCCGCTCCCAGTAGGCGCGATAGGGCATCTGCTCGTACGGGGTGCGGAATACCGCCTCACGCAGCGCCGCGGCATCGAGCGCTTGCTGCGGGAATCTGACGATGCGGCCATCCGCCAGGCGCTCCGCGGTGCCGGCGATGCCGCCCGTGGGCGCGCCGGCGCGCAGGCGTGCGAGCAGCTCGAGCAGGGGCCGCTCGCCCTCGCCGAGCATCACGCGATCGAACGGCGCGAGCTCGTAGAGCAACTCGGGCCGGAACGTGGCCTCCATGCCGCCGGCGACCAGCAGTGCCTGCGGCGCCACACGCCGCGCACGGTGCGCCAGTTCGAGGTCGTAGCGCAGCGTCATCCCGGTCGTGGAAATGCCGATGACGTCCCAGTCACCGGCGCGGATTTCACGCTCGAGCGCCGCGCCCGGAGGCCCGGAACAGCAGTTCGGGTCAAAGACCTGCACGCGCACGCCGGCGGAGCCGAGCACGCCCGCCAGCCGCCACACTCCCAGTGGCGGCGCAAGAAAGGTGTACTCCCCACAATTCGGGTCGTACGGCCCAACCAACAGAATCCCTGGCGAACGCATCTCTGACTTGCCTCTAATCCCTAAAGGCAGCAGACATTCTTGGACTGCACAAGCCTTGTGGGCAAGTGCAGCATTTCCCCAAACACACCCCAACGAGGGCTCGGTCGCCCGTTGGCAACAAGGGCCGGCGACCACAGGTCCGCTCGCCAGAATCCGCTGCTGACAACCTGACATCCTGGGACGCACCGCGCGCGCGCCTTGATTTCTCGGCGTGGCGCCGTTGCTTGCGCGGCATAGTTCCGGTACACCCGCACGAAGTTGTCCGGCCCGGCAGCGCGCCTCCGCCACGCTGCTCGCCCGCTCAAGTCACCGATTTCCTCTACACCCAGAGTTAGTGTAGGTGCCCGCTGACTGCCGCGAATTTCGTCGAGTTAGGTTTCGCGGGACCGCGGCGCATCCTCGAGGGCGAAGGTCTCGTCAGTGCGCGGCTGATCGAGGCGCACGCGGAAGACGCAGCGTCCGTCGCCTGCCTGAAAGCGCTGCTCACGGACCACTTTACAGCCAAGCAGTCGTTCCAGCGTGTTCACTGAAACGCTGCAGATCGCGGGGTAGGCCTGAGCGACATTGAGGAACGGGCAGTTGCGCTCGATGAGGGCAGGGCCTTCTGGTTGCCACTGCAGCTGCATGTACGCGTCCTTCTCCTCGTAGAGCGAGCAGAGCGCCTCGAGCTTCTGCTTCGCGCTCTTGGATGCCAGGAGCGGCGCCCAGCGGCGCACCCGGGCATCGGTCATGCGCTCGAGGATCTGGGTGATGGCCTTGCCGCCGAAGCCGTCGAGCACGTGTTGCAACAGCTCAGCTGAGAGGCTGTCGTAGTGCTTCGGAAACAAGTGCTCGGCTGCGCCGCTCAGGCAATAGCGTGCCGAGGCCGGTCCGCGCTTGGCCTTCGCTGCGCGGGCCTCCGGCTTGGGGCGTACCCTAGAGACCCAGCCGGCACGCAGCAGCTGACGCATCTGCTGTCGGACCGCCTCGTAGCTGATCTGCAGGCGCGCGGCGAGCTCGCCCATCGTCAGGGGCCCGGCGCGTTTGAGGGCCTCAAGCACCGCGGACGGTGCCGCATCCGCAGCGCGGTTTAGTAGGGCGCCCCTTTTTCGCGTCCGTCTTCGGGCCGCCATGTAACTCCTACGCCAAAGCGATACACCAGGGTGCCGCCACAGTAGCCGCCGACCAGAACGATGGCGGCCCCGACAATGGAGAGTGCGACGGCCGAGGTCGGGGGCGGAACTGCCGTGCGCCATGCAAGGCTCACCATGAAGCACAGCAGCGCACAGCTCATGAGCGTGGCGTGGGTAATGACCCACGGTACGGCAACCCGCGGTAATTTCCGCAGCCACAGCTCGAGCAACCCCGCCAGCAGCGTGACAGCGCCCATGAGCGTGCCGGCGGCGGCCGCGTGATGACTGACCGTCCACCAGGTCGGGTCTGCGCCGCTCAGCGCGACCAGATCACAGGCACAGCATGCGAGCCAGAGCGCCAGCGGGAAGTGCGCCAGCGCGGGATGCAATGGATGCATTACGCCTCGCCTCGCAGCATTCATCCGGTCTACAGCAGGTGCAGGGCCCCGGCGAGCAGCAGCAGGAACCCGATGACCGCGAGCGTCGCGTGGCCGATCACGAAGTTGACCGGCAGATTCCTGCGGCGCGCATGGAAGCCGAACGCGAGCGTGAAGCCACCCAGGGCGGCGACCAGGAAGAACCCGAGCGCCCAGCGGGCTGGGCCGGTGGCGCCATGCGCCAACACGGCGATCAGCAGCAGCACGAGCCCGCTGGCCGCAAGCACGCCGTGGATGACGGCGCTAGCGAGCGGCGGAAACTGCCCCTTGAACGCGGCAAGTGCCATCGTGAGCCCGACGACGGCCGCTAGGGCGAATATCAGGACGGTGATCCACATGGCGTGCCCCTTTTAAACAAGTCATGACTTGTATGTTTCTTATAACCCGCCCCGTGAATCAGGGCAATTGGGCGGCGGTGGGTGGGAACGCCGCTATAAGGGAGGTCGGAGCCTGGATGCGCCCTACACGCCTAACCCGCCGGGCTCGCCTAGAAGTGAAAGCTTGCCCCGAGCGCGGGCCCGGAGAAGGTAAGGTGCTGCAGGTCTTCGCCAGTGCCTTGCTCGAATGAGAGCCGGCGATACACCACCAACACGTCTCCCCAGTCGAAAGCGTAACCGGCACCCATAAGCCCCTGCCAGGTGAAGGTCGAGGTGCCGGTGCCAGCGTCCAGGTAGAGCGGTACGAACCACCGGCTGTTACCGAGCGCGAGCGAGCCGCGCACGCCCACGACACCGTCCCACAGGTCGACACCGAGGCCGGCCGAGCCGGTGCGTGCAGGCAAGCCATCGACGTCGCTCGCGAAACTCCAGTCGAGCGTCGCGCCGATGTGGGTGTAGCGCATTCCCAGCAGCAGATCGAAGCTAGCCTGCGCAGACTGCGCGAGCGAGTAGCTGCCCAGCAGCGAGACCATGTACCCGGTCAGCGCAGTGGTAGTGCCGGCATTGACCGGCACTTCGTTGCGATCCCCCGGCACGTCGATACTCGTGACCTTGCTGCCGGTCTTGGCGAAGTCACAGTAGACCAGATCAAAGGACAGTCCCCAGCGGCCCTTGCGCGCTGCGGCATTGAGAAAGAACGCGCCGCTGAGATGCTTCAGGACGTCCGACATGTCGACGGTCGAGCCGCCCGAGCCGCCGGTCTCGAACCCCAGATCCGCATCGATGTAGGGTAGCCACACGTACGGCGTGACATTGAAGCGCCACGGTTCCTCCGGCGCAGCCTGCGCGGTGGCCTGCAACAGCAGGCCCGCCATCGCCAGCATCGCGGCGAGGGATCGGGCCGGTCGCTTTTTCATGCGTGAATCGCCGGGCACGCGCCACAGGTTAACATCGCGCCGGCGCCGCGTGCGGCGCGCCGGACCGGCGTCAGGGTCGGAACCAGGAGTTACCGATCTGGATATAGACCGCGTTGGTTCCCGGGCTGTGGGCGAAATCCAGTCCGGCATGCAGACCGAACTTGCGTGCCAGCTCGTAGCGAAAGCCGATACCGCCGCTACCGACCGTTTGCCCGTCAGAGGAAGACCGCGCATGCCGAATGTGCGTAGTTCCGGCACCGGCGAAGGGAATAACGCTCCAGCGCCCGTAGCATTGCCAGCGCGCCTCGACTTCGACGAACGCGACCTCGTCGCCCTGGTAACGCATCGCCGGAACCCCGCGCAGCTGAATATAGGGTCGCAGAAAAAAGGGCGTCTCGGCCGATGCCCAGGAGTAATCGGCACGCGCGCCGAGCGTGATGTGCTGCGGCAGCGGTTGCCAGGCCAGCAAGATCTGATGAAAGCGCTCGAAGTCGACGGTGGCGCCGAGCGCACTGCGCGACATGAGGTACGAGGTCTCCGAGTAAACCCCGCGGGTCGGCGTGAAGAGATTGTTGCGCGAGTCGTACTCGAGGATTGCGGTCGGCGCCGACACGGTGACGGCGGTGCGGTTGGAAAGCTCAGGGAAGAGCGGCTCATCGCGCAGCTCCGGGTTCACGTCGGCGAACACGTAGCGCAGTCCCACCGCCCAGCGTGACTTCTCACTTACCTGCCAGTCCGCCTCGGCGAGCGCGCCGGTGACCTCGAGCGAGTAGCGCACCGGCTGGTTAAGGTCAGGCAGGCCGAGACCGCCGCCGTAAAAGTCGAGGTTGATCTTCCCGGTGGCTGCACCGGTGAGGGTGTGCAGCCGTCCGTTGACGAACCGACTCGTGTCACCCGCCAGTGCGAGCCACGTGCCGTTTTCGGTCGCAAGCCCGCCGACGACGGAGATGTTCGGCCGCGCCCAGCCTTCACTGCCGGCTTCCTCGCGTGGGCGGAAAAAGGCGCCGAAGGCGCCGCCACCGTAGCCGACCGCCGGCTCGGTGATGATCACGGGGACGGGCAGGAAGGCGTGAGGTTGCGCCAGGAAGTGGCTGAGATCGACTTGTCCGTCAGTGGGATCGAGGAATGGCGCGAGACTGTGCGCATGGGCCGTCGCGGGCGGACCCGTGCCCGCAGTGTCATCCGCGAGAGCCAGGTGAGCCGCCAGGCTGACGGTGAACACAAGCGCGGCGCCCATTTGCCTTGCGGCACTCGGGACACAGCATCCTGCCGCGCGCGCACCGGCGCAGGCGGTCATCGCGCGTGGCCACGAGTACGCGGATCCTGACTCCAGCATGTCCCGCCTGCTGTTCACCGAGCCTCATTCCCGCGCGCCATGAGGTGCTGTAGGACTCATCTTACGCGACGTCCTGCAGGCGCTTAACTGTGCATGAAACCCTGCAAACCTGCGGCGATTGCGATCACGCCGGCCCCGCCTCGCGCGCTCTCATGGTGACCTGCGTGTAAGATCTCGCGCGCATGGCGGTCTCGCATCCTCTCGAGCAGGCGTCCGCGCACGCCTCACCGATGGTCAGCTCGATTCCTGCCCCTGATTTCCTGGCCGGCGGAGGAGAGATGGGTCGCAGGATGCGCGCCTATGACTGGAACAGCCATCCGCTTGGTTCCCCCGCGCAGTGGCCACAGTCGCTGAAGACGCTCGTGCGGGTGATGCTCGACTCGCGCTATGCCATGTGGATGCTGTGGGGTCCGGAGATCACATTCTTCTGCAACGACGCCTACGTACCCACCGTAGGACTCAAGCGCGACTGGGTCCTCGGATCGCGGGCCGATAAGGTGTGGGAGGAGATCTGGCCCGACATCGGCCCGAGAATCCGCCAGGTCCTCGAACGCGGCGAGTCGACCTGGGACGAGGCATTGCTGCTGTTCCTGGAACGCAGCGGCTTCTCCGAGGAGACCTACCACACCTTCTCTTACAGCCCGGTATACGACGACGACGGCCGCATCGCGGGCATGCTCTGCGTGGTGACCGAGGTCACTGAAATCGTGCTGGCCGAGCGGCGCCTGCACGCGCTGCGCGAGCTTGGCGCGCGCGCAAGCTTCATGGAGCGAACCTCCACGGCCGGAGAAGCCTGCCGCGTCGCAGTCGAAACCCTGACGCAGAATCCCGCGGACGTGCCGTTTGCGGCCGCCCTGTTGCCGGAGGGGAAGGCGGGGGTCCTGCCGGTCGCCGCCGCCGGTGCCGACCTCGCGAGCCTTGGGCTCGCGCAATTGCCGGGGCTCGAGGCGGCTCAAGGCCGCTGGCCGCTGACCGCGGTGCTCGAGTCTGGGGAAGGCCAGCTCGTTGAGCAGCTCGCCGAGCTGCAGATCAGCGCCGGACGTTGGCCGCAGATCATCGAGCGGGCTTTCATCGCTCCGGTCACCGCTCCAGGCCACGATGGCGTCGCAGCGCTGCTGGTGCTGGGCTTGAGCCCGCGCCTGAAGTTCGATGACCGTTACCGCAGTTTCCTCGAGCAGGCTGCCGTATTCCTCGGCCAGGCCATCACCAATGCGAGGGCCTACGAGGAGGAGCGGCGGCGCGTCGAAGCGCTGGCGGAGATCGACCGGGCCAAGACCGCCTTCTTCTCCAACGTGAGCCACGAGTTTCGCACGCCGCTGACGTTGCTCCTCGGGCCGATCGAGGAGCTGCTGCGCCAGCCGCAGCTGCCTGCCGAGGAACGCAGCCGTATGGAGCTCGCCCATCGCAACTGCCTGCGCCTGCTGAAGCTGGTCAACTCACTGCTGGATTTCTCGCGCCTGGAGGCTGGCAAGGTCCGCGCCCGCTACGAGCCCGTAAACCTCGCCGCCAGTACCGCAGACCTGGCGAGCACGTTCCGCTCGGCCATGGAGCGCGCCGGGCTCGAGTTCGAGGTCGATTGTCCGAAGCTCCCGCAGCCGGTCTACGTCGATCGGGAGATGTGGGAGAAAGTGGTCCTGAACCTGCTGTCCAACGCCTTCAAGTTCACCTTGCAGGGCAGGGTCAGGGTGCGGCTGCGCAGCGAGGGCGCCGTCGCGCTGCTGCAGATCGAGGATACGGGTGTCGGCATTCCCGCCCACGAGCTGCCGAAGCTGTTCGAGCGCTTCCACCGGGTCGAGGGCACGCACGGCCGCACCCACGAGGGTTCCGGCATCGGCCTGGCGCTGGTGCAGGAGCTCGTGCGGCTGCACCACGGCAGCATCGAGGTGCACAGCGTCCTGCAGCAGGGCAGCACCTTCAGCGTACGCGTGCCGTTCGGCACCACACACTTGCCGCGCGAACGGCTGCAGGAGAGCCGCGCTGCCGCGTCCACCGCAATCGGCAGTCAGGCATTCGTGCAGGAAGCGCTGCGATGGCTGCCCGAGGGCACGGGAGCGCCGGCACCATCGCTGCCGCGGACCGACCATGAGCAAGCCGTGCATCAGGCGCGCTTCGCGGCCACGCTCGGGGCGCGCATCGTGCTGGCCGATGACAACGGCGATATGCGCAGCTACCTGCGCGAATTGCTGCAACCTTACTACTCGGTCGAGGCGGTCCCGGACGGCGAGGCCGCGCTGGCCGCGATGCGTCGCGAGCGGGCCGCCCTGCTGCTGACCGACGTCATGATGCCGAAACTGGACGGCTTCGGACTGCTGCGCCAGGTGCGCTCCGATACCGCACTGCGCGACGTGCCGGTGGTGCTGCTGTCGGCGCGCGCCGGTGAGGAGGCGCGCGTTGAGGGCATCGATGCAGGTGCGGACGATTACCTCGTCAAACCTTTCTCGGCGCGCGAGCTGCTCGCCCGCGTCGGGGCGCTGCTGGAGCGCAATCGGGCGCGCACGCTGATCGCCTACCGCAACGCCCAGTACGAGACGCTCTTCGATCAGGCACCGCTGGGCATTTTCGTGGTCGACGCGGAGCTGCGCCTGAGCGAGGTGAATCCGACCGCGCGCCGGG
The DNA here is from genome assembly GCA_035501795.1 of Steroidobacteraceae bacterium. GTDB lineage: Bacteria > Pseudomonadota > Gammaproteobacteria > Steroidobacterales > Steroidobacteraceae > 13-2-20CM-66-19. The sequence goes on from DATJVL010000031.1 coordinate 16,991, forward strand.
TATTTGGTGACCTGCCCGACCTGGTGGGTGCCGACTTCGCCCAGCTGCTGCGCCGGCTCTGGCCCAAGGGCCATGCTCAGGAGATTCTGCGGCTGTTCCGTCGCACGCTCGAAACTGGCGAATCCTATTTCACGGCCGAGCGTGCCGAGAACCGTCTGGATCGTCCGGTCACCGAATACTACGAGTGGCAGGTCAACCGCATCCGTCTGGCCGACGGTCGCTACGGAGTGGTCTGCTACTTCCGCGATATCTCCACGCACGTCGCCACGCGCAAGGGGCTGCAGCAGCAGCAGCGCGAACTGGAGACCGCTGACCGCCACAAGAACGAGTTTTTGGCGATGCTGGCGCACGAACTGCGCAATCCGCTGGCTCCAATCCGCAACTCGAGCGAGGTGTTGGCCCGCACCGTGGTCGACGACCCCCAGGCCACGCGCGCCGTCGCCAGCATCGAGCGCCAGGTCACGCACCTGGCACGCCTGGTGGATGACCTGCTCGACGTCTCGCGCATCACGCGCGGTCGCATTGAGCTGCGCCGCCAGCCGGTGCTGTTGGGGGAGATCCTGGGCCGCGCCCTCGAGACGGTGGATCCACTTATGCGGCAGAAGGGCCATCGGCTGCACCTGGACATCGGCCTGCCGCTGCTGGTGGATGGAGACCCCGAACGGCTGGTGCAGTGCGTGGCCAACGTACTCAGCAATGCCGCCAAGTACAGCGATGCGGAGCACGAGATTCGTGTCGAGTCCCGGCAGGAGGGGGACCTGGCGGTGCTGACCATCAGCGATCAGGGTGTCGGCATCAGCCGCGACCTGTTGCCACGCATCTTCGACCTCTTCGTGCAGGGTGACCGCGGGCTGGATCGTGCGCACGGTGGTTTGGGTATCGGACTGTCGATCGTCAAGCGCGTGCTGGAAATGCATGGCGGCGATATCACCGCGAGCAGTGCGGGAGCAGATCAAGGATCCAGCTTCGTGCTGCGCCTGCCGCTGTGCGCGCAGCCGATGCCACAAGTGTCAGTGGCACCGGCGCAGAAGGCGCAACCCTGCCGGATCCTGATCGTCGATGACAACGAGGACGCGGCCGACTCACTCGGCATGGTCCTCGGTCTCGATGGCCACGAGGTGATCGCGGCTTACAACGGCGAACAGGCCCTGGAACGCGCCCTGACCTTCCGTCCCCACGTCGTGCTGCTCGACATCGGACTACCGGGCGTGGACGGTTACGAAGTGGCGCGCCGAATGCGCGCCTCCGAGACGCTGCAGTCAGTGCGACTGGTGGCCATCACCGGCTACGGCCAGGAGACTGATCGCGAGCGTGCCCGCAGTGCCGGCTTTGCCTACCACCTGGTGAAGCCGCTCGAGTTCTCCGCGCTGCAACAGATCCTCGTCGCAGCCGAGGCGGCCGCGACGCCAGGGGACGATGCCGGCCGTGTGCCCGCCTGAGGGCGAGTCTGGGCCGCTACTTCTGGTCGGCGTAGATCTTCACCAGTCGGTAGAGGAAATCTCGGGACTCCATGAGCGATTTCACGCTCACATACTCGTTCAGGCCGTGGATGTTGCCCAGATCCTTGCCCAGGAACAGCGGCTCGATGCCATAGGTCGGGATACCGACGGCGTTGAGAAATTCACCGTCCGTGGCGCCGGGCTGCAGGATCGGCAGCACCGGCACCCCTGGCCAGAACTGCGCGGCAAGCTTCTCCACCGGTCTCATGATCTGCGGCGTCAGGGGAGGCGGGGAGGAGGTCGGTCCGCGGGTCTCCAGCGTGACCACCTTGACCTGCGGGTCCGCGATCACTTCGGTGAGCTTGGCGCGCACTGACTCCACGCTCATACCGGGGAATATGCGGCAGTTGACGTTGGCGCGAGCGCGTTGCGGTAGCGCGTTGGTCGCATGCCCGGCATCCAGCATGGTCGCGACGCAGGTCGTGCGTAGCGTCGCGTTCCAGCTCGGATCGCGTGCTGCGACCAGGGCGATTGCCTGGGTGTCTGCCGGGTTGACGAGGAAGGCATCCATGGCGCGCGCCACTTGAGTCTCACCCTTGGCGGCTTCGATCTTCGCCATGCCGCGGAAGTAGGCGCGGTTGGCGTCCGTGAACTGCGCCGGAAAATCGTAGGCCTCGAGGTGCTGGAGCGCCGCAGCCAGGCGGTAGATGGCGTTGTCCCTGACCGGCCGGGAACTGTGACCGCCGGGGTTGGTGACTTCCAGGCGGAAGTTTTGTGGAAACTTCTCGGCCGCCTCGACCTGCAGGACCACGCGCTTACCCGAATCATCCAGCTCACCCGAGGCGCCCTCATTGATCGCGAAGCCGGCGTCGATGAAGTCACGCCGGTGCTGGGAAAGCCACTCGGCGCCGTTGAAGGCACCGGCAGTTTCCTCCCCGCAGGTGAGTGCCAGCTTCAGCGTACGCAGCGGGCGGTATCCCTCAGTGCGGTAGCGGATCAGCGTGTCGACCCAGATGGCCGCCTGCGCCTTGTCGTCGACGCTGCCGCGCGCGTAGAAGTTGCCGTTCTCCTCCACCAGTTTGAACGGGTCACGCGTCCAGTCCTCGCGCTTGGCCTCGAC
>DATJVL010000032.1:0-41740 GCA_035501795.1 Steroidobacteraceae bacterium
GGGCCAAGCCCTTGCAAGCGCCGTGCAAGCAGGGTTGCTTAGCCGTGCCACCGCGCCTATACTGCGCGCCCTTTTTGGCCCCCGGGGTTTCCCTGCAGGGGCTAGTCGCGTAAGCGGCATCGGGCGAGGTTGGGGCCTCAGGGCCTCAAGACCACTCGAGACTCACGCAGGGCCTTCTGTCCGGCCTTGTGTAAATCTCTTGTTGGTTCAATGACTTAGCTCGTGCCTTGGGCCTCCCGGGTGCCAATCGCAGTGCCCGTGAGCCGTGGAAGGAACGAAATGGCTATCGGACTGGTCGGCCGCAAGGTCGGCATGACCCGCATCTTCACGGATGCCGGTGAAACGGTGCCCGTCACCGTGATCGAGGTTCTGCCGAACCGCGTCACGCAGGTGAAGGGCAAGGAGAAGGACGGCTACCGCGCGGTGCAGCTCACCTACGGTACGCGCCGCCCGTCGCTGTATTCCAAGGCAGTCACGGGGCACTACGCCAAGGCGAACGTCGCCCCGGGCAAGGGCCTGGTGGAGTTCCGACTCGCCGACGCGGACAAGACCGAGCTCGCCGCGGGGACGGAGTTCAAGGCCGACCTCTTCAAGGAAGGCCAGGCCGTGGACGTCACCGGCATCACGATTGGCAAGGGCTTCGCCGGCACGATGAAGCGCCACAACTTCGGCGGCCTGCCGGCCAGCCACGGCGTGTCCGTGTCGCACCGCGCGCCCGGCTCGATCGGCCAGCGCCAGACCCCGGGCCGCGTGTTCAAGGGCCGGCGCATGTCCGGGCACATGGGCGTGGTCCGGCGCACCACCGAGAACCTGAAGGTGGTGCAGGTGGACCTCGAGCGCAACCTGCTGCTGATCCGCGGTGCCGTGCCCGGCGCCGAGGGTGGCCAGGTGCTGGTGCGCGCCTCGCTCAAGGCGGCGCGCCGCGCCAATCGCCGCACCGTCGCGCCGAGCAAGCCCGGCAGCGGTACCTCCAAGGATACGGCCAAGGCGGGGAAGAAGTAGGCCATGAAACTGAAGCTGGTGAATGGCTCCGGCGCGCTGCAGGTCTCGGAAGCCGCCTTCGGACACAAGTTCAACGAGGCCCTGGTGCACCAGGTGATCACCGCCTACCGCAACGCGGGGCGCTCGGGCACCAAGGCGCAGAAGTCGCGCGCCGAGGTGCGCGGCGGCGGCAGGAAACCGTACGCCCAGAAGGGCACCGGCCAGGCGCGCGCCGGCTCGAACCGCTCGCCGATCTGGGTCGGCGGTGGCAAGACCTTCGCCGCCAAGCCGCGCGACTTCGCGCAGAAGGTGAACCGCAAGATGTATCGCGGCGCGCTGCGCTCGATGCTCTCGGAGCTGGCGCGCACCGAGCGGCTGCTGGTGACTGATGGCATCAGCCTGGAAGCGCCCAAGACGCAGCTGCTCGCCAACCAGCTCAAGCAGTGGTCGCTGTCCTCCGTGCTGATCGTGGTCGAGGCGACGGACGAGAAGCTCTACCTCGCCTCGCGCAACCTGGCGCACGTCGAGGTGATCGAGGTGACCGCGCTCAACCCGCTCGCGCTCTTGGCCTACGACAAGGTGCTGATGACCGTGGGCGCCGTGAAGCTGATCGAGGAGCGCCTGCAATGAAGCGTGAGCAGCTGATGGGCGTGCTGATCGCTCCGCATGTGACCGAGAAGACCTCGCTCGCCATGCAGAACCACAACCAGTACACCTTCAAGGTGCGCCGCGAGGCCACCAAGACCGACGTGAAGAAGGCGGTCGAGCTGATGTTCGACGTCAAGGTGCGCGGCGTGCAGGTCGTGAACGAGCCGGGCAAGACGCGCCGCTTCGGCCGCACCGTGGGCCGCACGCAGGACTGGAAGAAGGCCTACGTGAGCCTGGCGCCGGGCCAGACGATCGACTACGAAGCGCGCGCCAAGGCCTGAAGGACCTAAACGATGCCCCTCATCAAGTACAAGCCGAGAACGCCGGGCACGCGCGCGGTGATCAAGGTCGACCGCGGGCACCTCTACAAGGGCGGCCCGGTCGAGGCCCTGACCGCGCACCAGGCGAAGACCGGCGGCCGCAACCACTTCGGCCGCATCACCACGCGCCACCACGGCGGCGGCTCGCGCCAGAAGTACCGCATCATCGACTTCAAGCGCGACAAGGACGGCATCGGCGGCACCGTGGAGCGGCTCGAGTACGACCCGAACCGCACCGGCCACATCGCGCTCATCAAGTACCCGGACGGGGAGTGGCGCTACATCCTCGCCCCCAAGGGCATGAAGGCCGGCGATGAGGTGCGCTCGGGCGCCGATGCCCCGATCAAGTCAGGCAACGCCATGTCGCTGCGGCACATCCCGGTCGGCTCGATCGTGCACAACGTCGAGATGAAGCCCGGGCGCGGCGGGCAGCTGGCGCGCTCGGCGGGCGCCTCGGTGAGCTTCACCGCGCGCGAGGGCATCTACGCGTACCTGCGCCTGAAGTCCGGCGAGACGCGCAAGGTGCACATCGACTGCCGCGCCACGATCGGCGAGGTGGGGAACGATGAGCACAACCTGCGCAGCTACGGCAAGGCCGGCGCCAAGCGCTGGCGCGGCGTGCGCCCGACGGTGCGCGGCCTGGCGATGAACCCGGTCGACCACCCGCACGGTGGCGGCGAGGGCAAGTCCGGCCAGGGCAACCCGCACCCGGTGAGCCCGTGGGGCTGGAACACCAAGGGGCTCAAGACCCGCCACAACAAGCGCACGGACAACATGATCGTCCAGCGCCGCAAGAACCGCATTCGTTAAGGATCAAAGCCGATGCCACGTTCACTGAAGAAGGGCCCGTTCGTCGACCTGCACCTGGCGAAGAAGGTGCAGGTGGCCTCGGCCAGGAACGACCGCAAGCCGATCAAGACCTGGTCGCGCCGCTCGATGGTGGTGCCGGAGATGGTGGGACTGACGATCGCCGTGCACAACGGCCGCCAGCACGTGCCGGTGCTCATCACCGAGAACATGGTGGGCCACAAGCTGGGCGAGTTCGCCCCCACCCGCACCTTCAAGGCGCACTCGGGCGACCGCAAGGTGGAGGCTGCCGCGAGCTGACGCGGCGGAGAACGCATGCAAGTCACCTCAAAGCTGCGCTACGCGCGCATCTCCCCGCAGAAGTGCCGCCTGGTGGCGGACGTGGTGCGCGGCAAGCCCGTGGGCAACGCGATCGCCACGCTCAAGTACATGCCGAAGAAGGGCGCGGTGCTGCTGCGCAAGGTGCTCGAGTCGGCGGTCGCCAACGCCGAGCACAACCACGGCGCCGACATCGACGAGCTCAAGGTGTCGCTGGTGCACGTGGATGTGGCGCCGGTACTGAAGCGCTTCGCGGCGCGCGCCAAGGGGCGTGGCGCCCGCATCATCAAGCGCAACAGCCATATCACCGTCGGCGTTTCTGACGGGAAGAAGGACTAACCGCATGGGACAGAAGGTCAATCCGCTGGGCATACGCTTAGGCATCACCCGCGACTGGACCAGTCGCTGGTATGCCGGCAAGAGGCAGTTCCCGCAGCACATCCACACCGACTTCCAGGTGCGCGAGTTCCTCAAGACGCGCCTCAAGGAAGCCTCGGTGAGCCGCGTGCAGATCGAGCGCGCCGCCAAGAAGGTGAACATCACCATCCAGACCGCCCGTCCCGGCATCGTCATCGGCAAGAAGGGCGAGGACATCGAGAAGCTGCGCCAGGAGACCGCGGCGCTGCTGGGCATGTCGGTGATCGACGTGCGCCTGAACATCGCCGAGATCCGCAAGCCCGAGCTCGACTCGCAGCTGGTGGCCGACTCCATCGCGCAGCAGATCGAGAAGCGCGTCATGTTCCGCCGCGCCATGAAGCGCGCGGTGATGAGCACCATGCGCTCCGGGGCGCTGGGCGTGAAGGTGCGGGTCTCCGGACGGCTGAACGGCTCGGAGATCGCGCGCACCGAGTGGTACCGCGAGGGCCGCATCCCGCTGCACACCTTCCGTGCCGACATCGACTACGGCCTCTCCGAGGCGCACACCACCTACGGCGTCATCGGCGTCAAGGTGTGGATCTTCAAGGGCGAGGTGTTCGACAAGGAAGAGCTCGCGCAGCAGGCCGCGGCCCCCGAGGCCGAGGCCGCCGCGGCGGGCACGCCGCCCGCTGCGCCCGCGACCCCTGCCGCACCCCCGGCCGCCGCCGAGCCGGCCGCGCCGGCGCAGGCCTAAGGGCTCACCCGCATGCTCCAGCCCAAACGCACCAAGTACCGCAAGGCCTTCAAGGGCCGCAACGGCGGGCTCGCCCAGCGCGGCAGCAACGTGTCCTTCGGCGAGTTCGGCCTGAAGGCCACCAGCCGCGCCCGCATGACCGCGCGCGAGATCGAGGCGGCGCGGCGCGCCATGGCGCGCTACGTGAAGCGCGGCGGCCAGATCTGGATCCGCGTCTTCCCGGACGTGCCGATCTCCAAGAAGCCGCTCGAGGTGCGCATGGGCTCGGGCAAGGGCAACGTCGAGTACTACGTGGCGCGGGTGCAGCCCGGCAAGGTGCTGTTCGAGATGGAAGGGGTGGATGAGACCACGGCGCGCGAGGCGTTCCGCCTGGCCGGCTCGAAGCTCTCCGTGTCCACCTCGTTCGTGAAACGGCAGGTGCGCTAAATGAAGCTCGGACAGGTGAAGCAGTACCGCGAGAAGCTCGCCAAGTCCTCGCCCGCGGAGCTGCGCGAGGAGCTCGTCAAGCTGCGCAAGGAACAGTTCTCGCTGCGCATGCAGCGTGCCACCGGGCAGAACCCCAAGCCCGACCAGTTCGGCACCGCGCGCCGCAACATCGCCCGCGTCAAGACCATGCTGCGCAGGCAGACGCAGGCCGGAGGCAAGTAACGCATGAGCGCGGAAGGCACCAAGGTGGAACAGAAGACGGCGGAGAAGGGCGCGCGCACCCTCACCGGGCGCGTGGTGAGCACCAAGATGCAGAAGACCATCGCGGTCGAGATCGAGCGCCTGGTGAAGCACCCGACCTACGGCAAGTTCATCCGCCGCACGACCAAGCTGCTGGCGCACGATGACAAGGGCGCGGCCAAGGACGGTGACCTGGTGCTCATCGGCCCGTGCCGGCCCATGTCGCGCCGCAAGTCCTGGGCGCTGCTCGAGGTGCTCGAGAAGGCGCGCGGCGGCTGAAGCTAGGAACGAACCATGATCCAGTTGCGCACAATGCTCAATGCCGCCGACAACAGCGGCGCGCGCACCCTGATGTGCATCAAGGTGCTCGGCGGCACGCGCCGCCGCTACGCCACCGTGGGCGACGTCATCAAGGTGAGCGTCAAGGACGCCATCCCGCGCGGCAAGGTGAAGAAGGGCGAGGTCTACGATGCGGTGGTGGTGCGCACCACGCGCGGCGTGCGCCGCGCCGACGGCTCGCTGATCCGCTTCGACGGCAACGCGGCGGTGCTGCTCACCAACAAGCTCGAGCCGATCGGCACGCGCATTTTTGGACCGGTGACGCGTGAGCTGCGCAACCAGCAGTTCATGAAGATCATCTCGCTCGCACCCGAGGTGCTGTGATGAAGAAGATCCGCAAGGGCGACCAGGTGATCGTCATCTCCGGCCGCGACAAGGGCCGCCGCGGCGCGGTGGTGCAGGTGCTCGCCGACGGGCGCGTGCTGGTCGAGAGCGTCAACATGGCCAAGAAGCACACGCGCGGCAACCCGCAGGCCGGCAAGCCGGGCGGCATCATCGAGAAGGAAGTGCCGCTGCACGTATCCAAGGTGGCGCTCTTCAACCCCACCAGCAAGAAGGGCGACCGCATCGGCGTCAAGACGCTCACCGACGGTAAGCGGGTGCGCTTCTTCAAGTCCAACGGAGAGATGCTCGACGCCTAAAGCAGGCGTCAAGTGAGACAAGCCATGCCAAGACTGCAGCAGATGTACCGCGAGCAGATCGTCCCGAAGCTGCGCTCGGACCTGAAGATCGACAACGTCATGCAGGTGCCGCGCATCAGCAAGATCACGGTCAACATGGGCGTGGGCGAGGCGGTGGCGGACAAGAAGGTGATGGACGCGGCGGTGGCCGACCTCACCAAGATCACCGGCCAGAAGCCCCTCATCACCAAGTCGCGCAAGGCGATCGCCTCCTTCAAGATCCGCGCCGGGCTACCGATCGGCGCCAAGGTGACGCTGCGCGGCCGGCGCATGTACGAGTTCCTCGACCGCCTGATCAACATCGCGATGCCGCGCATCCGCGACTTCCGCGGCGTGTCGCCGCGCTCCTTCGACGGCGCGGGCAACTACTCGCTCGGCGTCAAGGAACAGATCATCTTCCCCGAGATCCAGTACGACCAGATCGACCAGGTGCGGGGCATGGACATCACCATTACTACGACGGCGCAGGACGACCGTCACGGCCGAGCGTTGCTCGAGGCATTCAACTTCCCGTTCCGGAAGTAACAGGACTAACGAGTCTATGGCTAAGACGAGCATGGTCGAGCGCGAGAAGCGTCGCGCCTCAATCGTGAAGAAGTACGCGGCGAAGCGCGCCAAGCTCAAGGAGCTGATCCGCAGCCCCAAGAGCTCCCCCGAGGAGCGCCTGGCGGCGCAGGTCGAGCTGCAGAAGCAGCCGCGCGATGCCGCCAAGTCGCGCCAGCGCAAGCGCTGCGCCATCACCGGACGCTCGCGCGGCGTGTACCGCAAGTTCGGGCTCTCGCGCGTGAAGATCCGCGAGGTCGCGAGCCGGGGCGAGATTCCGGGGCTGTCGAAGGCGAGCTGGTGAGGAACGCTTAAATGAGCATGACCGATCCCATAGCAGACCTGCTGACCCGCATCCGCAACGGCCAGACCGCTGGCAAGGCGGAAGTGCAGCTCGCCTCCTCGCGCCTGAAGACCGCGATCGTCAAGGTATTGAAGGATGAGGGCTACATCGCGGACTTCCGTCTCGATGCCGAGGCCGGCAAGCCACGCCTCATCATCGGGCTGAAGTACTTCGAGGGCCGCCCCGTGATCGACCGCCTGGAGCGCGTCAGTCGCCCGGGGCTGCGCATCTACCGCGGCAAGGACGAGCTCCCCAAGGTCCTCGGTGGCATGGGCACCGTGATCGTCTCGACCCCCAAGGGCGTCATGACGGACAAGCAGGCACGCGCGAGCGGGCAGGGCGGCGAAGTGCTCTGCATCGTCGCCTAGAGCGCGCCAAGAGAAGCAGTATGTCGAGAATTGCCAAAGCACCGGTCGAGCTGCCCACGGGCGTGACCGCGACCATCCAGGCGAGCCTGATCACCATCAAGGGCGCCAAGGGATCCTTGAGCCTGCCGCTCGGCCGGGGCGTGTCCGTGGCCGAGAAGGACAAGAAGCTCGAGGTCAAGTTCGCCGAGCCTGGCCAGGCGCGCACCCAGGCGGGCGCGACGCGCGCGCACCTGGCGAACATGGTGCGCGGCGTCACCAAGGGCTACGAGAAGAAGCTCGAGCTGGTCGGCGTCGGCTTCCGTGCCGCCGTGCAGGGCAAGTCGCTCAACCTGACGCTCGGCTTCTCGCACCCGGTGAACGTGCCGATCCCGGAGGGCATCAGTATCGAGACCCCGAGCCAGACCGAGATCCTGGTGAAGGGCATCGATCGGCAGAAGGTCGGCCAGGTGGCGGCCGAGATCCGCGAGATCCGCCCGCCCGAGCCCTACAAGGGCAAGGGTGTGCGTTACGCCAACGAGCAGATCTCCCTGAAAGAGGGGAAGAAGAAATGATCATCACCAAGAAGCAGCGCCGCCTGCGCCGCGCGGTGAAGACGCGCGCGCACATCCGCGAGCTGCAGGTCGCGCGCCTCACCGTGCACCGCACCCCGAACCACATCTACGCGCAGGTGACGGATGCCGAGGGCTCCAAGGTGATCGCGGCCGCCTCCACCACCCAGGAGAAGGTGCGCGAGGGGCTGAAGAACACCGGCAACGTCGAGGCCGCCAAGGCCGTGGGCCGGGCCATCGCCGAGCGCAGCAAGGCGGCCGGGGTGAGCAGGGTGGCATTTGACCGTTCCGGCTTCCAGTACCACGGGCGCGTCAAGGCGCTCGCAGAGGCGGCCCGCGAGGCGGGCCTTGAGTTATAGGCAAGGGCACAGCACATATGGCAAGACCTGAGAAAGGCCAGCCGGCCGATGAGTTCGTCGAGAAGCTCGTGGCCGTGAACCGCACTGCCAAGGTGGTCAAGGGGGGCCGGCAGTTCGGCTTCACCGCGCTCACCGTGGTCGGGGATACCGCCGGGCGCGTCGGCTACGGGTTCGGTAAGGCGCGCGAGGTGCCGGTGGCGATCTCCAAGGCCATGACCCAGGCGCGCAAGAACCTGATCAACGTCGCGCTGCGGAACGATTCGCTCTTTTACGCGGTCACGGGCAATCATGGGGCGACGCGCGTGTACATGCAGCCGGCCTCCGACGGTACCGGTGTCATCGCCGGCGGCGGCATGCGCGCGGTGCTCGAGTGCGCCGGGGTGCGCAACGTGCTCGCCAAGAGCTACGGCTCGCGCAACCCGATCAACGTGGTGCGCGCGACCATCAACGCGCTCGCCAAGATCCGCTCGCCCGAGGAGATCGCGGCGAAGCGCGGCAAGACGCTGGATGAGATCACGGGTTGATGCCATGGCAGACAAAGAGCTGAAAGTGACGCTGGTGAAGAGCCTCAACGGGCAGCTGAAGAACATCGCCGCTTCAGCGCGCGGTCTTGGGCTGCGCCGCATGCACCAGAGCGTCATGGTCAAGGACACGCGCGAGAACCGCGGCATGATCGCGACCGCGGTGCATCTGCTGCGCGTCGAAGAGAAGGGTGCCTGAAGCTATGCGACTGAACTCACTCAAGCCGGCCCCGGGCGCACGCCGCCCGCGCCTGCGCGTCGGCCGTGGCGCCTCCGCCGGCCAGGGCAAGACCTGTGGCCGCGGCACCAAGGGCCAGCGCGCCCGCAAGGGCGGCTACCACAAGGTGGGCTTCGAGGGCGGGCAGATGCCGATCCAGCGCCGCATGCCCAAGGTCGGCTTCCGCTCCGACCTCAAGCGCTCGCGCGCCGAGGTGCGCCTGAGCGAGCTGGCCAAGGTCGAGGGGGCGCTGATTGACCTCGCGGCGCTGCTCAAGGCGCAGGTGGTGCCGGTCGGCACCGAGCGCGCCAAGGTGGTGCTCTCGGGCGCGATCGCCCGGGCCGTAACGCTCAAGGGCGTTGCCGCCACCAAGGGGGCGCGCGCGGCCATCGAGGCCGCCGGCGGCAAGATCGAGGACTGAAGCGCAAAGCGATGGCCACCACCCTCTCCAACACCGCATCCTTCGGCGACGTCGCGCGCTCTTCCGAGCTGCGCGGCCGGCTGCTGTTCCTGCTCGGCGCGCTGATCGTGTACCGCATCGGCACCTTCATCCCGGTGCCGGGCATCAATCCTGCAGAGGTGGCACGCTTCTTCGGCGACCGCTCCAACACGATCCTCGGCATCGTCAACATGTTCTCCGGCGGCGCGCTGTCGCGCCTGTCGATCTTCGCCATGGGCGTCATGCCCTACATCTCCGCCTCGATCATCATCCAGATGATGTCGATGGTGGTGCCGACGCTCATGGAGCTGCGCAAGGAAGGCGAGTCCGGGCGCCGCAAGATCACCCAGTACACCCGCTACGGCACGGTGGCGCTGGCCTTGGTGCAGTCCTTCGCCGCCGCCGGCGCGCTCGACAAGGGCGGCATGACGCTGATCCACGGCTGGCCGTTCCTCATGACCGCCACGGTGACCATGTCGACCGGCACCATCTTCCTCATGTGGCTCGGCGAGCAGATCACCGAGCGCGGCATCGGCAACGGCATCTCGATGATCATCCTCTCGGGCATCGTCGCCGGGCTGCCCGGCGCGGTGGGCAACACCATCGAGTCGGTCTCCAACGGCGAGATGCAGGGGCCGTTCGCGCTGTTGCTGCTGGTCGTGGTGCTCGCCACCACCTACTTCGTGGTGTACGTCGAGCGCGCGCAGCGGCGCATCCCGGTGGACTACGCCAAGCGCCAGGTGGGCCGGCGCATGTATGCCGGGCAGTCGAGCCACCTGCCCTTCAAGCTCAACATGTCGGGCGTGATCCCGCCGATCTTCGCCTCGAGCCTGCTGCTGTTCCCGGCGACGCTCGCCAGCTTCGCCGGCAGCAGCTCGACCGGCCCGGTCGGCACCATCATGCAGAGCGTGGCCGCGGCGCTCGGCTATGGGCAGCCGCTGCACCTGGTGATCTACGCGGCGCTCATCATCTTCTTCTGCTTCTTCTACACCGCGCTGGTGTTCAACGCGCGCGACACCGCCGACAACCTGAAGAAGTCCGGCGCCTTCGTGCGCGGCATCCGCCCCGGGCAGCAGACCGCCGAGTACATCGACGCGGTGCTCACGCGCCTCACCCTGTGGGGCGCGCTGTACGTCACCGCCGTGTGCCTGCTGCCGGAGATCCTGGTTTCCTGGAAGGGCGTGCCCTTCCACTTCGGCGGCACCTCGCTCCTCATCGTGGTCGTGGTGGTGATGGATTTCTACGCGCAGCTCTCGGCGCACATGATGTCGCATCAGTACCCGGGACTCCTCAAGAAGGCGAACCTGCTCGGCACCGGCCGCTCGGGTTCAGGTGGGCAATCATGAAAGTACGTCCGTCGGTCAAGAAGATCTGCAAGAACTGCAAGATCGTGCGCCGCCGGCGCGTGGTCTACGTCATCTGTTCGGACCCGCGCCACAAGCAGCGCCAGGGTTGAGGTAACGCAAGCATGGCACGCATCGCCGGCATCAACATCCCGATGAACAAGCACGTGTGGATCGGGCTCACGCACATCTACGGCGTGGGCCGCGCGCGCGCCCGGGCGGCCTGCGCCGCCGCCGGCGTCGCCCCGACCACCAAGGTGAAGGACCTCACCGAGACGGAAGTGAACGCGATCCGCTCGCAGATCGCCAAGTTCGCCGTCGAGGGCGACCTCAGGCGCGAGGTCTCCATGAACATCAAGCGCCTCATGGACCTCGGGTCCTGGCGCGGCATCCGCCACCGCCGCGGGCTGCCGGTGCGCGGCCAGCGCACGCGCACCAACGCGCGCACCCGCAAGGGCCCGCGCAAGCAGGCGGTCAAGCTGAACGCACCTCCCGGAAAGGCATAGGGCTTAGAGCAACATGGCTGACGAGAAGGCAAAGCAGGCTTCCGGCGCGGCAGCACCGGGGGCCAAGAAGCCGAAGAAGGCGCGCAAGAACGTGCTCGATGCGATCGCGCACGTGCACGCCTCCTTCAACAACACGATCATCACCATCACCGATCGCCAGGGCAACACGCTCTCGTGGGCGACCTCGGGCGGCTGCGGCTTCCGTGGCTCGCGCAAGTCGACCCCGTTCGCCGCCCAGGTGGCGGCCGAGAAGGCCGGCGTCGCGGCCCAGGAGCACGGGGTGAAGAACGTGGAAGTGCGCGTCGGCGGCCCGGGTCCCGGGCGCGAGTCGGCCGTGCGCGCGCTCAATAACTGCGGGCTGAAGATCACCAGCATCTCCGACGTCACGCCGATCCCGCACAACGGGTGCCGGCCGCCGAAGAAGCGTCGGGTCTAAGAGCGGGAGAAGGACAGACTATGGCGCGTTACGTGGGTCCCAAGTGCAAGCTCGCTCGCCGCGAGGGCACGGATCTGTTCCTGAAGAGCGGGGTCAAGCCGCTCGAGAGCAAGTGCAAGTTCACGGTGCCGCCGGGGGGCATCAAGGGCGAGCGCCGCCAGCGCCTGTCCGACTACGGCCTGCAGCTGCGCGAGAAGCAGAAGCTGCGCCGCATGTATGGCGTGCTCGAGCGGCAGTTCGGCAACTACTACGAGGAGGCCGCGCGCAAGGCCGGGGCCACGGGCGAGAACCTGCTGCGCCTGCTCGAGTGCCGCCTCGACAACGTGGTGTACCGCATGGGCTTCGCCGCCACGCGCGCCGAGGCGCGCCAGCTGGTGAGCCACAAGGCGATCGCGGTCAACGAGAAGCCCGTGACCATCGCCTCCTACCAGGTGAAGGCGGGTGACATCGTGCAGGTGCGCGAGAAGTCGCGTAAGCAGCTGCGGATCCAGAGCGCACTCAACGTGGCGCAGCAGGTCGGGCTGCCCGAGTGGGTGGAGGTCAACGACAAGGAGTTCCGCGGCGTGTTCAAGTCCGCGCCGGGACGCGATGACATCCTCCCGGACATCAACGAGAACCTGGTCGTCGAGCTGTATTCGAAGTAAGCGCATCCGCTTGAATTGCGGGGCCTGTGCCCCCAGATCGGCGGGTCCATCCGTGTTTTCCTTTGCGCCGGCTCGAGCGCCGGCAAGGTGAGACTGCAATGCAGGGTTCTGTAAGCGAGTTCCTCAGGCCGCGTGTGGTGAAGGTGCAGCCGGTGGCCCCGCGCCAGGCGCGCGTGGTGATCGAGCCGTTCGAGCGGGGCTTCGGCCACACGCTCGGCAACGCGCTGCGCCGCGTGCTGCTGTCGTCGATGCCCGGCAGCGCCATCACCGAGGTCGAGATCGACGGCGTGCTGCACGAGTACACCTCCATCGAGGGCGTGCAGGAGGACGTGGTCGACATCCTGCTCAACCTGAAGTCGGTGGCGCTGCGCATGCACTCGCGCGACTCCGCCGAGCTGCGGCTGCACAAGAAGGGCCCCGGCCCGGTCACCGCCGGCGACATCCAGACCGACCACGACATCGAGGTCGTGAACCCGGACATGGTGATCGCCAACCTGACCAAGGCGGGCGAGCTGTCGATGATGCTGCGCGTCGAGCGCGGCCGCGGCTACCGCCCGGCCGCCGCGCGCGTGGCCTTCGAGGAGCAGACGCGCCCGATCGGGCGGCTGCAGCTGGATGCCTCGTTCTCGCCGGTGCGGCGCGTGACCTACTCGGTCGATGCCGCGCGCGTCGAGCAGCGCACCGACCTGGACAAGCTCATCATCGACATCGAGACCAACGGCACCATCGATGCCGAGGAAGCCATCCGTCGCGCCGGCAGCATCCTCAAGGACCAGCTGTCGGTGTTCGTGGATCTGCAGGGTGAGGAGGAGACTTCCGCCAAGCCCTCGGAGATGCAGTTTGACCCGATCCTGCTGCGGCCCGTGGACGAGCTCGAGCTCACCGTGCGCAGCGCCAACTGCCTCAAGGCCGAGAACATCCACTACATCGGCGACCTGGTGCAGCGCACCGAGGTGGAGCTGCTGCGCACGCCGAACCTCGGCAAGAAGTCGCTCACCGAGATCAAGGAAGTGCTGCAGAGCCACGGCCTGATGCTCGGCATGCGTCTGGATGGCTGGCCGCCGGCCGGGCTGAAGCACGACGAGGAGCGCGACGTCATCTGAGCATCAGGAGCGCGGGCCGCCGGCAGGCGGCCCGCCGCTGCCCGCCGCGCGCGGGCAGCTCGCGAACCAAGTGAAGGGTCTTTGATTTATGCGTCACCAACTCTCCGGGCGGCAGCTCTCGCGTAACAGCTCGCACCGTCACGCGCTGATGCGCAACATGTCGGTCTCGCTGCTGCGGCACGAGACCATCCGCACCACGCTGCCGAAGGCCAAGGAACTGCGCCGCGTGGTCGAGCCGTTCATCACGCTCGCCAAGACCGACTCGGATGCCAACCGCCGCATCGCCTTCGCGCGGCTGCGCGATGCGCAGGTGGTGGAGAAGCTGTTCGCGGATCTGGGTCCGCGCTTCAAGGCGCGCCCCGGCGGCTACACGCGCATCCTGCGCATGCTGCCGCGCCCTGGCGACGCCGCGCCCATGGCGCTGATGCAGCTGGTCGACGGCCCGGTGCCGGTGGCGGCCGAGGAGCCGACCGATAAGAAGAAGAGCACCCGCAAGGCCAAGACCCCGGCCAAGGCGAAGGCCAAGGCGAAGGGCAAGGCGCAAGCCGAAGAGGCGCCCGAGGGCCCGGCGGAAGCGGCGCCGAAGAAGCGCACGCGCAAGAAGAAGGCCGCCGCCTGAGGAACTTTCCCACCCTTTGAGCTCGCCGCGAGGGCCGCCGTGAGGCGGCCCTCCTTGTTTGCAGCGCTCGCAGCGGATTGGTTAGGCTGAACCTCCGGCCGGGGTCGCGCCGGCGCAAGAAATCTAAGAACGCAGGAGGAGGCCTCATGAGTTTCGCATCCGAATTCAAAGAATTCGCCATGAAGGGCAACGTCATCGACCTCGCGGTCGGTGTGGTGATCGGCGCTGCCTTCGGCAAGATCGTCGCCTCGCTGGTGGGCGATGTGATCATGCCGCTGCTCTCGCCGCTGCTCGGCAGCATCAACTTCAGCGACCTGGCCCTCACCATCGCCCACGACGCCTCCGGCAAGGCGGTGCTGGTGAAGTACGGCGCGTTCATCCAGACCTGCATCGAGTTCCTCATCATTGCGCTGGCGATCTTCGTGGTCGTGAAGGGCATCAACCGCCTGAAGCGTCCCGCGCCCAATGCCCCGCCGCCGGGGCCGACGAAGACCGAGGAGTTGCTCCAGCAGATCCGGGATATCCTGGCCCGAAGGCCTTAGAATGTCTCTTCAGTGAAACAATCAGGGGGCCCCTCCGGGGCCCCTGATCCTTTCAGCTCAGTGCGGAAGGCATCCCGGGTCAGGTTCTCGCACCCGGAAGCCTCGACCGCCAGGTCATCCTCGATGCGGATGCCGCCAAAGCGCTCCAGCTCCCCCACGCGGGCCCAGTTGATGCAGCCGGCGCGCTCGTCCGCACGGGCCGCCTCGAGCAGCTGGTCGATGAAGTAGATGCCCGGCTCCATCGTCACGACGAACCCGCGTTCGAGCACCCGGGTCAGCCGCAGGTACGGGTGACCCTCGGGACGGGGAATCTCCCCGCCCTCGGGCCCCGCCATGAAGCCGCCGACGTCGTGTACCTCGAGGCCCAGCAGGTGCCCGATGCCGTGGGGCAGGAAGACCTGAGTCACCTTCTTGTCCAGCGCCTCCTCGGTCGAGCACAGGATCAGGTCCGCCTCGCGCAGCAGCTGCGCGGTGGCCGCGTGCGCCGCGAGCTGCACGTCGCGCCAGTCGACCCCGGCGCGCACCTTCGCGCACAGCCCCTGCTGCAGGCGGTCCATGCGCTCGATGAGCGCGCCGAAGTCACGGTCCTCGGCCGAGTAGGTGCGTGTGATGTCGCAGGCGTAGCCGGCGAACTCGGCGCCCGCATCGATCAGGAGCGAGTAGCGCTCGGGCGGGGAGCGACGCTCGAGCCGCTGGTAGTGCAGTACGGCGCCACCCTCGTTGAGGGCGATGATCGGGTTGTAGGGCAGCTCGTGCTCGCGCTGGCCGCAGGCGGCGAGGAAGGCGAGCTCGATCTCGAACTCCGAGGCGCCGGCGGCGAAGGCTGCGGCCGCCGCGCGGTGCCCGAGGGCGCCGAGGCGGTTGGCTTCGCGCAGGCAGAGGAGCTCGTAAGGCGTCTTGGCCGCGCGGACATAATCCAGCCGGCGCATGAGGCCGGCTGGGTTCACCGCGCCGAGCCCCCAGCCGGTGAGCTCCGGGATCGCATCGCCGATGTAGGCGGTGTGCGCGAGCTCTGGCGGCAGGTGCGCTCGTGCTGCAGCGCGATCAGGAATGCTGCGCAGGTCGAAGTGCTCGACCCAGTAGCCGACCGGGGTGGCGGCCGACTTGTACCAGTAGTCGCGCGGCTGGTGCAGCAGCAGCCGCGGCCGCGAGCCCGGCTCGAACCAGACGAAGCTGTCGGGCGCATCCTGAAGCGGCGCCCACACCTTGAAGGGGGCGTGCGCCTCGAAGGCATAGGTGCGATCGTCCTGGAAAACTTCCAGCAGCGAGCCGGAATGAACCAACAGGGAGGAGAAGCCGCAGGCCTCCAGCGCCTGCGCGGTGCGCGCGCACAGCTGCTGCAGGTGGGGCGCGAAGCTGCGCGCAAGCTGTGTGCTGAGCGGGGCAGACATGAAGCCAACCTCTACTTGAACGGCGCCGCGCCGCAGTGTCGTCCCGGGCCGACAAACCGCGCGCCGAGAGTTTCCAATCGTACCGGGACTTCTATAGAATTTGCTGCTAGACGCGCGGCTTAGGGCGGGGAACGACCTAGACAGCGCGTCGTCCAATCCATACCACTCTTGCTTCCCTCGGGGTACCGATCGATGAACACCAAACTTGCTCTTAGCGCAATCGTTGCCGCGCTGATGCTGACGGCCTGCGCGAAGCAGGAATCCGCAGGCACTGACCAGGCTGCAACTCCTCCTGCTGCACCGGCTCCGGCCGCGTCTGACTCCGGCACAGCCGCTCCGGCTCCGGCGGACTCGGGCGCTGCTGCGTCCTCGGGCACGGCGGCTCCTGGCAGCGCCGACACGACCACGCCGCCTCCGGCTGACACCTCGACGCCGCCGAAGCAGTAAGCGCCGCCGCGGCAATCGAATACGGCCCGGTCGGTTCGCGCCTGCGCGAGCTGCCGGGCCGTTTGCTTTTCTGCGGGGCGCGTCGTGTTTTGCCGGTGCGCAGTGGCGGCACAATTGGGGCGAGCGATTTATGTCGGTGACCGTAGTCAGTGTGCGCGACGCGCGGGCCTCTCCCGCCGATCGGCTGTGGATCCAGAGCGTCTACCGCGACTATCTGGATGACCTCAATCCCGGCACCGGCCTGTTCCCGCGCCTCGGGGAAATCGGCCACCGCGAACCGGACCAGATCGCGCACTGGTTCGCCGATCCGAGCACCTATCCGCTGCTGATCATGCGCGGCGATGAGCCGGTCGGGTTCGCGCGCGTGGTGCGGCTGCTCACCACCAAGGCGCAGCCGCGCATCGACTACCGCCTGGCGGAGTTCTTCATCACCCGCACGCGGCGGCGGCTGGGAATCGGGCAGACCGCGGTGCAGCTGATCCTGTCACGCTTCGCCGGGCGCTGGGAGATCACCGAGTACCTGCGCAACGCCGTGGCGGTGAGCTTCTGGCGGCGCGTGGTCGGCGCCTACACCAAGGGGACCTACAGCGAGCGCATCATGAACGGGGAAGTGCACCAGGTGTTCGTTTCCGGAGCGCCGCGCCCGTAGGCGCACAGCCGCCGCAGCCGGCCTCGAGCCGCTGCTGCGCACGCGCGTGCCAGGCCGCCAGCATCCGCACGCGCATCAGGCCCGGCCTGCCACCGAGCAGCGCAAGCACGCGCCGCCGCATGCCGAGCGGCGCCAGCCGCCAGCTGCTGTAGAGCACGCACAGCGTGACGATGAGCGCGACGATGAGCGCCTGCACTCTCACGCCAGGTGTCCCGCGCCCAGGGCGAGCGCGATGCGGTAGGTGAGGAAGGCCCCCGCGTAGGCCATGGCGAACAGGTAGCCCGCCATGTAGAGCGGGTAGCGCCAGGAGTTGGTCTCGCGCCGTACCACCGCCAGCGTCGACAGGCACTGCGGTGCGAACACGTACCAGGCGAGCAGTGACAGTCCCGTGGCGAGCGTCCAGCTGCCGGCGATCACCGGCGTGAGCGCGCCGGCGACTTCCTCGCTGCCGCCGGACATCGCGTACACGGTGCCGAGCGCGCTCACGGCCACCTCGCGCGCCGCCAGTCCCGGCACGAGCGCGATCGAGATCTGCCAGTTGAAGCCGATGGGCGCGAACAGGTGCTCGAGGCCGCGCCCGAGATAGCCGGCGATGCTGTACTGGATCGCCGGGCCCGTGGCCCCCGGCGGCGGTGCGGGGAAGCTGCCGAGGAACCACAGCACCACCATGAGGCTCAGGATGATGGTGCCGACGCGCGTCAGGAAGATCTTGGTGCGCTCCCACAGCCCGAGCAGCAGGTTGCCGAGCTGCGGCAGGCGGTACTCGGGCAGCTCGAGCAGCAGCGCCCGGTATTCCCCGCGTGCCAGCGTGCGCTTGAGGACGTACGCGACGGCGAGTGCGCTCGCCACGCCGGCGAGGTAGAGCGCGAACAGCACCAGGCCGCGCAGGTTCAGCACGCCGACGCTGCGGGCGGGGATGAAGGCGCCGATCAGCAGCGCGTACACCGGCAGCCGCGCCGAGCAGGTCATGAGCGGGGCGATCATGATGGTCGCCAGGCGGTCCCCGCGCGAAGGTATGGTGCGCGTGGCCATGATGCCGGGGATCGCGCAGGCGAAGCTCGACAGCAGCGGGATGAAGGCGCGTCCGGAGAGCCCGACCCGCCCCATCAGCCGATCGAGCATGAACGCGGCGCGCGGCAGGTAGCCGGAGTCCTCCAGCGCGAGGATGAAGGCGAACAGGATCAGGATCTGCGGCAGGAATACCAGCACGCTCCCGGCACCGGCGATGACGCCATCGAGCAGCAGGCTGCGCAGCGGCCCGGGCGACAGCATGCCGCTGAGCCACGCATTCATGCCCTGCACGCCCTGGTTGATGAGGTTCTGCGGTGCCTTGGCCCAGCTGAACACCGCCTGGAACATGAGGAACAGCACCGCCGCGAGCAGCAGCGGCCCCAAGAGCGGATGCAGCACCAGCTGGTCGAGGCGCGCGAGCGCGGTGACGCGCGCCGGCACCTTGTAGCCGGTGCTCGCGAGCACGCGGCGCACCTCGCGTTGCGTCGCCTCGATGTCCGCGGCGCTGGCGCTCGGGGGCTCAAGGCGCACATGCGCGCGTTGCCGCGCCGGGGCGCTGAAGTCGTAGCTATCGATCGCCTCGAGCAGCGCCCGCTCGCCGCCGGCGCGCACCGCCACGGTGGGAATCACCGGCACGCCGAGCGCGCGCGACAGCGCCGCGTGATCGAGGCGATAGCCGCGCTGCGCGGCCAGGTCGCTCATGTTGAGTGCCACGAGCATCGGACGGCCGAGCTGCTTGAGCTCGAGCACCAGACCCAGGTTGAGCCGCAGGTTGGTGGCATCGACCACGCACACCAGGAGATCCGGTGGCGGCTCGCTCGCGTGCCGCCCGAGCACCACGTCGCGCGCGATCGCCTCATCGAGCGTCGTGGGCTCGAGGCTGTAGGCACCCGGCAGATCCAGGACGCGGTAGCTGCGACCGCTGTGCGGGCCGACGAGTCGGCCCTCCTTGCGCTCCACCGTGACGCCCGGATAGTTGGCGACTTTCTGGCGGCTGCCGGTGAGACGGTTGAATAGGGCGGTCTTGCCGCAGTTGGGCACGCCGATCAGCGACAGGCTAAAGGGCGGCGCGGCGGTGGCCGCGGCCGCGGAGGCGTTCATGGCGCCGCGGTGCGGCCCGACAGCTCCACCCACACGCTCTGGGCCTCGCAGCGCCTGAGCGCGAGCGTCGTTTGGCCGACACGCACCACGAAGGGGTCGCGGCCGGGACGTGCCTCGGCGAGGATCTCGATCTCCTCACCGCTGATGAATCCGAACTCGAGCAGCCGCCGCTCGAGGCCCGAGAGTGCGCCGTTGCCGGTGCCGACGCTCACCACGCGCCCGCTCGTGCCCGGCGGCAGGGCCGCGAGGCAGACGAAACCGGGCTCCAGGGAGAGTCCGGCAGGGGAGGCGACGGCGACCATGACGAAAGTATGAATGAGAACGGTTCGCATTTGCAATTCGTACCGAACCGCTTCCAGAGCCTGGCGTGACGCTCTTAATATATCCTTATATAACAGCTACTTGCGATGAATGTCGCTGCCACAGCCCTTAAGCATCACCTCAGCTTGGAAACTTCAACTTCGCCACGAGGGACTGGTAGCGCGAATCGTGCGCGAGCGAATCGAACAGCGGGTCGACCTTCACGCTCTGCATTCCCGGGTCCCCCACCGCCTGGGCACGCTCCAGCATGGTGATGGCCTGCGTCGCCTCGCCCCAGGAGGCATAGACCTCCGCCTGTTGATAGCTCGCGGAGTCGCCGTATTGCTTGATGAGCTGGGCGAGCGCGGCCTGGGCTTGCGGGTGCTTTCCCTGCTTGCCGTAGACGATCGCAAGACAGGTGAGCCGCACCCATTCGACCGGCTCGGTGAGGCAGATCGAGTGCGCCGCTTCGTAGTTGCCGAGGCCCACGTACGCGAAGCCCTCCCAGCCCCGCGCACGGGAGGTGCGTGGATCAAGTTCGCGGCTGCGTTGGGAAGCCGCGACCGAGTCCGCATAGCGTCGCGCCCAGTAGTATGCGTAACCGACCGCGCCCACGGCCTCAGGATTCAGCGGGTCGAGCTCGGCGGCACGGCGGGCTTGCGCGATCGCTTCGTCAAAGCGGCCGAGACCGGCGAGAAACGCGGACGATTCGCGATAGACGCGCGCGTCTCCCGGGGACAGCGCCAGGCCCTTCTCGTACTCGGCGGCCGCGCCGACGTAGTCCTGCTCGCCGGCGAGTCCAGTGCCGATGACGCTGTGCGCCGCCCCGAGTCCCGGGGCGAGCTCCACGGCCCTGCGCGCGTCGGCGATCCCGAGATCAGTGAGGCGGCGCACCTCGGCGGGCGTGATGGCGGCGTTGAAGGCGTAGCCGATGCGGGTCCTGCCACGGCCGCGGTAGGCATTGGCGTAGTGCGGATCGAGCGCAATCGCCGCATCGTAGGCGCGCAGGGTTTCCTCGTTGCCGTGTTCGGACACCTCCGGGCTGCGCGCCAGCAGTTCGGCCTTCAGGTAGGCATCAAACGCGCGCGGGTTATCGGTACCACCAATCTCGGCGCCACTCAGGTCCGCCTGCAGCAACTTGACCTTGAGCGCCTGGGCCACCGAGGTCGCGATGTCGGTCTGCAGGGCCAGCACGTCCTTCAGGTCGCGATCGTAGGTCTGTGACCAGCGCTGGAAGCCGCTGCCGGCATCGATGAGCTCAGTGGCGATGCGCACGTGCGACTTGTCGCGCCGTACGCTGCCCTCGAGCACCGTCGCGACGTTCAGCTTGCGCGCGATCTCGCCGACCGCCTCGTCCTTGCCCTTGAAGGAGAACGAGGAGGTGCGCGCGGCCACCTTCAGTCCCTGCACGGCGGCCAGCGTGTTGAGCAGCTCTTCCGAGAGGCCATCGGAGAAATAATCGTCGTGCGGGTCGCCGCTCATGTTGGTGAAGGGCAGCACCGCCACCGAGTGCGCCGGGGGCGCTGACCGTTGCTCGCCCTCTGCCGCGCGCGGCTGCGCCGGCGGTGCGCCGGCGCTGGCCGGGGCCGGAGCGCCGTTGTGCGCGTAGCGCAGCAGCAGGACGGCGAGCATGGCGAGCACCGCTGCCGCGAGTGTGAGCGGGAGTGCGCGCCGCAGCCACGGGGAGCGCGGCGACGAGCCTACGGGTGCGGCAGCGCCCGCATCAGCCGACCGCGCCGCGGGAGACGGTGACGCAGCGGTGGCGGCCGCGGCTTCCGCCGGTACGGTCCCGAGCAGATGCGCGATGCGCGAAATGAACGCCGGGGTGACTGCGCCACCGGGCAGCTGCGTCCACTGCACGGCACGGAAAGCCTCGGGCACCTCGGCCGCGCGCTCGTCGATGTGCTCGATCGCGACCGGTACCAGGAAGGCGCGGCCGTCGGCCATGAGGTGCGAGCGCTCCACCGCCAGGCGCCACTCGAGGCGGAAGTAGCCCTCGAGCCGGGTCTGCGTGTGCTCCGAGATGACGGGCACGAACAGCCGGCATTCACGGATGCGCCGGCGGATCAGCTGGTCCCAGGCATCCCCGCCGCGCAGCTCGCTCTGATCGAACCACACCTCGAAACCCGCCGCACGCAGGGCTTCCCCGATGCGCCCGGCGGCGAGCGCGTCCTGGGAGGCATAGCTGAGGAAGATGCTGTGGGGCGACTCGCTCATGGACGCGATCGTGCGCGCTTGTTGGGATCTTAGGGTGCGCAGTCTAGTGCAATGGCGCCGCGGCGGCCGCGCGATTGTGCGGCCCACGCGCAGCTGCGCTAGGTACCCGTGCGCTCCTCGGCCGGCGCCGCCGCCGGGCGTGCCGCTGCTGAGGGCCGCTCGCGCGCCAGGAGCGGCTGCAGGAACCTTCCGGTCCAGGAGCGCTCGCTGGCGGCGATCTCCTCCGGCGTACCCGTGGCGATGATCTCGCCGCCGCCTTCGCCGCCCTCGGGTCCCAGGTCGATGACCCAGTCGGCGGTCTTGATGACGTCCAGGTTGTGCTCGATGACCACGATGGTGTTGCCCTCATCGCGCAGCCGGTGCAGCACGTGCAGCAGCTGCTCGACGTCATGGAAGTGCAGCCCCGTGGTGGGCTCATCGAGGATGTAGAGCGTGCGGCCGGTGGCGCGCTTGGCGAGCTCGCGCGCGAGCTTCACGCGCTGCGCCTCGCCCCCCGAGAGCGTGGTGGCGTTTTGCCCGAGCCGCACGTAGCCCAGGCCCACCTCGGTCAAGGTCGCGAGCTTGCTGGCGATCGCGGGCACGTTCTGGAAGAAGCGCGCCGCTTCCGCCACCGTCATCTCCAGCACCTCGTGGATGTTCTTGCCGCGGTAGCGGATCTCGAGCGTCTCGCGGTTGTAGCGTTGCCCCTTGCACACGTCGCACGGCACGTACACGTCGGGCAGGAAGTGCATCTCGACGCGGATCAGGCCATCGCCCTGGCAGGCCTCGCAGCGGCCGCCCTTGACGTTGAAGCTGAAGCGCCCGACATCGTAGCCGCGCGCGCGCGCCTCGGGCACGGCCGCGAACAGCTCGCGCAAGGGGGCGAACAGCCCGGTATAGGTGGCCGGATTGGAGCGCGGCGTGCGCCCGATCGGGCTCTGGTCGATGTCGATGATGCGATCGATCTCTCCCAGGCCCTCGAGTTCATCGGCCGGCGCGGGCTCCAGGCGGGCGCCCGTGAGCCGCTGCGCGGCGTGCGCGAACAGCGTGTCGATCACCAGCGTCGACTTGCCCGAGCCGGACACCCCGGTCACGCAGGTGAACAGCCCGAGGGGGATGGCGACGCTCACATTCTTCAGGTT
Organism: Steroidobacteraceae bacterium; assembly: GCA_035501795.1. Classification (GTDB taxonomy): domain Bacteria; phylum Pseudomonadota; class Gammaproteobacteria; order Steroidobacterales; family Steroidobacteraceae; genus 13-2-20CM-66-19. The sequence continues at coordinate 22,639 of DATJVL010000032.1, forward strand.
GTTGCCGCGCGCGTTGACGATGCGCAGCTGGCGCGCCGGGTCGACGCGGTTGCGTAGCGCCGGCAGGCTGATGCGCCGGCGGCCGGAGAGGTAGGCGCCGGTGATCGAGGCCGGGTTCGCCTCGATGTCGGCAGGGGTCCCCTGGGCCACGAGCTCGCCGCCGTGCGCACCGGCGCCGGGACCCAAGTCGATGACGTGATCGGCGGCGCGGATCGCCTCCTCGTCGTGCTCGACGACGATCACGCTGTTGCCGAGGTCGCGCAGCTGCTTGAGCGTAGCGAGCAGGCGCTGATTGTCGCGCTGGTGCAGTCCGATCGAGGGCTCATCCAGGATGTACATGACGCCGGTGAGGCCCGAGCCCACCTGGCTGGCCAGGCGGATGCGCTGCGATTCCCCGCCCGAGAGTGTCTCCGCCGCGCGATCGAGGGTCAGGTAGGTGAGGCCCACGTCCTTGAGGAAGCGCAGCCGCTCGCTCACGCTGCGCAGGATCCGGGTCGCCACCTCGCCGCGCCAGCCGGGCAGCTCGAGTGCGCCGAGGAACTCGTGCGCGCGCGCCACCGACAGGCGCGCAACTTCCGGCAGGCTGCGGCCGGCGACGAACACGTAGCGTGCCGCGCGGTTGAGGCGCGTGCCGTGGCACTCGGGGCAGGCGCGCACCCCGAGGTAGCGGCTGAGCTCCTCGCGCACCATGGGCGACTCGGTCTCGCGGTAGCGGCGCGTCAGGTTCGGCACGATGCCCTCGAAGGGATGGCGCTTGCGCGACTTGCGGCCGCCCTCGCCGGGGTAGCTGAACTCGATGGCCTGCGCGCCACTGCCGTTGAGCAGCACCTGCTGCACGTGCGGCGGCAGCTCGCTCCAGGGGGTCTCGATGTCGAAGCCGTAGTGCCGCGCGAGCGACTGGATGAGCTGGAAGTAGTGCTCGTTGCGGCGGTCCCAGCCGCGCACGGCGCCGCCGGCGAGCGAGAGCTCCGGGTGGCGCACGACGCGCTGCGGGTCGAAGAACTCCTGCACGCCGAGCCCGTCGCAGCTCGGGCAGGCGCCGGCCGGGTTGTTGAAGGAGAACAGCTTCGGCTCCAGCGGCGGCACGCTGTAGCCGCACACCGGGCAGGCGTGCCGGCTGGAGAACAGCAGCTCCGCGCGCTGCGGCTCATCGAGGAAGATGACGCGTGCCAGTCCGCCCGAGAGCCGCAGCGCGGTCTCGAGCGACTCGGCCAGGCGCTGCTGCGCGTCGGGCTTGACGCGCATGCGGTCCACCACCGCCTCGATGGTGTGGCGCTTCCTCGCGTCCAGCTCCGGCAGCGCATCCATCTCGTGCACCTGAGCGTCGATGCGTACGCGCACGAAACCCTGCGCGGCCAGGTCCTGCAGCAGCACCTGGTGTTCGCCCTTGCGCTCGCTGCGCAATGGTGCGAGCAGCGCGAGCGCGGTGCCCTCGGGCAGCTGCAGCACCTGGTCGACCATCTGGCTCACCGTCTGCGCGGCGAGCTCGATGCCGTGCTCGGGACAGCGCGGCACGCCCGCGCGCGCATAAAGGAGGCGCAGGTAGTCGTAGATCTCGGTGACCGTGCCGACGGTGGAGCGCGGGTTGTGCGAGCTCGCCTTCTGCTCGATCGCGATCGCCGGCGAGAGCCCCTCGATGGCATCGACGTCCGGCTTGTCCATGGTGGCGAGGAACTGCCGCGCATAGGCGGAGAGCGACTCGACGTAGCGACGCTGGCCCTCGGCATACAGCGTGTCGAAGGTGAGCGAGGACTTGCCCGAGCCGGACAGCCCCGTGACCACGATCAGCCGCTCGCGCGGCAGCTCGAGGTTCAGGTTCTTCAGGTTGTGGGTGCGCGCCCCGCGCACGCGGATCTGCTGCATGGAACCCTCAATGCTACCCGGCCGGGTGCACCAAAACCCCTCCCGTCCTGCAGCTGGGGCAGGAGAGGGCCTGGCTTGAATAGTTGTAAAATATATCGTACGATATATCTGTCGATACCAAGGAGACTGCTTTTTCCATGTTTCGCCATTTCAGCCGCAATCGCTGCGGCAATTTCGATCCTTCTCTCCATGCCGGCAGCCGCCGGCACCGCCACGGCTTCGGTCCATTCGGTTTCGGCGGCGGCTTCGGCATGGGCCCGGAGTCCTTCCGCGGCCGCAAGATGGGCTCGGTGGACCTGCGCCTCGTGCTCCTCGCGCTGCTCAACGAGCGCGCGAGCCACGGCTACGAGCTCATCCGCGCGCTGGAGGAGCGCTCGGGCGGCTTCTACAGCCCGAGCCCCGGGATGGTGTACCCCGCGCTCACCTGGCTCGAGGAAGTCGGACACGCGAGCGTCAGCACCGAGGGCGCCAAGAAGCTCTATGCCATCACCGAGCAGGGACGCGCGTACCTGAAGGAGCACGAGGGCGCCGCCACGGCGATCCTCACACAGCTCGAGCACATCGCGCGCAAGCTCGGCCGTATGCGCGAGGCGGTCTCGGGCCTGGAGGAGGAGAGCACCGGCCACTCCGAGGAAGTGTGGCTGGCACGGCGCGAACTCAAGGACGCCCTGAGTCAGGCCCGTGGCGCCTCGGCCGCGGAGCTCGCGCGCATCGCCGCCATCCTCAAGGAAGCGGCGGCCAAGATCCGCCAGCGCCAGTAAGCGCAGCCGCGGATCTGTTGGCTCGCGGCGCGGGTGCGCCGCGGGCCAGCGGGCGGCCAGGCGCCGTTCTCGGGCGTTCGCGCGGCAAATGCCCCATCGCACCGCGCCGCCGGCTCCACTAGAATGCCTTCCCTGTCGCGCCGCGCGCCCGCTGCCTTGCCGGCACGCGCGCCGCGCATTTTCGGCACTTTCCCTGAGGACACCCACCATGGCCCGCGGCATCAACAAGGTCATTCTCATCGGCAATCTGGGCGCGGACCCCGAGACGCGCGCCATGCCCTCGGGCACCACGGTCGCGAACCTGCGCATCGCCACCAGCGAGAGCTGGCGCGACAAGCAGAGTGGCGAGCAGCAGGAGCGCACCGAATGGCACCGGGTCGCGCTCTTCGGGCGCCTCGGCGAGGTGGCGGCCGAGTACCTGCGCAAGGGCTCGCAGGTGTACATCGAGGGGAGCCTGCGCACGCGCAAATGGCAGGACAAGCAGGGCAACGAGCGCTACTCGACCGAGATCGTCGCCAACGACATGCAGATGCTCGGCGGACGCGGCGGCGGCGGCGGCGCCGGCGCAGCGGCCACGGGCGGGGCGGGCGCTGCGGCCCCGGCCTTCGCGGAGGAGTCCGGTGGCGGCGGCGGCCGCAGCGAGGAGTTCGACGACGACATCCCCTTCTGAGGCCCCGGGCGCGCCCCTGCCGCAGGGGCTAGTGGACCGCGAGCGGACCTTGAGGTTCGCGCAGGGGTACGCTGCGGCCTGGTGCACTCACGAGGCCGCGCGCGTGGCCGCCTGCTACGCCCCGGATGCCGCGCTCACCATCAATGGCGGCACACCGGCCCGCGGACGGGCCGCGGTGAGCGCGGCGGTGCAGGCCTTCATGAGCGGCTACCCGGACCTCATCGTGACACTCGAGGCCCTCGAGCAGCGCGGCGAGCGCACGCTCTTTCACTGGGGATTCGCCGGCACCAACACCGGACCGGGCGGTACGCAGCGTCCGGTGCGCATCCGCGGCTACGAGGCGTGGCGGCTCGATGCCGACGGGCTCATCGCCGACTCGCAGGGGTACTACGATGCGGCCGACTGGCAGCGCCAGGTCGCGGGCGCCGCCGAGGCAGCGCCTGCGGACCGCGCAGGCTAGCTAAGCAACTGAATTAACGGGGTTTTCTCGCACGGCAACCGCACGGTCACGGTGCCCGCCTCAAAAGCCCGTAAGATTGAGCGGCCGCACTATGCCAGGCCATTACTTCATCAAGACCTTCGGCTGCCAGATGAATGAGTACGACTCCGCCCGCATGGCGGACGTGCTCGAGGGGCAGCAGCTCAGCGCCACCGACGACCCGGCCGAGGCCGACGTGCTCATCATGAACACCTGCTCGGTGCGCGAGAAGGCGCAGGAGAAGGTGTTCTCGCTGCTCGGGGAGTGGCGGCGCCTGAAGGCGCGCCGGCCCGGGCTCATCATCGGCGTCGGCGGCTGCGTGGCGAGCCAGGAGGGCGAGGCGCTCGCCGCGCGCGCCCCGTTCGTCGACCTGGTGTTCGGTCCGCAGACGTTGCACCGCCTGCCGCAGCTGCTCGGTGCGCGCCGGCGCACCGGGCGCGCGGTGGTGGACGTGAGCTTCCCGGAGATCGAGAAGTTCGATCAGCTGCCGCGACCGCGCGCCACCGCCGCGCACGCCTATGTCTCGATCATGGAGGGCTGCAGCAAGTACTGCAGCTTCTGCATCGTCCCCTACACGCGCGGCGAGGAGATGAGCCGCGGCTTCGACTCGGTGCTGGAGGAGGTGCGCGCGCTCGCCGCGCAGGGCGTCGCCGAGGTGACCCTGCTGGGGCAGAACGTCAATGCCTACCGCGGCAGGATGAGCGATGGGGCCGCGGTGGACCTGGCGACCCTGATCCATCACATCGCGCGCCTGCCGGCGATCGAGCGCATCCGCTTCACCACCTCGCATCCGCTCGAGTTCGATGACAGCCTGATCGAGGCGTTCGCGCACGTGCCCAAGCTCGCCAACCACCTGCACCTGCCGGTGCAGTCCGGCTCCGACCGCGTGCTGGCGCTGATGAAGCGCGGCTACACGAGCCTGGAGTTCAAGGACAAGGTGCGCCGGCTGCGCGCGGCGCGCCCGGACATCAGCATCTCCTCGGACTTCATCGTCGGCTTCCCCGGCGAGAGTGAGCGCGACTTCCAGGCGACGCTCGCGCTCACGCAGGAGGTCGGCTTCGACCAGTCCTTCAGTTTCCTCTACAGCCGCCGCCCCGGCACGCCGGCCGCATCGCTCCCGGATGAAGTGCCCGGGGCGCTCAAGCAGGAGCGGCTCGCGCGGCTGCAGGCGCAGCTCGAGCGGCAGGCGCGTGCGATCAGCGCGCGCATGGTCGGTGGCAGCGAGCGCGTGCTGGTCGAGCGGCCGGCCAGGAAGGACGCACGCGAGCTCGCCGGGCGCACCGCCAATAACCGCTGGGTCAACTTCGCCGGCCCGGCGAGCCTCATCGGGCGGTTCGTCGACGTCACCATCACGGAGGCGCTCGCGCACAGCCTGCGCGGTCGCCTCGCCGGCGGCGCCGCGGCGGCCCTGGCGGCGAGCGCCTAGATGGCCGCCACGGTGCCGGCAGCGGAGCTGCAGCGCGAGTTCGACCTCGTGCCGGCCGACAACAGCCGCCTGGCGAACCTGTGCGGGCCGCTGGATGAGAATTTGCGCCTGCTGGAGACGCGCCTGGCGCTGCGCATCCAGCGCCGCGGCGGCACCTTCCGCATCGCCGGCGAGCGCGCCGCGCTCGCCGAGGAAGTGCTGCGCGAGCTGTACGAGCTGACGCGCACCGAGGACGTGACCCCCGAGCGCGTGCACCTGACGCTGCGCGAGCACGAGGCGGGCGTCGCGCTCTCGGCCTCCGATGAGCAGCTGGTGCGCGTGCCACGCGGCGGCATCCGCGCGCGCGGCGCCCACCAGCGCGACTACCTGCACCACATCCGCACCTGCGACCTCACCTTCGGGGTCGGCCCGGCCGGCACCGGCAAGACCTACCTCGCGGTCGCCTGCGCGGTCGAGGCGCTGCAGGCGGACCGCGTGCGTCGCCTGGTACTGGTGCGCCCGGCGGTGGAGGCGGGCGAGCGGCTCGGCTTTCTGCCCGGGGACCTGACGCAGAAGGTGGACCCGTATTTGCGGCCGATGTACGACGCGCTCTACGAGATGCTCGGCTTCGACCGCGTGGCGCGCTTCATCGAGCGCAACGTCATCGAGGTGGCGCCGCTCGCCTTCATGCGCGGCCGCAGCCTGAACGACGCCTTCATCATCCTCGATGAGGCGCAGAACACCACCATCGAGCAGATGAAGATGTTCCTCACCCGCATCGGCTTCGGCTCCAAGGCGGTGGTGACCGGGGACATCACCCAGACCGACCTGCCGCCGGGACGCCAGTCGGGCCTCTCGCACGTGATCGAACTGCTGCGCCCGGTGGAGGGCGTGTCCTTCACCTTCTTCGACGCGCAGGACGTGGTGCGCCATCCGCTGGTGCAGCGCATCGTGCAGGCCTACGAGGCACGCGGGGGCGGCGCGTGAGGGGCACGGCCACCCGGCGCAGCCCGCGCCCGAGGCTCACGCTCGAGCTGCGGCGGCGCGTGCGCGCCTGGGCGCCGAGCGGCCGCGAGCTCAGCCGGTGGGCGCGCACCGCGCTCGGCGCGCGATCTGCGGGCGGTGCGCTCGCGGTGGCCGTGGTGGGTGCGAGCGAGAGCCGCCGCCTGAATGCGCGCTACCGCGGCCGCGACCATGCCACCAACGTGCTGTCCTTCCCGGCGCCGTCGGCCGCGCGCACGCGCGGGCCGCGACCGCTCGGGGACCTGGTGCTGTGCGCGCGCGTGCTGCGCGCGGAGGCGCACGGCCAGGGCAAGCCGCTGCGCGCGCACTGGGCTCACCTGGTGGTGCACGGCACGCTGCACCTGATCGGCTACGACCACGCGCGCGCGGCGGATGCGCGGCGCATGGAGCGGCGCGAGGTGGCGATCCTGCGCCGCCTCGGCTTCCCCAATCCCTACCGGAGCCGCCGCTAATGCCGAAGGACCTCAACGCCACCGGCCGCTGGCTCAAGCGCCTCACCCATGGCCTCGTCGAGCCGCAGGACCGCGCCGAGCTCACCGGCGTGCTGCGCGAGGCCGCCGCGCGCGACCTGATCGATGCGGATGCGCTCACCATGCTCGAGGGCGTGCTCGAGGTCGGTGACCTCAAGGTGCGCGACATCATGGTGCCGCGCGCGCAGATGGTGTTCGTGCGCCGCAGCGATCCGCTCGCGCGCATCCTGCCGGTGGTGGTGGAGTCGGGGCACTCGCGCGTGCCGGTCATGGACGAGGATCGCGACGACATCGTCGGCATCCTGCTGGCGAAGGACCTGCTGCGGCTCTCCACCAGCTCGGCGCGCGAGCGCTTCGACATCCGCGAGTACATGCGCCCGGCGGTGTTCGTGCCGGAGTCCAAGCGGCTCAACGTGCTGCTGAGGGAGTTCCGCCGCAACCGAAACCACATGGCCATCGTCGTCGATGAGTACGGCGGGGTGGCCGGGCTGTGCACCATCGAGGACGTGATCGAGCAGATCGTCGGCGACATCGACGATGAGTTCGACGTCGAGGACGACCAGAACATCCGCCGCGACGCCGAGCGGCAGTTCACCGTGCGCGGTGTCACCCGCATCGGCGAGTTCAACGAGTACTTCGGCGCGCACCTGTCCGAGGGCGAGGGCGTCGATACCATCGCCGGGCTGCTTCTCAAGCAGCTCGGGCGCCTGCCACGTCGCGGCGAGAGCACCAGCCTCGAGGGCTTCGAGTTCCGCGTGCTGCGCGCCGACCGCCGCCGCATCGATACGCTGCGCGTGCTGGCGCCGCGCGACGTGCTGCCCGCCGACGAACGCCCCGGCGGCGAGAGCTGAAGGCCATGCCCGAGAGGCTGCCAGCCGCCGGAGCCGCGCCGGCGGCGCCCGGGCGCACGTTCCCGCCCCCAGCCCGCGCACGGGCGCGCGAGCTGATCGCGCTGCTCGCCGGCGCCGCCCTGGCCGCTGCGTTCGCGCCGCTGGACCTGTGGCCGCTGGGGCTGCTGTGCCCGGCGCTGCTCATGTGGCTGTGGCAGGGGGCGAGCCCGCGCGCGGCCGCGCGCCTCGGGTTCATCTTCAGCACCGCCACCTTCATCGCCGGCACCTACTGGCTGTACTTCAGCATCCACGTCCTCGGGCAGGCGCCCATCTGGCTCGCGCTCACCCTGATGCTGGGGCTCGCCGCGATCATGGGGCTCTACCAGGCGGGCCTCGGCTACGCGCTCGCGCGCTGGCTGCCGCAGGCGGGCGCGCTGCGCTGGCTCGCGGTCGCACCGGCGGCGTGGCTGGTGGTGGAATGGTGGCGCGGCTGGTTCCTCTCCGGCTTCTCCTGGCTCTCGCTCGGGTACTCGCAGAGCGACAGCTGGCTGGCCGCCTTCGCCCCGCTCGCCGGCGTGTACGGCATGAGCGCGCTGCTGCTGCTGGGGGCCGGTGCCCTGGTGATGCTCGCGCTCGGCGCGCGCCGCGAGCGTGCGCTCGCCGTGCTGCTGCTCGTGCTCCCCTGGGGCGTGGGCGCGGCGCTCTACCGGCACCCGTGGACCCGGGCAGCGGGGCCGCCGGTCGCGGTGGCGGTGGTGCAGGGGGCGATACCGCAGGATGAGAAATGGCTGGAGAGCAACCGCGAGACGACGCTCACCCTCTACCAGTCGCTCACCGAGCGCGTGCTCGGCACGCCGCTGATCGTGTGGCCGGAGTCAGCGCCCGCCGACGTCGCCAACAATCTCGTGCCCTACATCAGCAACCTCTACCGCGAGACGCACGCCCACGGCTCGGCGCTGGTGATGGGCGTACTGCGCGCCGACGGGCCCGAGCCCGAGACGCGCTACTACAACTCGGTGCTGGCGCTGGATCAGCGCACCAGCTGGTACGACAAGAGCCACCTGGTGCCGTTCGCGGAGTTCTTCCCGGTGCCGCAGTTCGTGCGCGCCTGGCTGCGCCTGATGAGCCTGCCGTACGCGGACTTCACCCGCGGCGCCCGCAATCAGCCGCCGCTCCCGGCCGCGCGCCTCGAGCTCGGCACCACCATATGTTACGAGGACGCCTACGGTAGCTCGATGCTCGCGGTGCTGCCGAAGGCCGACGTGCTGGTCAACGTGACCAACGACGCCTGGTTCGGGCACTCGAGCGCGCGCCACCAGCACCTGCAGATCTCGCGCCTGCGGGCGCTGGAGGCGGGCCGCTACCTGGTGCGCGCCGCCAACGACGGCATCTCGGCGGTCATCGATGCGCAGGGGCGGGTGATCGCTCGGGCCCCGGAATTCAAGCCGGCGGTGCTGGTCTCAAAGATCGTCCCCATGCAGGGGTTGACCCCCTACGCGCGCGTAGGTAACTGGCCGGTGATCAGTCTGGGCGTCCTGGTGCTGGCATACGGCCTGTGGGTGCGGAATGATAGGCGACGCAGGCCCCGGGCAGCGGGCCGGCCGTCCTCCCCGAGCTAGTGGAATTGCCGCATGCAGCCGACCCTCACGACCCCGAACCTCGCCCAGCGCCTCGCGGCGGTGCTGGCGGCGGCGATCGCGCTCGCCGCCTGCGCGCGCGACCTGCCGGCCCAGGCGCCGAAGTCCGCCGCGGCCCAGCCCGCGCCCGCGGCCGAGGCCACCCCGGCACCCCCCGCCGACATCCCCATGCGGCCGCTGCCGGACTTCACGCAGCTGGTCGAGCGCTATGGCGCCGCGGTGGTGAACGTCGAGGTAGTGGAGAAGCCGCGCGGCGCCGGCAATGCCCCGGGACTCTCGCCCAACGACCCGTTCTACGACTTCTTCCGGCGCTTCGGCATCCCGACACCCGAGCAGGGCCCGCGCGCGCCGGTGCGCGGCGCCGGCTCGGGCTTCATCGTGAGCGCCGACGGCTACATCCTCACCAACACCCACGTGGTGGCGAACGCCGATGAGGTCACGGTACGGCTGACCGACCGGCGCGAGTTCCCGGCCAAGGTGATCGGCGCGGACGATCGCACGGACGTCGCCGTGATCAAGATCAGCGCCGCCAATCTGCCCACGGTCAAGCTCGGCGATCCGGCGCGCCTGAAGGCCGGGCAGTGGGTGCTCGCCATCGGCTCACCCTTCGGCTTCGAGAACACCGCCACCGCCGGCATCATCAGCGCCACCGCGCGCTCGGTGCCGGGCGAGAACTACGTGCCCTTCATCCAGACGGACGTGCCGGTAAACCCGGGCAACTCCGGCGGCCCGCTGTTCAACATGGCCGGCGAGGTGGTGGGCATCAACTCGCAGATCTTCAGCCGCACCGGCGGCTTCATGGGCGTCTCGTTCGCGATCCCCATCGACGTGGCGCGCAACGTCGAGGAGCAGCTGATCAAGACCGGGCGCGTGGTGCGCGGCCGCATCGGCGTCACCATCCAGGACGTCAACGCGCAGCTGGCCGAGTCCTTCGGCCTCGACCGCCCGCGCGGCGCACTGGTCTCCTCGGTCGATCACGACGGGCCGGCGGCCAAGGCCGGCATCGCCGCCGGCGATGTGATCCTCGGCGTCGCCGGCCACCCGATCGAGCGCTATGGCGAGCTCTCCGGGCAGATCGCCGCCATGCGGCCCGGGGCGGATGCGCTGCTCGAGGTGTGGCGCAACGGCAAGCTGCAGAACGTGAGCGTGCGCATCGAGGAGCTCAAGGAGCAGACGCAGACCGTGGCCGAGCGCGGTGCGGGGCCGAAGGAAAAGGACACCGACAAGGCGAGCGCGCTCGGGCTGACCGTCCGCGCGCTCGCGCCGCAGGAGAAGCAGCGCGCCGGCACGACCGGGAGCCTGGTGGTCGAGCAGGTCAGCGGACCCGCCGAGCAGGCCCAGGTCGAGCCTGGCGACATCGTGCTCGGCGTGAACGGCAAGCGCGTCAACAGCGTGCGGGAGCTGCAGGAGGCCGCCAAGGGCTCCGGCAAGACGGTGGCGCTGCTCATCCAGCGCCAGGATGCGCAGATTTTCGTGCCGCTGCGTCTGCCCTAAGAAAACGAATGCAAGAAAGCTACGAGCCCGCGGCGGTCGAACGCGCCGCGCAGCAGTACTGGAACGAGCGCCGCGCCTTCGCCGCGCGCGAGGATCCCGCGCGGCGCAAGTACTACTGCCTGTCGATGTTCCCCTACCCCTCGGGGCGGCTGCACATGGGGCACGTGCGCAACTACACCATCGGCGACGTGCTGGCGCGCTACATGCGCATGCAGGGCTGCAACGTGCTGCAGCCGATGGGCTGGGATGCCTTCGGGCTGCCGGCCGAGAACGCCGCCATGGCCAACGGCGTGCCGCCGGCCAGGTGGACGCGCGACAACATCAGCTACATGCGCGCGCAGATGCAGGCGCTCGGCTTCGCCATCGACTGGCAGCGCGAGCTCGCCACCTGCGATGCCGACTACTACCGCTGGAACCAGTGGCTGTTCCTGCGCATGCTCGAGCGCGGCATCGCCTACCGCAAGACCGGCACCGTGAACTGGGATCCCGTGGACCAGACCGTGCTCGCCAACGAGCAGGTGATCGACGGGCGCGGCTGGCGCACCGGCGCGCCCATCGAGAAGCGCGAGATCCCGATGTACTACCTGAACATCACGCGCTATGCCGACGAGCTGCTCGAGGCGCTCGATACGCTCAACGGCTGGCCCGAGCGCGTGCGCGTCATGCAGGCCAACTGGATCGGGCGCAGCGAGGGCTGCGACGTCGCCTTCCCCTACGCCCCGGACACCGCGCGCGCGCTGGGCGGCGCGGGGCAGCTGAAGGTGTTCACCACGCGCGTCGACACGCTCTTCGGCAGCACCTTCGTCGCCGTCGCGGCCGAGCACCCGATCGCACTCGCCGCGGCGCGCGGCAATGCGGCGCTCGCCGCCTTCATCGAGGAGTGCCGGCGCGGCTCGGTGATGGAGGCCGAGCTCGCCACGCAGCAGAAGAAGGGCCTGCCGACCGGGCTGCACGTGCTGCACCCCTTGAGCGCCCAGCCGCTCGAGGTGTGGGTCGCCAACTACGTGCTCATGGGCTACGGCGAGGGCGCCGTCATGGGCGTGCCGGCGCACGATGAGCGCGATTTCGCGTTCGCGCTCGAGCATCAGCTGCCCATCGTGACCGTCATCCGCCCCGCGAACGGGGAGGGCTACCAGGAGGCCACGCCCCCCTGGCAGGGGGCCTACGCCGCGCACGGCGTGACGGTGAACTCGGGCGAGTTCTCCGGGCTCAACTTCGAGGCGGCGGTGAGCGCGATCGCCGCGGCGCTCAAGGCGCGGGGCTTAGGCGAGCTGCGCGTGCAGTACCGCTTGCGCGACTGGGGCATCTCGCGCCAGCGCTACTGGGGCTGCCCGATCCCGCTCATCCACTGCGGCGCGTGCGGCGTGGTGCCGGTGCCGGATGGGGAGCTGCCGGTGCGCCTGCCCGAGGACCTGGTGCCCGATGGCAGCGGCAACCCGCTCGCGCGCACGCCCGCCTTCTACGAGTGCCGCTGCCCGCGCTGCGGAGCGGCGGCGCGCCGCGAGACCGACACGATGGATACCTTCGTCGATTCCTCGTGGTACTTCCTGCGCTACGCCAGTCACGACAGCGCGCGCTCGATGGTGGACGCGCGGGTGGACTACTGGCTACCGGTCGACCAGTACATCGGCGGCATCGAGCACGCGATCCTGCACCTGCTGTACTCACGCTTCTGGACCCGGGTGATGCGTGACCTCGGGCTGCTCGCCTTCGCGGAGCCCTTCAGCAACCTCCTCACCCAGGGGATGGTGCTCAACCACATCTACTCGCACCAGGGCCCGAACGAGCGCAAGCGTTACTTCAACCCCGCCGACGTCGAGGAACGCCGCGGCGCCGATGGCCAGGTGTCCTTCGAGGTGAGCACGCCCGAGGGCACGCTCGCGGTGGTGCACGAGGGCCTGGGCAAGATGTCCAAGTCCGAGGGCAACGGGGTCGACCCGGAAGGGCTGGTGGCGCGCTACGGCGCCGACACCGCGCGCCTCTTCATGATGTCCGCATCCCCGCCGGAGCAGACCCTCGAGTGGTCGGACGAGGGCGTGGCGGGCGCGGCGCGCTTCATCCGCCGCCTGTGGAACGCGGTCTACGAGCACCGCGCCGCCGGCCCCACCGGGGCGCTCGAGCCGGCCGCCCTGAACGAGGCGCAGCGCGAGCTGCGCCGCCTCACCCACCAGCGCCTCGCCAAGGCGAGCGATGACATCGGCCGGCGCCGCAACTTCAACACCGCGGTCGCCGCCATGATCGAGGTGCTGAACGCGCTGCAGCGCTGCGAGGATGCGAGCGGCGCGGGGCGCGCCGTGCGCCAGGAGGCCCTCGAGGTGGTGGTGCGGGTGCTCGCGCCCATCATCCCGCACGTCTGCCACGCCCTCTGGCACGGGCTCGGCCACGAGCGCGCGGTGATCGATGAGCCCTGGCCGCAGGCCGACCCGCACGCGCTGGCACAGGCGACCCACGAGCTGGTGGTGCAGGTGAACGGGCGGCTGCGCGGGCACGTCACCGTGCCGGTCAACAGCGACGAGGACACCGTGCGCGCCGCGGCGCTCGCCGATGAGCGCGTGCGCCGCTTCATCGCCGACAAGGCGGTGCGGCGCGTGATCGTCGTGCCCGGCAAGCTCGTCAACGTGGTCATCTGATGCGCACGCTCGTCACCGCGGCGGCGCTGGCGCTGCTCGCATTCCTGGGCGGGTGCGGCTTTCACCTGCAGGGGCGCGCACCACTCCCGGCGCTGGTGAAGAACCCCTACGTCGAGGCGCCGGACCGGCAGACCGACTTCGTGCAGAGCCTGCGCCACCAGCTGCTGCAGAACGGGGCGCAGCTGGCCGAGCAGAAGTCGCAGGCCTCGGCCGTCATCAGCATCCTGCAGGACCAGATGGTGCGGCGCACGATCTCGGTCTCGGCCTCCAACCAGCCCAACCTCTACGAGGTCACCTACACGGTGCGCGTCACCGTCACCGCCGGCGAGCGCGAGCTGCTCGCGCCCCAGGAGGTGGTGGCGCGGCGTGACTACACCTTCGCCGAGCCGGAGCTGCTCGCCAAGGGACACGAGGAGGACGTGCTGCGCGAGGACATGGCGCGCGACCTCGCCGACCGCGTCATGCGGCTGCTCTCCAACCTGTGAGCGCGGGCGCCGCCGCCGCCGGCGTGCTGCAGCTCGCCGCCGCGGACCAGGCCGCGCTCGCTGCGCTGCTGGCCCGCTACGGGCTGACCCTCGTGCGGCTCGCCGACGGGGCGCGCATTCCCGGTTCCTACTGGGGTGAGAGCGAGGCCGGCCTCGAGGGCGAGCGGCTCTACGCCCGCGCCGATACCCCGGTCCATTCGCTGCTGCACGAGGCCAGCCATTTCATCTGCATGAGCCCGGCGCGGCGCGCGCACCTGGAGCGCGATGCCGGCGGCACGGACCTGGAGGAGGCGGCGGTGTGCTACCTGCAGGTCCTGCTCGCGGATCAGCTCCCCGGCATCGGCGGCACGCGCCTGGCGCGCGACATGGACGAATGGGGGTACAGCTTCCGCCTCGGCAGCGCCGCCGCCTGGTTCGCCGCCGATGCGGCCGATGCGCAGCGCTGGCTGAGCGAGCAGGGGATCCTCGATGCGCGCGGCCATCTCAGCGGCGCGCGCCGCGAGAGCGCGGATCCGCCCTGAAGCACCGCTGCGCCCTCTTAAGCACGCCAGCTGGCGCCGCCGAAGAAGCCGCGCCGCGGCCCGTATTGCGGCGCGCCGTCGCGGATCTCTTGACTTGGCGTCGAACAGGTTGATGACGTCGAAGCGCACGCCGAGTGCGGTGATGCCCTCGGCATCGAAGGCGTGGCGCGCCCCGGCGTGACGGGACCGGGCTTCACGGGTAGTCGCAGCCGTGCGCGTCAGGCAACTTCCCGACGGGCGAATGGTTGATAATGCGGCACGGTTCTCTGCACCGCTCACGCCCAGGCGCCCGAGGACGCAACGCATGAAACTCACCCCCGACAACCTCGGCCAGCAGCTCGCCAAGCGCCTGCTGCCCGCTTACCTCGTGTCCGGCGATGAGCCGCTGCTGGTGCAGGAGGCGGCCGATCAGGTGCGCGCGGCCGCGCGCAGCGCCGGGGCTGAGCGCGAGGTGCACTTCATCGAGCGCGTCGCCGACTGGGACGCGGTGCGCGCCGCCGCCGCCAACCTGTCGCTGTTCGCGCAGCGGCGCCTGACCGAGATCCGTCTCGCCAGCGGCAAGCCCGGCGTCGCCGGCAACGCCGCGCTCAGCGCGCTGCTCGCAGCGAACGCGCCCGATACCCACTACCTGATCCTCGCGCCGCGCCTGGAGCGCGAGGCGCGCAACGCGCCGTGGCTGCGCACCCTGGAGGCGAGCGGTGCGCTGGTGCAGGTGTGGCCGCTCGAGCCGGCGCGTCTGCCGGCCTGGCTGCGCGCGCGCGCGCGTGCGCTCGGGATCGAGCCCGACGCCGATGCGCTGGCACTGCTCGCCGCGCGCACCGAGGGCAACCTGCTCGCCGCGCAGCAGGAGCTCGACAAGCTCGCCCTCGCCGGCGTGCGCGGCGCCGTCGGCGCCGAGGCGCTGCTGGCGGTGATCACCGACAGTGCGCGCTTTGACGTGTTCCAGCTGGGCGAGGCACTGCTCGAGGGCGCCACGGCGCGCGCGCTGCGCATGCTCGCCGGGCTGCGCGCCGAGGGCACCGAGCCGGTGCTGGCGCTGTGGGCCTGCAGCAAGGCGCTGCGCGACACCTGGAACGCGCACGCGCACCCCGAGGAGGGCACGCGGGCGCCGTGGCAGCGCCAGGCGGCGGCGCTGGAGAAGGCCAGGCGCCGCGCCCCGCGCCTGCAGTTCGGCGCGCTGCTGACGCGCGCGGCGCGCGCCGACCGCATGATCAAGGGCCGTCTCGCCGGGGATCCCTGGGACGAGATGGCGCTGCTGGCGCTGCAGCTGTGCGGCGGCGGGCCGGGCCGGTTCGCGCTCGCCGGCTGAGCGCGTCATGGCGGCCTTGCAGCCCATCGGCATCTTCGGCGGCACCTTCGACCCGATTCATTGCGGGCACCTGCGCACCGCCTTCGAGCTGTGGCAGGAGCTGAAGCTCGCACAGGTGCGGCTGCTGCCCGCCGGCACGCCGCCGCACCGTGAGCAGCTGTACGCAAGCGCGGCCATGCGCCTGCGCCTGGTGCACGCGGCGGTCGCGGGCCAGCCGCACTTCGTGGTCGATGACCGCGAGGTGCGCCGCAGCGGCCCCTCCTACTCGGTCGACACGCTCACCGAGCTGCGGCGCGAGTTCCCCGAGCGCTCGCTGTGCCTGCTGCTCGGCATGGACGCCTTCCTCGGTCTGCCGCAGTGGCACCGCTGGCGCGAGCTGCTCGACCTGGCGCACATCGTGGTGGCGCACCGCCCGGGCTGGCGTGCGCCCACCGCCGGTCCCCTGGGCGCGGTGATGGTGGATCACGGCACCGGCAGCATCCAGGAGCTGCATCGCAGGCTTTTCGGTTGCATCTACGTGCACGCCGGCACGCAGCTGGAGATCTCCTCCACCGAGCTGCGCGCGCTGCTCGTGGCCGGGCGCGACCCGCGCTACCTGGTCACCGAGGAGGTGAGGCAGATCATCTTCCAGACGAGATGCTATGCTCGCTCGCAGGAGCTTTGAGTCCGTCCACCGCAGCCTGCAGGAGAACCCGCTAAACCACATGGCCACCCGCAAACGCCCGCGCCCCGCCGAGGAGCGCGCTTCGCCCCTGGAGCAAACCGTGACGAGTGCGCTCGAGGACATGAAGGCCGTCAACGTTCGGGTGCTGGATGTGCGGGGGCTCACCGACATCGCCGACACGATGATCATCGCGTCCGGCAATTCCGACCGCCACGTGCGCTCGATCGCCGAGCGCGTCACGCAGAAGGCCAAGGCCGCCGGGTGCCGCCCGCTCGGGACCGAGGGCGCCCGCGACGGCGAGTGGGTGCTGGTCGACCTGCAGGACGTGCTGGTGCACGTCATGCTGCCGCGCGTGCGTGAGTTCTACGGGCTCGAGCGGCTGTGGGAAGGCGCACCGGCGCTGAGCGTAGTGGCGGCAGCGCCGCGCGCAGCGGCGCGGCGGCGGCGCAGCCCGCGCTAGCGAGAACCGCGCCGTGCGCGTGCGCGTGATCGCCGTGGGCACGCGCATGCCGGAGTGGGTGCGCAGTGCCTGCGATGCCTACCTGCAGCGCCTGCGCGCGCTCAACGTGACCTTGGTGCAGCTCGAGCCGCTGCGCCGCGCCAGCGCCCCGGCGCGCGCGACCGCGGCCGAGGGCGCACGACTGCTCGGGCTGCTGCGTCCGCAGGAGCACGTGGTGGCGCTCGATGAGCGCGGCCGCGAGTTCACCACCGCGGAATTTGCCCTCTGGCTGCGAGCGCGGCAGCAGGGCGCGCAGGACCTGGCCTTCCTCATCGGCGGCGCGGATGGCCTGGCCGAGGCGGTGCTCGAGCGGGCCGACTTCACCTGGTCGCTCTCGCGGCTGACGTTGCCGCACGCGCTGGCGCGGGTGCTCCTCACCGAGCAGCTCTACCGCGCCCACAGCATCCTCAGCAATCACCCGTATCATCGCGCCTGATGGCCGATCGCAACGACAGCGCTCCGCTGGTGTGCCTGGCCTCGCAGTCGCCGCGGCGGCGCGAGCTGCTGCTCCAGATCGGCGTGCCGCACCTGATGCGCGCGCCGCGCGTCGATGAGGGTGTGCGGCCCGGGGAGCGCGCCGCGGACTACGTGGTGCGCTTGGCGCGCGCGAAGGCACTCGCGCTCGGGCCCGCGCCGCAGGCGCTGCCGGTGCTGGCGGCCGACACCATCGTGGTCCTCGACGCGGCCATGCTCGGCAAGCCGGCGGACGAGGCGCAGGGGGTGGCGATGCTGCGCCAGCTCTCCGGGCGCACCCACGAGGTCCTGACCGCGGTCGCGCTGCGCAGCGCCGGCGGCCTCGACTGCCGCCTGAGCGCGAGCGAGGTGCGCTTCCGCATCCTGAGCGAGGCCGAGTGCCGCGCCTACTGGGCGAGCGGCGAGCCCCACGACAAGGCCGGCGCCTACGCGGTGCAGGGTCTGGGCGCGGTGTTCATCGAGCACCTCGCCGGCAGCTACTCCGGGGTCATGGGGCTGCCGCTTTACGAGACCGCCGCGCTGCTGCGCGCCGCCGGCGTGCCCTGCGGGCCCCGGGGGGCGGGCGCGTGAGCGTGGAGATCCTGGTCAACGTGGCGCCGCGCGAGACGCGCGCGGCGTTGCTCGAGAGCGGCGTGGTGCAGGAGGTGCAGATCGAGCGCACCAGCCGTCGCGGCCTGGTGAGCAACCTCTACAAGGGGCGCGTGTCGCGCGTGCTGCCCGGCATGCAGGCGGCGTTCGTCGAGATCGGGCTCGAGCGCACCGCCTTCCTGCACGCCGCCGACATCGCGGCCCCTGACAGGGAGGGCGGTGACACCCTCATCGGCAACGCGGCACTGCCGCAGCTCGAGGACATCCGCCGCCTGGTGAACGCCGGCGATGACATCCTGGTGCAGGTCATCAAGGATCCGATCGGCACCAAGGGGGCGCGCCTCACCACCTTCATCGCGCTGCCGTCGCGCTACCTGGTGTACATGCCGCGCGGCCAGGCGATCGGCGTATCCGCGCGCATCGAGGACGAGGCCGAGCGTAGCCGCCTGAAGGGGGTGCTCGCCGAGCTCACCGCCGGCGAGGGCCGCGGCGGCTACATCATCCGCACCGCCGCGCAGGGGGCGACGCGCGAGCACCTGCGCACCGACATGCACTACCTGGCGCGCCTGTGGGAGCACGTGCGCCGCAGCGCGCAGGCGGCGCAGTCCGGCTCGGTGGTGCACGAGGACCTGCCGCTGTCGCTGCGCGTGCTGCGCGATGAGCTCGCGCGCGGGGTGAGCCGGGTGCTGGTGGACTCGCCGCGCGAGTACGAGCAGATGCGCGCGTTCGCCGCCACCTTCATGCCCGAGAGCGCCGAGGCGCTCGAGCTGTACGCGGGCACGCGTCCGCTGTTCGACCTGAACGGCGTCGAGGAGGAGCTCGCGCGCGCGCTCGACCGCAAGGTGCCGCTGAAGTCGGGGGGCCACCTGATCATCGATCAGACCGAGGCCATGACCACGATCGACGTCAACACCGGCGCCTACGTCGGCCACCGCAACCTCGAGGAGACCATCTTCCGCACCAACCTCGAGGCGGCGGTGAGCATCGCGCGGCAGCTGCGGCTGCGCAACCTCGGCGGCATCATCATCATCGACTTCATCGACATGCGCGACGAGCCGCACCGCCGCGCGGTCCTGGCGGCGCTCGAGCGCGCCCTGGCCGGGGATCGGGCGCAGACCCACATCGTGAGCCTCTCCCCGCTCGGGCTGGTGGAGATGACCCGCAAGCGCACCCGCGAGAGCCTGGAACACCTGCTGTGCGGCCCCTGTCCAAGCTGCGAGGGGCGCGGCTTCGTGCGCACTCCCGAGACCGTCTGCAACGAGATCTTTCGGGAGATAGTGCGACAGAGCCGGCAGTTTGCC
>DATJVL010000033.1:0-7767 GCA_035501795.1 Steroidobacteraceae bacterium
CCAGGCCCGCGCCTCGGCTTCGCCCGGGTCCAGGCCGCGCGCTTCGTAGCTTTCCTCGATGTGCTCGGCCTTGCGCTTCTGCTTGGGCGTGTACTTGGACTTGTCCCCACGAGGCATGACGTCACCTCCGCGCAAAGACCGGATGCTCACGCGCAGGTGCACGAAAAGCTGTAGGCGCAGGCCCCGAGGCGGGAAAGAACGAAGCCCCGTCCTTGCGGGCGGGGCTTCGTGGTTTGGCTGGGGGACTAGGATTCGAACCTAGGTAAACGGAGTCAGAGTCCGTTGTCCTACCACTAGACGATCCCCCAGTTGAGGCGAAACGGGCGCATCTTACCCCGGCGGGCCGACCGTGGAAGCCGCGGCCGATCTCCGCGCGTTTAGCGCTTGGAGTACTGCGGGGCGCGCCGGGCCTTGCGGCGCCCGACCTTCTTGCGCTCCACCTCGCGCGCATCGCGGGTGACGAAGCCCGCATCGCGCAGCGGCTTGCGCAGGCTCTCATCGTACTTGATGAGGGCGCGGGTGATGCCATGGCGGATGGCGCCTGCCTGGCCGGTGATGCCGCCACCGTCCACGGTCACGGCGATGTCGAAATTGGCGGTGAGCTTCACCGCCTCGAGCGGCTGTCGCACGATCATGCGGCCGGTCTCGCGGCCGAAGAACTCATCCAGCGAGCGCTCGTTCACGGTGATGCGCCCGCTGCCAGGCTTCAGGTACACGCGCGCGGTGGCGGTCTTGCGGCGGCCGGTGCCGTAGTGATTCTGGGTCGCTGGCATGTGCGTAGGTCGTCCTATTGGATGTCGAGCGGCTTGGGCTGCTGCGCCTGGTGCGGATGCTCGCCGCCGGCGAACACGTGCAGCTTCTTCAGCATGCGCCGCCCGAGCGGATTCTTCGGCAGCATGCCCTTGACCGCGAACTCGATGGCCCGCTCGGGGTGCTCGGCGAGCAGCTTCTCGAGCGCGATCGACTTGATGCCGCCGATGTAGCCGGTGTGGTGGTAGTAGATCTTGTCGGTGAGCTTGCGCCCGGTCACGCGCACCTTCTGGGCATTGACCACGACGATGTGATCGCCCATGTCCACGTGCGGGCTGTAGTCAGCCTTGTGCTTGCCCTTGAGGCGATGGGCGATCTGGGAGGCCAGGCGTCCGAGCGTCTTGTCGCTGGCATCGACGACGAACCAGTCGCCACGGACGCTGCCGGGCTTGGCGAATACGGTCTTCATAGCTCACTCGTGGGCTGCGGCCCTCGGGCCCCGGGCGGCGGCGCCATGGGAACTTGGGGGGCCAAAAAAAGGCGGGGAAGTGTACTCAAGCCCCTGCGCCAATGCAAAGCACGCCCCCCGGGCGGGCCCGCCGCCGGCCGGGGCCGCCGCGGGGATGGGGGTAGCTGAGCCTTATGCGCCTATAATAGACACCTTAGATATGGAGTCCGGCCGCACTCTCGACTCAGCCATCGCCGCCGCCGACCGCGCCCTGCGGGCCCTCTTCGCCCCGGCCCGTGCCAGTCGCCCCGTCCCGACGCCGCGGGAGGCCCCGCAGCCCCTGTCCGACGCGCAGCGGCGCGATGCCGCCGCCCTCATGCGGGTGAATCACACCGGGGAGCTCGCCGCCCAGGCGCTCTACCACGGCCAGGCCCTCCTTGCGCGTTCCGCCGCGACCCGGCAGCTGCTGCTCGAGGCCGCGCAGGCCGAGTCCGACCACCTCGGCTGGTGCGAGGCGCGCCTCACCGAACTGCAGGCGCGCCCGAGCCTGCTCAACCCGCTCTGGTACGCCGGCTCCTTCGCCATCGGGGCGCTCGCGGCGCTGGCCGGCGACCGTGCCAGCCTCGGCTTCGTCGCCGAGACCGAGCGCCAGGTCGAGCGGCATCTGGATACTCACCTCGAGCGGTTGCCGACAGGGGACAGCCGCAGCCGTGCCATACTTGAGCGGATGCGCGCGGAGGAGATCGTGCACGGTCGCAGCGCCACGCGCGCCGGCGGCGCGCCGCTGCCGCAGCCGGTGCAGGCACTCATGCGCCGCACGGCCGCCGTCATGACGGGCACCGCCTACTGGATCTGAGAAAGTCCGCCGCGAGCGGGCGCTTGTACGTTTAGGTCTGACTGGGGAGTGGGGTAATGGAAGAAAACGTGAAGCCGCTGAGCGAGATCCCTGCGATCAACCGCTTCCTGAGCTACTGCCGCATCCGCGCGGTGCCCTCCAAGACCGTCGTCATCCATGCCGGCGACCTGCCGGACGTCCTCTACTACATCATCAGCGGCTCGGTGGAGGTCATGATCGAGGACGAGGAAGGCAACGAGATGGTGCTCGCCTACCTCAACCGCGGCCAGTTCTTCGGCGAGATGGGCCTGTTCTACGAGCAGCCGACCCGCAGCGCCTGGGTGCGCACGCGCAACCAGTGCGAGCTGGCGGAGATGACCTACCCGCGCTTCCGCCAGATCGCCGCGGAGAGCCCGGGACTGGTGTTCGAGCTGGCGACGCAGCTGGCCACGCGCCTGGATCGCACCAACCGCAAGCTCGGCGACCTGGCCTTTGTCGACGTCACCGGCCGTGTCGCGCACGCCATCATGGACCTGTGCGGCGAGCCGGACGCCATGACCCACCCGGAGGGCATGCAGATCAAGGTGAGCCGCCAGGAGCTCTCGCGCCTGGTGGGCTGCTCGCGCGAGATGGCCGGACGGGTGCTCAAGGTGCTCGAGGAGCAGGGCCTGCTGCGCGCCACGGGCAAGACCATCGTGGTCTTCAACGCGCGCCCGAAGATGAAGACCCGCCCGGTGATCGTGCCGGCCAAGCCGGGGACGGCCACGGCCCGGGCGAGCGCGCCCGTGGACCGCGACGATGACGAGGATGACGAGGACGACGAGGAGTAGCCGCGCTCAGCGGCCGATGCGCGCGCGCAGCTCGGCGATGGTGCGCGCGTAGTCGGGGCTGCCGAAGATCGCCGACCCGGCCACGAAGGTATCCGCGCCCGCATCCGCCGCCGCGCGAATGTTGTCGCTCTTGATCCCCCCATCCACCTCCAGGCGCGCGACGCTGCCGGCGGCATCGAGGCGGCGCCGGGCATCGGCCAGCTTGCGCAGGCTCCCGGGGATGAACTTCTGCCCGCCGAACCCCGGGTTCACCGACATGATCAGCACCAGGTCGAGGTGCTCGAGGGTGTAGTCCAGGTACTGAAGCGGAGTGGCCGGGTTGAACACCAGCCCGGGCCGGCAGCCGTGCTCGCGGATGAGGCCGATGCTACGATCGACGTGCTCGCTCGCCTCCGGATGGAAGCTGATGTAGGTGGCCCCGGCGGCCGCGAAGTCCGGCACGATGCGGTCGACGGGGCGCACCATCAGGTGCACGTCGATCGGCGCCTGGATGCCCCGCTTGCGCAGCGCCTCGCACACCAGCGGGCCGATGGTGAGGTTGGGCACGTAGTGGTTGTCCATCACGTCGAAGTGGATCAGGTCGGCGCCGGCACGCAGCACCGCCTCGACCTCCTCGCCCAGGCGCGCGAAGTCGGCCGACAGTATCGAGGGGGCAATCCAGGGGCTCGCCATAGCAGCGCAAGTCTACCCGAGCTCGCGCGCCGGGCCGGTCAGGCGCGCGAAGGCTTCGCGGTATTTTGCGCTGGTGCGCGCGATGACCTCGGGCGGCAGCTTCGGGCCCGGGGCCTTCTTGTTCCAGTCGAGCGTCTCCAGGTAGTCGCGCACGTACTGCTTGTCGAAGCTCGGCGGGCTCACGCCTTCGCGGTAGCTGTCGGCCGGCCAGAAGCGCGAGGAGTCCGGCGTCACCACCTCGTCGATGAGGGTGAGCCGCCCGCCTGAGTCCACCCCGAACTCGAACTTGGTGTCGGCGATGATGATGCCGCGCTCGAGTGCGTGCGCGGCGGCGAAGCGGTACAGCGTGAGCGCCGCCTCGCGCACCTGCCCCGCGAGCTGTGTGCCGATGAGCTCCTCGACCCTCTGGAAGGTGATGTTCTCATCGTGCGCCCCGGCCGCGGCCTTGTAGGCCGGGGTGAACAGCGGCTGCGGCAGGCGCTGTGCCTGGCGCATGCCGGGCGGCAGTCCGATGCCGCACAGCCGCCCGCTCGCCTGGTAGTCCTTCCAGCCGGAGCCGATGAGATAGCCGCGCACCACCGCCTCGATCGGCAGCGCCCGCAGGCGCTGCACCAGCACCGCCCGGCCTGAGAGCTGCGCCTGCTCGGCGGGATCGCGCACCACGCTCGCCGGGTCGCGCCCGGTCAGGTGGTTGGGAATGAGCGTGCGCGTGCGCTCGAACCAGAAGTTGGAGATACCGTTGAGCACCGCGCCCTTGCCGGGGATCGGATCGGGCAGCACGACGTCGAAGGCCGAGAGGCGGTCAGTAGTGACGATCAGGAGCGTCGCCGCATCGACCGCGTAGATGTCGCGCACCTTGCCCTCGTGCAGGCGCTCGAGTCCCTTCAGGGCGGTGCGGTAGACGGTCGGCTCGCTCATCGCTTGCTACTATAACGGCCCTTTGAGGCGCCCTCACCCCGCATCCGAGACCGACACCAGCCCATGAAGTGGATCGGCAAAGCCGCCGGCGGCGTGCTCGGAGCGCTGGTGCTCGGCCCGCTGGGCGCGGTGCTAGGATTTATTCTCGGGCACCAGTTCGACGAGGAGTCCGCGCCCGCCCCGCCGCTCAGCCACGAGGCGCTGGTGGAGCTCGGCACACGCTTCTTCCGTGCCACCTTCCGCGTCATGGGCTGCCTCGCCAAGTCCGACGGCCGCATCTCCGAGCGCGAGATCGCCGCCGCGCGCGCGGTGATGAGCGAGCTGCGCCTGGATGGCGCGCAGACGCAGCAGGCCATCGCCTGCTTCACCGAGGGCAAGCAGCCGCAGTTTGACCTGCAGGCCGAGCTCGAGGGGCTCGAGCGCGCCTGCGAGGGCCGCCCGGACCTGACGCGCATCTTCCTCGAGATCCAGGTGCGCGCCGCGCTCGCCGGCAACGACCTCGAGGGAGCCGTGCGGCCGACGCTGCAGCGCGTGGCGCGCGTGCTCGGGGTCTCGGGACTGGAGCTCGCGCACATCGAGGCGGTGCTGCGCATCCGCGCCGGTGCCTTCCGGGCCCAGGGAACCCCGGCCGGTGGCGCCAGCGGCGACGCGCAGGCCCTGCAGGCCGCCTACCGCGTACTCGAGAGCGGCCCGCAGGCAAGCGACCAGGAGGTGGCCAAGGCCTACCGGCGCGCCCTCAACCGCCACCATCCCGACAAGCTCAAGGCCAACGGCCTGCCCGAGTCGATGATCGAGCATGCCAAGCAGCGCACGCAGCAGATCATCGAGGCCTGGGACCTGATCCGGGCGCGGCGCGGCATCCGCTGAAGCGCCCGCTAGGCTAGTCTGCCGCACCCGCCGCGGCCGCCCACGCCTCGATCACGCTCTGGATGGCCTGCACCCCCTCGGTGAGCGCGGCCGGCCCGGGCTGCAGGATCAGCGCCGACTTGATCTCGCGCACGAAGCCGGAGCGCACCGCCGGAATCTCTCCCCAGCCCGGGCGCGCGCACAGCCGCTCGGGGCGGAACTTCTTGCCGCACCAGGAGGCCAGCACGATGTCGGGGGCGCGGCGCGGCACCTCGAGCGCATCGTGGATGATGCGGTCACGGCCGAGCGGCTTGAGGGCGAGCTCCGGGAAGCAGTCCTCGCCGCCGGCGAGGCTCACCAGCTCCGACACCCAGCGGATGCCTGAGATCTGCGGCTCGTCCCACTCCTCGAAGTACACACGCGGGCGGCGCCTGAGGCGCGCGGAGCGTGCTTGCACCGCCGCGAGCCCCGCCGCCAGATGCTCGCTGAGCGCCTGGGCCCGCGCCTCGCAGCCGATCATGCCGCCGAGCGTGCGGATCATGCGCAGGATGTCCTCGATGCTGCGGTGGTTGAAGACGTGCACCTCGAGCCCGGCGCGCACCAGCTCGGCGGCGATGTCCGCCTGCAGGTCGGAGAAGCCGAGCACCAGATCGGGCCTGAGCTCGATGATGCGTGCGGTGCGTGCGCTGGTGAAGGCGGAGACGCGCGGCTTCTCGCGCCGCGCCTGCGGCGGGCGCACCGTGAAGCCGGAGATGCCGACGATGCGCTGCTGCTCGCCGAGCAGGTACAGGGTCTCGGTCGTCTCCTCGGTGAGGCACACGATCCGCTCGGGATAAGACGAATTTCCTGTCATGTGGCACCGCGCACCGCGCGGCACTGTATCCTTAAGCGATGTGGCTGCGCATCTGGGCGTTCCTCGACTGGTGCTTCTTCGGGCCGGCGTCGCTGCGGCCCGGGCCGCTCGGCGCCAGCCTGCGCGTGCTGCGCTACCCGTACGCGGTGCTGCGCGACCTGTCGCGCGGCGAGATCAACCTGCGCGCCATGAGCCTGGTGTACACCACCCTGCTCTCGCTCATCCCGCTGCTGGCCTTCAGTTTCGCGGTGCTGAAGATCTTCGGCGGCCGGCACGACCTCGAGCCGATCGTGTTCGAGTTCTTCCGTCCGCTCGGCGTCGTGCCGGCGCAGGAGCTGACGCAGCGCGTGCTGCAGTTCGCCAGCCGCGTCTCGAGCGGCGTGGTCGGCTCGCTGGGCCTGGCGCTGCTCGCCTGGACGCTCATCGGCACCATCAAGAAGGTCGAGGACAGCCTCAACTTCCTCTGGCACGTCGAGCAGCCGCGCAGCTTCGCGCGGCGCGTGGCCGAGTACACGAGCCTGCTGATCATCGCCCCGGTGATCCTGGTGGGCTTCGTCGGCCTCATGCACACCGCGATCGCCACCGCCCCGGTGCAGGAAGTGGTGCACCTGCCGCTGCTGCAGCGCCTGCGCGGGGTGGGCCTGGCGCTCGCCCCGTTCGCCATGGTCAGCGCCTTCTTCACCGCGCTCTACATGTTCATCCCCAACACCCGCGTGCAGTGGCGCGCGGCCCTCACCGGTGCGCTGGTGGGCGGGGTGCTGTGGGCCGCGGTCGGCAAGTTCTTCACCGCCTTCGTGGTGTACTCGACCCGCCTGACGCTGGTGTACGCCGGCTTTGCCTTCGTGGTGGCGGCGCTGCTGTGGACCTACTTCGGCTGGCTGGTGCTGCTCGCCGGTGCGCAGCTGTCCTTCTACGTGCAGAACCCCACTTACCTGCGCCTCGGGCTACAGCAGCTGCGTCTCTCGGCCGCCGAGCTCGAGCTGCTGGCGCTGAAGCTGATGTACCTGGTGGGCCGCACGCACGTCGCCGGCGGGCGGCGCTGGACCGTGAACCGCCTCGCCACCGAGCTCGGGCTGCCCGGCGTGGCCATCGCGCAGATGGCGAGCGCCCTGGAGAAGGCGGGACTGCTGGTGGTGACGGAGTGGGACGAGCTCTTGCCCTCGCGCGACGTCGGCGGCATCCGCGTGTACGAGATCCTGGAGATCGCGCGCACGCAAAGCAGCGGCCACCTCGCGCCGCGCCCGCTGCCGATCCCGGCGGTCGACCGGCTGCTGGCGCAGCTGGAGGAGCAGCGCCGCAACCGCTGCGGCGAGCTCACGCTGCGCGACCTGATCGACGAGGCACCGCGCCCGCAGCTCACCGTGGCGCGCGGCACCGGCTCCTGAGAGCGCGCGCTGCTTACTCCCCCGCGATCGTCATCTCGCCGATCAGGAGCGAGCCCACGCGGATGGCGCCGCGCACGTCGACGTCGGCACCGAGCGCGACGATGTCGCGGAACATGTCGCGCAGGTTGCCGGCGATGGTGATCTCCTGCACCGGGTAGGCGAGCGCCCCGCCTTCCACCCAGAAGCCGCTCGCGCCGCGCGAGTAGTCGCCGGTGACGCCGTTCACGCCC
>DATJVL010000034.1:0-57397 GCA_035501795.1 Steroidobacteraceae bacterium
TCGCCGAGGTAGGCGAGGTGGTTGGCCTTCGAGAGCGCGCCGAGCTGCGAGTTCTTCACTTCCACGAAGTTGCCGATGTGCACGCCGGCGGCGAGCGTCGAGCTCGGGCGGAAGCGCGCGAACGGGCCGATGTTGCAGCGCTCGCCGATCACCGCGCGCTCGATGACGCAGTGCGCGAACACCTCGGTGTCCGCGCCCAGCTCGCAGTCGCGCAGCATGCACCCCGGCCCGACGCGCACGCGATCCCCGAGGTGCACGCGCCCCTCGATCACCACGTTGACGTCGAGGTACACGTCCTGCCCGTGCGTGAGCGTGCCGCGCACGTCGAGGCGCGCGGGATCCGCCAGCGTCACGCCCGCGAGCATCAGGGCATGCGCGGTGCGCGCGCGCACGATGCCCTCGAGGTGCGCCAGCTGCGCCTTGTCGTTGACGCCGAGCACCTCGCTGGCATCGGCCGCGAGCAGCGGCTGCACCAGCAGCTTCTGGCGCACGGCCTGCGCGATCACGTCCGTGAGGTAGTACTCGCCCTGGGCATTGTCGCGGCGCAGCCGCTCGAGCCAGCCCTTCAGCAGTCCCGCGCGGCAGGCAAGCACGCCGGTGTTGCATTCGCGCAGCGCGAGCTCGCGGCCGCGCGCCTCCTTCTGCTCGACGATGCGGCGCACGCGCCCGCGCGCATCGCGCACGATGCGCCCGTAGCCGTGCGGCTCCGCCAGCCGTACCGTGAGCAGCGCCAGCGTGCGCGCGGCCGCGCGCGAGAGCAGCTGCTCGAGCGTGCCGCGGCCGATGAGCGGCACGTCCCCGTACAGCACCAGCACGGTGTGGTCGTCGGGGACGTGCGGCATCGCCTGGCGCAGCGCGTGCCCGGTGCCGAGCCGCTGCGCCTGCTGCACCCAGGTGACCGGGGCCTGCGCCAGGGCCTCGCGCACGCGCTCGCCGCCATGGCCGTAGACCACGTAGATGGCCGCGGGCGCGAGCGTCCGCGAGGTGTCGATGACGTGCGCCAGCAGCGCGCGCCCGGCGAGCGGCTGCAGCACCTTGGGGAGCTCGGAGCGCATGCGCTTGCCCTCGCCCGCGGCGAGGATGACGATCGAGAGCGGGGCCTGCGCCGGCGGCGTGCTGCGCGCGGCACTCTTTTTGGACATGGCGCGGATTCTACTCACCGCTGCACCGTAAAGGAGCGGCGCTCGTGCGCCGGCCGCTCCGCTTCCAGCGTCGCGAGCTTGCGCTTCATGCCCTCGCCGATGAAGAACTGCGGGCTGGAGTGCGTCTGGTGCTCGGCCTCCTCACGCTGTGTGATCAGCGTGCGCGCCTTC
The DNA here is from genome assembly GCA_035501795.1 of Steroidobacteraceae bacterium. GTDB lineage: Bacteria > Pseudomonadota > Gammaproteobacteria > Steroidobacterales > Steroidobacteraceae > 13-2-20CM-66-19. Next base: position 1,314 of record DATJVL010000034.1, read on the forward strand.
TGGAAGGCCTCCTCGAGCGAGGCCGCCTGCGGCAGCGCGTCCTTGAGGAACGCCTCACCGAACCAGGTGAGGTCGCGGTCCTCCTCGCAGCCGAAGGAAGTGTGGCTGGCATCGGCGGCGGCGATGATTGCGGTGTTGTCGTTCTTGAGCCCCTCGAGGAACACCCCGGCATAGCAGGCCGAGACCACCACCACGCGGTAGCGGATGCCGGCGGTGTCGAGCGCCTCCTGCAGGTCGGCGGGCGCCAGCTGCGCCAGCGGCAGCGAGCCGTTCTGCACCTCGAGGCCGTCCTCCGAGCCGTGCGAGGTGAGGTACAGCACCAGCACGTCGTTGTCCGGGTCCATGCGCGCGGTCAGGCCCTTGAGCGCCTGGCTCAGGCCCGAGACGCTCGCGAGCGGATAGGAGTCGCGGTCCTCGACGTCGTTGATGAGCAGCAGCGAGCGGCCCTCGAGGCCGTAGCGCGCGCTGAAGACTTCGCTCGCGAACTGCGCCTCGCGGCGGAACACCGCCGGGTCGCCATCGCCGGCGAAGCCGAGGAAGTAGGCGGCGGTGTGCCCGGACTGGCTGGCGCGCACCCGCTGCACCGCGGCGGCGATGCGCGCGGGCTGGTCGTAGAAGAGCACCTCGGTCTGCGCGCTGTCCTCCTCGTCCTGCGCCTCGCTCGTGTCATCGGCGACCCACAGCCGCGTGTCGAGGTTGAGGGTCGCCAGCACCCAGGGCGAGCCGAGCAGCAGCAGCATTGCCAGCGCCAGCGCGCGAGCGCGCACCACGCCGAAGGCGGCTCCCAGCACGCGCAGTGCGAGCAGCGCGAGGTACACCAGCAGCAGGATGATCGCGAGCAGCGGGCGCGCACGCATCACCGGCAGGTCCGCGGCGAGCCACAGCAGCACCAGCAGGAACGGTGCCACCGCCAGGGTCGCCACCAGCAGCGCGCGCGTCTCGGCCGCCCGGCTCTGCGCGCGCGCCACCAGCGCGCACGCCGCCAGGCCCAGCAGCACGTAGCAGGCCCAGCCGAACAGGCCATCGAGCGCCAGCAGCGCCTGGCCCGGGGAGTGCAGCTTGTCGAGCAGCGCCCACAGGGCGAGGTCCAGCAGCAGCAGCAGCGCGACCTGGTCGAAGCTGACGCTGAGCTGCGCCGGCCAGCGCCGCCGCAGCGCGAGCAGCGCCAGGCCGCTCTTCAGGTTGCGCGCCAGCGAGCCGAACAGCCCGGGCGCGGCGGGTGCGGCCGGCGCTGCGGCGCTCTCGGGCGGGACGGGAGGGGGCGAGGGGTCCAGGGGCTCAGCCCCGCAGCTTGCGCAGCCGCTCGAGCATCCTCAGCTGCGCCGCCGCGCGCGCCAGTTCCGCCTGCGCCTCGGCGAGGGAGATCCTGCCGGAGCGATCGCGCAGCGCCTCCTCGGCGCGCTGCTTGGCGGCCACCGCGGCCGCCTCGTCGAGGTCGCGGGCGCGCAGCGCGGTGTCAGCCAGCACCGTCACCTTCTGCGGCTGCACCTCGAGCGCCCCGCCGCCGACGAAGAAGAAGTGCTGCTCGCCGTCGGGAGTCTGCACGCGCACCTCGCCGGCCTTGAGCAGGGTCAGAAGCGGCGCATGCCGGGGATAGATGCCCAGGTCCCCCTGGGAGGCGGGCGCGAACACGCTGGTGGCGGCCCCGGAGAAGATCTCCCCTTCCGCGCTGACGATGTCGACCTGGATGGTCGCCGCTTCTGCCATGTCGCTGCCTCGCTTGCCCGTGCCGGAACGCTACTGCAGGGTCTTCGCCTTGGCCACCGCCTCCTCGATGGAGCCGACCATGTAGAAGGCCTGCTCCGGCAGGGAGTCGAACTCGCCGCTGATGATGCCCTTGAAGCCGCGGATGGTGTCCTTCAGCGCTACGATCTTGCCATCCTGGCCGGTGAACACCTTGGCGACGTTGAAGGGCTGGGACAGGAAGCGCTGCACCTTGCGCGCGCGAAACACGGTGAGCTTGTCCTCCTCCGACAGCTCGTCCATGCCGAGGATGGCGATGATGTCCTGCAGCTCCTTGTAGCGCTGCAGCACCGCCTGCACGCCGCGCGCGGTGTTGTAGTGCTCCTCGCCCACCACCAGCGGATCGAGCTGGCGGCTGGTGGAGTCGAGCGGGTCGACCGCCGGGTAGATGCCAAGCGAGGCGATCTGGCGCGACAGCACGACGGTCGCGTCCAGGTGCGCGAACGTGGTCGCGGGCGAGGGATCGGTCAGGTCGTCCGCCGGCACGTACACCGCCTGGATGGAGGTGATCGAGCCCTTCTTGGTGGAGGTGATGCGCTCCTGCAGCACGCCCATCTCCTCGGCCAGCGTCGGCTGGTAGCCGACCGCGGAGGGCATGCGCCCGAGCAGCGCCGAGACCTCGGTGCCGGCCAGGGTGTAGCGGTAGATGTTGTCGACGAAGAACAGCACGTCGCGGCCCTTGCCGCCGGAGTCCGGACGCGTCTCGTCGCGGAAGTACTCGGCCATGGTCAGCCCGGTGAGCGCCACGCGCAGGCGGTTGCCGGGCGGCTCGTTCATCTGCCCGTACACCATCGCCACCTTGGAGTTCTCCAGGTGCTCCTTGTCGATGACGCCCGACTCGATCATCTCGTGATAGAAGTCGTTGCCCTCGCGCGTGCGCTCGCCGACGCCGGCGAACACCGACAGTCCCGAGTACTGCTTGGCGATGTTGTTGATCAGCTCGAGCATGTTGACGGTCTTGCCCACGCCGGCACCGCCGAACAGCCCGACCTTGCCGCCCTTGGCGAAGGGCACCAGCAGGTCGATCACCTTGATGCCGGTCACCAGCAGGTCCTGGCCGCCGGCTTGCTCGGCGAAGGACGGCGGCGGCCGGTGGATCGGCAGCTGCTCCTTGGCATTCACCGGGCCGCGGTTGTCCTGCGGGTGACCGAGCACGTCCATGATGCGCCCGAGGGTCGCCTCGCCCACCGGCACGGAGATCGGCGCCCCGGTGGCCTGCACGGCCAGCCCGCGCTTCAGGCCCTCCGAGGAGCCCATGGCGATGGTGCGCACCACGCCGTCGCCGAGCTGCTGCTGCACCTCGAGCGTCAGGTCCGTGTCCTTGAGCTTCAAGGCCTCGTAGACCCGCGGGATCGCTTCGCGCGGAAATTCGACGTCGATGACGGCGCCGATGATCTGGGTGATGTGTCCTGAAGCGCGCTCGGCCATGGTGTCGTTCCTCAAACCGCTGCCGCGCCACCCACGATCTCCGAAAGCTCCTTCGTGATCGCGGCCTGACGGGCCTTGTTGTAGATCAGTTGCAACTCTTGGATCAGCTTGCCGGCATTGTCGGAGGCCGCCTTCATCGCGACCATGCGCGCGGCCATCTCGGAGGCGACGTTCTCGACCGCGCCGCGGTAGACCTGCGACTCGATGTAGCGCATCAGCAGGCCATCGAGGATGGCGGCGGCGTCCGGCTCGTAGATGTAGTCCCAGTGCTCCTGCAGACCCTCGGTGTCGAGCGCCTCGACGGGCAGCAGCTGCAGCGTGTCCGGCTTCTGCGTCATGGTGTTCACGAACTGCGCGTTCACCAGGAACAGCCGGTCGAGGCGGCCCTCGCGGTAGGCATCGAGCATCACCTTGACCGCGCCGATCAGGTCCTTGACGTGCGGGCGGTCACCGAGACCGGCGACGTTGGCGAGGATCGGCAGGTTGAGGCGGCGGAAGAAGTTGAGCCCCTTGGTGCCGATGACGCACAGGCTCACCTCCGCGCCCTTGCCCTGCCACTCGCGCAGCAGCTGCAGCACCTGCTTGAAGACGTTGGCGTTGAGCGCGCCGGCGAGGCCGCGGTCGGTGGAGATCACCACGATGCCGACGCTCTTTGCCTCGCGCGTCACCAGGAAGGGGTGGCGGTAGTCGGGGTTGGCCTCGGTCAGGTGGCCGATGACGTTGCGCATCTTCTGCGCGTACGGGCGCGCGAGCCGCATGCGCTCCTGCGCGCGGCGCATCTTGCTCGTGGCCACCATCTGCATGGCCTTGGTGATCTTCTGAGTGCTCTTGACACTCGCGATCTTGCTGCGGATTTCCTTGGTGCCCGGCATGGCGGCTTCGCGGTGCCCTAGTAGGTCCCGGTGGCGACGAAGTCCTCGATGCACTTCTTCAGCGCCGCCTCGTTCTCCTTGGAGAACTTCGGCTGCGCGTTGATGCCATCGAGCATCGCCTTGTAGCTGGAGTGCGCGAACGCCTGCAGCGCCGCCTCGAACGCCACGACCTTCTTCAGCTCCACCTTGTCCATGTAGCCGTTGTTGACCGCGTAGATCGAGAGCGCCATCTCTGCCACCGACATGGGCGCGTACTGCTTCTGCTTCATCACCTCGGTGACGCGCTGGCCGCGCTCGAGCTGGCGGCGCGTGGCCTCGTCCAGGTCGGAGGCGAACTGCGAGAAGGCGGCGAGCTCGCGGTACTGCGCCAGCGCCAGGCGGATGCCGCCGCCGAGCTTCTTGATGATGTCGGTCTGCGCCGCGCCACCGACGCGCGACACCGAGATGCCGGCGTTCATCGCCGGGCGGATGCCGGCGTTGAACAGGTCGGTCTCGAGGAAGATCTGCCCGTCGGTGATCGAGATCACGTTGGTGGGCACGAAGGCGGTCACGTCCCCGGCCTGGGTCTCGATGATCGGCAGGCCCGTGAGCGAGCCGGTCCTGCCGGTGACGCGACCCTTGGTGACCATGCTGACGTACTCCTCGTTGACGCGTGCGCTGCGCTCGAGCAGCCGTGAGTGCAGGTAGAACACGTCCCCGGGGAAGGCCTCGCGGCCCGGCGGGCGGCGCAGCAGGAGCGAGATCTGCCGGTAGGCGACCGCCTGCTTGGACAGGTCATCGTAGATGATGAGCGCGTCCTCGCCGTTGTCCATGAAGTACTCGCCCATGGTGACGCCCGAGTAGGCGGCGATGTACTGCATGGCGGCGGGCGTCGAGGCGGAGGCCGCGACCACGATGGTGTGCGCCATGGCGCCGTGCTCCTCGAGCTTGCGCACCACGTTGGCGATGGTCGACTGCTTCTGGCCGATGGCCACGTACACGCACTTAATGCCGGAGGACTTCTGGTTGATGATGGTGTCGACGGCGAGCGCGGTCTTGCCGGTCTGGCGGTCGCCGATGATCAGCTCGCGCTGGCCGCGGCCGATCGGCACCATCGAGTCGACGGCCTTGTAGCCGGTCTGCACCGGCTGGCTCACCGACTTGCGGTAGATGACCCCGGGGGCGACGCGCTCGATGGGGGAGGTGCGCGTGGCCTTGAGCGCGCCCTTGCCGTCGATCGGCGCGCCCAGCGCATCGACCACGCGCCCGAGCAGCTCCGGACCCACCGGCACCTCGAGGATGCGCGCCGTGGTCTTGACCGAGTCACCCTCCTTCAGGTGCTTGTACTCACCGAGCACCACCGCGCCCACCGAGTCCTGCTCGAGGTTGAGGGCGAGGCCGAAGGTGTTGCCCGGGAACTCCAGCATCTCACCGTAGCGCGCATCGGCCAGGCCATGGATGCGGGTGATACCGTCGGTCACCGAGACGATGGTGCCGACGTTGCGCGCCTCGGTGACGCCCTTGAAGTTCTCGATGCGCTGCTTGATCAGCTCGCTGATCTCGGTTGCCTTGATGGCCATGTGCGTACTCTCTCTACGAATGCGTTACGAATGCTTCAACGTCAGGCGGTGAGCTCGTAGGCGATGCGCTCCAGGCGGCTCGACAGCGAGCCGTCGATCACCAGGTCGCCCGCGCGCAGCACTGCGCCGCCGATCAGCTGCGGATCCACGCTGCAGTGCAGGCGTACCTTGCGCTTGAGGCGCCGTTCGAGCGCCGCCGCCAGCTGCTCCTGCTGCCCGGCACTGAGTGCGGCCGCCGAGGTCACGGTGACATCGGCGCTGCCCTCGGCCTCGTCCTTCAAGGTCGCGAACTGCGCGGAGATCTCCGGCAGGTAGGCGAGGCGGCGGTTCGCCGCCAGCGCGCGCACGAAGTTGGCGCCGTGCTCGCCCAGACCCTGGCCTGCGATGTCGATGAAGAACTGTGCCAGCTGCTCCGGGGTCACCTGCGGGTTGCCGAGCAGGCTCTGCACGCGCTCATCCTGCACCACCTCGGCGGCGAGCCTGAGGGCATCCGACCAGTGGCCGAGCCGGTTCTCGCTGCGCGCCTCCTGGAAGGCGGCGCGCGCATAAGGGCGCGCTACGGTAAGCCTGTCCGCCATAAGATCCCTGCCCCTAGATCTGGGTCGCCAGCTTGTCGAGCAGGTCCGCGTGGGTGCGCGGGTCGATCTCGCGGCCGAGCAGCTTGCCGGCGGCGCTCACGGCGATCTGCGCCACCTCGCGCCGCAGGCTCTCGCGCGCGCGCGTGGTGTCGAGCTCGATCTGCTGCTGCGCGGCGGCGACGATGCGCGCACCCTCGCTGCTCGCCGCGCCCTTGGCCTCCTCGACGATCTCGTTGGCGCGGTGCTGCGCCTGGTCGATGATCTGGCCGGCGCGCTCGCGCGCCTCGCGGATGATGCTGTCCGCGTTGCCGCGCGCCTCCAGCAGCGACTGCTCGCCCTTCTCGGCGGCCGCCAGGCCCTGCGCGATCTGACGCCGGCGCGCCTCCATGGCACCCAGAATCTGCGGCCAGATCCACTTCATCGTGGCGTAAACGAGCAGCGCAAACACGACCATCTGCACGATGAGCGTGAGGTTGATATTCACGATCCTGTCTCCGTCCTCGGACTGTCAGCCGACAGCCGGCGCCTTAGTGAGCTGCCTGCAACGCGCCCAGAAATGGATTTGCGAAGGTGAAGAACAGCGCGAAGCCGATGCCGATCATCGCCACGGCGTCGAGCAGGCCTGCGACCAGGAACATCTGCACGCGCAGTGTGGGCAAGAGCTCCGGCTGGCGCGCCGAGCCCTCGATGAAGCGCCCGCCGAGGATGCCGAAGCCGATGGCGGTGCCCAGGGCGCCCATGCCGAAGATGATGCCGACGGCCAGCACCGTCATGGCCTGGATGTGTGCTACGTTTTCCATTCAATCTCTCCTCAAGGAATCCAGTACAGAAATGGTGGCGCCGCCTGCGCCGATCAATGGTGTTCGGAAGCCATCGACAGATACACCACGGTCAGCACGGCGAAAATGAAGGCCTGGATGGTAATTATCAGGATATGAAACCCCGTCCAGATGAATCCCAGAATGAATTGGCCAATGATCCCCAGCCAGCCCCCGACCGTGAGCAGGCTGTCGATGCCGTGCGATAGAGTCAGTACGGCGATCAGCAAGAAGATCATCTCGCCGGCATACAGGTTGCCGTACAGACGCAGTGCGAGCGACACCGGCCGGGCGAGGAAAGTCACCGACTCGAGCACGAAGTTCACCGGCACCAGCAGCGCCTGCACCAACCAGTTCTTGGCCTGGAAGGGATGCAGGGTGAGCTCGCCGATGAAGCCAGCGATGCCCTTCATGCGGATGCTGTAGATGATGATGAGCACGAACACCGTCAGCGACATCGCGAAGGTCGCATTCAGGTCGGTGCTGGGCACGATCTTCAGGTGCTCGATGCCGCCCACGCGTGCGGCAGCCGGCACCAGATCCACCGGCACGAGGTCCATGAAGTTGAACAGGAAGACCCAGCAGAAGATCGTAAGCGCCAACGGAGCAATCAAGCGGCTGGTGCCGTGAAAGGTATCGCGCACCTGCTCGTCGACCTTCTCGACGATCCACTCGATGATGGTCTGCGTAATGCCCGGGACTCCCGTAGTCGCCTTACGGGCCACCAGCCAAAACAGCCCGAAAAACACCAGCGCCAGCGCCACCGAGAAAAACACGGTGTCGTAGTTGATGACCGAGAAGTCGACGATGCCGTGCGGGGCCTTGTTCGACAGGAAGGTCTGGTGGTGCAGGATGTATTCGGTGGCACCCGGTGCCTGCTCTGCTGCTTCTGCCATGCCTTTAGCTCTAGCCTGCGTCCCTCAGAGGCCGCGACGCGCGCCGGTCAGGGCGGGCAGCGCGCCGAGGAGCGCGATCCAGTACACCAGGAACGTGGCGGCGAAGGCGACGAACATCGCCAGCGGCGCCAGGTCCACCCACTTCAGCGCCAGCACGAACAGCACGATCACCACGGCGACCTTCACGGCCTCGCCGACGTAGAACATGCCGAGCACGCGCTGCGGGTCCGCCCCGCGGCCCCCGAACACCAGCCCCGCCATGACGAGACTGCCGAGCGTGGCGATGCCCCCGCCGACGAGCGCGGAGAGTGCCGCGCGACGGTCCGCGATGGCGGCCGCGGCGAGCGCGGCGGTCACGCTCACCGCCGCCTGGGCCAGCACGAGCCCGTAAGCCAGCCGCCGCGCATGGGGCAGATCAATCGCCAGCACCTTATATAAGTCCCTGTGAAGGGGCTCAAAACAGCCTTGGTTCTCGCGCGTGAGCTGCCAGCGCGAGCGGCCACATTAACTCGGCCGTTCAGTCACTTACGTGCTGGCGGCGAAAAAGCCGCGGGATTATAGAGACCCCCGCGCGCAGCGTCCACAGCCCGCATGAGGGGGGTGCCTACTGGATGTGGGCGAGGATCCCGTCGAGCTCATCCAGGCTGTTGTAGCTGACGACGAGCCTGCCCTTGCCGCCTGAGCCCTGCTGGATGGCCACGCGCGCGCCGAGCTTCTCGGCGAGGTCCTGCTCGAGGCGCGCCACGTTCGGGTCGCGCCCGTGCGGCGGTGCCGCCGGGGCGTGTCCGGGGGGCGCCTGCAGGCGCCGCACCAGGGCCTCGGTCTCGCGCACCGAGAGCCCCTTTTTGGCCACCAGCATCGCCACCTCGGACTGGCGGCGGCGCTCCTCGAGCGCGAGCAGCGCCCGGGCATGCCCCATCTCCAGCTGCCGGCTCTCCAGCAGCTCGCACACCTCGGGTGAGAGCTCGAGCAGGCGCAGGAGGTTGCTCACCCCGGCGCGCGAGCGTCCCACCGCCTCCGCCGCCTGCTGGTGGGTGAGGCCGAACTCGCTGATCAGCCGCTCGAGTGCGCGCGCCTCCTCGAGGGGATTTAAGTTCTCGCGCTGGATGTTCTCGATGAGGGCCATCGCGATGGCGGCCTCATCGGGGATGTGGCGGATGACCGCGGGTATCTCGCCGAGACCGGCCATCTGCGCGGCGCGCCAGCGCCGCTCACCGGCGATGATCTCGTAGCGCTGCACCGCGCCATCGCCCGCTGCCTCGATCGGACGCACCACGATCGGCTGCACCACGCCCTGGGCCTTGATGGAGGCGGCCAGGTCCTCGAGCGTCTCGGTGCGCATGTCGAGCCGCGGCTGGTAGCGCCCGCGCTGCAGCAGCTCGAGCGGCAGGCGTGCCAGCTCCTCGCCGCTGGCCGCGGGGGCCGCGGCGAGCGGCGGCGGCACCATGACCGGGCGCGACTGCCCGAGGAGGTCCGCCAGCCCGCGTCCCAGGGTCGGTTTCCGCATCGCTCAGCCGTCCTTCGAGAGCGCGCCGGCGGCGGCCGCCTCGGCCGGCGCGGGGCTGGCGGCGGGCGCGTAGTCCTCCGGGCCGTGGCCATTGCCGTTGCCGGCGGGCGCAGTGGCGGGCGGGCGCGGGTTGCTGGCGGCCGTGCTCTCCGGCCGCGCCACGCCGCTGGCCACCTCCTCGCGGCGGATCATCTCCCCGACGAGCGCGAGGTAGGCGAGCGCGCCGCGCGACTCCTTGTCGTGAAAGAGCGCGGGCCGGCCGAACGAGGGCGCCTCGGCGAGGCGGATGTTGCGCGGGATCACGGTACGGAACACGGTATCGCCGAAGTGCGTCAGCAGCTGGTTGCTCACCTCGTTGGCGAGGTTGTTGCGCGGGTCGTACATGGTGCGCAGCACCCCCTCGATCGAGAGCTGCGGGTTGGCGGCGACGCGGATCTGTTCCACCGTGTTCAGCAGCGCCGAGAGGCCCTCGAGCGCGTAGTACTCGCACTGCATCGGGATCAGCACGCTGTCGGCGGCGACCAGCGCGTTGACGGTCAGCATGTTCAGCGCCGGCGGGCAGTCGATCACGATGACGTCGAAGTCCTCGCGCTTGGGCTGCAGCGCGTGCCGCAGCTTGGTCTCGCGCGCGATCGGCAGCGAGAGCAGCCGCACCTCGGCGGCGGTGAGGTCCTGGTTCGAGGGCAACAGCGTGAAGCCGCTCTGCTCCACCTGTACCAGCGCGGCCGCGAGCGGGGCCTCGCCGAGGAGCACCTCGCAGGCGCTCACGGTGAGCTGCGATTTGTCGACGCCGCAGCCCATGGTGGCATTGCCCTGGGGGTCCAGGTCGATGAGCAGAACGCGCCGGCGCGTCGCGGCCAGTGAAGCCGCGAGATTGACCGCCGTGGTGGTCTTGCCGACGCCGCCCTTCTGGTTCGCGATGGCGATGACGCGCTTCATGGCGACAGTGTACTGCACCGCGCCGCACGCGCCGCGCTTTGCGCGCAGGCTCTGTCGCCGGGTGTCCGCGTTAGGCGACGAGCTTGGCGCTGCGGCGCCCGAGCCGCTCGCGCGCCATCTGGTCGGCCACGGCATTGGTGGTGCGGTTCTCGCGCCGGGCGCGCTCGAAGATCTCCGTGAGCCGCACCGGGATCTCGCGGATGTCCGCGTCCACCTGCGCCTCGGTGCCGCCGGCGTACTCGTGCGCGACGCTGATGATGCCGCCGGCGTTGATGACGTAGTCGGGGGCGTACAGGATGCCGGCGGCCGGCAGCGCCGCGCCGTCCTGGCCCTGGGCGAGCTGGTTGTTGGCGGCGCCGGCGATCACGCGCGCGCGCAGCTGCGGGATCGACTGCGCGCTCAGCACCGCCCCGAGCGCGCACGGCGAGAGCACGTCCACGTCCGCAGACAGCGCCGCCTCGACCGGCATCGGCGCCGCGCCGAACTCATCGCACACGCGCTGCAGCGCGGCCGGCCGCACATCGGCGGCCGTGAGGCGCGCGCCGGCCTGCGCCAGCTGCGCACACAGGTGGTAGCCGACCCCGCCGACGCCCTGGACCGCGACCGAAATTCCAGCCAGATCCGTGCGTCCCAGCCGGAACTTCACGGCCGCCTTGATGCCAAGGAACACCCCGAGCGCGGTCTTCGGCCCCGGGTCGCCGCCGGCCTCCCCGGGAGCGCGCCCGAGGCCCGCGACGTAGCGCGTCGCACGCGCGACCTGGGCCATCTCCTGGGTGGTGGTGCCGACGTCCTCGGCGGTGATGTAGCGGCCGCCGAGGGAGTCGACCAGGCGACCGAACGCCTCGAACAGCTCCGGGGTCTTGCGACGCGAGTCCCCGATGATCACGGCCTTGCCGCCCCCAAGGGGCAGACCGGCCATGGCGTTCTTGTAGCTCATGCCGCGCGAGAGGCGCAGCACGTCCGCCACGGCTTCCGCGGTGGTGGCGTAGGACCACATGCGGCAGCCTCCCGCGGCCGGGCCCCGCGCGGTCGAGTGGATCGCGATGATGGCGCGCAGCCCGCTCGCCGGATCGTGGCCAAAGACCAGCTGCTCGTGGGCGTCGAACTCGCGCATGTCGAAGATTTCCATGGGAAGCGCCTTGGCCCGCACAGGGGCGCGCGTGGAACCGCACTCTTCAGCCTACGCCGGCAATCGTGCACTGCACGTCACAAAAGTTGCTCTAATCGGCGTCAGTATGAAATATTCATTTCATCTGATAAGCATACATGGTGAATTCAATGCAGGAAGAGCTGGACCGCACCGACCTGCGCATCCTCGAGCTGGTGCAGGAGCACGGCAACCTCTCGGCGGCCGAGATCGCCGAGCGGCTGAGCCTCACGGCCTCCACCTGCTGGCGCCGCCTGACGCGCCTGGAGGAGACCGGGGTGATCAAGAAGCGCGTGGCGCTGCTGGATCGCGAGAAGCTCGGGCTTGCGGTCACGGTGTTCTCGCACGTGAAGGTGGCCGGCCACGGCCGCGATGCACTCCTGCGCTTCGAGCAGGCCGTGCGCGCGCACCCGGAGATCCTCGAGTGCTACACGCTCATGGGCGAGACCGACTTTCTGCTGCGTATCGCCTGCCGTGACATCAAGGCCTACGAGGCCTTCTTTCTCGATCACCTGTCGCGTTTCCCCGGCGTGCAGTCGGTCAATTCCTCGATCGCCCTCGCGGTCATCAAGGAAACTACCGCTCTACCCTTACAGGCCGTTTGATATGGGTACCCATACCATATAATATGGGTGCCCATATGAAGACGACGCTCGACATCAGCGATCCGCTGATGCGCCAGGCGAAAGCCGTCGCGAGGCGTGAGGGGGTGACCCTGCGGGCCCTGGTCGAACAGGGCCTGCAGCTGGCGTTGGCGGAAAGGTCCAAGCCGCGGGCCTTCAGGCTACCCGACCTGTCGTTCACCGGTCAGGGCCTGCAGAAGGAGGCGGCCGCACGCTCCTGGGACGAATTACGCGCGCTCAGCTATGCGGGACGCGGGGATTGATCGCGGTCGATACCAACATACTCGTCTATGCCCATCGAGCTGACAGCCCGTGGCACGATAGCGCCGCCGCCTGCATTCGCGGGCTAGCCGAGGGCAGCGTTCCCTGGGCGATGCTCTGGCCCTGCGTGCACGAGTTTCTCGCCATCGTCACGCACCCGCGGATCTACTCGCCACCGACCCCCCAACCCCGAGCGGTCGCGCAGGTCGAGGCATGGCTCGATTCGCCCGCCGTCGCGGTGCTGGGCGAGACCCTGGGTTACTGGCGGGTCCTCGCGCAACTGCTCGAGAGTGCCAAGACTGCCGGCGCGCAGGTCCACGATGCGCGCATCGCGGCACTGTGCCTACACCATCGCATCGGCGAGCTCTGGAGCGCCGACCGCGACTTCAGCCGCTTCGGCAATCTGCACGTCAGGAATCCGCTGCCGGCCCGCACCGGCTGAGACGCAGCCCGAGCACGCAGCGTGCCGCCGCCAGTCCCGGGATGGTGAGTTCGCGAGCGGACTCAAGGCGCCAGGGGGCAGGCAGCCGCGCGAGCTCATCCTGCGGGTAACGCCCCTTCATGGCGAGCACCCGCGTGTCGGGCCCGGTCAGTGGCGCGACCGTGGCGAGCAGCTTCGGCAGCGGCGCGAGCGCGCGTGCCACCACCGTGTCGAAGGGCACCGCCGGGCGCAGCGCCTCGGCGCGCGCGTGCACGGCCGTCACGTTGGTAAGCCCGAGCAGTCCTGCGGCGTGGCTCACGAAGCGGATCTTCTTGTTGTTCGAGTCGATGAGCGTGAACTGGCGCTGCGGGTTGACCAGCGCCAGCGGCAGTCCCGGGAAGCCCGCCCCGGTGCCGACGTCCGCGATGCGCAGTCCGTGCAGGTCGGGGTGGACGGCCAGGCTGTCGAGCAGGTGATGGGTGAGCATGGCCTCCGGGTCGGTGATGGCGGTGAGGTTGGTGCGCGTGTTCCAGCGCGCGAGCTCTGCGGTCAGCTTGAGCAGCCGCCCGGCCGCCGCCGCGCTCAGGGGGACGCCGAGCGTGGCGGCGTCGCGGACCAGGCGATCGGCGGGTTGCAAGCGCTTGTCACCCCTCGCGCGCAGCGCGCGGTGATTGATCATACTTTGGCCCATGCGGCTGCTGCTCATTGAGGATGACCCCATGATCGGCGAGGCCATCCGCGCGGGCCTCAAGCGCGAGGGCTTCGCCATCGATTGGGTGCGCGAGGCGCGCGCCGCCGAAGCGGTGCTCGGCCGGGAGCCCTTCGAGCTGGTGCTGCTCGACCTCGGCCTGCCGGGGCGCGACGGGCTCGCGCTGCTGAAGGCGCAGCGCGAGGCCGGCCTCACCCTGCCGGTGCTGATCATCACCGCGCGCGATGCGGTCTCGGACCGGGTGCAGGGCCTGGATGCGGGGGCGGACGACTACCTCATCAAGCCCTTCGATCTGGAGGAGCTCGCCGCCCGCATCCGCGCGCTGCTGCGGCGCCGCGGCGGGCGCAGCGCCGCCGTGCTCGAGCACCAGGGCGTCACCCTCGACCCGGCCACGCACGAGGTGCGCCGCGCCGGCCAGGAGATCGCCCTCTCGCCGCGCGAGTTCGCGCTGCTGCAGCTGCTCATCGAGCGCCCCGGCACCATCCTCTCGCGCGCCCAGCTGGAGGAGCGCCTGTACGGCTGGGGCGAGGAGGTAGAGAGCAATGCGGTCGAGGTGCACATCCACGGCCTGCGCAAGAAGCTCGGCGCCGACTTCATCCTCACGGTGCGCGGCGTGGGCTATCGCGTGCGCCCGGGGGGTGCATGAGCTCGCTGCGCGCGCGCCTCCTGGCCTGGCTGCTCGGCGGGGTGCTCGCCGTCGGCGCGGCGGGCGGCTTCATCGTCTACCGCAACGCGCTGCGCGAGGCGGACGCCTTCTTTGACTATCACCTGCGCCAGACCGCGCTCGTGCTGCGCGACGAGCCGGTCGGCTACCAGCTCGCCCCGCGCCTGCCGGCCCCCGAGGCCGGCTACGACTTCGTGGTGCAGGTGTGGTCGCTCGATGGCGTGCGCGTGTACCTGTCGCGCCCGCACGCCTCGCTCCCCGAGGTGACCACGCTCGGCTTCGCCACCGTGAACACCGCGGAGGGGCGCTGGCGCGTGTTCGGCGTGCAGGCCGAGACGCGCGTCATCCAGGTGGCGCAGCCGATGAGCGTGCGCCAGGAGCGCGCCGCGGACCTGGCGCTCGAGACGCTCAAGCCCTTCGCGCTGCTCTTGCCGGCGCTGGCGCTGCTGATCTGGTTCGCGGTGGGGCGGGCCCTGCGCCCGCTGGAGCACGTCACGGCCCTGGTGCAGACGCGGCGCGTCGACTCCCTCGATGCGCTGCCGGAGGAGCCGCTGCCGGAGGAGGTGCAGCCGCTGGTCGCGGCGCTGAACGAGCTGCTGGCGCGGCTGCGCGCCGCGCTCGGCCGCGAGCGCGCCTTCATGGCGGACGCGGCGCACGAGCTGCGCACCCCGCTCACCGCGCTGCACCTGCAGATGGGGATGCTCGCGCGTGCCAAGAGCGCGGAGGAGCGCGCCGCGGCGATGGAGACGCTCTCGGCGGGGGTGCAGCGCGCCATCCGCCTCATCGAGCAGATGCTGGCGCTGGCGCGCGCCGAGCCGCGCGCGGTGCAGCCGCGCGTCCCGCTGCGCCTGGATGAGCTGGCGCGCGAGGTGGTGGGCGAGCTCGTGCCGCTCGCCGACCTGCGCCACATCGACCTCGGCATCGCCGCCGCCGCGCCCGCGCGCCTCGAGGGCGATGCGGATGCCCTGCGCACGCTCCTGCGCAACCTCATCGACAACGCCGTGCGCTACAGCGGCGATGGCGGCCGGGTCGACGTCACGGTCGAGGCGCTGCCCGAGGCCGCCGGCGCGGTGCGCCTCACGGTGAGCGATGACGGGCCGGGGATCGAGCCGGCCGAGCACCAGCGCGTGTTCGACCGCTTTTACCGCCGCGCCGGCACCCGCGAGCCGGGCAGCGGGCTCGGGCTCGCGATCGTCGCCACCATCGCCGCCGCCCACCACGCCACGGTGCAGCTGGGGCCGGGCCTGGGCGGCCGCGGCCTCGGGGTCACGGTGAGCTTCCCGGCGGCGCTGCCGGGGGCCGCCCCCTGAAGGTGCCTCAGTGCGCGAGCTTCGCCAGGAAGCTCGCCGCGACCTCCAGATAGGCGTCGCGGTCGGCCTTGCGGCGGAAGTCGTGGCCCTCGTCGCGCGCGCGCAGGTACCACACCTGCGCGCCGGCGCTGCGGATGCGCCACACGAGCGCATCGGACTCGGAGGCCGGCACGCGCGCATCGTTGAGCCCCGCCACCACCAGCAGTGGCGCGTGGATGCGCGCGGCGTTGGTGAGCGGGGAGATGCGCTCGAGGAACACGCGCATGTGCGTGTCGCGCTCATCGCCGTACTCGGCGCGGCGCAGGTCGCGGCGGTAGGGCGCGGTGTTGTGCAGGAAGCTGACGAAGTCGCTGATGCCCGAGACCGCCACGCCCCCGCGCAGCCGCTCGCCGTAGCTCACCAGGGCGGCGAGCGCGAGGTAGCCGCCGTAGGAACCGCCCATCACCGCCACGTGCTCGCGGTCGAACCCCGGCTGCACGCCGATCCATACCAGGAGCGAGCCGATGTCGCGCAGCGCATCCTCGCGCAGCTCGCCGTTGTCGAGCGCGAGGAAGCTCTTGCCGTAGCCCGAGGAGCCGCGCACGTTGGGCTCGATGACCGCGTAGCCGAGCTCGTGCACCAGGAACTGCACGAACGGGTCGAAGTCCGCGCGCGCCTGCGCCTCGGGGCCGCCGTGGATGTGGATCAGCACCGGGCTGGGTGCGCTGGGATGGGCGGGCCGGTACACCCAGGCGGACAGCTGCCGCGGGTGGCCGTTGAGGCGGTCCCAGGTCGGGTACTTCACCAGCTCCGGGGTGACCAGCGAGGCGGCATCCAGCGGCCCGAGCTCGCTGCGGGTCCAGCGCTCGATCTTGTTCTGCGCAAGCTCGAACACGTAGGCATCGCGCGGGGTAGTGGCCGATTCGGCCGAGAGCGCGAGTCGCGTGCCGGTGGCATCGAAGCGCACGTTGCCGATGTGGCCCTCGGGAAGCCCGGGCGCGGCGAGCTCGAGCTTCGAGGTGAGGTCGAGCACGGTGAGGCGGCTGCGCCCGTCCTCGTTCAGCACGTACGCGAGGTAGCGCCCGTCGGGGCTGACGTCGAAGTCCTCGACGTCCCAGAGCGCCTCGGGCGTGACGCGCCGGCTCTGGTGGGTGATCGGGTCCTTGAACTTCACCGCCGCGAACTCGCCGTCCTCGTCGGTGAGCACGTACACGCCGCGCCCGTCCGGGCCGAACTTGGCGCGGCGGATGCCGCCCGCGGCGGGCTTGCTCTCGAGCGGCGTGAGGGCGCCGCTTGCGGTATCGGCGAGGTACAGGTAGCTCTCGGTGGCGGACAGGTAGCGCCACACCAGGAGCTTGCTGTCATCGGCCGACCAGTCGAGCGGATACCAGGTGTCCTGCTTGCCGCCCACCAGCAGCTGCGGCGCCGCCGCGGAGGTCACGTCCGCCACGTACACGTCGTAACTCAAGGTGTCGCGCTCGTTGCCGTAGAAGGCGAGGCGCTTGCCGTCGTGCGCCCACACCGGGCTGCCGTGGATGAAGTCGCCGCTGGTGAGGGCGCGGATCTCGCCCTGCGGCGCGCGGTAGAAGATCTGGTAGTTGTCCCCGCCGGCGTGGTCCTTCCAGAAGACGATGCCCGGGCCGCTCTTGGCGCCGCGCGCCCACTCGATCGGATCGGGATAGAAGGTGAGCTGCTCGCGCGCCGCGGCGGCGCCGGCCACGCGGTGCAGCTGCTCGCTCTCGGCGAAGCGCGTCTTGACCAGCAGCGCCCCGTCGGCGGTCCAGTCGAGGAAGGTCGCCGAGCGCGTGTGCAGGTAGCGCTCCAGGCGCTCGGCCAGCTGCGCATCGATCGGCGGGATGTCCTCGTAGAGCAGCGCTCCCACCTCGCGGTGCGTGGGTGCGGGGGCGTTCTGCGCCGCCAGCGGCGGCGCGAGCACACCGAGGAGCGCGGCGAGGACGCAGGTGTAGGGCGCAGCGGCTGCCGCGGCAAGCTTCGCAGGGCTCATGTGGCGCACCCTAGCGTACGGGTTACGATGTGTACATCCGTGGCGGCTTGCGAGCGCGAGTGCACCGAGCATGGCTTCCTCCCCAGTGAAGGCGCGCCTCAGCCGCCATCCGCACGGCATCACCGCGATCGACTGCGAGTACCTCTACCCCGGGCATGCGGCCGCGCACCTGCTCGTGGACGGCGGCCGCGCGGCGTTCGTCGACGTCGGCACCAACTTCTCCGTCCCCTACCTGCTCGCGGGGCTGGATGAGCTCGGCATCGCGCGCGCGTGCGTCGACTACCTGCTGCTCACGCACGTGCACCTGGATCACGCCGGCGGCGCCGGCGCGCTGCTGCAGGCGCTGCCCAACGCGCGCGCGTTCCTGCACCCGCGCGGCGCGCCGCACCTGATCGACCCGGCCAAGCTGATCGCAGGCTCGAAGGTGGTGTACGGCGAGGCGCGCTACGCGCAGCTCTACGGCGAGCTGGTGCCGATCCCGGCCGCGCGCGTGCACGAGGTCCGCGACGGCGAGCACGTGCGCCTCGGCGCACGCACGCTCGAGCTGATCCACACCCCCGGGCACGCGCTGCATCACTACGCGGTGGTCGATGCGGCCCACGCGAGCCTCTTCCCCGGCGACACCTTCGGCATCTCCTACCGGGCGCTGGACAGCGCCCGCGGCGCCTTCATCTTCCCCACCACCACCCCGACCCAGTTCGACCCGGTGCAGCTCGTCGCCTCGATCGAGCGCATGCTCGCCTACCGCCCCGAGTCGATGTACCTGATGCACTACAGCCGGGTGCAGGAGGTGCCAAGGCTCGGCGAGTCGCTCAAGCGCCAGGTGCGCGAGCTCGCCGCGCTGGCGCGCAGGCACGCGGCCGACCCCGACCCCGCGGCCGGCATCCGCGCGGACATGCTCGCGGGCTGGCTCGCCGCCGCGCGCGCGCACGGCTGCCGCCAGAGCGCGGCCGAGCTCACCGAGCTCCTCGCCGGCGACCTCGAGCTCAACACCCAGGGACTCACGGTCTGGCTGCAACGGGAGCAACGCGCATGAGCGAGCGGTTCCGGGCGTTCCGCATCCACTCCGAGGGCGGCCGTATCGCCGCGCGCTTCGAGCAACTGACGCTCGCCGACCTCTCCCCCGGGGAGGTGGTGATCCGCGTCAGCCACTCCGGCATCAACTACAAGGACGCGCTCGCCGCCACCGGCGCCGCCAGGATCCTGCGCCGCTACCCGCTGGTCGGCGGCATCGACCTCGCCGGCATCGTCGAGTCCTCTGCCGATGCGCGCTTTAAGGCCGGCGATGCGGTGCTGGTCACCGGCTGCGCGCTCTCCGAGACGCACGACGGCGGCTACGCGGAGGTGGCGCGCGTGCACGGGGACTGGGTCATCCCGCTGCCTGCCGGGCTGAACGCCTTCGACGTCATGGCGATCGGCACCGCCGGCTTCACCGCCGCGCTCGCCATCCACCGCATGGAGCAGAATGGCCAGGCCCCCCAGGGTGGTGCGATCGCGGTCACCGGCGCCTCGGGCGGCGTCGGCAGCCTCGCCATCGACATGCTGAGCGCGCGCGGCTACCGCGTGGTGGCCGTGAGCGGCAAGGCCGGTGCGCACGACTACCTGCGCGGCCTCGGGGCCCACGAGGTGCTCGAGCGCGGCGCGCTCGAGCTCGGCACCCGGCCGCTGGAGAGCGCGCGCTTCGGCGGCGCCATCGACAACCTCGGCGGCGAGGTGCTCGCCTGGCTCACGCGCACCGTGGACTTCTGGGGCAACATCGCCAGCATCGGCCTGGCCGCCGGTCCCGAGCTCAAGACCACGGTCATGCCCTTCATCCTGCGCGGCGTGAGCCTGATCGGCATCAACAGCTCGGCGACGCCGCGCGAGTGGCGCCTGAAGGTGTGGGAGCGCATCGGCTCGGACCTGAAGCCCCGGCATCTGAAGGAGATCGTCACGCGCACCATCGACTTCGCGGAGCTGCCGCAGGCGATGCCCGAGTATCTGGCCGGCGCGGTCACGGGGCGCACGGTGGTGCGCATCCGCTGAACGGACTAGCGCGGCCATCCTACCGGCGGGTAGGCAGAGCGCATCCGACGCGGCGCGTATAGAATGCGCAGCCCCCTCTTGCGCGCGAGAGCCCTATGTCGGATGCGCCCACCGCCGGCGCGCGGCTGCGAGCCGCGCTCGATGCCGAACGGCCGCTGCAGCTGGTCGGCGCCACCACCGCGTACGCGGCGCTGCTGGCGCAGAGCGCCGGTTTCCGGGCCATCTACCTCTCCGGCGCCGGGGTCGCCAACTCCTCCTTCGGGCTGCCCGACCTCGGCATGACCTCGCTCAACGACGTCTGCGAGGATGTGCGCCGCATCACCGCCGCCGCGGCCCTGCCGCTGCTGGTGGATGCGGACACCGGCTGGGGCGGCGCCTTCAACATCGCCCGCACCACGCGCGAGCTGACGCGCGCCGGCGCCGGCGGCATGCACCTCGAGGACCAGGTCTCGGCCAAGCGCTGCGGGCACCGCCCCGGCAAGGCGCTGGTCTCCACCGCCGAGATGGTCGACCGCATCCGCGCCGCGGTCGATGCGCGCCGGGATGCGAGCTTCGTCGTCATGGCACGCACCGATGCGCACGCGGTCGAGGGGCAGGCGGCCGCGCTCGAGCGCGCCGCGGCCTACGTCGAGGCGGGCGCCGACATGATCTTCGCCGAGGCGCTGCAGAGCCTCGCGGAGTACCGCGGCTTCACCACGCGCATCGCGGTGCCGGTGCTCGCCAACCTCACCGAGTTCGGGCAGACCCCGCTCTTCACGCGCGAGGAGCTCGGCGCAGCCGGCATCCGCCTGGTGCTCTACCCGCTGTCGGCGTTCCGCGCCGCGGCCAAAGCCCAGCTGCTGGTGTACGAGGCGATCCGCCGCCAGGGCACGCAGGCCGCGGTGCTGCCCACCATGCAGACGCGCGCCGAGCTCTACCGTGTGCTCGGCTACGAGGAATACGAGAAGAAGCTCGATGAGCTGTTCGGGAAAGAGACGCCATGAGTGAGACCACCAGCCCCGGCTTCAGGCCGAAGAAGTCGGTCGCGCTCTCGGGGGTCACGGCCGGCAACACCGCGCTGTGCACCGTCGGGCGCAGCGGCAACGACCTGCACTACCGCGGCTACGACATCCTCGAGATCGCCACCGTGTGCGAGTTCGAGGAGATCGCGCACCTGCTGATCCACGGCAAGCTCCCCAACCGTGCCGAGCTCGCCGCCTACAAGGGCAAGCTCAAGGCGCTGCGCGGCCTGCCGGCGATCGTGCGCAGCGCGCTCGAGGCGCTGCCCGCCTCCACCCATCCGATGGACGTGATGCGCACCGGCGCCTCGGTGCTCGGCTGCGCGCTGCCGGAGCCGCCCGGGCACGGCGCCGCGACGGCGCGCGAGGTCGGCGACCGCCTGGTGGCCTCGTTCGGGTCGCTCCTGTGCTACTGGTATCACTACAGCCACGCGGGCGTGCGCATCCAGGTCGAGACCGAGGACGACTCCGTCGGCGGGCATTTCCTGCACCTGCTGCACCGGCGCGCCCCGGGCGCCTCCTGGGTGCGCGCCATGCACACCTCGCTCATCCTCTACGCCGAGCACGAGTTCAACGCCTCGACCTTCGCCGCGCGCGTGATCGCCGGCACGGGCTCGGACATGTACTCCTGCATCACCGGGGCGATCGGCGCGCTGCGGGGGCCGAAGCACGGCGGCGCGAACGAGGCGGCCTTCGAGATCCAGCAGCGCTACGACTCGCCGGACGCGGCCGAGGCCGACATCCGCGCGCGCGTCGCCGCCAGGGAAGTGATCATCGGCTTCGGCCACCCGGTCTACACCATCGCCGATCCGCGCAACCAGGTGATCAAGGAGCTGGCGCAGAGCCTGGCGCGCGAGAGCGGTGCGACGCAGTCCTTCGCGGTGGCCGAGCGCATCGAGGCGGTGATGCGCGAGACCAAGAACATGTTCGCCAACCTCGACTGGTTCTCGGCCGTCTCCTACCACCTCCTGGGCGTGCCGACGGCCATGTTCACGCCGCTGTTCGTGATCGCGCGGACCACCGGATGGGCCGCGCACGTCATCGAGCAGCGCGCCGACGGCAAGATCATCCGCCCGACGGCCAACTACACCGGCCCCGAGAACCTCAAGTTCGTGCCCCTCGAGAAGCGCAAGTAATGTCCGCCCACGATGCAAAGTCCGCGCAGCGCCCCGCCCCGGATGCGCTGCTGAGCGCCATCGCAACCTACGCCCGCAACGCCAGCATCGAGAGCGCCGCCGCCTACGACACGGCGCGCTACTGCCTCATGGACACCCTCGCCTGCGGCTTCCAGGCGCTGCAGTACCCGGCCTGCCGCAAGCTCTTAGGTCCGGTGGTGCCCGGGGCGGTGCTGCCGGGCGGCGCGCGCGTGCCGGGCACCTCCTACGAGCTCGACCCGGTGCAGGCCGCCTTCAACATCGGCGCCATGGTGCGCTGGCTCGACTTCAACGACACCTGGCTCGCGGCCGAATGGGGCCACCCCTCCGACAACCTCGGCGCGATCCTCGCCGTGTCGGACTACCTGGCGCGCATGGCGGTGATGCGCGGCCTCGACCCGCCGACGGTGCGCACCGTGCTCACCGCCATGATCAAGGCGCACGAGATCCAGGGCGTGCTCGCGCTGGAGAACAGCTTCAACCGCGTCGGGCTCGACCACGTGCTCTTGGTGCGCATCGCCTCCGCGGCGGTCGCCACCAGCCTGCTGTCGGGCACCCTCGAGCAGGTCACCAACGCGGTCTCCAACGCCTGGATCGACGGCGGCGCGCTGCGCACCTACCGCCACGCGCCCAACGCCGGCTCGCGCAAGAGCTGGGCGGCAGGGGATGCCACCAGCCGCGCGGTGCGCCTGGCGCTCATCGCCCTCACCGGCGAGATGGGCTACCCCTCGGCCCTCAGCGCCAAGACCTGGGGCTTCCAGGACGTGCTCTTCAAGGGGCGCGAACTGGCCCTGCCGCAACCCTTCGGCAGCTACGTCATGGAGAACGTGCTGTTCAAGATCTCCTACCCGGCCGAGTTCCACGCGCAGACGGCGGTGGAGGCGGCCATGCGGCTGCACCCGCAGGTGCTGCCGCGGCTTGGGCAGATCGAGCGCGTGGTGATCGAGACCCAGGAGCCGGGCGTGCGCATCATCGACAAGACCGGCCCGCTCGCCAACCCCGCCGACCGCGACCACTGCATCCAGTACATGGTGGCGGTGCCCCTGATCTTCGGGCGCCTGAGCGCGGCGGACTACGAGGATCAGGTGGCGCAGGACCCGCGCATCGATGCGCTGCGCGCGCGCATGCAGGTGCGCGAGAACCCGCAGTTCACCGCCGACTACTACGCCGCCGACAAGCGCTACATCGGCAACGCCGTACAGGTGTTCTTCAAAGACGGCACCGCGAGCGAGCGCGTGGCGGTGGACTTCCCCATCGGCCACCGCCGCCGTCGTGCCGAGGGCATGCCGGTGCTGGTGAAGAAGTTCCACGGCTCGGTGGCGGCGCACTTCGCACCGAAGCAGGCCGAGCGCATCAAGGCGCTGTTCGAGCGTGGCGCGGCGCTCGATGCGCTGCCGGTGAACGAGCTCATGGCCGCGCTCGTCACCAACGGCGCGGGCGCCGCCTAGCAAGGATCAGGCCCGCCGCCGGGGCTACCGGAACGGCGGGCCTGGCTTGGCTCTTCGGGCCTGCGTCAGCCGACGCGCACCGGCACGAACAACCGCGTGTCGCCGCGCTGAATCAGCAGCGCGATGTGCCCCTTGGACCTCTCCACCGCGCTCTTGAGCTCCTCGGCGTTGCCGATCGGGGCGCCGTTGGCGGCCAGCACCACGTCGCCGGGCTGGATGCCGGCCTCGGCGGCCGGGCCGCTCGCGCGCTCAACCAGGAGGCCGCCCTTCAAATTTCCCTGGCGCTGCTCCTCGGGGGTGAGCGGGCGCACGGCGAGCCCGAGCTTGCCGCCTTGGGCGGGCGCGCCGGCGTTCTGCGCCGTGTGCTTATCCTCCAGCGCCCCGAGGGTCACGCTGAGGGTCTTGCTGGCATGGTTGCGCCAGATCTCCAGGTTCACCGCGGTGCCGGGCGCGATGCCGGCCACCAGCGAGGGCAGCTCGTTCGAGTCCCTGAGCGCGGTGTCGTTGAGCTTGAGGATCACGTCCCCGGGCTCGACCCCGGCCTTCTCGGCCGGGCCGCCCTTCTCGACGCTCGACACCAGCGCCCCTTCCGGCTGCGGCAGGCCGAACGAGTCGGCCAGCCCCTGGCTCACCGGCTGGATGACCACGCCGATCTTGCCGCGGGTCACGTGCCCGGTGGCCTGCAGCTGGTTGCTCACCTGCATGGCGACGTCGATCGGGATCGAGAACGAGACGCCCTGGTAGCCGCCCGAGCGGCTGTAGATCTGCGAGTTGATGCCGACCACCTCACCCTTCATGTTGAAGAGCGGGCCGCCGGAGTTGCCCGGGTTGATCGGCACGTCGGTCTGGATGAAGGGCACGTAGCCGGAGTCGAGCGTGCGGCCCTTGGCCGAGACGATGCCCGCGGTGGCGCTGTTCTCGAACCCGAACGGGGCACCGATGGCGAGCACCCACTCGCCCACCTTGAGCGAGCGCGAGTCGCCGACCTTCACCACCGGCAGATCCTTGGCGTTGATCTTGATGACCGCGATGTCGCTCTTGGTATCGACGCCGATCACCTTGGCGGTGTACTCGCGCCGGTCGGTCATGCGCACCGTGACCTCGGAGGCGCCGTTGACCACGTGTGCGTTGGTCATGATCACCCCGTCGCTGCGGACGATGAAGCCCGAGCCCTCACCGCGCACGGGTGCCTGGCGCCCCTGGAAGGGGATGCCGCGGAAGAACGGGCCGAAGGGGCCGTTGGGCCCGAACGGGCTGGCATTGGGCGGCGCCCCGCTGTCATCGTCATCCTCGTCGTCGCCCTGCTCGAGGGCGGGCGAGGCCTTGGTGACGACCGCGATGTTGACCACCGCCGGGCCATAGCGCTGCACCATGGCGCTGAAGTCCGGCAGCTGCGCGGCGAGGTTGGTGGCCGGCGCCGCAGGCGTCGGCTGCGTCGGGGTCGCGGGCGTGGGCGTGGGCGTCGCGATCGCGCGGCCGGCGCCGCCGAAGTACAGCGCGCTCACCGGCGCGGCGATGGTGGCGGCGCCCAGCAGGGCCGCGATCAGGGGCTTCTTAATAAAGTTCAGCGGGTTCATGGACTTGACGGCTCCGTACAGGGGCGATGCGGGCCTCAGGGCCCAGTGGCGCTCACGATAGGGGGGCCACCTTAGGGCAGCCTTAAAGGTGCCGGCGCAGGCTCGGCAGGCGCCCGGGCGCTACTGGCCGAGGCTGGTGTAGGGGCGGTGCTCGGTCTTCAGGCCCGGCTGCAGGGTGCTGAAGTAATGGGCGATGACGCCGATGTCGGCGTCCTTCAGGTTGGCGGCGAAGCTCTTCATGATCGGGTTCTTGCGGCCGCCGTTCTTGTACTCATCGAGCGCACGCACGATGTAGTCGGCGTGCTGACCGGCGAGCGAGGGATAGGCCGGCGCGATCGCCACGCCGTCGGCGCCGTGGCAGGAGGTGCACAGCGCCACCGACTGCGGCGGCGCGGCGGGCTTGGTGGCGGCCGCCGTCAGCGGCTTGCCCGCGAAGAAGGTGGCGATGTCCTGGATGTCCTGGTCCGAGAGCGTGGAGGCCTGCGAGTGCATGGTGAGGTGCGCGCGGTCACCGTCGCGGTAGCCGGTGAGGGCGGCGGCCAGGTACTCCGGGTGCTGACCTTCGAGCTTCGGCACGCTGTACATGGGATAGGCGTTCTTGTAGCCATCGATGCCGTGGCAGCCGAGGCAGGTGTAGGAGAGCTCCTTGCCGCGCTTCGCGTCGCCGGCGGCGGGCTGCTCGGCCAGGAGGGGCGTGGCGGTGAGGCCCAGGAGGCAGCCGAGCGTGAGGCCTGCACCAAGGAAAAAACCGCGCCCGCGCCTCATTCGTTTGAGCCCCCACCCTGTCAAAATGGCCCCGAATCTTACGTTACCCCGCGCCGGAAATGCTACTTGCGGGCCGAAGCGCGGGCCCGCGTGCGCGCCTGTCACGTGAGGCGTGGCGCGCGCCGCATGAGCATCGAGGAGCTGCGTGATCGCGCTGCTGCAACGGGTGAGCCGCGCCGAGGTGAGCGTCGCGGGCGAGAGTGTCGCGGCCATCGGCGCCGGGATCCTCGCCTTCATCGGCGTGCGCGCGGGCGACGGACCCGCCGATGCCGAGCGGCTCGCCGAGCGCATCCTGACCTACCGCATCTTCCCGGACGCGGCGGGACGCATGAACCGCTCGGTGCGCGAGTGCGGCGGCGGAGTGCTTCTCGTGCCCCAGTTCACCCTCGCGGCCGACACCCGCAAGGGCACGCGCGCAGGCTTCAGCACGGCCGCGGAACCTGAGGCCGCGCGCGCGCTGTTCCAGGGGCTGTGCACGCGCCTCACCGAGCGCTATGCCCCTGTTTCGGCAGGCGTATTTGGGGCGCACATGGCGGTATCGCTGGTGAACGACGGCCCGGTCACCTTCTGGCTCGAGTCCTGAATCAGCCCCCAGGCGTGACGTGGGTCGCGGAAGCGGCCGAACTGCGGCGGCCGATGCCGCTCAATTGACCTATCATTTAACTCTTTGCTCCGCGGCGCTTCGCGGAGCGTGTGGAGGAATCATGGGTTTAGGAATGCGCGAGCTGGTGATCATCCTCTTGGTCGTGCTCATCGTGTTTGGCGCCAAGAAGCTGCGCACCGTGGGCTCGGACCTCGGGCACGCCGTGCGCGGCTTCAAGAAGGCGATGAGCGAGGGCGAGGACGAGCAGGCGAGCCCGCCGAAGCAGTTGCGTGCCGAGGCCCCGGACGCGGAGTTCGCCGAGGCCAAGAAGGCCGAATCCAAGAGCGAGCGGAGCAGCTGACCTGTTCGAGGGCCGGTTCTTCGAAGTCCTGGTCATCTTCGTCCTGGCACTGATCGTGCTCGGGCCGGAGAAGCTGCCGCGCGTGGTGAGTGAGCTGGGTCGCTGGGTGGGTCGCGCGCGCGCCATGGCGCGCCAGTTCCGCGAGCAGCTCGAGGAGGAAGTGCAGCTGGAGGAGGCGCGCAAGCGCCCCATGAGCCCGCCGCCGCCCGAGCCGGTGCCGCCGCCTGAGGCAGCCGCCGCGCCGCCCGAGCCACCCCGCCCCCCGAGCTTCTCGCACGCGCACCCGACCGATGAGAGCGGCGCGGACACTTCCGCCCCGCCACGGCCTGCGACCTTCTCGCACGCCCATCCCACGGATGAGCACGGCGCCGACCCTGGCGCAGCCCCCGCAACCGCACCGGCGGCGAGCGCCGATGAGCCCCGACAGCGAACCTGAGAAGCTCGCCGAAGGCACGCTGATCTCGCACCTGCTCGAGCTGCGCGACCGGCTGCTGCGCGCGCTCGTCGCCGTCGGCATCGCCTTCATCCCCTGCATGTTCTACATGCACGAGATCTTCAGCTTCGTCGCGCAGCCGCTGCTTGAGAAGCTGCCGCAGGGCGGGAGCCTGATCGCCACCGGGGTGATGTCGCCCTTCACCACGCCCTTCAAGCTCGCGGTCTTCACGGCGATCTTCCTCGCCATCCCCTTCGTCATCTACCAGCTGTGGGCCTTCGTCGCCCCGGGCCTGTACCGCAACGAGCGGCGCTTCGCAGTGCCGCTGCTGATCTCGGCGATCGTGCTGTTCTACGTCGGCATGGCGTTCGCCTACTACTTCGTGTTCCCGGTCATGTTCCGCTTCTTCGCCAGCATCAACCCGAGCGGGGTGGCGATGATGACCGACATCAACAACTACCTGGACTTCGTGCTCACGATGTTCTTCTGCTTCGGGCTCGCCTTCGAGGTGCCGGTGGCGGTGGTGCTGCTGGTGATCATGGGGCTGGTGCGCCTGGAGAGCCTGGTGAAGAACCGCGGCTACGTGCTGATCGGCATCTTCATCCTCGCTGCGCTCCTCACCCCCCCGGACGTGATCGCGCAGTGCTCGCTCGCTCTGCCCATGTACCTCTTGTACGAGGGCGGCATCCTCATGGCGCGGATCCTGGTGCGCCGCCGTGCGCAGGATGCGGATGCGCGCGCCAGCGGCGCGATGAAGTAGACTGCGCGCCAACGCCTGAGGGGGAGGCCACCCGGCCACGATGAGCGCATGAACGAGGCCGCCGCCGTCCCGGTGCCCGCGCGCGCGCGCACCATCCTCGGCCAGCCCTTCGGCATCGCCACGCTGTTCCTGGTCGAGATGTGGGAGCGCTTCACCTACTACGGCATGCGCTCGATCCTGATCCTGTTCATGACCGCCGCGCTCGCCGCGGGCGGCCTGGGCATCAGCGACGGCACCGCGAGCGCCGCCTACGGTCTTTACCTCGGCAGCACCTACCTGTTCGGGCTCGCCGGCGGCTGGGTGGCCGACCGGCTGCTCGGGGCGCAGCGCGCGGTGATCGCGGGCGCCATCCTCATCACCGCCGGCAATGCGCTGCTCGTCATCGGCGCTGCCGCGGTGTTCTTCATCGGGCTCCTCGTCATCGCCTTCGGCGTGGGGCTGCTGAAGCCCAACGCGAGCGCGCTGGTGGCGACGCTGTACCCGGAGGGCGGCGCGCGGCGCGACGCCGGCTTCTCCATCTTCTACACCGGCATCAACACCGGGGCGCTGCTCGGCTCGCTCCTCATCCCGCTGTTCGCGCAGCGCTTCGGCTACCGCATGGGCTACGTGCTGCCCGCGCTCGGCATGACCTTCGGCGTGCTGCAGTTCCTGAAGACGCGCGTGCACCTGGGCGCGCAGGGGCTGCCGCCGGATGCCGCGCGCCGCGGCTCCTGGACGCCCGTGATCGTGCTGCTCGCCGGCTTCGCCGCCGTCATCGCGCTCGCCCTCGCAGGTCTGATTCGCATCGACGCGGTGCGCGTGGCGGGACTGGCCACCTGGGCGTACGCGCTGCTCGGCGTCGGCTTCTTCGTGTACCTGTTCTTCTTCGCGCGCCTCGCCGCCGTGGAGCGCACGCGGGCGCTGGTGATGCTCGCGTTCGTCGCCGCCGGCGTCACCTTCTGGGCCGGCTACGAGCAGCAGGGGGCCTCCTTCAACCTGTTCGCCGAACGCTATACCAACCTCGAGGTCCTCGGCCGGCACATGCCGGCCGGCGTACTGCAGGCGGTGAGCCCGCTCCTGGTCATCCTGCTCGCCCCGACCTTCGCGGCCATCTGGCTCGCCCTGGCGCGGCGCGGCCTCGACCCGCCGGCGCCGGTGAAGTTCGCCCTCGGCCTGATCTTCATGGGCTGCGGCTTCCTGGTCATGTACTTCGCCGCGCAGCACGTGCTCGCCGGGGAGAAGGTCGCGCCCACCTGGCTCGTGTCCACCTACCTGCTGCACACGCTCGGGGAGCTGTGCCTGTACCCGGTGGGCCTCTCCTACATGTCCAAGCTCGCTCCGCCGCGCTTTGCCGGGCAGGTGATGGGGCTGTGGTTCCTCTCGCTCGCGCTCGGCGGCAACCTCGCCGGCCAGATCTCCGGGCAGTACGACTCGAGCCGCCTGGACTCGCTCCCGGGCCTGTTCCTGTCGGTTTTCTGGTACGGGGTGATCGCAGGCGCGGTGATGCTCGTGCTCACCCCGCTCATCCGTCGCCTGATGGCCGGGGTGCGCTAGCGGTTCAGGCGCCTGCGTCCCCCGGGCCGCGTAATCCATCGCCCGCAGGGACGAGGTCGGTGCCGATGAAGCGGTCGCGCCCGTCAGACATACGCGCACACCTCCCTGCGGCGCGGCCCGCGCTACTGCGGCCGCGGCTCCTCGGCGACCGTCATGCCCGTGACCCAGTACTCGGTCTCCCCGAAGCAGGAGGTGGGCACGAACTTGTGCTGCTCGTAGTGCAGCGTCATGCGCTTGCCGAGGTAGGTATTGAGCTGCTGCGCCACCTTGTCATCGCGCACCGTGAAGGCGAACTTCTCCGCCACCGTCCCGGGCATGGTCACCATCGCCATCTCGCCCTCCCAGGTCTTGCACACCCAGCCGCGGCGCGAGAACTTCTGCACGTAGCCGGCGCGCTCGCCGTCGGAGTACACCCAGCCCAGGGACACCCAGGTGATGAGCGCGCCGACGAGCACGATGACCAGGAGCGCGATGCCGAGGAACTTCTTCATGGCGCTACGCCTTTCACGGTTCTTGTGCCGCGAAGCATAGCGCGCCGGCGCGGCCGCGGCGGCTTCCGCTAAGATCGCCCCATGGACAGGGCGCCCCTCAGCGGACGTACCGTGGCGGTCCCGGAGACGCGCGAGCTCGAGGTGTTCGCCACGCTCCTGGAGCGGCGCGGCGCGCACGTGCTGCGCTGCCCGCTGGTGGCCATCCGCGACGCCCCCGACCCCGCGCCGGTGCTCGACTTCGCGGCCGCCCTCGCCGCCGGCGGCTTCGATGACCTGATTCTGACCACCGGCGAGGGGCTGCGCCGCATCCTCGGCCTCATCGAGCGCGAGCGGCCCGCGCTGCGCGCGGGCTTCCTCGGCGCACTCGCCGCGGTGCGCAAGATCACCCGCGGGCCCAAGCCCGCCCGCGCGCTGCGCGAGCTCGGGCTCGCGAGCGACCTCGCGGCGCGCGAGCCCACCACCGCCGGCATCATCGCCAGCCTCGAGCCGCTGCCCCTCGGCGGGCGGCGCATGGCGGTGCAGCTCTACGGCACCGAGCCGAACGCCCCGCTGGTGGGCTTCCTCGCCGCGCGCGGCGCCCGGGTGACGACCGTGGCGCCCTACGTGTACGCGGGCGCGGCCGACGAGGCGGCGGTGCGCGAGCTCCTCGGGCGCCTCGCCCAGGGCGAGGTCGATGCGATCGCCTTCACCAGCACCCCGCAGGTCGAGCGGCTGTTCGCACTCGCCCCGGAAGTGCAGGTGCGCGGCGCGCTGGCGCGCACGCTGGTCGCGGCCGTGGGTCCGGTGGTCGCGCAGGCGCTGCGCCGGCACGGCATCGAGCCGCAGCTCATGCCCGAGGAGTCCTTCTTCCTCAAGCCCCTGACGCAGGCCCTGGAAGGGGCGCTCGGCCCGCGCCCCTGAGGGAGGGGCGCGCCGCCCTCAGCGGCGCGCGTAGCGCTCGAAGCCGCGGTGGCCGATGAAGGCCGAGCCGATCCAGCCCACGATCCACACGAGGACCGCGGTCAGGAGCGCTGCGCGGAAGCTGCCGAGGTGAAAGCCGGGCAGCATCCAGGCGACCAGCGCCACCATGGCGGCGTTGAGCACGAACAGGAACAGCCCGAGCGTCACGAGGGTGATCGGCAGGGTGAGGATGAAGGCGATCGGGCGCACGATCGCGTTCACCACCCCGAGCAGCAGCCCCGCGAACAGCAGCGTCGCGGTCGAGTCCATCGTCACGCCCGCCACCCACTGGGTGGCGAGCCACAGCCCGGCGGCGGTGATCAGCGCGCGCAGTACGAATCCCATCATGTCGGGGCTCCCCTCTTGACCTGCTGTTCCACGAACACCTTGAGGCGCGTCATCGCCTGCTGCCAGCTGGTGCGCAGCCGCCAGTACTGGGTATCCCACTCCTGCGTGGCCGGCACGCCCGAGCCGAGCAGGCGCAGGATCGTGCCGCCGGGCACCGCATCGAGGATGAAGTCATCGATCATCACCGAGTCGGCGCGCGGCAGCTGCGGGGCGGGCAGGTAGATCAGCCGCAGCCGCCGCTGCGGCTCGAACACGTCGATGCGCGCCTCGAACTCGGTGACGCGGTCGACGCTGGCCCGAAAGCTGCCGCCCGGGCGCGCACGGATGTCCGCGCCCGGCGAGCACCAGCGCATCAGCTGCTCGTTGTCGGTGAGCGCCAGCCACACCGCGCGGGCGTCGGCCAGGATGTCGACGCGATGCGCGTAGCCACGCTCCTTGTCGCCCATGAGCCCATTGTGCCATCCTGCGCCGCCGCTGGGAGGGGGAGCCATGGCACTGGTCGACCTGGTGATCGCGCTCGCGCTGCTCGAGTTCCTGTTCTTCGGCTGGGCGGTGGGCCGGGCCCGCGGCCGCTACGGGGTGGCCGCCCCCGCCACCAGCGGGCACGAGATGTTCGAGCGCTACTTCCGTGTGCACATGAACACGCTCGAGCAGCTGGTGGTCTTCCTGCCCTCGATCCTGATCTTCTCGCGCTACTTCGATGCGCGCGTGGCGGCAGGCCTCGGGCTGCTGTTCGTCATCGGCCGCTACCTCTA
Organism: Steroidobacteraceae bacterium; assembly: GCA_035501795.1. GTDB lineage: Bacteria > Pseudomonadota > Gammaproteobacteria > Steroidobacterales > Steroidobacteraceae > 13-2-20CM-66-19. Next base: position 32,943 of record DATJVL010000034.1, read on the forward strand.
CTTCACCGGCTACGTGAAGGACCCGAAGAAGCGCGAGCTGGGGTTCCTCATCTCCTCGGTCCCGAACTCGATCCTGCTCATCGGCGCCATCGTGGGCGCGGTGCGGGTGCTGCTGCGGCGCTGAAGGCGCGCCGGCGCACCAGGGCAAGTCCGAGCGGCAGGAGCGAGGCCGCCACCAGGGCGAGCGTCACCAGGCCGAAGTTCGCGCGCACGAAGGGGATGTTGCCGAAGAGGTAGCCGCCCCAGACGAACAGCACCACCCACAGCAGGCCCCCGAAGAAGTTGAAGGCGAGGAAGCGCGCGTAGGGCATGCGCCCGACGCCGGCGACGAAGGGCGCGCAGGTGCGCACGATGGGCATGAAGCGCGATACCAGCACCGCCAGGCCGCCGTAGCGCAGGAAGAACTCCTCGGTGCGCCTGAGGTACTCGACCTTCAGCCAGCGGTAGCGCCCGGAGAAGGCCGGCGGCCCGATCCAGCGCCCGATGGCGTAGTTGGACATGTTGCCGAGGATCGCCGCGGCCGCCAGCACCAGCGTGAGGAGCGGGGCGCTGAGGGTGCCGCTGTGGTCCACGGCCGCCAGCGCCCCGCAGGCAAAGAGCAGCGAGTCCCCGGGCAGGAACGGGGTCACGACCAGCCCGGTCTCGCAGAAGATCACCGCGAAGAGCAGCGGGTAGAGCCACAGGTCGAAGCGCGCGAGCAGCTCCACCAGGTGGCGGTCCAGGTGCAGTACGAGATCCACGAGCCAGGCGAGCATGCGTCAGGATACGCAACTTGCCGCGCGCGCCGCGCGCCAGGCGGACGGACGGTGCCTACCAGGGCACGAGCTGCCGGCGGCCCTGCGGCTCACCCGCATGCATGTGCCGGAGCACCTCGAGGCCTAGGCGCACGTCCTCGTCGCGCTCGCTGAGCGAGGTGCCCGCCGGCACGGTCAGCTCCGCGGGCGCGGAGCCTGCGCCCTCCTCGGGGATGTCGGGCGTGAGGCCGCGCGACTGGATCGAGACCCCCGCGGGGGTGAAGTAGCGCGAGGTGGTGAGCTTCACCGCCCCGCCGTGCTCGAGCGGCATCACGGTCTGCACCGAGCCCTTGCCGTAGGTGCGCCGCCCGACCAGGAGCGCGCGCGAGTGATCGTGCAGCGCCGCCGCCACGATCTCGGAGGCCGAGGCCGACCCGGCATTGATGAGCACCACGAGCGCGGCGCCGCCGCTCAGGTCCCCCGGGGTCGCGTCCATCTCGAAGCGCGCATCGAGCGTGCGCCCGTCGGCGGTGACGATGACGCCCGAGTCGAGGAAGGCGTCCGCCACGGCGACGCCGGACTCGAGCACGCCCCCGGGATTGTTCCGCAAATCGAGCACCAGACCGCGGATAGACCCGTTATTGTCTCGCTTGAGACGCAATAGGGCGTCCTTCAGGTCGGCGGGAGTCGTGTCGCTGAAGGTGCTGATGCGCACGTAGCCGTAGCCGGGCTCGAGGCTGGTTGCGGCCACCGAGTGCACCTGCACCTGCGCCCGGCGCACCACGAAGTCCATCGCCGCGAGGATGCCGTCCCGCCGCACCGACAGGCGCACCAGGCTCCCGGACGTGCCGCGCAGCGCCGCGATGGCGCCGGCGAGGTCGGCCCCGACCTCGGTGCCGTCGATGGCGAGGATGGCATCCCCGGCCTGAAGGCCGGCGGTGCGGGCGGGGGAGCCCTCGATGCACTTGAGCACGCGCACCACGCCGCCCGTGGCGGCGACCTCGATGCCGATGCCGGGGTAGGAGCCCATGGTGGAGAGGCGGATCTCGTTCAGCTCGTCGCGGTCGAGGTAGGCGGAGTGCGCATCGAGCGCGGCCACCATGCCGCGCACGGCCTTCTCCATGAGGGCGTGGTCGTCGACCTCGTCGACGTACTCCCGCTTGATGCGCTCGTAGACCTCGGCGAAGAAGGCCGCCTCGCCGTAAGGCAGCGCTGCCGCCTCGGAGGCGGCCTGCGGCGGGGCGCGGTCCGCCAGCACCCCGCCGGCGAGCGCGCCGGCGAATCCGAGGCCCGCGCCGGCGGCGAGTGCCAGCAGCGCGCGCGAGCGCCCCGGGACCAAGCTCGCGCTCATGCGCCGGCGCCGGCGTCCAGGTAGGGCTCGCCGGCCTCGTCCTCCGCCGCGCCGGCGTCCGCGGCGCGCGGCTCGCTCGGCAGCGGCAGCTCGGTGAGCAGGTCCTCGAGCGGGATGGGGCGGCCGATGGCGAAGCCCTGCCCGTAGTCGACGCCGAGCTCGGCGATCTTGATGCTGATGGCCTCGGTCTCGATGTACTCGGCCACGGTGGTGATCGACATGCTGCGCGCCAGCTGCGCGATGGCGCGCACCATCGACTCGGCGCGCGGGTCCTTGAGCACATCGCGCACGAAGCTGCCGTCGATCTTGAGCATGGTGACCGGCAGCTGGCGCAGGCAGGAGAGCGAGGACAGGCCGGTGCCGAAGTCATCGAGCGCCACGCCGCAGCCGAGCTGGCGCAGGCGGCGCATGAGCGCCTCGGCGCGCGCCAGGTTCGCAACCGTCGCGTTCTCGGTGAGCTCGAAGCACAAGAGCTCCGGGTCCAGGCCGCTGCTGGCGATGCGCTCGATCAGCATGTCGCCGAAGGAATCGTCGTTGAGCGACTGGCCGGAGAAATTGATGGCGAAGCCGAGCGCCCGGCCCTCGAGCACCCCGGCGCGCGGCTGCAGGGCGTCGATCACGGTGTTGACCACCCAGCGGTCGATGACCGGCATCAGCTGGTAGCGCGTCGCGGCCGAGAGGAAGGTGTCCGGGCCGACGAGCTTGCCCTGCTCGTCGGTCATGCGCAGCAGCAGCTCGTAGTGCGGGCGCGCGCTCTCGGCGGCGGCGAACGGCAGGATCAGCTGCGCGTCCAGGTGCAGGCGCTTCTGGTCGATCGCCTCGCGCAGCTTCTCGGCGATGCCGATGTCGGCGAAGCGGCGCACGATGCTGACGTCGGCGGACTCGTACACCTCGACGCGGTTGCGGCCGCGGTCCTTGGCGGCCTTGCAGGCCGTCTCGGCGGCGGCCAGCACGTGCGCCAGCTCGTCCGCGTTCGCATCCAGCAGCGCCACGCCGATCGACACCGACACCGGCGTGCGCGACTCGGTGTGCAGCAGCGACAGCCGCTCGGCGCCGGTGCGCAGCGACTCGGCGAAGCGCTCGGCATCGGCGGTCGCCGCCGGCAGCAGCACCACGAATCGGTCCCCGGAGATGCGCGCGCCGAAGGCCCCGGGCGGCAGGCGCTGGCGCACCAGCTCGCCGAGCTGCCCGAGCACGGCATCGCCGACGTGCATGCCGGACTTCTCGTTGATGGCGTGCAGCTGGTCGACGTCGATGTAGAGCGCACTCCAGGGCTGCCCCGGCTTGCGCTCCGCGCTGATGGCGGCGCGCACGCGGCGCTCGAAGGCGGCGCGCGTGTACAGGCCGCTCAGCGGGTCGTAGCTGGACTCGATGACGCCGATGGCCTTGCGCGCCAGGATCTCGGCGATGTGCGCGTCGCGCTCGCTGAAGGCCTCGGCCACCGCATCGCGCAGCAGCGTCAGCATCCCCATGGAGCGCCCGGCGCGCGAGCGCAGCGCGCAGCACATGACGCGGCAGGGGAAGGCGTCGGGGTTGTCGGCGGAAGCGGTCTCGTTCAGCACCAGCGGCTCGCGCTGCGCCTGCGCCTTGGCGAGCAGCATGCGGTGCGCGCGCATCAGGAACTGGGTGTCGGGCTTGCCGCCGGCGCCGGAGCGCACCAGCGTCACGCTCTTCTCCGGCACCAGCAGCGCCCCGGTGGTGGCGCGCAGGTGCTCGATGGTCTGCTGCAGCAGCTGCTGCAGCTCGTTGGCCCCGTCGGCGCTGACCGCCGGCGCCTCGCTCGCGCCCTGCGCGAGCAGCAGGTTCAGGTCCTTGTCCAGGTCGCCGACCGTCTGGTTGAGCTCCGCGATGGTGGCGTGCGCGACCAGGTCGCGGCGCATGCACTCGAGCACCGGGGCGATGAGCGAGTAGACGAAGCTGAAGTCGGGGATCTTGCGGTCCTGCACGTCCGCCGGGCGCGAGAGCACCGCGAGCAGCGCCAGCAGCTGCTGCGTGTCATCGCGCAGCGCGCACAGGTAGACCGGCAGGTTGCCGGCGAGCAGGCGCAGCTGCCCGGCGCCGCCCGGGTTGGCGGCCGCCGACAGCAGCGCATCGTCGACGATGTTCATCAGGTCCGGGCCGGTCATGGTGTCGGTCGACCACAAGAGCTCGCCCGAGGGACCGAACATGGCGATGCTGCCGGTGCGCGGCAGGAGCGAGCGCACCAGCCGCACGTACGGGTCGAAGCGGGCGCCCGGCTGCCCGGGCACGTACTCGGCGGGGGAGGGCTCGCTCATGCTCGCAGGCACGGGGATCCGGGGTGGTTTACGGCGCTTAACGATGCGCGCTTATGTCGCTTGGCTTCCTTGCGCGAGTTGGCGAAAACCGTGGCGCGGCCGGGCGCCGCGGGGGAAAACATTGAACCGGTTCACACCCTGGGCCGGGCGCGGCAACCCTTACGGGTCGGGGGCCCGGAACCAGGGCCTGGGATCGACGGGCTTGCCGCCCTTGCGGATCTCGAAGTAGAGCTCCGGGCGCGGGCTGCCGCCGGAGTCCCCGGCGGCGGCGATGGTGTCGCCGGCGGCGACCTCCTCGCCCACGGCCTTCATGAGCTTGTCGTTGTGGCCGTAGAGGCTCAGGTACCCGTCGCCATGGTCGACGATGGTGAGCAGTCCCAGGCCGGGCAGCCAGTCGGCGTAAATGACGCGCCCGGCGCACACCGCCTTCACCGGGTTGCCGCGCTCCGTAGCCACCAGCACGCCCTCCCAGCGCACGCCGCCGGCGCGCGACTCGCCGTAGCGCGCCACCAGCTGCCCGCTCACCGGCCAGGCGAGCTTGCCGCGCAGGCGCGTGAAGGCATCGTTCCCCTCCACCGGGAAGCGCGCCATGGCCGCGCGCAGCTCGCGCAGCAGCCGCTCGAGCCCGGCCTGCTCGCCCTTGAGGCGCTCGAGGCTCTGGGCGCGCGTGTGCGTCTGCGCCTCGAGGCTCACCAGCACCGCCTGGCGCTTCTCGCGCGCCGACTCGAGCGCCGCGAGCTTCTCCTTCTGCTGCTTCTCGAGCTCGGCGAGCCGCTCGTCCTCGGCCTCGAGCTCGGTTTGCAGCTCCGCGATGCGGCGCACGTCATCCTCGATGAGGCGGATCTGGTCGGCGCGCGCGCGGCCGAAGTAGCCGTAGTAGGCGAACATGCGCCCGGCGAGCGCCGGGTCCTTCTGGTTGAGGAGGAGCTTGAGGGGCTCCTGGCGGCCGAGCACGTAGGCGGCGCGCATCTGCTGCTCGAGCGCGGCGCGGTTGTCGGCGAGCGCGTTCTCGCGCGTGCGCTTCTCGGCGGCGAGCGCGGCGCGCCGGGCCGCGCCGTCCGCGCGCTGCCGGCGCACGTCCAGCCACGCCTCGCGCGCATCGCCCACCGAGAGCTCCGCCCCCTTCAGCTCGCGCGCCACGCGGTCGTGCTCGAGCTGGCTGGCGGCCACCTCGCGCGTGATGCGCTCGATTTCCGCCTTGACCGTGGCCAGCTGCTGCTCGGTCTTCTTCGCGTCCGCCTCCGGGCGGGCCGGCGCCGGGGCGGCGGCGGCCGTCAGCGCCCACAGGAGCGCCGCGGCCAGCACCGCGAGCGCCCTGCCGGCGGCGTTGCAGCGCGAAAGGCTATAATGCGCGCCCTTTTTGGACCCGATCCCGACCGCGCTAATGGACCGCCTCCTCGAATACATGGGCCACCACCCCTGGCTCGCGACCCTCACGGTCGTGGCCGCGGCGGCCGTGCTGGTGTACGAGATGCGTGCGCGCGCCGAGGGTAAGGTCAGCATCTCGCCCCAGGAGCTCATCCGCCTCATGAACCAGGGCGCCCTGGTGCTCGACCTGCGCCCGAGCGAACAGTATCAGGCCGGCCACCTGAACGGCGCGCGCCAGATGGACGGCACGCAGCTGCTGAAGGCCGGCGAGACCCTGAAGAAGCACCGCGAGAAGCCGGTGGTCGTGTACGACGAGGCCGGCGCCCTCGGCGGGGCGGCCGTGCGGCAGCTCGCGGCGCAGGGCTTCACCCAGGCGTTCGCGCTGCGCGGCGGGCTGGCCGCCTGGCGTGCCGACAACCTGCCGCTGTCGCGCGCCTGAGCTCGCGCGCTGCGCCGTCCGCTTCGCCCATGAGCGCCGCGAAAGTCATCCTGTACGGCACCGACTGGTGCGGCTACTGCGCGCGCGCCCGCCGGCTGCTCGATGCCAAGGGCGTCACCTATCAGGACATCGACGTCGACCTCGTGCCCGGGGCGCGCGCCGAGATGCAGCAGAAGAGCGGGCGCAGCACGGTACCGCAGATCTTCATCAACGAGCAGCCCATCGGCGGCTGCGACGAGCTGCACGCCCTGGACGAGAGCGGGCGTCTCGACTCACTTCTGAAATAACGGAGCCCGACATGGCCAACGAAACCCCCGCCCCCCAGCCGAGCGGCACCGAGGCGGTGCTGACGCTGCAGAACGTCTACCTCAAGGACTGCTCGTACGAGTCGCCCAACGGCCCGCGCATGGAGGGCAACTGGAACCCGCAGATCAACCTCGACCTGCAGACCGCCTCGACCCCGCTCGGGCCCGAGGTGCGCGAGGTGGTGCTGACCGTGACCGTGTCGGCGAAGTACGGCGAGACCACGCTGTTCCTGGTCGAGGTGAAGCAGGCGGGGCTGTTCGTGATCCGCAACCTCTCGGATGAGGACACCAAGCGCGTGGTGAGCACCTACTGCCCGCACGTGCTGTTCCCGTACGCGCGCGCCGCGGTGTCGCAGCTGGTGAGCCAGGGCGGCTTCCCGCAGTTCCTGCTGCCGCCGGTGAACTTCGACGCGCTGTACGCGGCCAACATGCAGCAGAGTCCCCAGACCACCAACTAGGCGCGCGGGCCAAAGGACGTGAACGCCGCCGCGCAAGCGCTTCCGCCGGTGGCCGTGCTGGGCGCGGGCTCCTGGGGCACGGCGCTCGCGGTGCACTTCGCCCGCGGCGGCCGTGCCGTGCGGCTGTGGGGACGGGACGCGGCGCAGCTTGCGCGCATGGCGGCGGCGCGCGCCAACGAGCGCTACCTGCCGGGCACGGCCTTCCCCGCATCGCTCGAGGTGTGCACCACCCTCGGCAGCTCGCTCGCGCGCGCGCGCGACGTGCTGCTCGTGGTGCCGAGCACGGCGCTGCGCGCGCTCCTCACCGAGCTCGCGCCGCACCTCGAGCCGGACATGCACGTCGCCTGGGCCACCAAGGGGTTCGAGGCCGGCACCGGGCGCCTGCCACACCAGGTAGCGCGCGAGGTGCTCGGCGAGGCGCGCCCGGTGGCGGTGCTCTCCGGCCCCACCTTCGCGCGCGAGGTGGGCGCGGGGCTGCCCACCGCCATGACCATCGCCTCCAGCGATGCCGCCTACGCGCAGCAGCTGGCGAGTGAGCTGTCCTCCGCCTCCTTCCGCGCCTACACCTCCACCGACATCCTCGGGGTCGAGATCGGCGGGGCGGTCAAGAACACGCTCGCCGTGGGCGCCGGGCTGTCCGACGGGCTCGGCTTCGGCGCCAACACGCGCGTGGCGCTCATCACCCGCGGGCTCAAGGAGATGACGCGCCTCGGGGTCGCGCTCGGGGCGCGCGCCGAGACCTTCATGGGGCTCGCGGGCCTGGGTGACCTGGTGCTGACGTGCACGGACGACCAGTCGCGCAACCGCCGCTTCGGGCTTTTGCTCGCCAGCGGACTCACCCCGCAGGCGGCGCTGGCGCAGATCGGCCAGGCGGTCGAGGGCTACGCTGCGGCGCGCGCCATCCGCGGCGTGGCCGCGCGCGCAGCGGTCGAGATGCCGCTGTGCGAGATGGCCTATCGCGTGCTCTACGAGGGGCTCGCCCCGCGCGAGGCGGTGCGCGCGCTCATGAGCCGCCCGATCCGCGCCGAGGACGAGTAGTCAGCCCGCCCCGAAGCGCACGTCGGCGATCCAGTTGCGCTGCCGCCGCGCCAGGCGCTCACCCTGCCCCTCGCCGTCGAAGCTCGCCGGCGCGACGGTGAGGCGCTGCCGCGCGAAGTCCTCGAAGCTGTTGACGTTCACCACCGCGTACAGCGTGCCCTCGATGCGGCTGGTCACGAGCGGCACCACCCCGCAGCGGCTGCACACGTGAAACTGCGCGGTGCGCGTGCCGAACGCGTAGCCCTCGAGCGCCGCGTGCGGCGGCACGCTGACCCGCAGCACCCCCTGGGGGCAGGAGGTCCACACGCCGCCGTGCTTCACGCAGAACGAGCAGCCGCAGGCGCGGGCCATGATGGTGGCCGGCTCACCCGGCCATTCGAGCGTGAAGCGCAGCGCGCCGCAGTGGCAGCCGCCGCGGATCAGCACGGGCGCGGCGCCCCGGCGAGCAAATAACGGCGCAGCTCGGCCAGCACGCCGGCCAGCAGCAGCGCCGCCGCCGCGACCTCGGTGAGGATGGTGGCGTTCATCGTGGCGGTATGGGCGGCGAAGGGCGCGCGCGTGTAGTGCAGCAGCCCGTCGAAGCCGCACGCCGCGTAGAGCGCCAGCACCAGGAGCCCGGCCAGCGTCGCCTGACGGCGCAGCAGCAGGTAGCCGCAAAGGCCGAGCGCGGCGAGCGCGGCAAAGGCCGCATACACCGCGGCGCGGGTGAGGGTCGGCGGCAGGTTGGGATAGGCGGCGAGACGCTCGGCGTTGTGGGTAAAGTGCGCCAGGCTCGCCCCCGTATAGATAAGGAGGAGGACGAGGAGCGCGCGGCGTCCCGGCGGCGGTGCGGCAGTCACGCAGACCTCAGAGGTTGGCGGGCCTGGGCACCCCGGTGAGGGTGACCTCGCGCACGTCCTTGCCGCGCCGGTATGTGATCTTCAGGGTCTCGCCCACGCCCTTCTGCGTGCGGCTGCGGAACACCGAGGCCTTGGCGCCCGCGACCGTGAGGTCCTGCACGGCGATCACGTTGTCCCCGGGGCGCAGCCCCCCGAGCGCCGCCGGGGAGCCGGGCACGACGCTCACCACCACCACGGAGGTGATGGCGGGATCCACCGATTCGCCCTTGGCATCCACCGAGAACGCGATCCCGAACCAGCCGGGTTCGGCCGCGTACGCCGCGCGCGCGCACGCCAGGGCGAGCACGAGGCACATGAGTAAGGCGCTGACCCGCGGCATCGCTCTCATGGGCCGTGAGTCTAGCGCGTTTGCACCGGCCTGCCTCACCGGCCGCTCGCCGCGCGCAGGCGGAAGAACGTGCCCGCCTCGACCTCGGTGCGGAACGTGCCCGCGACCTCGACGATGGTCTGTCCGACGTAGGCGTACTGGCGCGAGAAGGGCGGCCAGTAGTCCCCGAGCCCGATGGCATCGTTGATGACCAGCACCTGGCCGTCGCACTCGGCGCCCGCGCCGATGCCGACGGTCGGCACCGCGATCGCGTGCCTGATGCGCGCGGCGAGCGCGGACGGGATGTGCTCGAGCACCGCGAGGAACGCGCCGGCGTCCGCGATGCATCGTCCCGGCCCTACGACTCGCTGACCACGGCGTCGGCCTCGATCTCCACCAGCCAGTCCGCATCGATCAGCGCCGCCACGGCGGCCACCGTGCACACCGGACGAATGTCGCGGAACACCTCGCCGTGCACGGCGCCCACGGCCGGCCAGTCACTGATGCGGGTCAGGAGCACCCGCGTGCGCACGACGTCGTGGAGTGAGGCGCCGGCGCGCTCGAGCGCGCCGGCGATGATCTCGAGGCAGCGCCGGGTCTGCGCCGCCGCATCGCCCTTGCCCACCGTGCGGCCGTCGCCCGAGAGCGGGGCACTGCCGGCCACGGCCACGAGGTTGCCCACGCGCACCGCGCGGCAGAAGCCGAACTGCGCCTCGTACGGGCTGCCGCTTAGGACCTGCTGACGCATGCTGCTCCCCTTGAGTGTGATGGCTCAGGCGGGGGCCGTCAGCTAGCGCCACAGGCCGGCGAAGTCCAGCTCGCCCCAGGATTCGGCGATGCGCCCGGCGCGCATCCGGTAGATGACGATGCCCGCGAAGCTGACGCCCCGGCCGCGCGCGGGGATGCCGTTGAATTCCGCGCGGTGGATGGCGCGCGTCGTGAGGCGCAGCACCACCTTGTCGCCGGCGGCAAAGAGATCCTCGATGCTGCGGGTCACCCCGGCGAACGCGCTCGTGAAGCCGCGCTCCAGACGCTCGAGCTCCCTGAGGTCCATGTGGATGCGGCCCGAGAGATGCCCGGCGTAGTCCGGCTGCAGGAACTCGCCGAAGTCCCCGGCGAAGCCCGCGTCGGCGAACTTAAGCCAGCGCCGGATCAGGCGCAGGCTTGCCGCGCACTCTTGCATGAGCGCGACCTAACCACAAAACGCGCCGCGAGACCAAATCCGCCTGCCATTCACGGCGCCCGCAAGCGTGGTAGGTGCGCCGGCGGACCCATCTGCACGCCTTCCGCGCTGTAGAAGATGTATCCCTGCGGCGCCCCGAGCAGCCGGTGCCAGAAGGACAGGAGCCCGATGGCGTTGATGGTCAGGTAGGGGGGCGCGCCGCGGTTGCGGAAGGCGTAGAAGCTCCCCTCCCAGTCGGACCGGACGCGCTCGACCGCGAGCGTCTCGGCGGCGAGCGGGTCGCGCGCGCGCACCCGCACCAGGCGCAGGAAGCCGACCGCGACCGCACCCTCGAGCGGCAGCGCAATCCCCTGTCCCTGAACCGTGACCTCGTAGCGCGGCAACTAGCGGCGTCCCCCCTCAGGCGCCCGTGCCGGCCCAGTAATCCAGCTCGTGGACGATGAACTGCGCCACGGCTTCCGCGATCGTCGGGAACGAGCGCTGCGCGGAGGGCTTGAGCACCTGGCCGATCTCCCCGTCCCGCAGCACGTACCAGCCGGCCTCGGTGCGCTTGTCCTCGGAGTAGGCGAGCCACTCATCGATGAGCGCGGGATGTGCGGTGAGCGCCGCGCGCACCTCCCGCGCGGTGAAGTGCGGGCGGTGATCGCGGTAGCCGCTGCGGCGGAGCGCCTCACTCAGCGAGAGGCCTCGCGCGCCGGAGATGTCGCGTGCGATCCTCAGGATCGCCATGAGCGTGAAGTCGGCGCGCCCTGGCTCAGAGCTCATGGCTGTTCGGGAAACTCGTTGTTGATCGAATTGACGAGGAGGCGGCGGTCACTGCACTCCTCAGGCGGGCTCGCCTCATCGCACAGCGCGGCGATCCACACCTCGCCGCGCCCGACGATGAGGCCCTTCCAGTTCGCGAACAGGCCCTCAAGGGTCTGGCTGAGGACCGCGCTGCGCACGCGCGCGTTGAAGATCGAGGGATAGTGCTCGAGGAACTCGGCACGCGTCGCAGCGCCGGTGCGCCCGTTCACGGTCAGCGGAAAGTGCGTCAGCGAGGCCACCGCGCCGGCATCGTCGGCGCGCACCGCCGCCTGCAGGCGAGCGAGGAACTCCGCGGCCTCCGCCCGGGAGATGCCGGCGACGGCGAACGGCTCCGGGGTCGCAGGCGGCGCGGCCTGCGCGGCGGGCAGCAGCAGCGCCGCCAGCGCCACTAAGAAGTGCGCCTGCCGCGGCGCTCTCAGGGGCACTCAGAGCTCCTGCGAGTAGACGATGAAGCCAAAATGCCGCGCGACCTTGTCGTACAGCCGCCGCGCCGTCTGGTTCGCAGCCTGAGTCTGCCAGTACACGCGCGAGCTGCCGGCCTGCCGGGCGGCCGCGTACACCGCCTCGATCAGGGCTCTGGCGATGCCGCGGCCCCGGAAGGCCTCTGCCGTGAAGAGGTCCTGCAGGTAGCAGATATCGTGCAGCCGCGTGGTGCTGCGGTGGAAGAGGTAGTGGGTCAGCCCGAGCAGGCGTCCCGACTCCTCCGCCACGATCGCGCGCACCGGCTCCGCCGCGTCGAAGAAGCGGCTCCAGGTAGCTGCGGTGATCTCCTCGGCGAGCGCGGTGGGACCGCTGCGCCCGTAGAAGGCGTTGTAGCCGTCCCAGAGGACGCGCCAGTTCTCGTAGTCGGCTCGCTCGATGGATCGAAGCTGCATAGCCGGTGAAGGGTACTAGAGGTGGCGCCCGCCGGCCGCATGGCGGCCACTGCGGCTCACTCCACGCCCTCGACGATGCGCAGGTCGCGGTCGACCGCGCTGCCCAGTGCCCGCAGCGCCTCCTGGTATGCGGGACTGTCGTGCGCGGCAATCGCCTGCGCGACGCTTGCGAACTCGAGGATGACGATGCGCTGCTCGAGCCCGTTCTCGTAGACGCGTGCCGGCAGCGCGCGTGCCAAAAAGCGGCCACCGGCGGCCTGCAGTGCAGGTCCGGCAAGCTTCGCGTAGGCCGCGAGGGCCGCGGGGTCACGTACCGCGCGATAGGCAGAGATCCAATAGGCCTTGGCCATGATCGGTCACCGTGGGTTGCGCAAGCCAGGAAGGATCGACGCACGCGTGCGAGCGATCGATGGCGCATTGTCAGCGCTTGGCGGTGATGCGGTAAAGCGCAGTAGGACCGCCAGCGCGGGCGCGGCCGCGCGCGGATGAAGGGTCATCCGCCCCGGCGGGTGCGGGCCGGTAGCACTGCGGCAGCGACGGCGGCGGCGCCCGCCACCACGAAGGCGAGCGTCGCGGCGCTGGGCGCGGCGGCATGGCAGGCGAGCGTACCGGCGTAAAGGGCGAACACCGCGGCGGGGATCGCGCCATAGAATGAGGCCAGTCCCCAGCCGCGCACCAGCTGCGGCCAGCGCGCGCTGAGCGACCGCAGGGCGAGCACGCACAAGCGCATGGCCCCGTAGCCGAGCGCGGCGACGAGCCCGATCGCGAGCGCATCGGAAAGCCGTGCATGCCGGTCGGAGGCCGGATCGGCGAGCGCCGCCAGCAGCGCACCGGCGAGGATCAGACCCAGGAGCTGCGGGCGCTAGGCGAACCCCGGGTCGTGGGGCGGCTTCAAGCCTGCCGCCCGCCGACGCCCTGCACCGTACGCGTCACGGGCGCGCGGCCGCCTCGTTCGGTGCGCCGAACTTCACCACCATGTAGAGCATGAGCAGCGCTCCGATCAGCACCCCGACGGAGGAGACTCCCAGCACCGGCTCAAGTTTCGCTTCCTGCGCAAACTGACCATAGAGCAGGAACAGGCCGATCGAGATGCCAAGCGTCCCGAGCTGGTGCAGCCAGAACTGCAGGTTGGCGAGCCAGGGCTTCGGATTGCGCAGCCACAGCCGGTGGATGATCCCGTACAGCGAGGAGAGCACCAAGCCCACCAGCAGGATGTGGGTATGGGTGACGAGCTCGCCGTGGTTGTGCGAGGCGGCCATGTACACCCCGAGCGCCAGCCCCAGGGCGGCGTAGCCCAGTCCCCAGACCAGAAACCTGCGGTCCAGATGCATTGCGACTCCAGTCCTCGCACGCGCGAGGATTGACGTGAACCCCATCGATCCGGCGCGCTCCATCTCAATCGGCAACTCTGCCCGGCCTTCCCAGCCAGACCGCCAATGTGCACACCGTCACGAGCGTCGCCAGCGAGCCCGCCGCCATCGCCGTCGCCGACGGTGGGGCCGGGGCGAGCGTCATGCCCGAGACCGTTAAAGCCAGCGCGAGCAGGCTCAGCAGCACGAGCGCGAGGGCTTGCCGGCGCGCCAGCGTGGAGCGTGACATGAACAGCCACAGCCCGGCGACCACGAGCGCCGCCTCGAGGGTCAGTGCCAGGGTCAGATGATCCCACCCGCCAAGTCCCACGCGGAAGGAGCCCGGCCCCGCCAGCGGCAGCTCCGGGCGGTGCACCAGGGCGTCCAGGCCCCAATGCGAGAACACGGCGAGCGCCAAGAGCGCAGCGGCGCGGCCGCGCCTGGGTGTTTTCAGAGCCGCGAAGGCTGCGAGTGCTGTCATGCCCGCCCAGAGAAGGGCGGCCAGTAGCCCATGCGAGAAAGGAAATACGAACTCGGCCTGGTGCGTCTGCGGGAAATCCGCAGGAATCGACACGGACTCCCAGCCGAGAAGCACGAAGAGCCACAGCAGCACGTCGAGCAGCAGCGCGGCCGCGACGAACCAGCCGACGTTCACGCGTCGCTCGGCCGTGCCGATGGCGAGCGCTGCCCCGATGTGACCCGCGAACATGGCTGTCGTCCCGTGCGCGAAGTCAGCAGGCTGCCCGGAGAATGAGATACCAGTGCATCATGGCCTCGACGATCAACCCTCGTAGACTGCCGGTTCGAACCAGATCTCGATCTCATGGCCGTCAGGGTCACGCACGAAGGCGTACGGGAGGCCAGGTGCAAACTCCCCGCGTGAGCTGATCGTGCCGCCGGCGGCCTCGACCGCCGCCACGGCCGCGTCGATGTCCTCAGGCCGGATGAGCCGGAACCCGAAGTGGATGATGCCGCCTGCGGCGCCCGCATCCGCGGCGCGCCGCTCGAAGGCCAGCACGTCATGCCGCCCGGGACCCAGTGCCTGGATGGTCGAGGCATCGCGAAAGTACTCGCGGACTCCGAAGACGGAGCGGTAGAAGGCGAGCGCGCGCTCGGGGTCAGCGACTGCGAGGGCAATGTGGCTGAGGCCGTGCGTCCTGATCATCGCAGCCTATCCAGCTCAGCCGCGCGTCTGCGGCGCAGCAGCGGCGCGCAAGTGCCGCCGCTGAATGCAGAGCGCGGTCGCCAGCAGCGGCACCGCCCAGCAGAACCAGGCGGCCAGTTTGAGCTCCTCGGGCGTGTGCGTGGCCCTGGGCTGTGGAGACCGAAGGCGTGCAGCACGTTCTCCCGGAGTCGCGATGTCAGTGGCGTTCATGCACCGGTTGGCCTCTCGTTCGCCTCATCCTGGCCTGCCCGCTGCCTCAAACTCCCCCAGCGGGCTTTCCTGCAGCGTCAGGTGCGCGCAGCGCGCATCCAGTTCCGCGTACTCGCGCGCGAAGTCTGCGCGGAAGCCCGCGTGCGCCTGCGCACTCTCCCAGCGGTCGATGGTGATGAAGCGTCGCGGGTTGCTGCGGTCACGCAGCAGGGTGGTGTCGATGTAGCCGGCGGCACGCCGGAACAGGCTCACCCATGTGCCGTCCGGGCCGTAGTGGCGTGCGAATTCTGCCGCATGCTCCGGCGCGACCAGGAACTCCCACAGATAGGTGTAGCCCGCCATACCTGCACCGCCTGCCTCAGGCATCGGCCAGCTCGCTCTCGCGCTGCCTGCGAAACGCTGGACCTGCCTCGGGATCGTGGTACCACTTGGCGTGCTCGGAGAACTGCTGGCACGCGAGGCATTGGGTGATCTCCCAGTGCCAGCTGCATTTCGGACAGACGCCGCGCGTTTCGAAGGTGTTCCAGCTCAATCCGCAGCCGCCGATCGCACGCGCGCAGCTCCAGCGGCTCTCGGCACCGGGGCGCCAGCGACACAACGGACAGTAGATCTCGGGCGTGCTCATTCAGGCCGTGACGGTGAGCCCAGGCATCGTGTCCGCACCCGGCACCGCTTCAGCGCCCGGGCGCCTGGCCAAGGTTGAATACGACCCCGAACGGATCCTGCAGGTAACAGCGTGGGATGTCCGGGTCTTCCTGCAGCAGTATGCACCCGGCGGCGAGGAGTTTCGCCTTCATCGCGGCGAGGTCCGGCACCAGGTATTCGAAGACCGGCCCGTGCGCAGCGCCCTGTTCCACGTAGAGGCAGAACGCGCCGGTCTCGAAGCCGACCATCTTTTCGGCGCGGTAACTGACCGGAAATCCAAGCAGGCTGCCATAGAAGCGCAGCGCCGCCTGCCAGTCTTCGGTCCTCACGATCACTTCACGGGAAGCGCGGGCCTCTGGCACTGCAATCACTCCTTCGGGCTGGCCGATCCTGCCTTTGCAAGTCGGAGTTCGCGACGCGAATGCTCAAGGATCAGCCCCAAGCCGCCCTTGCATGTCCTGGTAGGCCGCCTTGATCAAGGCCTCCAGCGAGGCGGCGTCCACGGGCACACCCGGCCTGAGCGGCACGTGACGCATGTACCTGCCCTCTCCGCGCAGTAACCCGGCGGGGTCTGGCAGCGATGCGCCCCGAAAGAAGCCGACGTTGACGTGAGCCGTGAATGCGTTGGTGTACCCGAACGCAGCGTCGCCGATGCAGGCGGTGGGATGGCCGTCATGCAACAGCTCGCGCACGTCGTTGCCGCACTCCCTCATGCGCTGGAACCAGTCCCGCGCGAGTGCCGCCAGCGGCGGCGCCTTGTTTTCGAACCAGGCCTCGACGGCCGCATCCCGGGCGACGCCGCCGGGGAAGCGCAGCAGCTTGGTCAGCACGCCGGATTTCATCGCCCTTACCGATCTGACCTGCTAGGGCTCAAAGTTCCACTCCCGCCGTGGCATCGAGCGTGCCAGGCTTCGCAGCGGCAGCCGTGCCTGCGCGGCCAGGTGACGGAACGCCTTGCCTCCGAGGATGTAGTCATTGCCAAACGCCGGTGCAAATCGCCCGTAGAGACGGGTCGCCGCGCCGCCCTCGAGCGCGCCCCCCTTGAGGAACGCACCTCCCTCCCTATGGATAGCTTCGGCCGCGCGAGCGATCAGCTGTACGGCAATTCCGCGCGCACGGTAGCGCCGGAGCACATACAGATCCAGCACCTGCCCGCCGTGCAGGCAGTGATGCAGGTCGTACGCCTTCTCCCAGGCCAGAAAGCCCAGTGCCTGCCGTGCGTCGGCCGCGACCAACATGCGGAAGCGCGCCCCGAAGCCGTCCTCGAGCACCTGGTCGATGCTGCCCTGCCAGGCCTGCTCGTAGCTCTCGAGCATGTAGGCCTGCAGCAATGCGGCCACTGCGGTCGCGTCTTCCCGGGTGGCTTCCCTGATGAGGTGCACGTTGTCGCGAAGCTCTTTTGCGTTGCCGTTATCAGGATGCCGCAGGCATGGAGCTGGCGACCGACTCAGCCCGCAGACGCGTGAACCTTGCGGCTCGCGAGACGCCAGGCGAGCCAGGCCGCTGCGACGACATCAAAGGCCGCGCAAAACGGCGGCCACCAAGGCGGCAGACCCGGATTTGCGTAGAGCCGCGGATGGAGCAGGTCAAAGATGCCGTGCCCGGCGAGTGCGGCGGCGACCAGCCACAAGGTCGACCTGAAACCCGCGAGCGCAAGGGCGACGAAGACGAGCGCGACCGCCGACTCGATCACCAGGACCCGCATCGAGCCACCCATGATCGCAAAGAGCGTGTAGTACGAGGCCACGACCATCGTAACCACGGGATACAGCGCCCGGTCCCGGTCCATATCGGCATACGTAGCCACGCCAAGGACGGCGAGCGCCAGAAAGACTCCGACCGCGACGCTCATGCGACTTCCTATTGCCCTGGCGGTGGCTGCCACAGCTCGATCTTGTTGCCCTCCGGATCGATCACCCACCCGAAGCTTCCGTACTCGGAGTTTTCGGTCTTCTCCAGAACCTTGCAGCCTTCGGCGCGCAGCGCCGCAAGCAGTGCGGCAAGGTCATCGACCCGGTAATTGATCATGAACGTCGCCTTGCTGGGCGCAAAATGGTCGCCGCCGGCGGCCGATACCGACCAGACCGTGGTGCCCTTCATGGGGTTGCCACGCGGGTCCGTCCAGGTGAATGCGGTCCCGCCCCAGTCCTGCACATCGATGCCGAGGTGGGTCTTGTACCAGGCGCACAGCGCAGCCGGGTCCCTGGCGTGAAAAAATATACCGCCGATTCCCGTAACTCTCTTCACGATGTCCTCCTGCGATGATCGGTCTTCATGGATCGCAACTAGGGCAGGACACGCTGGCCCTCCAGGGTAGCCGACACCGGTGCACGCACCCTGCGTCCACTCGCGTCATAAAAGAGCGCCAGCGCCGTTCCGCTCAGGGCATTGCCATCGACCTTGAGCGAAAAGGAAATCTCCCCGCGGCTCACGAACTTACGGGTGGTTCGATCCGCGGTGATCTCCACCAGTTTTCCCTTGACCCGGTCGCGGTCCGTCAGCCATACGCCCATGGCATTGCTGTCGCTGCTGTTCGGATCCCCGGCCTCCGGATTGGACTGCTGCACGGTGCCGTCCGCATGGAACGTAAACACGTGAAGCGGGAAGGGAGCCTCCGGGATCTTTACCACCCAGGTGCCGACGATGGGCTGAAGATCATGCCGGTCGACGGAGCCGCCATGACAGCCTGGCGCACCGCAGCCCAACGCGATCGTGAAGGCGAGCGGCACCCGCCAGTGGCTGGCATGCGGCTCCTTCACCGGTCCCTCACCTGGCTGCCGGCTTGCGCGGCAGCACGTTTGTGCAGCACTTCCCACAAGAGCCCGAGTGAAGCGAGCCACATGCCGCCGTAGGAGCAAAGCCCCGCCAAGGTCCAAACCCACCCGGGCACGGCGGCTGCCACGGAACGGTACACGGCCGAATAGTTCGCGAGCGCGTTCGCAACGCCCCCGATGAGAACCGCGGCAAATCCGAGCGCCACCAATCCTGAGGCAAAGCTGCGATTGCTTCGGAAGATGAGGACGCCCGATACGGCAAGCAGAACCGAGGGTCCGACGAACCAAACCAGAAGCGCCGAATAAGCCACTCGTGTTGTCCTGTCTCGTATCACCTGGCGGTGCGGCTTAACGGCCGCCCGGAGCCACCGTGCTCACCGAACGGTCCCGTCACTCCACAGCATCGCGCCCGGCGATCTCTCCTTCAAGAAGTCCGCACACCCACCGGCTGGGCCCGGCTGGGTTCAGGCGGCTAGTTGGGCGGCTTCGGCTCAGAAGCCGGAGCGCTCACCCGCGTCCAGCTGATGACAAAGGAAATGATCTCACCGCGATGCGGGAACGTACCAGAAAGCTTCAGGGTATCCCCATCGATTGAGTACGCGCGGGTGAGTGCTCTGCCTTGGAACTCGGGCTCAAGGCTCACCGAAGTGGACCATCGATGTCTGCGTGCGAGGTCCTCGTCTTGCGCGTAGCTCCCGACGGCGGCGACACTGGCGCACCTGAGGGCCCATCCCGCCCTTGTCAGACCCCGTCACGGGCAGCCCGATACGCCTCAATCAGGGGCTTCACAATCTCGAAGCGTTCCAGGCTTGCCGCGGACCAGACCGTCTTCCGATCATAGTACTCCGCGAACGCTGGCATGCCGGGCGGCAGGGCGACCCAGGGCTGCTTGCTCGATGTGAAGATGTGCACATCCGGTGGAAGCACATCCGGGTTGTCAAGCGTGCCGACGCGAATGAACCTCGTTACCGGGCCAGAGCCAAAGTAGTGACTCCAGAGCGCCAGCCTGCAACGCGGGCAACGGGCAATCTTCTGCCCGCGGCCGCTTTGCGATGGAGTGTCCACGATATCGGGGGCGATGCCGAGATCAACCACGCAGGTAGACTCGATCATCGCGTTGAGCGCAAATGATGCGCCAGACTCGCGCTGGCACCACCTGCAATGACAGCAGTGGACCACCAGCGGCGGTGAGGTCAAGCGGTAGCGCACCGCCCGGCAGTCGCAGCCACCTTCAAGCGCACATTGGGTAGACGTAGGCATCGTGGGTTCCGGCAGCCACCGCCATAGGTCCATGATAACGCGAGTGCACGTCGCCCCCGCCTGCTGGCGCGAACATTCAGCGGTCGTCCGTCCAGGCGAGGGCGCTGATATGCCAGCCGGAAGCGAGTTTCGCAAGCTGAAAGAACTTATGCCCCGTGCCGCCATAGGGCTGCCCGTTGAGCGTACCTTGCTTCCGGTATCTGGAAGTTCTCAGCGCAACCGACGCTGTGATCTGGGTCGAAGAGTCGATCTCCCACTCGTGAAACTCAACGAGCTCCCCACTGGTAAGTAGCCGCAGACGAGGTTCGGCGAACTGCGCGACCGCGTAATGCTCGCAGCATGACCCTGCGTCACGCACGATGATTGCGCCGGGCACGAACAGGCGGGTCAGTTCATCGAGTGTGGGCCTTCGGCCTGCGCGGTTGTCGAATGCACGGAAAAACCTCGCGATGACCGCGTCGATTTGTGCAACCGTGCCTCGGTGTTCACACGGCTTTGCATCCAGCGCCAATTCCAGAAAGGCGGCTCCCTGGACCGGATTGAATCGATACGCGGGAATCGGCCTGAATCCCAAGGACGTGTACAACCGGTGCGCCGCGTTCATGGACGGCAACGTATCCAGAAGCAACCGTGCGTATCCGAGCTCCTTCCCGATAGCCGCAATGCCCTCAGCCAGAAGCCTCCCCACGCCCCGACCGCGCGCCGCAGGCACTGTGTACAGGCGCTTTATCTCCGCGGCGGCATCGGAAAAATGTCGCAGGCCAACGCAGCCTAAAAACGAGCCATTGTCCTCAGCGAGAAGAAAAGCCCCCTGCGGCGGACCGTAGTGCTCTGTGAGATGCTCAAGCTCGTGCGCAAGGTTCTGGAACGAGAGGTCCAGGTTCAAAGACGTTGCATACTCTTCGATGAGCGCCCGGGCAGCCCCCCAGTCATTCGCCGTCGCAGGCTGCGCCAGTCGAATGCTCACACGGGCCCCCGAGCCAAGGGTGAGTTCAGGGACCATGCATCGGGCAGACGGCCCCGTTTTCGGATCATGAATCAGCCTGTCCACTACGAAGTCGGACCACCGCTGCCCGGTCAAGTTGCGGCAGATCGTCGGAGATTTCGAACCATGTGGACTTGACCTCGACGAATATGTGTCGATCCGGGCGCAGTCGCGGATCGTCATCCAGAGCGCCGGCCGGCACTTCAAACCACGGCGTTTCTGGGTCCGGATTGGGCACCGGCGAGCCGCAACGACCGCAGAAATGCGTGCGGTACCCGGGGGGAGCCTCGCGTACCGGCGCTTCGTATGTCCGTATCAAGTCTCGTCCGCAGGTGAGGAAGAAGTCCTCCCGGCGCACTCCCACCGTGGCGGTAAACGCGGACCCTCCGGCTTTCCTGCACCGGGTGCAATGGCACAGCTCGAACGGCCCCACCGCGCGAGCCATCTGGAATTTCACGCCGCCGCAAAGGCAACTACCGTGGATCATCTGTGGGTCTCCCATCGCAAAGCTCCGTGTCAATCCGCAGCGCCGCCTTCGCGATCGTGGTAACTCATGCCAGGAGAACTACCGTCGACATCAACGGGCGGCTCCTCGAGCGCCGCAGGGCGCACAGCTGCTCCTGGCGTGCCCGATGAGGCTACGAGCGCCACGGCCGGCCCGGCGCTGGTGCTGCGCCGACTGCCTTTTGACTCAGCGATGCTGGCTCGTCCGACGAGCGCCGGTGGGGCCGCAGCGCCCAGGTGGTCGGTTATCTAAGCTGCGCGCAGACATACTTCGCGCTATCCGACTGTTTGTTCGGCACCACGGTTTGCACCCATCTCTGTCCAGCCTGCTCGCAGAGGCCAACCGACTCGAAGCCAGGGACCGTCGTGGTATTCGAGTAACCGATGCAGTTGGGTCCTGAGCACGCGGGCTGACTGATGACTAAGGTAAGAATCAGTGTGAACATCGCGCCTCCCTTGAATTGCCGATTTGCACTGAGACAGCGCTGGAGCCGGTGGCACCAAGGCGTCGGCGCTTCGCGCGTTCCGGATGATTCAGTCGCGCCATGCGGTGAAACCAAAAAGGAACGCCAGGGCGATGGCGAGCTGCAGCAGAATGCTGGTCCAGTATGACCACGGGGCTTCCTCGCGATAATACGTGCGCCAGCTGCCGAACGCCTGTCCCTTGTAGATCTGGTAGCAACAGTAAGCAAGCAAGGGAAAGCCGATCAGAAGTTCGACTAGCCTGTGAGTGGTATGTGTACTCATGTGTCTAACGGCGAAGCCGACGTCACGGACCTCAGCCTGGTACTCGGGCCCTTTGGTTAGGAGGCCGGATCAGGCAATTCATGCTCGAGGCGAACCATACCTTGCGGGTTTTCCGACGAGAGTGCGCATGTCGTGTGGCGCCCCGGCCGACCACTACGCTGCGCCAGCCAGCTGGATTCCAAGCCACGCCCAGAGTCCAAATAACAGCACCGTGCTTGTGACATACACGAGAAAGCGGTGCATGCCGTCATTGTAAGTGCAGTGAATGGCGCTATGCACTGCCCGGAGCACGACGAACAGCCAACACAGGGCGAGCAATGCTACCCCCTGACGGTGCGTCACGTAGAGAGCCAAGCACAGGGCGTAGAACAAGACCGGAACCTCAAACAAGTTGCGAAAGTTGTCAGCTGCGCTTACGTCCTGCAACGTGCTCGCGGCCTGGCGCGCCGTGGCTAACTCGTCAGGTGAGATGCGGCGACGTCGCATCTCACCGATGCGCCGCACATACAGACGCATCCAGACGAGTGCAGTGAGAGCGACCATTGCAGCAGCGGGAAGTAGGACGTTGCGCGCCAACACTTGGCGAAACCTCTGGCCGCTGCACACGGCGTCTGATTGAAGCTACCCCCGCACCCGCGGGCTCGCCCATGCAGGCGCTCATTTGGGCCAAGCCCCCAGCACAGCGCCCATGATGCTGAATTGGACCAGGCTGTAGCCGCCATCGATAAGGAATGCGCTCCAGGGTCGGTTGGCAAATTGATAGTTGATGCCGAAGCTGGCAGCGACAAAGCATGTACCCACCAGTGCACCCAAGCGAAGCCCACCGGCAAACGTGGCGCTCGGTGCCATCAACGCAGCCAACAGCGATGCGGCCACGAAGCTGAAAAGGTATGCCAGGCCAAAAACCTTCGCGGGGTGCCCGGGCTTGGTCGCGGCATGGCCCATAACCTCAGTCCAGCGCTTGCCGAAGAGGGCTGCCGAATACCAGGGACCGCCCACGAGAAATGTGGCGAGGCTCGCGACGGCAATCGAAATCCAGTTGAGATGTGCAAGCACTGTGATCTCCTCAGGGCACCGCACGCCGGCGCCCGATCCCCGCCGCAAGCGCACACCGTTGTTCAACGTGCCAGGGCACGGTCAATCCGCAACCCGGCACCAGCCGACAGCCCAGGCCGCGCGGAGCGCACCTCTCTCGTTCCCCTCGAGCCTCGGCCCTGTCACGGAATACGGTTGCTCGATGAGGCGTTGCGACACCCACCATATGTTGCCATGGCCATCGCGGACGCCGCCCTGACAATCGCCGTAAGGCATGTCCGCGACCTCCATTACAAGGCTGGCGCCGTGCGCCAGAGCCTGCTTCACCGATTGGTAGGCGTCCGAAACGTAGAAATGGTAAGAAGCGGCCATCGGCGGACGTCGCGCCGGCGCCTCGCTCACCATAACCGTCGACGTGCCCATCGTTACTTGAGCGTTCGCGATCTTGCCGTCCGGGCGAAGATGCCGGAAAAGCTCGGATCCACCAAGACCGTGAACCAAAAAGTCGACAAAGCGATCGGCATTCTTCACCAGGAAGTAAGGTGTGACGGTATGGAAGCCCGGCGGAATGTACATAACGGCTCTCCGATGCGATCTAACGCTGAAGCTCAGGCGCGCGCAGCAATACGCCGGTCATGCGAAGCAATCACAGGGCGACGACATAGCCACGAATGCATGGGGCACGTCCTCAGCTCCTACGGCCACTCGAGCGATTGCTAGGGGCCGCTTGCAGCGATGAGCTCAAGGTCAGGACGCAGCGTAGTTTTCGCACTCGGGCGCGCTAGCGAATTCTGGCTAAAGAGACGAGGAGCGGTTCGGCACCACCCGCAACAACTATCTTCCTCGAAGCATACCCGTCGGCAACAACAACGATCGTGCCCCCAGGCGGAAGTGATCTGTATGGAGCGAGAACGAAGATGTGTGTCGTGCGCGCAGTCGGCACCAGAACGAATTGTCCGTCGGAGTTCGTTTGCGCGAATAAGGCCGGCTGTTCGTCCACCGAAATGGTAGCTCCCTGGATGGGCTTTTCGGAGGTTGCGTCGATTACCGTCCCCGACGCAGCCGGCGAGACATACGTGGTTATCTCGATGCAGCCGCTGAGCGAGATAAGAAACGGCAGGGCGAGTGTGTACCGCCATTTCCCCAGTTGCGGCCTAACGGGAGAGTTGCGCGGCCGGCCGCCGCCGCTTAGCGCCTGCGGACGGCCTAGGCGGCTCGAACGTCTTGTTGGTCGGTCCACAGCGCCCCGGTCACACGTCTGGACGCCGGGCTTTGTCAGCGCACAGTCTGGGTTGAACGACATACTGCCTCTGCATTGTGGCCATCGGCATCGAGAACAAAGGCCGCGTAATAGGGGGTCATATTGGCTTCGGACGCCAGCTGCGCCCTTCGACCGAGCGCCCGACTGTAACGCGATGAAGGCCTGGCAAAATTAATGATCCGACTGCCTTTACGCCCTGCGTTAAGTTCGGGAATTGACGCCGACCGACTGGCTGTAGCCGCAGCCCTTCAGGACTTTGTTGGGTGGAAGGAGGCCCCTTTGCACACGATCGCACCCGCTCAAACATCAGACGCCCACCAACGCTTGGAGCTGCGGTGAGAGTCAACGAGCCGCGCCTTCGATTTAACGAATAAGGGTGCCAAGGTAAGCCGGATCCAAGCCTGCATCCCGGTAGTGCTTTCGACAGAGTTCCAGAGCAGTGAATCCGTCTTCATAGGCGGCCAATCCGCCGCTAACGGG
>DATJVL010000035.1:0-58117 GCA_035501795.1 Steroidobacteraceae bacterium
GTTCCACGCGGTGAACGGCACGCCGCGCTTCCCGCTGAACCGCGTGCCGTACGAGGCGCTCTCGCCCGGCTCCGCGGGCCTTAAGAAGATGCTGGCGCGCTATCGCTAGCGCAGCTGCGAGCCGAGCGCGTAGCGCACCGAGAGCTGCAGCTGCGTCTGGGTCGCGTAGGGTGAGCCGCCGCTGAGGTCGTGGCGCTTGTAGGAGTTGTCCTCGACCCGCAGCCACTCGAGAGCGAATCGCCAGTGGTGGTCCAGCTCGAACAGGTAGGCCGGGATGAGCTGAAGATCGACCGCTCCTTCATCTCGCTGCGAGCGCGGTCACCATCGTCACCTCGACCATCGAGCCGCGGCCACAGCCTGGGGCTCAAGGTGGTCGCCGAGGGGGTGCGCGTGGAACCTGCTGCGCCGGCTGGGCTGCGACTTCGCGCAGGGCTTACCTCATCAGCCCGCCGCTGCTCCTGACCCAGGTGGCCCCTTCGTGCGCGAGGCCAACCGCCTGCTGTCGGCTTCCGACTCGACCGTGCTGCAGATCGAGGCGCTGGCGCAGCTCACCCCTCGCAAGGGCGCGCGCTGAAGCGCGCGCCTCACAGCCGCAGCAGTGCATCGACGCGGGCGCGGTACTGCTCCAAGAGCTCACAGGCGAAATCCGCGAACACACGGATCTTGGGCGAGTCGCGCAGTGCACTGCGGCACACCACCGCCACCGGGGCCCCCGGGGCCGACCAGTCCTGCAGCACCGCCTCGAGCTTGCCCGACACCAGCGCCTCCGCCACCACCAGATCCATGGCCTGCATGATGCCGACGCCGCGGATGGCGGCCGACACCAGCGCCTCCACGGAGTTGAAGGCCACGCTGAAGGGCGGGCTGAACTGGCGCCGCACGCCCGCGCGGCGGAAGCGCCACGGGAAGGGCCGCTGGCTGTTCGACCCCAGGTGCGCGATCAGCTTGTGGCGGCGCAGCGCCTCGGGGCTCTCCGGCACGCCGTGCGTGCGCAGGTATTCGGGCGCGGCGCAGGTGACGAGGCGCGTGTTGACCGCGGGGCGGGCGATGAGCTGTGGCTCCTTCACCGCGCCGACGCGCACCACCAGGTCCACCTCCTCGGCGATGACATCGATGCGGCGGTCGTTGAAACGCAGCTCGAGCTGCAGGTCCGGGTAGCGCGCCTGGAAGCGCGGCAGCGCCGGCGTGAGCAGCGCGCGCCCGAACACCACCGGCACGTCCACCCGCAGCCGCCCCTGGGGCCTCAGGCGCGTGCCGCGCAGCGCCTCATCGGCCGCCTCGAGCTCGGCGAGGATGCGCCGGCAGCTGGCAAGGTAATCGGCGCCGTCCGTGGTCAGGCCGACACGCCGCGTGGTGCGGTGAAACAGCTGGCAACGCAGGTGGCGCTCGAGGTCGGCGACGTGCGTGCTCACCACCGCGCGCGACAGTCCGAGCGCATCCGCCGCGCGGGTGAAGGAGTGCAGGTCCGCGACCCGTACGAAGCTGCGCATGCACACCAGCTGGTCCACATCCGCGATTGTAGTGAAAAGCAGAACAATTCTTTCAGGATTAGACTGTTTTTCGGAATGATCGCCCGGGCTAGAGTACCCGCAGTTCAGCTGCTTCCGGGGCGCTCAGCGCGATGTTCCTCTTCCCCCGCCCGCTCGCCGCCGTGTTGGCCGCACTCGCGGTCGCGCTGCTGCTGGTTGCCCTCGACCGGTTATGTCTGGCGGCACCGCCGGACAGCGTAGCGCCCGCGCCCGGGCTGCAGTCTGTGTCGGCTTGTGCGGGACCCACTGCTGGGGTATCGTCCGCGCCGGATCGTGACCTTTCCCTTTCCTGCCGCCTGCCGCCCGCCTGTTCGCGAGTTGGCTTCCGAGTCTGAAAAGCCGAATCGTTCCCGACCAGGTGGCAGTGTGCGTTTCCGTGGTTTCGACATGCACTCCTGCCCGTACTGTTACCTTCAGGAGTTGATTGCATGACGAAGATCTATGTTGGCAACCTGCCGTTCTCCGCGACCGACGCCGAAGTGCGCGAGCTGTTCGCTCAGCACGGTACCGTCGAGTCGGTCAGCCTCATCACCGACCGCGACACCGGCCGCCCGCGCGGCTTCGGCTTCGTGGAAATGTCGCGCGCCGATGCCTCGCGCGCCATCCAGAACCTCAACGGCAAGGAGCTCGGTGGCCGTGCGCTGCGCGTGAACGAGGCGCAGGAGCGCAGCGGCGGCGGTGGCAACCGCGGCGGCGGCGCCCCCAAGCGCTGGTAAGCCAAAGACCCGCTAACGGGGCCGGCCGTCAGTGCCCGCACGGGCATCGGCGGCCGGCCCTTTTGCATTGCTCGAGCACGCAGTCGTCACGGGAGTGAATGTTCATGGGTAAGGGCGACCACAGAAGCCGCCGCGGCAAGATCTACCAGGGCTCCTTCGGCAAGTCCCGTCCCAAGGATCCGGCCAAGAAGAAGCGCCGCACCAGCAAGCGCGCCGGCAAGCGCTGAGCGCAGCCGCCGCTACAGTGCGTCGAAGGGCGCGGCGGCGGGGTCCGCCGGCGTGCTCTTGCGCCGCAGGCACTCGCGGATGAGATCGAGCGCGCTCGCCTCGCTCGGGGGCAGTTCCACCGGGCTTTGTGACAGCGGGGTGACACGCGCACCCCAGCGGATCACCTGCGCACTGTAGCTGAGGCCGGCGCCGAAGCCCGGCAGCAGCAGCAGCGACCCCGGGCGCACGCGGCCCTCCTCGAGGGCCTCGCACAGCGCCACCGCCACCGTCGCGGCCGACATGTTGCCGTAGCGCTCGATGTTGACGTACACCCGCTGCATCGGCACCCGCACGCGCCGCGCCACCGCTTCGATGATGCGCAGGTTGGCCTGATGCGGCACCACCAGGTCGACGTCCGCGGTGCCCAGGCCCAGCCGCTGCAATGACGCCTCGCAGGCGCCGCTCATGCCGGCCACGGCGCGCTTGAAGATCTCCTGGCCCTCGAACTGCCAGCGCACGATGCCGTAGAGCACGCCGTGGTTGGCGTAGCGCCCGCCCATGCCCTGCACGCGCAGGATCTCGCGCGCCTCGCCGAAGCAGCCGAGCTTCTCGGCCAGCACGCCCTGCTGCTGCTCGCTGGCCTCGAGCACCACGGCGGCGGCCCCGTCGCCGAAGAGCACCGCCACGTCGCGGTCGCTCCAGTCCATGAACGGGGAGATATGCTCGGCGCCGATCACGAGCGCGGAGCGCACCGCGCCGGTGCGGATCAGCGCGCTGGCGCTGGAAAGCCCGTAGAGGAAGCTGGTGCAGGCGGTATTCACGTCCATGGCCGCGGCGGGCTGGGCGCCGATGCGCGCCTGGATGCCGGAAGCCATGTTGGGCACCTGGTCCTCGAAGCTGCAGGTACCGAAGACGATGAGCTCGATGTCGCGGCCGCTGCGGCCGGCGGCGGCCAGCGCGCGCATGGCCGCCACGTAGGCGAGCTCGCCGAGGCCGACGTGCGAGATGCGCCGCGCGCGGATGCCGGTGCGGCTCACGATCCACTCATCGCTGGTGTCGAGGATCGTGGCGAGGTCGTGATTGCTCAGCACCGCCGGCGGCAGGCACTTGCCCCAGCCCGTGATCGCGGCGTATGTCACGCGTCCCCCGCTCGCACCCGCTGCTGCCCCAAGAATAGCAGTCCGCCACTGGCGTGAGCTCAGCAACTGGGTGAGGATTGCCGCCGCGGCGCTGTCGCCGCACCCGAAAGTGCGCACATGAGCCGTCTGCGTTCCCTGCTGGTCTCGGTCGGGCTGCTGTTCGCGCCGCTCGCGGCGGCGCTGGCGGCGCCTGCCAGTGCCTACTTCGACTCCACCGGGCGCGAGGATGTGCTTGCCGGCGGCGTGCGCATCATCACCGTGCAGACGCCCAAGGGCGCGTTCCACGTCTGGACCAAGCGCGTCGGCAACAACCCGCGCATCAAGGTGCTGCTGCTGCACGGCGGACCGGGGGCGACGCACGAGTATTTCGAGGCGCTCGACAGCTACTTCCCGGCCGCCGGCATCGAGTACTACTACTACGACCAGCTCGGCTCGGCCTACAGCGACCAGCCGGACGCCCCGGAGCTGTGGCAGCTGCCGCGCTTCGTGGACGAGGTGGAGCAGGTGCGCAGGGCGCTGCACCTGGAGAGGGGCAACTTCTACCTGCTGGGGCACTCCTGGGGCGGGATCCTCGCGCTCGAGTACGCGCTCAAGTACCAGCAGAACCTGAAGGGCCTGGTCATCTCCAACATGGTGCCGAGCATCCCGGCCTACAACCGCTACGCCCACCAGGCGCTCATGCCGGCGATGGACCAGAAGGCGCTGGCCCAGATCAAGGCGCTGGAGGCGGCCGGCAAGTTCGACGACCCGCGCTACGAGGAGCTGCTGATGCAGCACTTCTACGTCCAGCACGTGCTGCGCATGCCGCCGGCAGAGTGGCCCGACCCGGTGCTGCGCAGCTTCGCCAAGCTCAACAAGAAGATCTACGTGCCGCTGCAGGGTCCGAGCGAGATGGGCGCGAGCGGCCTGTTGGTGTCCTGGGATCGCACCGCGGACCTGGCGAAGATCAGCGTGCCGACGCTCGCCATCGGCGCGCGCTACGACACGATGGAGCCGGCGCAGATGCAGCAGATTGCCCGCCAGGTGAAGAAGGGGCGCTACCTCTTCTGCCCCAACGGCAGTCACATGGCCCTCTACGACGACCAGCAGGTGTACATGCACGGCCTGATCCAGTTCCTTGAGGACGTGGACGCCGGCCGCTTCTGAGCGCCGGCGCCACCGCGGCGCGGCGTACAATCGCGCCGTGGCGCACCCGGGCTCCTACTCACGCTGGCGACCGCACCCCTGGCACGGCCTCGATGCCGGTGCGGACGCACCGCGCGTCGTGAACGCCTACATCGAGATCACGCCCTTCGACCTGATGAAGTACGAGGTCGACAAGGCGAGCGGCTATCTGCGCGTCGACCGCCCGCAGCGCACCTCCTCGCAGCCGCCGGCGCTCTATGGGTTCATTCCGCAGACCTACTGCGGCGAGCGCGTGCGCCAGCTGGCGCCAGGCTGCGACCGCGGCGACGGCGACCCGCTCGACATCGTGGTGATCAGCGAGCGGCCCATCAATCACTCCGAGGTGCTGCTGCGGGCCTGCGTGGTCGGGGGACTGAAAATCATCGACCGCGGCGAGGCCGACGACAAGATCATCGCCGTGCTCGAGGGCGACTACGTGTGGGGCGACGCGGCCGAGCTGGCGCAGCTGCCGCCGGCGCTGCTCGAGCGGGTCGAGCACTACTTCAGCACCTACAAGCTCATACCCGACCAGCCGAGCAGCATCCGCCTCGCCGGCCGCTACGGTTACGCGCACGCCGCCGCGGTGATCCGCGCGGCGCTCGAGGACTACCGCGAGAACTTCAGCGCGGCGCAGGACTGAGGCGGCCCCTCAGCGGCGCTCATCCGGGGCATAGTCGAAGGAGTCGAAATACAATCTTCCGGCGGGCAGGCCGTGGCGCGGCAGGCCCGCGCGCAGTGCCTCGATCATGGCCGGCGGCCCGGCGGCGTACACCTCGAAATCCTCAAGGCGCGGGTGATCGGCAAGCACGGCCTCATGCACCAGGCCGAGGCGCCGCTGCGCGGCGCCCCCGGCGGTCGCCTCCGAGAGCACCGCGGTGAAGCTCAGCTGCGGGTAGCGCGCGAGCCACTCGAGCACGCGCGCCTCCTCGTACAGGTCCTCCGCCTGGCGCGCCCCCCAGTACAGGTGCATGCGGCGGCGGCTGCCATTCTCGAGCGCGTGCCGCAGCATCGACTTCAGCGGCGCGAAGCCCGTGCCCCCGGCGATCATGATCACCGGCGTCTCGCCTGCGCGGTAGGTGAACTGCCCGATCGGCCCCTCGATGCGCAGCAACGCACCCGGGCGCAACGGCGTGCCGCCGCCGAACAGCCGCTCGGTGAAGCCGCCGCCGCTCACCCGCCGCACGTGCAGCTCGATGAGCGTACTGTCGTGCGGCGGGCTGGCGATGGAGAAGCTGCGCCGGCGGCCACCCTCGAGCAGCACGTCCAGGTACTGTCCCGGCTGGAACGGCAGCGCCTCGACCGCCGGCAGCCGCAGCCACACCTGCATGACATCCGCGGCGAGGCGCTCGAGCCGCTCGATGCGGCACGGCAGGGTCTTGATCTCCACCTCGCCCACGCTCGCGATGAGGCGGGCCTGCACCGTGAGGGGGGCGGCCGGCCGCGCCTGACACAGCAGCACCTCCCCGGCGGCCGCCTCCGCCGCGCTCAGCCCGAGCGGCGGACCGTTGGGGTAGTGCACCGCGCCGGCGACGAGGCGCGCGCGGCAGGAGCCGCAGTGACCGGACTTGCAGCTGTGCGGCAGGTTGAGGCCGGCGGCGAGGGCCGCCTCGAGCACGCTCTGGCGCGCCGCTACCTTGAGGGTGCGGCCGTGTGGCTCGATGCGGACGCTGAACTCACTCACGCGCGCGGCTCTACGGGCGGCACTGTCACCTGAAGAGAATAGACTAGCGCGCCGGCGGCCGCCGGCTGCAGGCAGGAGTCGCCGTGTTCGCCAACCCGCCCGAGGCCGAGATCGTCGCGCTGCTGAAGCGCGCCGCGATCATCGCCGTCGTCGGCCTGTCGCGGGACCCGACGCGCCCGAGCCACGGGGTGGCGCGCGCGCTGCAGCGCTTCGGCTACCGGATCATCCCGGTGACGCCCGTCGCCGAAACGATCCTGGGGGAGCTCGCGGTGCCGGCGCTCGCGCAGCTGCCCGAGGTGCTCGCCAGCGATGAGCAGGTGGACATCGTCGATGTGTTCCGCCGCCCCGAGCACGTGCCGGGCATCGTCACCGAATGCATCCGCCTGCAGCTGCCGGCGCTGTGGCTGCAGGAGGGCGTGGTCGATGAGGCCGCCGCCGTGCGCGCCCGCGCCGCCGGCATCTTCACGGTCATGGACCGCTGCCTGTTCAAGGCGCGCGCGGCGCTGCGCTGAGGCGCAAGCCCGACATGCGGGTGTGTGCCGGATTCGGCTATGCTTGCCCCACATGCGCATCGATTTCACCAAGATGCACGGGGTCGGTAACGATTTCGTCGTCTTCGATGCCCCCGCCGATGAGTCGCTGCTCGAGCCCGCGCGCGTGCGCCGCCTCGCCGACCGCCGCACCGGCATCGGCTTCGACCAGGCATTGGTGCTGACGCGGCCGCGCCGCGCCGACAGTGCGGTCGCCTACCGCATCTTCAACGCCGACGGTGACGAGGTCGAGCAGTGCGGCAACGGCGCGCGCTGCATCGCCGCGCTCCTGCACCGCCGCGGCCTGACGCGCGATGGCGCGGTGGCCCTGGACAGCCCCGCCGGCATCGTGCGCGCGCGCGTGAGCGAGGCGCAGGTCTCGGTCGATATGGGTGTGCCGGACTTCACGCCCGCCTCGCTCCCCTTCGAGGCGCCGGCAGCCGCCGACCCCTACCCGCTCGAGGTCGCGGGCGAGACGCTCGAGATCGGCGCGCTCTCCCTGGGCAATCCGCACGCCGTGCTGGTTGTGGCCGACGTCGAGCGCGCCCCGGTGGCGACGCTCGGGCCGGCGATCGGGCAGCACCCGCGCTTTCCGCGGCAGGTGAACGTCGGCTTCCTGCAGGTCGTGGCGCGCGATGCGGTGCGGCTGCGCGTCTACGAGCGCGGCGCGGGCGAGACCCGCAGCTGCGGCACCGGGGCGTGCGCGGCGGTGGCGATCGGCCGGCGGCGCGGGCTGCTGGCTGCGCGCGTGCGCGTGGCCACGCGCGGCGGCGAGTTGCAGGTAGACTGGGACGGTCCGGGCGCACACGTCTGGCTGAGCGGTCCGACCGAAATATCATTTGAAGGACACGTCGAGGTTTAGAGCATGACGACACGTGAAGCCCGCGGGCTGGTGGCGGTGGACAGCGAAGAGGAAACGATCGCCGGCTACCTGCAGCGCAATCCGGAGTTCTTCGAGCGCCACCAGGGCCTGCTGGCGCGCCTGCGCCTGCCGCACGCCCGCGGCGGCGCCACCATCTCGCTGGTCGAGCGCCAGATCGAGGTGCTGCGCGAGAAGCAGACCACCCTCGAGGGCAAGCTCGCCGAGCTGGTGCGGGTGGCGCGGGCCAACGATGCCATCGCCGAGCGGCTGCACCGTTTCACGCGCCGCCTGCTGCGCGCGACCGGCCCGGCGGCGGCGCTGGAGCAGGTCGAGGCCGGGCTGCGCGAGGACTTCGACGCCTTCCACGCCGCGCTCATCCTCACCGGCGTGCCGGGCGAGGCGGCGCTGCCGTCCTTCGTGCGCCGGGTGAGCGTCGATGACCCGCACCTGAAGTCCTTCGAGTCCCTGTTCGCCAGCGGCAAGCCGCGCTGCGGCCAGGCGCGCGACTCGCAGCGCGAGTTCCTCTTCGGTCCCGAGGGCCTGGAGATGGGCTCGCTGGCGCTGGTGCCGCTCGGGGACAAGGGCGCGCTGGGCCTGCTGGCCCTGGGCAGCGCCGACCGCGACCGCTTCCATCCGGGCATGAGCACCGAGTTCCTCGCGCGCCTGGCCGACCTCATCGGGGATGCGCTCGGCGCGGCGCGCTGAGCGCGCGCCAACTGCACACATGAGCCCCGCGGCGCTCGAGTGGGTGGCGCGCTTCCGGCGCTACCTGAACTCCGAGCGCCGCCTGTCCGCGCACACCGACCGCAGCTACGCGCGCGACCTGGCGGCGCTGGTGCGCTACTGCGACCAGCGCAACATCACCGAGTGGGCCCGGCTGGATGCGCAGCAGGTGCGCGCCTTCGCCGCGCATGCGCACGCCGGCGGCCTCGCCCCGCGCAGCATCCAGCGGCGGCTGTCCGCGGTGCGCAGCTTCTACCAGTTCCTGCTGCGCGAGTCCCCGGCCGAGCTCACGCGCCGCTCCCGCGGTGCGCGCGTGCGCGCCAACCCGGCGCAGGGCGTGCGCGCTCCCAAGAGCGCGCGGCGGCTGCCGCAGACGCTGGATGCGGACCAGATGGCGCGCCTGCTGCAGATCCCGCCCGGCGATGTCCTGAGTGCGCGCGACCGCGCGCTGATGGAGCTGCTGTACTCCTCGGGCCTGCGCCTGGCGGAGCTGGTGGGCCTGGACCTCGCCAGCCTCGACCTGAAGGACCGCACCGTGCAGGTGCTCGGCAAGGGCCGCAAGTCGCGCATCGTACCGGTGGGGCGCGTGGCGGTGCAGGCGCTGCGCGAGTGGCTCAAGGAGCGTGCCGGGCTCGCCCGCAGCGATGAGCCGGCGCTGTTCGTGGGCCGCAACGGCCGCCGCCTCGGTGGCCGAGCCGTGCAGCTGCGGGTGGCGGCGTGGGCGCGGCGCCAGGGCCTGACGGTGCCGGTGCACCCGCACCTGTTCCGCCATTCCTTCGCCTCGCACCTGCTGGAATCGAGCGGCGAGCTGCGCGGGGTGCAGGAGCTGCTCGGCCACGCCGACATCTCCACCACCCAGATCTACACCCACCTTGACTTCCAGCACCTCGCCCGCATTTACGACGCTACCCACCCGCGCGCGCGCCGCAAGGCCTGAGCCCGCGCCCGCGCGGAACCCAAGCCCCCACGGAGCCCTCAGAGCTATATGTCCTCCCGTCGCGCCTTTGACCCGCACGGCACCACGATCCTCGGGGTGCGCCGCGCGGGCGCCATCGCCCTGGGGGGCGATGGCCAGGTAACCCTCGGCAACAGCGTCATGAAGGGCAACGCGCGCAAGGTGCGCCGCCTGGCCAACGAGCGGGTGCTGGCCGGCTTTGCCGGTGGCACGGCCGATGCCTTCACGCTGTTCGAGCGCTTCGAGGGCAAGCTGGAGAAGTACGGTAACCTCACGCGCGCGGCGATCGAGCTCGCCAAGGACTGGCGCTCGGACCGCTACCTGCGGCGCCTCGAGGCGCTGCTCCTGGTGGGCGATACCGAGAAGCTGTTCATCGTCTCCGGCAACGGTGACGTCATCGAGCCGGACCACGACGCGGCGGCGATCGGCTCGGGCGGGCAGTTCGCGCTCGCCGCCGCGCGCGCCCTGCTCGAGGGCTCGGAGCTGGATGCGCGCAGCATCGTCGAGCGCTCGCTCAACATCGCCGCCGACATCTGCATCTACACCAACCGCAACCTGGTGATCGAGGAGCTGCGCGCGGCTCCCAAGGGCGTGAGGGTCTAGCAGCATGTCAGCACTGACACCGCGGCAGATCGTGGCCGAGCTCGACAAGCACATCATCGGCCAGGCGGCCGCCAAGCGCGCGGTCGCGATCGCGCTGCGCAACCGCTGGCGGCGCATGCAGGTGGACGAGCCGCTGCGCCAGGAGATCACGCCGAAGAACATCCTCATGATCGGGCCCACCGGGGTGGGCAAGACCGAGATCGCGCGCCGCCTGGCACGGCTCGCCAACGCGCCGTTCGTCAAGGTCGAGGCCACCAAGTTCACCGAGGTCGGCTACGTCGGCCGCGACGTGGATTCGATCGTCAAGGAGCTCGCGGACGTCGCCGTCAAGATGACGCGCGAGCAGGAGATGTCCCGGGTGCGCGCGCGCGCGCTCGAGGGCGCCGAGGAGCGCGTGCTGGATGCGCTCTTGCCCAAGCCGCGCATGATGGGCTTCTCCACCGACGAGCCGGCGCCGGCACGCGACTCGGAGACGCGCCAGAAATTCCGCACCATGCTGCGCGCGCACGAGCTCGATGAGCGCGAGGTCGAGATCGAGGTGCGCTCGCTCCCGGGCGGGGTCGACATCATGGCGCCGCCGGGCATGGAGGAGATGCAGCAGCAGCTGCAGTCGCTGTTCCAGAACCTCGGCGGCAACCGCACGCGCACGCGCAAGGTCAAGGTGCGCGAGGCGCTCACGCTGCTCATCGACGAGGAGGCCGGCAAGCTCATCAACGAGGACGAGCTCAAGATCAGGGCGCTCGCCAACGCGGAGCAGAACGGCATCGTGTTCATCGATGAGATCGACAAGGTGACGCGCCGCCAGCAGAGTATCGGCGCCGATGTCTCGCGCGAGGGCGTGCAGCGCGACCTGCTGCCGCTGGTCGAGGGCTCGACCGTGTCGACCAAGTACGGGCCGCTCAAGACCGACCACGTGCTGTTCATCGCCTCGGGCGCCTTCAGCCTCTCCAAGCCCTCGGACCTGATCCCGGAGCTGCAGGGACGGCTGCCGATCCGCGTGGAGCTCGATTCGCTCAAGGTGGGCGACTTCGTGCGCATCCTCACCGAGCCGGATGCCTCCCTCACCACGCAGTACACGGCGCTGATGAAGACCGAGGGCGTGGCGGTCGAGTTCGCCAGCGATGGCGTGCAGCGCATCGCCGAGATCGCCTTCCACGTCAACGAGCGCACCGAGAACATCGGCGCGCGCCGCCTGCACACGGTGGTGGAGCGGTTGCTGGAGAGCGTCTCCTACGAGGCCGCCGAGCGGGGCGGCAACGGTGCCGGGCACGTCACGATCGACGCCCGCTACGTCGATGAGCACCTCGGCAACCTCGTCAAGGACGAGGACCTGAGTCGCTACATCCTGTAGCGCGCCGCGGCCGCGCTCGCGCCGCCCTCAGATGCCCACGTACCAGGCCCAGCCGGCCCCGATCGGGCCGAGCTTGCCCGGGTCGTAGAAGCTGTCCGTGACCACGATGCGGTGCAGGAACTTCTGGCTCTTGTAGCCGAGCTGCTTCTCCACGCGCAGCCGCAGTGGGGCGCCGTGGGCGATCGGCAGCTCGCGGCCGTTCATGCCGTAGGCCAGCAGCGTCTGCGGATGCAGTGCATCGAGCATGTCGATGCTGTCCGCGCCCTGGTCGAAGGTGAAGAAGTTCACGAAGCGCGCGCTCGGCTTCATGCCGGCGTGCTCGAGCACGCTGCGCAGCGGCACGCCGGTCCACTCGGAAATTGCCGACCAACCTTCCTCGCAGGTGTGCTTGGTGATCTGGGTGCGCGCGGGGAAGCGCCGCAGGTCCGCGAGCGAATAGCCGCCCGGGCGCGTAACGCTGCCCTCTACCTGCAGCCGCCAGTCGGCGAAGGCGCCGGCTCGCAGCTGCGCGTACCGCGGGCCGTTGTGCTCATCGAACCCCGGCACGTTGGCATCGCCCGGGTCGGTGTTGCCGATCGCCGGCACCGAGGTGATGTCGGCGCGCGAGTATTCCCGGGCGAGCGCGCGTTGCGGCAGCAGCAGACGCTGCGCGCGATAGGTGAACTGATCGCCCATGCGCAGCAGGTTGCCGTAGGTCGGCGGGTCGGTACGCGAACAGCCGCTCAGGAGCAGGCCACCCGCGGCGGCCAGCCCGCCGACGATGCGGCGACGGCTGACGATGATCGAGCGCTCGCTCATGCGGATCTCCCGACGGTCATGGCGCGCATCTGCCGGCGGAACCCCGACAGCACCACCATCACCACGTGCACCACCACGAACAGCACCAGCAGCGCGAACAGCAGGAAGTGCACCGTACGCGCGGACTGCGTGCCACCGAACATCCCGGCGAGGAACGGGTAGGCCGCGTTGATCGCCGGCGACATCGCCATGCCGGTGATGATCATCAGCGGCAGGGCGATGAGCACCACGAAGCTGTAGCTCACCTTCTGCAGCAGGTTGTACGGCGGGCCCCCGTGGGCCGGGGATACCCGGCGCAGGTGCGCGCGCACGTCCGCCCACAGCGAGCGCGCCCGCAGCTCACGCGCCTGCGGCAGCAGGTCGCGGCGCAGGTGCCCGCCCCAGAGCGCGGCAACGAGGTAGGCCAGCCCGCTCAGCACGAAGCACCAGGCGGCGAGGAAGTGCAGGCTGCGCGCCCAGCCGTTCCAGTTGAGGATGTCGTAGGTGCGCACGGCGCTCACGGCCGCACCGCCGGTCGGGAAGGCGCTGGTGCGCACCTCCCAGCCGCCGTGCTTGTAGTTGCGGCTCACCGGCAACTCGATGAGCGTCGGGGTGAGATCGTTGCCGGTCTCTCCCCAGTACAGGCGCGGGTGCGCCATGAGGATGACGTAGCCGGTAAAGGCGAGGGTGAGCACGCTCGCGGCGCCTACCCAGTGGGTGAGCCGCACCCAGAGGGCATGCCCTGCACCCGGGTGGTGTTCGCTCGAGCCTGGCGGTGACATCGTGCCCCCCACAGCCGACCTGAGGATGCTCCCTGCGCACGCGCGGGCGGCGCGACCGCACTCGGCAAAGAGCCGCGGCGGTGCATGCGTGCGGATTATCCGCGCAGCGCCGGCTGCGCGACAAGGAGCCTGTATCGGTCAGCCGGCAACGTGCACCAGAGTGCTGCTGCGCACCTCGTGCAGCGTGGCCGTGCCGCTCTGGCGCATGATGACCGCCAGCTCGCGGTTGAAGATGTCGATGACCGCCTCGACGCCGCTCTGGCCGAAGGCGGCGAGCCCCCAGCCCTGGGGGCGCCCGACGCCCACCGCGGTGGCGCCGAGCGCCAGCGCCTTGAACACGTCCGTGCCGCGCCGGAAGCCGCCATCCACGAACACCGGAACATGGCCCTTTACTGCCCTCACGACCTCGGCCAGGCAGTCGATGGATGCCCGCAAGGTCTCCTCGTTCCGGCCCCCGTGGTTGGAGACGACGATGCCGTCAGCGCCGTGACCCACGGCGAGCGCAGCGTCCTCGCCGGTCACGATGCCCTTGACGATCAACTTCACCTTCACCTGCTGGCGCAGCCGGTCGAGCCAGGCGAGGCCCTGGTCGAGCGGCTCGAGCGCGTCGACCCGCGTCACGTCGAGGCCGGCATACATGGGCGCCTTGAGCCACATGTCGTGCAGGCCATTGGCGTGACAGCCGCCGCAGTCGCGGCTGTCGGCCTGCATGCCGCGGCGCAGGGTCTCGTTGATGCGCGGGGTGTTGCGGCCATCGAGCGTCACCGCGATCGC
This sequence comes from Steroidobacteraceae bacterium, assembly GCA_035501795.1. Lineage (GTDB taxonomy): Bacteria > Pseudomonadota > Gammaproteobacteria > Steroidobacterales > Steroidobacteraceae > 13-2-20CM-66-19. Next base: position 13,794 of record DATJVL010000035.1, read on the forward strand.
CGCGCAGCCGGCCTGCTCGGCGCGCTGCACCAGGGCTCGCGTCACCGCAAAGTCGTTGGTGGGATAGATCTGCTGCCACGGCGGCCGGTCGGCCGCGGCGCTCACCTCCGTGAGGCTGCGCGAGGCGCCGCTGCTGAGCATCAGCGCCGTGGCGCGCGTGCGCGCCGCGCGTGCCACCGCCAGCTCCCCTTCCGCGTTGAAGGCACCCATCGAGCTCACCGCCGAGAGGTACAGCGGGTGCGCCCAACGCTCGCCGAACACCGCAACGCTCGTGTCTAGGTGCGTCACGTCGACGAAGCGGCGCGCGCGGATCTCGTAATGCGCGAAGGCGGCGTGGTTGCGCACCACGGTCTGGTCATCGTCGATGCCGGTGGCCAGGTAGGCATAGTGCGCCGGCGGCAGCGCGGCACGCGCCAGCGGCTCGAAGTCCATGACGTCCAGCACCTCGCTGGCACTGGCCGGTGGCGTGGGTTCACGCCGGTAGAGCAACGCCGGCGATGGCCCCGGCTGCTGCCCGTGCGCCCTGAGCCACCACGGCAGCGTGGCGAGCGAGCCGACGAAGCTCCGGCGCGAGTGCAGCTTTGTGGGCACCGTCTTTCCCCTTTCTTGCGAGGCGGCGCGCGCCGCGGTGGTTCTCAGACGCGGAATCTTTCCTTCAGCTCGCCGGCCATGCGTCGGCTCACCTGCAAGGGCGCCGGCACGCCCCGCAGGTGCACCAGGTACTGGCCCTCGGCGTTGCGCTCGATGCGCTCGAGGTACTTGACCCCGATCAGGGCGTTGCGGTGGATGCGCACGAAGCTCGTGCCGAACTCGCTCTCCAGCAGCCGCAACGAGTCCTCGATCAGGTCCTCGCCCTTGACGTGGCGCACCGTGGTGTATTTCTGGTCGGCGAGGAAGTACTGCACCTCCTCGAGCGGGATCAGCCGCAGCCCGTCGCGGTGGCGCGCGGCGATGTGGCTGCGGCGCTCGCCGGCCTCGGCCGCGGCCAGCTTCTGCAGCTGGGCGCGCGTCAGGCGCCCGGCGCGCGTGAGTGCGGCCGCCAGTTGCTCCTGGCGCACCGGCTTCAGCAGGTAGCCGACCGCGTGCGCCTCGAAGGCCTGCACCGCGTACTGATCGTAGGCGGTGGTGAAGATGATCGCGGGCGGCTCCTCCAGCACGTTCAGGTGGCGCGCGGTCTCCAGCCCGTCCATGCCCGGCATGCGTACGTCGAGCAGCACCACGTCGGGATTGAGGGCATGCGTGCGCTCGAGCGCCTCGCGGCCATTGGTGGCCTCGCCCGCCACCTCGGTGTCGGCGATCTCCGCGAGCAGGCTGTGCAGCCGCTCGCGCGCCGGCGGCTCGTCGTCGACGATCAGCACCCTGAGTCTCGCCGGCGCGGGCACGTGCTGCCTACGCCGGCTGCGGCACGCCGGCCGGGGCGGTGCGCTCGATGAGCGGGAAGCGCAGCGTGACAATGTACTCGTGGTCGAAGCGGCCGGACTTCATCAGCGCGCGCTCCCCGTACATGAGCGCCAGGCGCTCGCGGATGTTGGCGAGCGCCAGGCGGTTGCCCTCGCGCATGCCCGGGGAGGGGTCGAGCGGGTTGCGCACCACGATGGTCACCAGGTCGCCGTTCACCTCGCCGGTGATGGTGACGGTACCTCCCTCGGCACGCGGCTCGATGCCGTGATAGATGGCGTTCTCCAGCAGCGGCTGGATCATGAGGCCCGGTACCAGCGCGTTGACCGGCAGCGTGCCGGTGCGCCATTCGACCTGCAGCCGCGGGCCGAGCCGCAGCTGCTCCATGCGCTGGTAAGTGCGGGCGACTTCCAGCTCCTCGGCGAGCGTGATGGTGTCGCGCTTGTCGCTCAGGGTGGCGCGGAACAGGTCCGCCAGGTCCTGCACCGCCTGCTCGGCGCGTGCCGGGTTGCTGCGCGTGAGGGCGGCGATGGTGTTCATGCTGTTGAAGAGGAAGTGCGGCCGGATGCGCGCCTGCAGGGCGTGCACCCGCGCCGCCGCGCGCAGCTCGATGCTGCGCCGCCAGTGGTGCGAGACGTAGAAGTAACGCAGCGCGAGCCCGCTGACGATGAGGCTGATCGACATGTTGCGCAGCACGAAGCGCGCGGCATCCGGCGGGAAGAGCTCGGCGCCGCCGGAGTCGATCACCATGCGCGTGCGCCCGAGCAGGTAGACGGCCAGGGACACCGCCGCCACCACCGCGGTGATGATGCCCATGACACAGGCCGAGCCGGCGGCGACCGGCATGGCGCGCAGCCGCTCGCGCAGCACGCACAGCAGCCCCGCGCTCGCGAGCCCGATCCACAGCAGGAACAGCGAGGTGCGCACCAAGTCGGTCCAGAAATCCACCAGCACGCTCTGGCGCGCCAGCGTCAGGATCAGCGCGGTGAGCTCGACGATCAGCACGATCGCCAGCGTCGCCCCGGGCGTGCAGAAGTCCGGCAGGTACAGCGCCCGATCAGCCTCGGTGCCGTCGCGGTTCATGGGCCGCCCAGCGCCGGCGCGCGCATGAGGTTGGTGCGCTCGAACAGCTCGGCCTTGAGGCGGTAGGTGGCCGAGATGTCCTCATCACCGAAGCCGCGGGCAATGAGCTCGGCGTACTCGCGCAGCATGCGCTCCACCAGCGGCAGTTCCACGCCGAAGCGCGCCGCCATGTCGTGGCAGATGCCGAGGTCCTTCTGGTGCAGGCGCACGCGAAAGCCGGCCGGGTAGGCGTTGCGCACCATGTTGGGCGCGCGGTGCACGAAGTACCACGAGGAGCCCGCCCCCTTGCCGAGGGTCTCGATCAGCTGCTCGAGCGGCAGCCCCTGGGCGTGCGCGAAGGCCATCGCCTCGGCGACCGCCTCGATGATGCCGGCGCACATGATCTGGTTGGTGGCCTTGGCGGCCTGGCCGCTGCCGGTCGCGCCGAAGAGCGTCACCGTGCGGCCGAGCGCCCCCAGGACCGGCCGGGCGCGCGCGAAGGCTTCCGCGCTGCCCCCTACCATGATGGCGAGCGTGGCATCGCGCGCGCCCTCGACGCCGCCGCTCACCGGGCAGTCGAGAAACTCCACGCCGGCGGGCGAGAGCAGCTGCGCCGCCTGGCGTGCACTCTCCGCGCCGATGGTCGAGCAGTCGAGCACGAGTGCGCCGCGCGGCAGCGCCCCGGCCACACCGCGGGCCACCTCGAGCACGTCGGCGTCGGCGGACACGCAGGAGACGACCGCGTCCACGGCGGCGCCGAGCTCGGCCAGGCTCGCACAGGCGGGCACGCCGAGCTCGCCGCCGAGCGCGGTGGCCTTGGCGGCCGTGCGGTTGTAGAGCGCGGCGAGCAGTCCCGCCTTGTGCAGATTGCGGGCCATGTGCTGGCCCATGGCGCCCAGACCCACGAAACCTACGCGCATGTGTGTCGCCCCGTGACCGCCAGCGGTATGGCCGCGGCAGCCACTATAGAGCGTCGGTCGCGGCTACGGGAATTGTCACGCCCGCTTGCGGGCGCAGGTGCGTGCTACTGCGAGGTGGCGAGCGCCGGGTTGACCTTGGGCTCGGGGACCGCCGTGGGCTGCGGGTTGAGCGGCTTGTCAGGATCGAAGACCGGCACGCTGCCGCACAGCTCCTTCACGTTCTTGCGCAGCGTCTCGCGATACGCATCCGATTCCACGTCGGTGAGGAATTCCATCTCGCCGTTCTTGCCCGGCTTGGTGATGCGGCGTGCTTCCATGGCCTTGTTGTAGCTGTCCTGGGCGCCCTTGCACTGTGCCTGCTGGCGCGCGCCCTTTTCCTGCTGCATGGCACGCGCGTTGTCCTGGTCGGAGAGCTGCTGGGAGATGCGGTTGCTCTCATTGCTCAGGCTCTTCTGGTCCGAGCGTGTCGCGGTGGCGCTGTTCGGATGGGCCTTGTCGGTCTTGACGATCGTCGAGCCGGGCACCCACTGGTCGCTGTAGTGCGGCACGCCCTTGTCATCGATCCAGCGGAACACATCCGCGCGGGCGATGCCGATCGCGCCAAGGAGAATCACGCCGGTCACGGGTATCATTCGCAACATAAGGCCTCCGCCGCTCAGTATCGCCCCCGCGCCAGCGGCGTCCCTTGAACTCCGTCACAGGGCGGCGAGAACCGCCGTCCGCAGGGGTGCGTACACCCTACAAAGAAGGGCCGCGGGATGCCAGTGGGCGCAGCCGCGGCGAACGGCAGCCGTCCCGACCTCGCCAGGGTCGTCGGCCAGCGCTCAAGCTCCAGCGGCGGACGCGCGCGCCGGGAGGGACTGCCACGGGGCTCGCACCTGGGTGAAAATGCCGCTGGTCACTGAGCACACAAGCTGAAGGAAACAGCCCATGGATTCCTGGCGCATCGATGAAATCGCCCGCCGCCTGATCGAGCGCGTGCCGCCGGCACTGAAGAGCGTGCAGGCAGACCTGGAGAGCAACTTCCGCGCCATCCTGCGCGAGCGGCTGAGCAAGCTCGACCTGGTGAGCCGGGATGAGTTCGACGCGCAGGCGCGCGTGCTCGAGCGCACGCGTGCCCGGCTGGAGCAGCTCGAGGCCCGTCTCGCGGCTCTGGAGGGAACCAGTCCGGTTGACGGCGGCGCCGCGGCGCCGCGCTGAAGGGCCTACTGCGCCTGCTGCACCATGTAGTCGACGCCCTGCTTGATCAGGTCGTCGGCGAGATCGACGCGCCCGCCCTTGGGCGGCATCACCCCGCTCTTGCCCTGGTACCCCTTGAGCGCGTGCTCGTAGAGCGTCGCCTTGCCCTCGGCGATGCGCGGTCCCCAGGCGGCCTTGTCCCCGGCCTTGGGGGCCCCGGCGATGCCGGCGCCATGGCAGGCGCTGCACACCTGCTGGAACACCTCGGTGCCATTCTTGGGCGCTCCGGCCGGAGCGGCCGAGCCGGCAGCTCCGCCCGGGCCTTCGCTCTTGATCGCGAGCGCTGAGTTGTCCTGGCCGGAGACCGCCTCGCGGCTCGGCGGCTGCAGCCGCGCGGTCACGTTCTTGGCGTAGGCGGCTTCCTCGAGTACCTGCTTGGCCTGGGTATTGCCGGCGACGATACGTGCGAAGGCGAAAATGCAGATGGCCACGAACACGAGCAGTCCGATGACGAGGCTGAAGATGTTGATGAAATGCGTGTCTTGCTTGCTCACGGACTGACTTTCGCGCCGGCCGAATTGGCGGCGCAGTATAGCCGCGGCAGGCGGGGCCACGTAAGCGAGAGCCCCGCCGCAGGGGCGGGGCTCTAGAACACCCGAGCGCGTCGCGGGTTAGTGCGCGTGCAGGGACGGGTCCAGCATGTTCAGGGCCGCACCGGTCTGCACCTGCCCGGTGGAGCTGACGTCCTTCTGGTCATAGGTGCGACCCGGGCCGCAGTCCTTGCTCGGTATGCGGCTCGCTTCCGGCGCGCAGGGTGGCAGCTGCGACTTCTGGGCCGCGGCCGTGCTTGCTGTGGGAGGGGCGCTGGAAGGCGTGGCGGCGCAGCCAGCCAGGACCGCAGCGGCACCGATCAGAATTACGCGCAACATGGCAGCCTCCATTGACCCTTTGCTTATTAGACACCTTCCTGAAGCGGGCGGTTCAGCCGGCGCCGTTCCGGCGCTAAATGGACGCCCTCCACAGGCGGCGCGTATCATCGCCAGCCCTAAAAGCGCCCGTAGCTCAGTTGGATAGAGTGGCAGCCTCCGAAGCTGCAGGTCGCTGGTTCGAATCCAGTCGGGCGCGCCAAATTTTCCTTTTGAATCAGTGGCTAAAGCGGTTCCGCCAGCATGGTGACAGCCGTCTGCGCCGCCCCGCTTCCGTAAGCCCAGATACGCAGCAGCGAGTCGTAGTCCCAGTAATCGCTCGGCGTGCTGGTCGCGAGGCCTTGGTAGCTGCCGTTGAGGTAGCTGTAGGCTCCCGTACAGCTCTCCAGGCTGAAGGCGATGTCATAGACGTCGAACTTGCCGTCCAGGTGAGGTACAGATCTCCCGCGGCCGACACAGCCCGAGTTGGCGCTCTGGAAGAAGAGCGACCCGTCTTGATCGAAGTTCACGATGGTGTCATCCGCGCGCGCAAATTCGGCGAGCTCCTCGCGTAGCTGACCTGACAGCGGGTCAGCTCGCAGGTCATAGTAGTTATCCCAAGACCCCAGCTGCAGCTTCCAGGTCGAAGGCGTTCCCGAATCCACACGGATGTCACCCTCAAGTTGATTGCCAGTGAATGTGGCCTGTATTGCGGCGGGTGTGCTGTGGCCACAGTACGGATTGGGCGCACTACCCGCCGCGCATTGCTGCCCGATGATGATTCCCGAGCCGCTGGCCTGCGATTCCTGCACCGCGAACGTGCCGACGAACTGCTCGGAGGTCGCGGGTCGGGTTCGCTCGAGCGCGCCATCGTTTGAGTGCGGGCCGCCTACATAGAGCCGCAGCGCACCGTCGATCGTCAGCAGTGCGTCGGCAAAGTGCTCGGTACCGTCGATGGTTACCACGCCGACGAATCGCCCGTGAGTCACCGCTACTGGCGTCGGTGGGCCCGAGCCCCCGCCTGCGGGCAGCGACTGCGACTCGGCTGTATCGTCGCCGCCGCCACAGGCCGGGAGCATTACGGTCAGCAGCGCCGCGCAGGTAAGGGATGCGACCCTCAGGCGATGTCGCGGATGTTGCGAAGCGTTGGTTCGCAGCGAGAAGAAGTGAGAGCGGGCGGACGACATGATGACCTCCGGTCATGGGCGCGCTGCCGCGTGGATGCTGGGCTGCACGCTGCGTGACCTGTACGCCACGATCAATCCTCCGGCGCTCACGAATTTCTCCGCTGTTTCTCTCCCCCCTATGCCATTGAATTTGCGCGTGTGTTAGGCGCGCCGTGTGCGCCGGCTGGTTGCATCGCAGCACCGTGCTTGCAGGGCAATCGAGCACAGCGGGCGCGCCCGGAAACGCAGTGAAGGGAGTATGGTCATCGGTCTCCGCAGTTGCCGATACGGTCCGTGCGCCGAGGTTCACTTAGGCATTGCGTTTTCGGCATCGGTGTCGGCCTCGCTCATGTCGCGGGCGCTGCGGCGCAGTCCACGCCAACGGAGCCGTCGGCCGCCGCAGAGCGGTACCCCGAGGTCATCGTCACGGGCTCGCGGCTGCCCGAGACTGCGGGCGCGAGCAGTGCGCCGGTCATCGTCCTGGCCCGCGAGGACATCGAGCGCGGCGGGGCCGATTCGATAGCCGATGCTCTTCAGGCCCTGCCTATGAACACCGGTGTGGCCGTGAATACCAATGTCGACGCCGGAGGTCTTGGTGCCGCCCGCATGAACCTTCGCGGTCTGGGTCCTGAGCGCACGCTGGTGCTGCTCAACGGCCGCCGCCTGCCCAATGGCGGTGTGGGAAGTGACACCTCGGTGGATCTCAACATGCTGCCCGTGGCGCTGGTCGACCGGGTGGAGGTGCTGACGAGCGGGGCATCGGCGGTGTACGGCGCGGATGCGGTCGGTGGCGTCGTCAACGTGATCACGCGGCCCGCGGGGACCGCCTCGAGCGTTGCGGTCTCCTCGCGCATCACCGGGCACGGCGACGGCCAGGTGGTCCGCGGCGTTGCCGCCCTGGGCTTTGACCTTGCCGGCGGTGCCTGGAGCCTCGGAGTCGACTACGTCAGCCAGCGAGGCGTAAAGGTCGACCAGCGCGCGTATTCCGCGCAACCACTGCGCATCATTGATGGGAACGGGACGCTCGGCTACGCCGGACAAAGCGGCATTCCTGATGGTGAGTTCGTAGTGCCGCCGGGGAATCTGCTCGGGCTGAGCGCCGGCCGTTACATGCGTATACCGGGAGCGAGCGGACAGACGGCCGCGGACTATCGTCCCTTCACGCGTGCGGATTCCTATGACGTCTCTCCGTTCAACTATTCGCAAACCCCCAATGAGCGCGGCGCCCTCTGGCTGCTTGGGTCGCAGCCGCTGACGGGCAGTGCGCGACTGTTCATCGAAGGCCTCTACCATCGCCGCGAGTCCTCGCAGGGTGCGGCACCGGAGCAGTTCCTGACGCTGACGGACCCGACCCCCACGCTCGCTGACGGTAGCGCGGGCATTCCAGCGAGTAACTACTACAACCCCTTCGGGGTCGATCTGCCCTTTGCGGCGCGACGCTTCGTGGAAGGTCCGGTGCGGGTGACGCGCGAGGATATCCAGATGTGGCGCCTGGTCGTGGGAGCAGGCGGGGGCTCTCCCGAGGGGCACTGGGAGCTCGCCGCCGGGATCGCGCAGGGCCGCTCCACCACACGCTCACAGGGACTCTTCGCATTGTCCCGGTACGTGGATGCCCTGGGCCCATCCGGACCGGATGCCTCGGGACAGCTCGTATGCGGCGCGCCGGACCCCCTGACCGGGCGCGTGCCTGTGGTGAACATCATCCCGGGCTGCGTGCCGCTCGATATCTTCGACGGTGCCGGCTCGATTACCCGCAGCCAGCTTGACTACCTGAGCCCGCGGACCATTGTCGATTCCGGGACCAATGAGCAGCGCTTCGCGCAGGCTGTCTTCGGTGGGCGCGTACGCGGCGGTGTGAGCTGGGCAGCCGGCGCCGAATACCGGCGCGAAGCGGGCAATCTGGCAGGTGATCCGCTGCGCGCATTGCAGTATTTGACCCTGGTGGACGCGGCGTTGTCGGGCGGTTCGTTCGACTCGCGGGAGCTGTTCGCGGAACTGAATGTGCCCCTGCTGGCCGGCCACGGAGCGGCACCCCCTCTATCCGTCAGCCTGGGCGCGCGCTGGTCGCAGTTCTCGAGCTTTGGGACCGACACCTCGTGGGACGCGGGCCTGCACTGGCAGCTCACGAGTACGACTACCGTGCGTGCCACCTATGCGACCGTGTTCCGTGCGCCGGACCTGCAGGAACTCTACGCGCCGCGCTCGCTGGAGGCGGACTACGCCTTCGACCCGTGCGGCAACCAGCCCAACCCGACGCAGCGTCGGCACTGCGCCGCCGACGGCGTACCCGGCGGTGCTTATGTGCAGGGTGATGCTGAATTCGCCGTGCTGAGCGGCGGCAATCCTGCGCTGCAGGCGGAGACCGGGGAGACCTACGCGTTAGGCGTGGTATACGAACCGGCGTGGCTGCGCGGCTTCTCCGCCAGCGCGGACCTGTTCGACATCGAGCTGTCGGGAGTCGTCGCCGCCCAGGATGTCGACGACCTGCTCTACAACTGTGCAACGTACGGGACCGGCGCCAGCTGCGCCGCGATCCATCGCGAGCCTGACGGACACCCGCTGGTGGTGGCGGCCGTTAACCGGAACTTCGGACATCGCAGCGTTCGCGGCGTGGATTTCGCACTCGACGGTCAGCGCCCGATGGCGATCGGCAATCTCGCGGTGGGGTTGCGGGCGACCTATCTCGAGCGCTACGACGAGCAGCCGTTCACCGGCGGACAGACGCTGCATCAGGCCGGAGCTACGGATGAGGGCCCGCTGCCGCGCTGGCGCGCGACCGCACACCTCGACTGGCGTCGTCGCTCCTGGTATGCCAGCTATGCGCTCGAGTACATCGGCAGCATGACGGAGCGGGTGGAGGATTACCCGCCGCTCGGGATCTTCTTCGCGACGTACGCGCGCCAGGTGTCTTCCGCGCTCTATCACGAGATCGAAGCGCACTACAGTTGGCCCCACGGCATCGTGCTCGAGCTTGCCATCACCAATCTCACCGACAAGGCTCCGCCCTTCCTCAACACCGGGCTGCCGGAGAACACCGATCCGGGCACCTACCCGTTGCTCGGGCGCACGTTCTTCGCAGGACTGAGTGGCACGTTCTGAGCCGCACTGACGCGTGTCGGCCATGTTTTTCAAGCGGTTAGCGGGAGAGAAAGAGAGGAGGAATTGCTGAGGCCCAGGTGATTGCATGCAGCCGGCCCCGGCCGCAAGTTCGCCGCCCCATCGACTCTTGCGGAGCGAGCGACGGCCATGAGCAAGATCTCGCAGATCCTTCCACGACTCACCCGGGGTCTCGTGCCGACGACCGCGGTGGCTTCCGGCCTGCTGTCAGCGGCCGCGCACGCGGCGCCGGGCGACCTCGACAGGAGCTTCGGGGACAACGGCCTCGTCAACCTGGGGACGACCCTTTCCGGACCAGTGCGCAGCCTGCGGCTGAATATCGACGACAAGCTGTTCATCGCCGGTGGCGAGCCGTGCTACGACTTCTACTATTGCGACTACTACCACGGCTTTGTCGGCGCGCTTTCCCCGGCTGGCGTGCTGCAGCAGCACGCCGTCGCCGATGTCCTCAAGGAGACTGTCGTCTTTGACTTCGCGTGGCAAAGCGATGGCAGGCTCGTGGCCGTCGGCATCACCCTGGACAGTCCGGCACGGCTCATCCTCTTCCGCCTGCTGTCGGATGGCTCACTCGACCCCAGCTTCGGCGATCTAGGCGTTCGCTATGTGTCGCAGGCCGTCGGCGGCCAGGCGCTCCTGCTCGAGCCGGGGGGCAACATCGTCGTGGCCGGATCCAGCGACAGCCAACTCGTCGTGGCACGCCTGCTTTCCAACGGGACGCTGGATGGCTCTTTCGCAGAGGGCGGGGTCTTCATCGGGGCACGCAACGAATTCCACTACTACACCTCGCATACCAAGCTGCTGCGTACCGCGACCGGGGCCTACCGCGTGCTCACCAATTTCCACGACCCGACACAATCCGGCGAGAGCGGGCACTGCCGCGTGATAGGCCTGACGGCGGCGGGTGCGCTCGATGCCACGTTCGGCAACGCAGGCACCGCCAGCATCGATGCACAATCGGGTACTTCCACCGAGTGCCTCGCGATGGCGGACCAGGCCGACGGCGCATTGTTGCTGGTGGGGCAGCAGGCGGGTCACGGGTTCGCCGCACGCCTGCTTGGCAGTGGAGCGGTCGATGCGGGTTTCAGCGCCCCCGCGGTTCCCGCCGCCATTGACGAAGCGAGGGCCGTCACCGTGGATGCGGCAGGTTCGATTCTGGTTGCCGGGCAGCCGTCGCAGGGCATGTCCGGAGCCGTGGTGGTACGTCTGCAGGCGAGCGGCGTACTCGATCAGTTGTTTGGCGCAGGCGGGACCGCCTGGCTCGACTGGCCCTCGACTGAGGGAGCGGTCCCAGAGATCAACACTATTACGGTGCTCGGGGACGGAGGCATCCTTGCCGCCGGCGGCCTCGACCATCCATACACCGCCAGCACGCCAATCCTGGTGCGCCTGATCGGCGAGACCGGCGCCGATGGCCCCGGGGTCATCGGCTTCAGCCAGACCAATGTACTGGCAACCGAGGACAGTCAGCAGGCCATCGTGACCGTACGGCGCACCGGGGGCGGGGCAGGCGCGGTGAGCGTCGCCTATCAAACCGCCGATGATCCGAGCGCGAGTGCGACGGCAGGCGCTGACTACACGCCCGTGTCCGGCAGGCTCAGCTGGGCCGATGGTGACCGCAGCGACCGCCAGATCAAGGTACCGATCAGCAAGGACACGGTGCAGCCCGAGGCGCCGGAGCAATTTCTGGTGCAGCTCAGCGATGCGCAGGCGGGCGCCACGCTTGGCACTCAGGAGGTCAGCGTTGAAATAGCCGGCGACGGCTACCCGGTCGGTCAGTTCGACTTTCAGGAGACCAACATTCAGGTTGACGAATCGGCAGGCACCGCTCAGCTAACTGTCAATCGCTTCTATTCCCAAGGCGCTACCTCCGTCACGCTCACTACCCACCCGGGCTCGGCCACCGAGGCGGACTATGGTGCCGTATCGACGACACTATCCTGGGCGGACGGCGACTCGCAGCCCAAGTACGTCACCATCCCCATCAAGGAGGACAACGGCGTCGAAGGACCGGAGACCTTTACGGTCGTGCTGAGCAACCCCACCAACGGTGCCGTGCTCGGGCCGCAGGCAACCGCCACGATCCTCATCGCCGATGATGACAGCAGCAATAGCGGCAGCGGTGGGGGAGCGCTCGACGGCCTGGGGTTGCTGGCGCTCAGTGCACTTGGGTGGCTGCGTCGGCGTGCGACCTGAGGTGCGCGAGCTGCCGCGCGTTGTCCTCGGCGATCCGCGCACGCCATTCACGGTAGCGCGGGTTGTTGCGCAGCCGGGCAAACGCGGGGTCCTGATCGATGCTGTCGATGTAGAGCAGCGGCTGCGGGTAAAGATCGAGCGCCCACACTAGGCGAAAGCCATCCGAGTAGGCTTGCGTCAACTGCCGCAGCGCCGGTTCGGGCTCATCGGCGAGCGCGTAGGCTCGCGCACGCTGATAGCTGAACAGCGGCCAGTGCGGCACGTCTGCGCCTTCGAGGTAGGTGGCGACGCGCGCCAGCAGCGACCGAGATGCGGCTGCGTCACCTGATTCGCGGTAAGCCGACGCGAGGTCGATGGCCGGTATGACGTTCCTCGCCTTCACCGGCTCGCGCCCACGTACCAGGTCCGGCAGCCGTGCTTCCAGCAGCGCACGCGCTCGCGGGGCGTGACCGGTGATCAATGCCAGTCGCGCGGTAGGCAGGTCCAGGATGTGAGTGAGAGGGAAGTCAGCGCAGTGTCGATCGAGGATGGCGAAGGCCTCCTCGAGGTTGCCGTCGGTGCTGGCGCGCATCGCCTGCTGCAGCACAGCCGTCACCTCGCTGGAGGGGGACTCTTCCAGCGCGGCTGCGGCCGCCGCGCGATCGCCGAGCGACAGATACAGTCCCCACGCCTCGAGGCCGCTGACGGATGAATGCGGCTGCTGCAGCAACAGTGCCGCCTCATCCAGATGCCCGCTCTGGTGCTCGAGGGTGACCTGCGTCGGCAGGTAAGCTCCGGAAATGAGGGAGTTGGCCGACAGGTTCTTCAGGCGAGTGCGTGCGGCGGCCGGCTCGCCGCGCTGGCTCAGCAGCAAGGCACTGAATGAAAGCGCCGCATCCCACAGCGGGTCCAGTTCCACCGTGCGGGCGAACATCCGTTCGGACAGTGCCGGATCGTCCCACACGACGGCGCGGCCGAAATTGAAGTAGAGCGCGGAGTTGGCCGGCTCCAGCTCGATGGCGCGCGCGTAATCGTCCCTGGCCTGCGCGTAGGCGGCCGCATCCCCGCGCGTGCGCGCCCGCCAGGCGGCGAAGTCTGCGCGGGCCAGCAGGGCTTCGCTCGAGTGAGGATCCAATGCGAGAGCATGTTCTGCAGCCAGGCGCCCGAGCCGCGTGTTCTCCTCGACCGCGGTGAGCTCCGGCCATATTTTGTGAAAGTGATACAGGGCGAGCCCGGCGTGCGCAGCCGCGAAGCGTGGATCACGCGCCAGCGCTTCTTCGAACAGTTGCTTCGCTCGTTCCGGATCCCGGTCGATCCCGCGACCGCGCAGCATGGTCATTCCCATGACGTACAGGCGCTGCGCTTCAGCGTCGCTGCTGCCCCGCGATGTAGAAACCCCGGTTCCCGACCAGCGCTGGCTCACCAGGAATCCCGTGCCGGCAAGCGCGAGCAGGATCAGCGCCAACCATCCGATGTGCGCACGGCGGGAACGCTGCGGGTCGGCCGCGGCCGCCGGTGGGCCGGGGGTCGGTGCCGCAGGGGCCGCCGCTACGGCTGCCGCCGCAGCGTTAACAACCGGGGATGCCTCGAGCGGGCAGATGAAGCGATAACCTACCCGGGGCAGCGTTTCGATGAAGTGCGGCGTCGCGGCTCCGTCGCCGAGCGACTCACGCAATCGGGCGACGGCATTGTTGACCCCGTGATCGAAGTCGACATAGACACTCGCCGGCCAGATGCGCTGCCGCAGCTGCTCTCGGGTCACCACATCGCCCGCGTGCTCGAGCAGCATGCGCAGGATCTGGAACGGCTGTTCCTGCAGGCGGATGCGCCGTCCGTCCTTGTTGAGCTCGCGGGCGCGGCTGTTCAGCTCGAAGCCGCCGAACCGGAATAGTTCTTTGGGTTCAGGCGACTGATCCTGCGGAATGTCCGTCGAAGATGCCATGTCACGAGTCCGTCGCGCGGACTCGTATGTTCCGCCTGCATGGCCGGCGTTGCCAACTCAAGGCTGGCGGCCGCCCTTACAGGGCGGCCCGCCAGCCGAAATTCAGTCTCGCACACGTATCACAACCCGAGACCGATTCCGCAGGGCGGTGGCGTTTCATCGCTCCTCAGCGGCTGACCCTGAGCCGTGATGAACCACGCCATCAGATGCACGGTGCCGGGCCGAGGTTCCTGAATGCGTGCAGTTGCCCGCCCTCCATCCAGGAATCACCGGCGTTGCAGACGGTGCGGACGCAATTCTCGTCAAACCATTCAATCGAGCCGGAGATCACCGTCACGGCCACGAGACCGGGATGAGAATGCCAGCCGCTCTGACCGGGGAAGCCAAGCGCGGCGTCGTGGATCGAGAGGGTCGAAGGCCCACTGGTGGTTATCGATGCGTGGAAGCGCGAGCCGTCGCTGTGCGGTTCGGTCACCGTAAACACGCGCCGCGTCGAGGGCTCTTCTTAAGCGAAACGTAAGTTAGAAGAGCGCTGTCTTCCGCAGCGACGCAGTGCGTGCTGTCGGATTTGGTCAGCGCGTGTTCACGCCGCGCAGCGCGGCGGTTGCTGATAAACGGTCTTCGGTGCGACCTGCTACGCTTCGGCCACAGCCGCCCCCGTACCTGACTGTCCCCTGAGAGACGCCATGTCCATCACGATCATCAAGAGCGCCGCGGCGCTGCCGTCGAGTGCGCTTGTGAGCCTGGGGCCGGTGCGTGTACCGCTGGACGAACCCATCGCCGAGCTGCGGGGCTGCGCGCTGCGCGCCGCGCCCGAGTGCGGGGTGTGGGAGTGCACGCCGGGGCGCTGGCGGCGGCAGGTGGAGAGCGCGGAGTTCTGTCACTTCCTGCTCGGGCGCTGCACTTTCACGCCCGACGGCGGCTCGCCACTGGAGATCACGGCGGGCGACAGTGTCTATTTCCCGGCGTACACGCGCGGGGTGTGGGACGTGCACGAAACCGTGCGCAAGACCTACGTACTGATCGAGTGAGGACTACAGCCAGCCCTTGCGCCGGAAGTAGATCCAGGGGATGAGGGCCGACAGCACCATCATGCCGCTGGCCGCCCACACGCCCCACGGTTCGTGCAGCAGCGGCAGGTACGGGAAGTTCATGCCATAGAAGGCGCCGACCACCGAGGGCGGCAGCAGCAGCACCGTGACCATCGAGAAGATCTTGAGGATGTTGTTCTGGTCGATGGTCACCATGCCGAGCGTGGCATCCAGCAGGAACTGCGCCTTGCCGACCAGGAAGGTGGCATGGTCGCTCAGGGCTACCACGTCACGCTGCACGGTGCGCAGGTTGGCGCGCGCCTCGGTCGTGACGCGGTTGCTGCCGCTCTGCTGCAGGAAGCCGACCAGCCGCGCCAGACTCACCAGGCTCTCGCGCGCCTTGGAGATGAGCTCGCCTGCCTGGCCGATCTCTTGCAGCTCGCGCTGGTAGTCGCGGCTCGGCCCACGGCCGCCGATGCGCGGGAAGACGCGCAGCGAGACCGCGTCGATGTCGGCGCCGACCCGCTCGAGCACGTCCGCGATGCGATTCACGATCGCCTCCAGCAGCCCGACCAGCAGCAGCGTCGGGGAGCTGCAGCTCGCCGGGTGCGTCTGCGCGTACGTGACGAAGCCCTTGAACGACAGCAGATCGGCATAGCGGTTGGTGACCAGGTGCGTGCCGGCGAGGATGAAGGTCACCTGCGTGGTCTCGGGCAGCAGGGTGTCGGCCTTGTAAGGCACGGTCGCGGTCAGGTACAGCGCGCCGTTCTCCTCGTATAAGCGGTTGGAGGTCTCGATCTCGCGCATCTCCTCGCGCGTCGGTACACCGATCGAGAGCGCCTGCTCGACGCGCTGCTCCTCCTCCAGTGTGGGCTCGAGCAGATCGATCCACACCGCCTGCGCGGGAATCCCCTGGGTGGCGGCGGGGTCGATGCGCTCCAGGCCCTGGGCTCCGGGGACGAAGATGGAGAGCACGGCTTCAGGTGCGTCGCGGTCAGCGGGCCGGGCCGGCCGCGGTGGCCATCAGTGGCCGTGTTCGGCGGCGGCCAGGTCGCCGATCAGGTCGATCAGCTGGTTCTCGCCGCCGGCCTTGGCGACGTCGGTGGTGTACTTGCCGTTCACGGCGATGAACGGCACGCCCTCGACGCGATAGGCCTGGGTAATCTCCTCGGCGCGCTTCATGTTGGTGGCCACCGAGAAGGAGTTGTAGGCCTTGGCGAAGTCATCGGCACTGACCCCGTTGGCGCTGGCGAACTGCTGCTGCAGCTTGAGGGTCTCGGCCTCATCGCTGCCGGCGAGCGGGGTGTGCTGCCCGGCGATGGTGTCGAAGGCCTTGACGATCAGGTCCTGGCGCCCGAGCGCCTCGAGCGTGTAATAAAGACGGGCGTGGTAGCGGTGGATCGGTTGCCAGATGACCGGCACGCGCACGAACTGCACGTAGGCGGGCTTTACCTTCAGCCACGCGCGCAGCAGCGGCTCGAACTGGTAGCAGTGCGGGCAGGCGAGCCAGAAGACCTCGAGCACCTCGACCTTGCCGGGTGAGACGTTGGTGGGCTGCGAGGGCAGCAGCACCGAGTAATTCACGCCCGGCTGCCACTTGCCAGCCGGCAGCTGCGCGCCGGCCGGCGCGCCGGCCATGCGCTCGAGCGAGGCATCGCCGGCGGTGTGCTCGCCATCGCCGTCGGCGGATTCCTGGGATGCGGCGGCCTGCTCGACTTCGCTCTGCGCACTCGCCGCCGGGGCGGCGGGCGCGGCCTGCGCGGGCGGGGTGCTCTCGGCGGCCGGCGGCGCCGGTGCCGCGGTTGGCGCGCTTTCCTGGCGCGCGCAGGCGCCGAGCATCAGCAGCGGCAGAAGGGGCAGCAGTCCCCGTATGGCGCTCGGTGTGCGCACGAGCGTCAGCGCATGCCTTGCACGTAGGAGGCGACGTTGCGCATCTGCTCGGGCGTGAGGCGCTTGGCGATCGTGAACATCATCGCCGCGTTTGGGTCCGAGGAGGGCACGCTGCCGTTGGCGTAGCGGGCCCCGCTCGCGTAGTCGTTCAGTTGCTTGACCACGTAGACCGACTGCTGCGCGCGCAGCGCCGGGTAACCGGCGGCGAGGTTGCCGCGCCCGCCCGGCCCGTGGCAGGCCGCGCACGCCGGTATGTCGTGCGCACGGTCGCCGCGCTGGTAAAGCGTCTGCCCGGCCTGCCAGTAGGAGGGATCCGCTTCCAGCCCCAGTGGCGTCTGCGCCTCGTAGTACACGGCGACGTCCGCGATGTCCTGGTCCGAGAGCGAGGTGGCCATCGGCATCATGGTCGGATTCGGGCGTGTGGCGGCACGGAACAGGCGCAGCTGCTCGGCCACGTACACGGCGCTCTGCCCCGCGAGGCGCGGCCAGTCCGGGTTGCTGCTGTTGCCGTTGGGCCCGTGACAGGCGGCGCAGGCGGTGGTCTTGGTGGCGCCGTCGGCCATCTTGCCGGTGGTGAGCGGCGACTGCGGCGTCGCGGCGGCCGGCGGGTTCTGCGCCTGCGCGCCCATGGTCGCGAGGCCTGCCGCCAGCAACGTCGCCACGGCGGTGACGGCGATCCAGGAATGTCTCGGGGTCTGCGGCATGCGTGTGATCCAGGAAACCTTCGGTGCCAGGCGCGAGGGCGCCGAATTGTACACTACGGCTGCCGATGAGCCGTTTCAGCCACGCCCGCTTCGTTCTCAGTGCCGCCGACCCCGGGCAGTTTCCCGCCGATGTTGGTGCCGAGGTTGCCTTCGCCGGCCGCTCCAATGCCGGCAAGTCGAGCGCCATCAATGCGATCACGCACCGCCAGGGACTCGCACGCACCAGCAAGACGCCCGGGCGCACGCAGCTGCTGAACTTTTTCGAGCTCGCACCCGGGGAGCGCCTGGTGGACCTGCCCGGTTACGGCTACGCGCAGGTGCCCGCGGCGCAGCGCCGCGTCTGGCCGCCGCTGCTCGAGGCGCTGCGCACACGCGCCTCGCTCAGGGGCGTGTTCGTGATCGTCGATGCGCGGCGCGGCATGCAGGTGGAGGATGCGGCGCTGCTCGGCTGGGTGGCGGGCGGTCAGGCCATCCACGTGTTGCTTTCCAAGGCCGACAAGCTCAATCGCTCGGACGCGGCGGCCGCGCTGCGCGCGGCGGCCACGGCGCTGGCCGGTCGCGGCAGCGTGCAGCTGTTCTCCGCGCTGAAGGGACTCGGGGTGCGCGAGGCCGAGGACACCCTGGCGGGCTGGCTGGCGGGCGGCAGATAAAAAACCCCGGCGGTTTCTGAGGAAACCGCCGGGGCCAGACTAACCCGGCACAGGTCTCATGAACCGGGTCGACCCGCTCAGGGAGGGAAGCGGGGAGTGCTAGGCACTCGTTAGGTTCGACTGCGGACCCTGCGGGTAGTTCCGGCAGGATCCCAAAAAATACTCTTTCAAATCATGAATTTGAGTAACGCTCTGTCGCAGGGGCGCCACAGTTCGTCGCGCCGCCGGCCGGAAAGCCCCTTTGCCGCGGCCGCAGGGGCCATCGCCTGCGCGAGGCCCCGTCGTATGCGGCCAACGCCGGCTGCGCGCACCCGCCCGGGAGCGGAAATCAGTGCGCCTCGTCCCAGTTCGTGCCCGTGCCCACGTCCACGCGCAGCGGCACGCTCAAGGTGGCGGCGCCGGCCATGTGCTGGCGCAGCACCTCGCCGAAGGCCGCGGCCTGCTCACGCGGGACCTCGAACACCAGCTCATCGTGCACCTGCATGATCAGACGCGCCTGCGAGCCGGTGGCGTTCATCCACGCGTCGATCTCGATCATGGCGCGCTTGATGATGTCGGCGGCGGTGCCCTGCATCGGCGCGTTGATGGCGCTGCGCTCGGCGTACTGGCGCAGCTGCGGGTTGCCGGAGCGGATGTCCGGCAGGTACAGGCGCCGGCCGAACACCGTCTCCACGTAGCCGAGCTCGCGCGCCTGGGTGCGCGTGTTGTCCATGAAGCGCTTCACGCCCGGGTAGCGCTGGAAGTAACGCTCGACGTACTGCTGCGCGGCGGCGCGCTCGATGCCGAGGTTGCGCGCCAGGCCGAAGGCCGACATGCCGTAGATGAGACCGAAGTTGATGACCTTGGCGGTGCGGCGCTGATCAGCGCTCACCGCCTCGGGTGCCACCGCGAACACCTCGGCGGCGGTGGCCTGGTGCACGTCGCGATCCTCACCGAACGCCGCGCGCAGCGTCTCATCCCCGGACAGGTGGGCCATGATGCGCAGCTCGATCTGCGAGTAATCCGCCGCGAGCAGCACGCAGCCCTCGGGCGCGACGAAGGCCTGGCGGATGCGGCGTCCCTCGTTGCGGCGCACGGGGATGTTCTGCAAATTCGGGTCCACCGAGGACAGCCGCCCGGTGGCCGCGACCGCCTGCGCGTAGCAGGTATGGATGCGCCCGGTGCGCTCGTTCACCAGCTCCGGCAGCTTGTCGGTGTAGGTCGACTTGAGCTTCGCCAGCGCGCGGTACTCGAGGACCAGGCGCGGCAGGGCGTAGCTGTCGGCGAGCTCCTCCAGCACGTCCTCGGCGGTGGAGGGCTGTCCGGTGGGCGTGCGGCGCCGCACCGGCAGCTGCAGCCGCTCGAACAGGATCTGCTGCAGCTGGCGCGGCGACTCGATGTTGAACTCGTGCCCGGCCTCGCGGTGCGCGAGCAGCAGCAACTCCTGCAGCTGGCGCGCGAACTCGCGGCTCTGCGCGCGCAGCCGCTCGCGGTCGATGAGCACGCCGTGGCGCTCCATGCGCGTGAGCACCGCCAGCAGCGGCAGCTCGACCTCGCGGTACAGCCGCGCGAGCGGCGGCACCCCCTCGAGCTGCGGCCACAGCGCCTGGTGCAGCCGCAGCGTCACGTCCGCGTCCTCGGCGGCGTACTCGCTGGCGCGCTCCACCGGTACCTGGTCGAAGCTGATCTGCCTGGCGCCGCGCCCGGTGACGTCCGTGTAGGGGATGGTGCGCAGGCCGAGATAGCGCTGCGCGTCCGAGTCCATGTCGTGATTGGTGGCGACGCTGTTCCACACGTAGGACTCGAGCATGGTGTCGAAGCGCACCCCGCGCAGGGTGATCCCGGCGGTAAGCAGCACGTGCGCATCGAACTTGAGGTTGTGGCCCACCTTGCCGCGCGCCGCGTCCTCGAGCAGCGGCTTCAGCCGCGCGAGCACGGCCGCGCGCGGCAGCTGCTCGGGCGCACCCGGGTAGAGGTGCGCGAGCGGCACGTAGGCGGCCGCACCCGGCGCGACGCTGAAGGAGACACCGACGATCTCGGCGCGCATGTAGTCGAGGCTCGTGGTCTCGGTGTCGAAGGCGAACAGCTCCGCCTGCTGCAGCAGCGCCAGCCAGCGCTCGAGTGCCTCCCAGCTGGTGACGGTCTCGTACGCGCGCGGCGCAGCGTCCGCCGCGGGCGACGGCGGTGCCGGCGCGGTGGCGGCTGCGGCCGGCGTCGTCGGGCCGGACGCCTCCCCGCCCTCGAGCTGGCGCAGCAGCCCACGCAGCTCGAGTCGCTGGTAGAGCTCGCGCAGTGCCGTCACGTCCGGCGCGCCGCGCTCGAGGCCGCCGCTCTCGGGCGGCAGCTGCAGATCGGTCTGGATGGTCGCCAGGCGGCGCGACAGCTCGAGCGTCGCCAACCCCGCGCGCAGGTTCTCGCCCACGCGCCCGGGGATCTCGGCGACGTGCGCGATCACCCCGTCGAGCGTGCCGTACTGCGCCAGCAGCTTGGCCGCGGTCTTCGGCCCCACCTTGTCGATGCCGGGAATGTTGTCGGAGCTGTCGCCGATGAGGGCGAGGTAGTCGACGATCTGCTCCGGGAAGACGTCGAACTTCGCCTTCACGCCGGCGCGGTCGAGCACGGTGTTGCTCATGGTGTTGATGAGCGTGATCGACTCGCTCACCAGCTGCGCCATGTCCTTGTCGCCGGTGGAGATGAGCACCGACTGCCCGGCGGCCGCGGCGCGGCAGGCGAGCGTGCCGATGACGTCGTCCGCCTCCACGCCGGGCACGCGCAGCAGCGGCAGCCCCTGCGCGCGGATGATGGCCAGCAGCGGCTCGACCTGCGCGCGCAGCTCATCGGGCATGCCCGGGCGCTGCGCCTTGTACTCGGCGAATAGCTCGTCGCGGAAGGTGCGCCCCGGGGCATCGAACACCAGGGCGATGCGCTGCGGCGCGTAGTCCTTGAGGAACTTCAGCAGCATGTTCATGACGCCCAGCACCGCGCCCGTCGGCTCACCGCGCGAGTTCGACAGCGGCGGCAGGGCGTGGAAGGCCCGGTAGACATAAGAGGAGCCGTCGACGAGAACCAGGTCCGGGGTCCGCAGCATTGGGGGGCGAAGGCAGCAGGCGGGGGCGCGAGTATAGCGAAAGGCGCCCGCCCGCCCGTCAACCCGGGCGGCGCGGGCGCGCTATAGCCTTAACCGACCCAAGGCCACGCCATCGCTCGCATGCTGGACGCCACACAAAGCGCCATCGCCGCCAATCGCTTCGGCCTCGGGGCCCGTCCGCGCGAGCTCGCCGACATCGGCAGCATGCCGCGCGAGTGGCTGCGGGTGCAGCTGCAGGGCGCCGCGCCCCTGCTCAGTGGCGCGCAGCTGGAAGACTCGGCGCACACCCTGGCGCGCGCGCTCGAGCTGCGTCACGAACTGCGTGAGGAGCGGCAGGCGCCCGCCTCGCCCGGCACGCCGCCGCAGCCGCAGCGCGTGGCGCAGCTGCTGCGCCCGGTCTACGTCAGCGAGGCGGGTGCGCGCTTCGCGCAGGCGGTGCGCAGCGAGCGGCCGTTCCTCGAGCGCCTGGTGCAGTTCTGGTCCAACCATTTCGCGGTCTCGGTGGACAAGCCGCTGCTGGCCGGGCTCGCCGGCAGCTTCGAGCGCGAGGCCATACGCCCGCACGTGCTCGGCCGCTTCAGCGAGCTGTTGCTCGCCGTCGAGACGCATCCGGCGATGCTCCTGTACCTGGACAACCATGTCTCGGTGGGTCCGCACTCGAGCCTCGCGCAGCGCGCCGGGCAGCGCGCCGGCGCCCGGCGGCTCGGCATCAACGAGAACCTGGCGCGCGAGATCCTCGAGTTGCACACGCTCGGGGTCGGCGGCGGCTACACGCAGGGCGACGTCACCACCTTCGCCGAGGTGCTCACCGGCTGGTCGCTCGGCGGCGGCCGCGGGCGCCTGGCCGCCGGGGAACCCGGACGGTTCCTGTTCCGCGCGGAACTGCACGAGCCGGGCGCGAAGCTCATGCGCAACACGCGCTATGCGGACGGCGGCTTCGGGCAGGGCGTCGCGGTGCTCAACGATCTCGCGCGCGCGCCCGCCACCGCGCACTTCCTCGCCGGCAAGCTGGCGCGCCACTTCGTCGCCGACGAGCCGCCGCCGGCACTCATCGCGCGGCTCGCCGGGGCGTTCACGGCGAGCGAGGGCGACCTGGCCACCGTGTACCGCACGCTCATCGATGCGCGCGAGGCGTGGGAAGCGGGCCTCGCCAAGTACAAGACGCCCAACGACTTCATCACCTCCGCATACCGCGGGCTCGGATTGCCGGTCGAAGAGGGCGCCGCCGCCCTGGCGCCCTTCGAGCTGCTCGGCCAGCGCACCTGGCAGCCCGGCTCGCCGGCGGGCTGGCCCGACCGCAGCGCCGACTGGGACGGCGCCTCGGCGCTGCTGAAGCGCATCGAGTGGGCCGACGGCATCGGTGCGCGCCTCGGCAGCCGCTGCGATGCGCAGCAGCTAGCCCCGCTGCTGCTCGGCGCCAACCTCGCCACCCCCACGCGCACCGCGATCGCGCACGCCGCGAGCGCCGGCCAGGCCACGACGCTGCTGCTCGCCGCGCCCGAGTTCCTGCGCCGCTGAGCGCTGCCCGAGGACACCGCGCATGCGACACCTGCGACGACGCGACTTCCTGCAGCTGACGAGCCTCACCGCGGGTGCGGCCTTGCTCGGCACGCGCCTCACGCTCGCCGCGGTGAGCGCGCGCCGGCCGCGCTTCGTGCTGATCCTCATGCGCGGCGCGCTCGACGGGCTGGCGGCCGTGCCCCCCTACGGCGACCGGGACTACGCCGCGCTGCGCGGCGAGGTGGCGCTGCACGCCCCGGGGGCCGCGGGCGGAGCGCTCAGGCTCGATGACACCTTCGGGCTGCACCCTGCGCTCGGCTTCCTCGCCGAGAGCTACCAGGCACGCGAGCTCATCGTGCTGCACGCGGTGGCCACGCCCTACCGCGAGCGCTCGCACTTTGACGGCCAGGACCTGCTGGAAAACGGCACGGTCCGGCCGCACGCGCTCGCGAGCGGCTGGCTGAACCGCGCGCTCGGGCAGCTGCCGCCGCCCCTGCCGCGCGCGGCCGGCGTCGCGCTCGGGCAGAACGTGCCGCTCATCATGCGCGGCTCCGCCGCGGTGACCTCCTGGTCGCCCTCGCGCCTCGGCGCACCCGATGAGGACACGCTCGCGCGCCTGACGGACCTGTACGCGGGCGATGCGCTGCTGGCGGGCCGACTGGCCGACGGACTCAGCGCCGCGACCATGATGGCCGGCGAGTCGCCGCCGGCGGAGGCGATGGCGTCGGCCGCGGCGATGGGTCCGGCGGGGGCCGCGCCGCAGCGTGCCGCGCAGGCGCGCTACGCGCAGCTGGTGCAGGCGGCGGCCGGGTTTTTGCGCGAGGAAGAAGGTCCGCGGGTGGCGGTGTTCGATACCAGCGGCTGGGATACGCATGCGAACCAGGGCGCGGCCGAGGGGCAGCTGGCCAGCCGCCTGCGGGCCCTCGATGAGGGGCTGGCGCTGCTCAAGCGCGCGCTCGGGCCGGCCTGGAACGACACCGCGGTGCTGCTGGTGACGGAGTTCGGGCGCACGGTGGCGGTGAACGGCACGCGCGGCACCGACCACGGCACCGCGAGCGCCGCCTTCCTGCTCGGCGGCGCGGTGGCCGGCGGGCGGGTGCTCGCCGACTGGCCGGGGCTCGCGCCGCGCGCGCTCTACCAGGGCCGCGACCTGCAGCCGACCCTGGACCTGCGCGCGCCGTTCAAGGGCATCCTCGCCGAGCACCTCGGGGTCAGCGCGCGTGCGCTCGAGACGGAGGTGTTCCCCGACAGCGCCGCGGCGCGACCGCTGCGCGGCCTGCTGCGCGCCTAGGGCTGCTGCGGGTCGTCGCCGTCCTGCTCGGACGGCTTCTTCGGCGGCGTGCCCGCATCCTGCGGCGCTGCCGCCGCCGCTGGCGCGGGCGTCACCACCACGGGCTTCTTCTGCGGCAGGTACAGCGGGCCCTTCTGCCCGCAACCGCCAAGCAGCGCGAACGCGGTGAGTGCGAGCACGAGCCTCATACGTACATCGGCCGCTTGTCCTTCAGCGCCAGCCAGCCGCGCAGCACGCGGTAGATGATCCAGA
The DNA here is from genome assembly GCA_035501795.1 of Steroidobacteraceae bacterium. Classification (GTDB taxonomy): domain Bacteria; phylum Pseudomonadota; class Gammaproteobacteria; order Steroidobacterales; family Steroidobacteraceae; genus 13-2-20CM-66-19. The sequence goes on from DATJVL010000035.1 coordinate 38,040, forward strand.
TGGCGAGCGCGCCGAGGCCGATCAGCCCGAGCAGGATGCCGAGGATCGAGAGGATCAGGAACCACGAGACCACCGCCCACAGCAGCGCATACCAGAAGGTGCGGATCTGCCAGCGGAAGTGCGACTCGAGGAAGGTGCCGACGGTCGCCGAGCGGCGCGCGTAGTTCATGATCACGGCGATGATCGAGGGCAGGCCGCCGACGAAGCTGCCGACCACGGTATGCCAGGTGGTCAGGCCGATCAGCACCGCCAGCGCGTGCAGCGCATAGATGACGTGCGTGTAGGTGAGCAGTGACTCGTCCACCTGCGGCGCACCGGCGCTCATGGAAGGCACGGGATCGTTCATGACTGCCTCGCTGTCAGCCTCATTGGCGGCGCTCGACGATCGCCATCGTGAGCCGGGAGATGCACACCAGTCGTTCGCGCTCGTCGCGGATCTCGATCGACCACACGTGGCTGCGCGCGCCGATGTGCCAGGGGCGCGCGGTCGCCGTCACCACCCCGGCGGACACGGCGCGCAGGTGGTTGGCATTGATCTCCTGCCCGAGGCACAGGTACTGCTCGCTGTCCACGCACAGCATCGCCGCGAGGCTCCCGACGGTCTCGGCGAGCGCCACCGAGGCGCCGCCGTGCAGCACCCCGTAGGGCTGGTGAGTGTGCGCGGTCACCGGCATGGTGGCGCGCAGGTAGTCCGCTCCGACCTCGGTGACCTTGATGCCCAGGTGCCCCGGCAGCGTCTTGCTGCCGCGCTCGTTGAGGAACTCCGGGGTCAGCGCGGCGCGCCAGATACTCATGCGAGCTAGTCTAGCGGTTTGCGCAGTGGCAATCTGCAGCGGTTGCCGACGGAAGGTGGTGAGCGTGCGATGAGTGACTTCTGCTTTGCGCCGCCGGCGCAGCCGAGCGTCGCCGTGGCCGGGACCGAGCGGCGCTTCCCGGTGCACCGCATCTACTGCGTGGGGCGCAACTACGCCGCGCACGTGCGCGAGATGGGCAACGACCCGCAGCGCGAGCCGCCGGTGTTTTTCATGAAGCCCGCCGACGCCGTGGTGCCCAACGGCGCGGCCGTGCCCTATCCGCCCGGCACCCACAACCTGCACCACGAGATCGAGCTGGTGGTCGCGCTGCACTCGGGCGGCCGCGATCTCGCGCCCGCGGCGGCGCGCACGCACGTGTTCGGCTACGGCGCCGGCAACGACCTGACGCGGCGCGACCTGCAGAACTTCGCCCGCGAGCGCGGCCTGCCCTGGGACACTTCCAAGGGCTTCGACGGCTCGGCGCCCCTCTCGGCGCTGCGCCCGGCGGCGGCCGGGCACCCCGAGCGCGGGCGCATCTGGCTCAAGGTCAACGACGTGCTGCGCCAGGAGGCCGATCTCAGCGAGATGCTGTGGGACGTGCCGCACATCATCGCCGCGCTCTCGCGGCTGTACGAGCTGCGCGCCGGTGACCTCATCTTCACCGGCACGCCCGCCGGGGTCGGCGCGCTGCAGCCGGGGGATCGCCTCGAGGGGGGCGTCGAGGGTCTCGAGGTGCTGCGCCACAGCATCGGACCCGCGGCTTCCGCCTGAGGGCGCCGCTGATGAAGCTCTACACCTACTTTCGCAGCTCGGCCGCGTTTCGCACGCGGATCGCGCTGAACTTCAAGGGGCTCGACTACGCCGCGGTGCCGGTCGACCTGCGCGCGCCGGTGAGCGCGCAGCGCTCGAGCGAGTACCTGGCGCTCAACCCGGAAGGGCTGGTGCCGATGCTCGCGGTCGGCGAACAGCGGCTGCGCCAGTCGCTCGCCATCATCGAGTACCTGGAGGAGGCACACCCCTCGCCGGCACTGCTGCCGCGCGCGCCGCTGGAGCGCGCGCAGGTGCGCGCGCTCGCGCTGGCGATCGCCTGCGACATCCACCCGCTCAACAACCTGCGCGTGCTGAATTACCTGCGCGGGCCGCTCGCCGCCAACGATGCCGCGGTCGAGGCCTGGTACGCGCACTGGATCGCGCAGGGCTTCACCGCGCTGGAGACGCAGGTGGCGCGCAGCAGCGGCGACGGCCGGCACATGTACGGCAATGCGGTGAGCCTGGCCGACGTGTGCCTCGTACCGCAGATGTACAACGCGCGCCGCATGCGCTGCGAGCTCGGGCCCTACCCGCGCCTGTGCGCCATCAGCGCGCACCTCGAGGCGCTGCCGCCGTTCGCGCGTGCCGTGCCCGAGGCACAGGCCGATGCCGCCGCGCCCGCCTGATCCGGCGCGCCCGTGACGCCCAGATCGCAGAACCTCAAGTGGTCCGCGGCGCTGTGTCCCGAGGACAGCCAGGACCTGCGGCCCGGGCGCTGGTTCGCCACCGAGATCCGCCGCCACCTGGCGGGCTGCGGGTGGAGCGTGGCCGAGCCGCAGGGCTGGCGCGACGTCGGCTGGAGCCTCGTCGGCACCCGCGCGGCGACCTCGGTGTCGATATTCCTCGCGCACCTGGGCCCCGGCGAGGAGTGGCTGCTGCAGCTGGCGCCGACGCTGCTGCCGGGCCTCATCGCCCGCTTGCGCGGCCAGCAGCGTTCGGCGAGCAGCGCGCACCTGCTCGAGATCGCACGCCAGGTGCACGCCGCGCTCGCGCCGCTGCCGCGGGTCAGCGCGATGCGCTGGCGCTGGGATGGCATCCCGGATGAGAAGGGCAGCCTCGAGCCGACGCCGGCCCCGGGCGCCGGTTAGAATGCGTCGTCCCTGAACTTAGAACCAACAGCGACTGGGGGCTCAAGCGTGCGAATCATCCTCGCCCTGCTCGCGGCATCGGCTGCGTGCGCGGGCTGCAACCCGCGTGGTCAGACCGCGCCCGACCCGGCCGCGCACCGCGCCCACGAGGCGTACGTGAGCGCGATCAACTCCAACGACCTGCCGACGCTGCTCGGCATGCTCACCGAGGACGTGGTCTTCATGGCCGCGCACCAACCACCTTACGTGGGCAAGGCCGCGGTGCGCCCGTGGCTGCAGGAATACCTGGCCACCTATCACACCCAGTGGGACAAGCCGGTGCAGGAGTTCGTCGTCGCCGGCGACTGGGCCTTCGAGCGCTACGCCTACAAATCCACCGACACCCCGCTCGCCGGCGGTGCCGCCGTCACCGACAGCGGCTGGGGCTTCGTGGTCTATCACCACGATCCCGACGGCAAGTGGCGCGTGGCGCGTGACGCCTGGGGGCCGGACCATCCGGCCCAGGCGCCGTAGCGCGGCCGCGGCGGCGGCCGCTCAGGCGGCCTGCGGCGCGCGGCGCAGCCAGGCGACGTAGCCGGCGAGGAACTGCTTCAGGGCTTCCTCGGTAGCGGCATCCTTGAGCGTGCCGCCCTCGTCAAATACGTTGTTGGCACGCGCCACCATCAGCCGCCCGCCGGTCCACAGCTGCACGCCGAGCGTGCGCAGCACCGGGAGCCAGGCGCCCTGGCTCATGACGGTGCCGAAACCACCGGGCGAGGCGCCGATGAGGGCGAAGCGCCGGCCGCCGAACACGCGCCGCGCATCCGCCGGCGGCCGCGACAGCCAGTCGATGGTGTTCTTGAACACCCCGGGGATGCTGTTGTTGTACTCGGGCGTGACCAGCAGCACCCCGTCCGCGGCCACCACCGCCTCCTTGAGCTGGTTGACGCTCGGCGGGATGCCCTGTGCCTCGACGTCGCCGTCATAGAGCGGGATGCCGCGAATGCTGGCCACCTCGAGGGTCGCGCCCTCGGGCATCAGTCCCGTGGCGGCCCTGAGCAGCGCGCTGTTGTAGGAGCCGCGGCGGAGGCTCCCGGAGATGCCGAGCACTTTGGTCATGGGGGGATGTCCAAGTTTCCAACAGCCTGCCTGAGCGCGCCCGCGGCGCGCAACCGCGCACGCTAGCCCTTGAGCTTCGCCGCCACGCGCCGGTAGGCCTCGCGGAACGGGATACCCTCGCTCATTACCAGGCGGTTGGCTTCCTCCGCGGCGTGGATGCCCGGATCCAGGCGGATAGCCGCGGCGTCGAACTCAAGCGCGGCGATCGCCGGCGGCAGGATCGCGAGCGTCGCTGCCGCCAGGTCGATGCCGCGGAACAGCGGGAACTTCAGCAGCTGCAGGTCGCGGTGGTAGCCGGAGGGCAGCTTGGCGCACAGCGCCAGCGCCTCGGCGAGGCAGGCCTGTGCGGTGGCGCTGCGTGCGCGGATGAGCTCGAACACGTCGGGGTTGCGCTTCTGCGGCATGATCGAGGAGCCGGTGGTGAAGCTCTCCGGCAGGCGCACGAAGCCGAACTCTGAGGTGGCGAACAGCAGCACGTCGGCGGCGAAGCGGCCGAGATCCTGCATGAGCAGCGCGATCTCAAACAGCAGCTGCGCTTCGGCCTTGCCGCGCGAGAGCTGCACGGCGGTCACCGGCTCGTGCACGCAGGCGAAGCCCAGCGCGCGCTGCGTGGCGCCGCGGTCCACCGGCAGTCCGGGCGTACCGTATCCGGCGGCTGAGCCGAGCGGGCTCTTGTCGATGCGCCGCAGCGTGGCGAGAACTCCGGCGGCATCATCGCGCAGCTCGGCGGCGAAGCCGCCCGCCCACAGCGCGACCGAGCTCGGCATGGCCTGCTGCAGGTGGGTGTAGCCCGGCAGCACGGTGGCGCCCTCGCGCTGCGCCAGCGCCCCGAGCGCCTCGGCCACCGCCTGCGCACCGGCGGCGAGGGCGCCGACCGCATCGCGCAGGTACAGCCGCAGCGCGGTGAGCACCTGGTCGTTGCGCGAGCGCCCGAGGTGGATGGCCCCGCCCGCCGCCCCGAGCCGCGCGCTCAGGCGCCGCTCGAGCGCGGTCTGGCCGTCCTCGTCGGCGAGCTCGACGTGCCAGGCACCGGCGGCGTGCTCGGCCGCGAGCGCCTGCAGTGCCGCGCGCAGGGCGTCGCGCTCGGCCGCGCCCAGCAGTCCCTGGGCGGCGAGCATCTCGGCGTGCGCGATCGAGGCGCGCACGTCGTAGGCGACCAGCCGCTCATCGAGTGCGTGGTCCTCGCCCGCGGTGTACTCGAGCACGCGCGCATCGAGCTCGCCACCCTTGTCCCACAGCCTCACGTGGCGCTCTGCTCGGCCGGGGTGAGGGCGTTGATGTCCGCGACGATCAAGGTGCCGGTGCCCTCGTTGGTGAACACTTCACCGAGGATGCCCTCGCCGGAGTGGTAGGAGACCACGTGCACGCGGCGCACGCCGCCGCGCAGCGCCTCCTCGATGGCCTTGGCCTTGGGCAGCATGCCCTGGTCGATGCGGCCCTGCTCGCGCAGGCGCGCAAGGCCGCGCAGGTCGGTATAGGAGATGAGCGAGCCCGGGTCACGCACGTCGCCGAGGATGCCGGGTGCGCCGGTGCACAGGATCAGCTTCTCCGCCGCCAGCGCCGCGCCGAGCGCCGCAGCCACGGTGTCGGCATTGATGTTGAGCAGCGTGCCGGCGGCATCGGCCGACAGCGGGCTCACCACCGGCATGAGCCCGTTGTCGAGCAGCTTGCGCAGCACCGTGGTGTCCACCGCGTCGATGTCGCCGACGAAGCCGAAATCCACCGGCGCGCTCTCGCCCTCGACCTCAAGCGGCGGGCGCCGGTGGGCGCGGATCAGGCCCGCGTCGACGCCGCTGATGCCGACCGCCTCGACGTTGAGGTCGCGGCAGATGCCGAGCACGCGCGTGTTGATGAGGCCGTTGAGCACCATGGCGCTGACATCGAGGGCGCGCTGGTCGGTGATGCGCCGTCCGGCCACCATGCGCGTCGGCACCCCGAGCGCGGTCGACAGCTCGGTGAGCTGCGGGCCGCCGCCGTGCACCAGCACCACGCGCACGCCGAAGTAGTGCAGCAGCGCCAGCTGCTCGATCAGCAACCGCATGGTGGGCTCCTCGGCGAACGCGCCGCCGCCGGCCTTCACCACGAAGGTCTTGCCCTTGTACATGCGGATGTAGGGCGCGGCGTTGCGCAGCGCGCGGATGGCGAGGGTGGGATCGCTACGATGCATGAGCATGGGTGAGCTTCCTGTCCTGCTAGGCGCCGAGCAGCTGGTGCAGCACCGCCATCTGCGCCGGCAGGCGGTTGTAGGCCTCGCGCTGCACGATGCTGCGCGGCCCGTCGAGCACCGCATCGGCGATCGCGGTGTTGCGCCGCACCGGCAGGCAGTGCATCACGCGGCACTCCGCGGCGGCCGGCGCGAACCACTCCTCGCGCACGCACCAGTCGGTGAGGCTGCGCCGCAGCCGTGCGTCCTCGGCGGCGTCGCCGTAGGCTGCGGTGGCGCCCCATTCCTTCACGTACAGCACGCGCGCGCCCTCGAGGGCCGCGGCGCGCTCGCTGGTCTCGCGCACCGAGCCGCCGCCGAGCGCCGCGGCACGCCGCGCGCGCTCCATGAGGGGCGCGGGCAGCGCGAAGCCCTCCGGCCGCAGCACGATGACCTCCATGCCGCGCAGCGCCGCCATGTGCAGCGCTGCGGCCGGCACCGCCAGCGGCAGGGCCCGCGGGTGGTAGGCCCAGGAGAGCACGAAGCGTGCGTGGCGCGGCACCGCCAGGTCATCGAGCGTCTTCCAGTCGGCGAGCGCCTGGCAGGGATGATTGACCGCGGATTCGAGGTTGATGAGCGGCTTGTCGATCAGCGCCGCCATGGTGCTGAAGCTGGTCTCGGCCAGGTCGTGCGCGAGATCCCTGCCCTCGGCGAAGGCACGGATGCCGAGCGCGTCGCAGTACGAGGCCAGCACCGGCAGCCCCTCGCGCACGTGCTCGGCCGCGGCGCCGTCCATGACCACGCCCGTGCGCAGCTCGAGCTGCCAGGTCCCCTGCCCGGGGCTGATGACGAAGGAGCTGCCGCCGAGCCGTGCCATCGCCACCTGGAAGGAGGCCAGGGTACGCAGCGAGGGGTTGAAGAACAGCAGCCCGAGGATCTTGCCGGCGAGCGCGTGCGGCGCGCCGTGGCGCTCCAGGCGCCGCGCCAGCTCGAGCAGCGCCAGCACCTCCTCGCGCGTGAAGTCGGCCAGGTCGAGAAAGTTCTTCACGGCGCGAGCTCCGCGAGCGCATCGCGCAGCATGTCCACGTGCTCTTCCTCCAAAATGTAGGGCGGCAGCAGCCGCAGCACGTGCGCATCGCTCGAGGTGCCGGCGAGGATGCCGCACTCGAGCAGCTCGGCCTGCACTTCCCGGGCCTTGCGCCGCGTGCGCAGGCCGACCAGCAGGCCAGCGCCCTGGTGCGCGCTCACCGGCCCGGCGAGGCAGTGCGCGCGGATGTAGGCGCCGAGCCTCTGCACGCGCGCGAGCAGCTGCTCCTGCTCGATCGCCTCGATCACCGCCTCGATGGCCGCGCAGGCGAGCGGGCCGCCGCCGAAGGTGGTGCCGAGCGACTCGCTCGGGCAGGAGGCGGCGAGCGCCTCGCTCAGCAGCACCGCCGCGCACGGGAAGCCGTTGCCGAGCGCCTTGGCGGCGGTCAGCAGGTCGGGGCGCACGCCGTAGAGGTTGGCGGCGAAGGGCCAGCCGGTGCGGCCCATGCCGCACTGCACCTCATCGAAGATCAGGTAGGCGCCCACCGCATCGCAGCGCGCGCGCAGCGCGGCGAGGAAGGGGGCGCCCAGCTCGACCGCGCCGGCCAGCCCCTGCACCGGCTCGACGATGACGGCGGCCGTGCGCTCGGTGACGTGCAGGGCGATCGCCTCCGGCTCGGCGCGCGGGATGAAACTCACCTCGAAGGGCGTGTGCGGGAAGCCGTACCACTTCGCGCGGGCGCCGTCGGTGACCGCGCCGGCCGCGGCGGTGCGGCCGTGGAAGCTGCCGCTGACCGCGGCGACGTGCACGCGGCCGCTCGCGCGCAGCGCGATCTTGAGGGCGTTCTCGTTGGCCTCGGCGCCGCTGTTGACGAAGAACACCTGCGTGAGCGGCAGCTGTGCGAAGGCGATGAGGCGCGCGGCGGCGCGCTCGCGCACCGCCATCGCCACCGCGTTGCTCTGGAACTGGCACTGCTGTGCCTGCCGTGCGAGGGCGGCCGTGAAGCCGGGATGCGCGTAGCCGAGCGCGGCCACCGCATGACCGCCGTACAGGTCGAGCACGCGCTCGCCGCGGCGGTTGGTGAGCCACACGCCCTCGGCCGCGGCGACCTCGAGCGGGTACTGCGAAAACACCGGCAGCAAATGGCTGCTGGACGCGAGGGCCATGTTCGCCTCAGGTCCAGCCGGCCGCCGGCGCCGTGAGGCCGGTGGTCTCGGGCAGCCCGTGCAGGCGGTTCATCCACTGCAGCGCGCCGCCCGCGGCACCCTTGTTGAGGTTGTCGATGGCGCACAGCACCGCCACCGTCGCGCCGGCGCTCACCACCGCGAGGTGCGCGTAGTTGCTGCCGGCGACGTCCTTGACGCGCGGTGGCGCCGCGCTGACGCGCACGAACGGTGCCGCGCGGTAGTAGTCGGCGAACAGCGCCGCCAGCGCCGCCGCTTCCTGCGGGCGGCGCAGCCGCGCCTGCACGGTCACGTGGATGCCGCGCGCGAATGGTCCGGAGTGCGGCACGAACGCGCACTGCGCCTCGACGCCGGTGGCGGCGCGGGCGCAGGCGAGGATCTCGGGCACATGGCGGTGGGCGAGCGCGCTGTAGGCGTACAGGTCGCCGTGGCGCAGCGGGTGGTGCGTGCCGGGCACGGGCTTGCGCCCGGAGCCGGTGCTGCCGGTCACCCCGCTCACGAACAGCTGCGGCTCGATGAGGTCGCGGGCGAGCAGCGGCACGCAGGCGAGCAGCACCGCGGTGGCGAAGCAGCCGGGGTGCGCGACGTGCGGCGTCGCCACCGCCTCCAGATGCTCGGGCACCGCGCAGGTGAACTGCCGCAGCCGCGCGGGCGCGCCGTGCGCGTGGGCGTAGACGCGCTCGTAGTCGCGCGCCGCTGCGTAGCGGAAGTCCGCCGAGGTATCGACCACGCGCGGCTGCATGCCCGCGGCCTCCGCCGCGGACAGGAGCGTATCGATGAGCGTGGCCGACACCCCGTGCGGGGCGGCCGCGAACAGCGCCGCGGCCGGCGCGGCGCACAGGATGCGCCGCACCTCTTCCTGCGAGCTGAAGCGCGTCGCGGGGTAGGCGCCGGCCAGGTGCGGGAAGGCCTGCGCCACCGCTTCCCCCGGGCTGCCGTCGGAGAGCACCGCCTGCAGCGCAAAGCGCGGGTGCTGCGCGAGGAGGCGCAGCAGCTCACCGGCCACGTAGCCGGTGCCGCCGAGCACCACCGCCGGGATCGGCTCGCTCACTGGCTCGCCCCGGCTGCCTGCGGCGTGAGGCCGAGGGCCTCGATGACGCGATCCCCCAGGGCGGCGCCGTTGCTGAGCGCGTTGCAGGCGGGCACGCGCAGCTGCTCGGCGATGATCTCGACTCCCACCTGATTGTCGGTGGCGGGGCCCGTGACCACGCACGGCTCGATGCTGAAGCGCTCGCGCAGCAGCTTGACGCCGCCCCAGGCGGCCACCGGGTCGTTGGCCGAGAGGATGAGCGCGCTCAGCGCGGCGCGGATGTCGGCGCACTCGAGGATCGCATCGACGCCGTAAGTGCCGAGGATGCCGTCGCCGAGCTCGAACACCACGACGTCGGGCCGGCCGCTGGTGAGCTCGCTCAGCATGGTGCGCGTCAGCGCCGGGCCGTTGGCGCGCGTGGTGGTGACCACGCCGAGGTCGGTGAAGATGGCGCAGCGGCGCGCACCGGCGTCCTCCATGGCGAGGATGTCGCGGCGCAGCGAGACGCCGGTGGCCTTGAAGGCATCGACGGTGAGGCCGCGGTGGCGCATGCGGGCGATCACCGCGCAGGCCGCGGCGGTCTTGCCGGCCTCCATGCAGGTGCCGGCGAGCGCCACCACCGGCACGCCGCGGGTCTCGAGCGCGGCCTTGGGGTCGAGCGCCTTGTGGCCGACGCGCGCCGGCACGCCGATGCGCTCCCCCAGGTACGGGAAGTGCAGCGCCACGCCCAGCACGCGGCAGTCAAAGGGCTTGCCCTTGTCGGGGTTGATCGAGTCGCACACCCCGAGCACGCCGCCGATGTTGAGCATCTGGATGACATCACCGGGCCGCACGCGCTCGGGCACGTGCCCGGAATAGCCGAACAGCGCCTTGCGGTGCCCGAGGGCGCCGGCGATGACGTCGCCCTTGCCGACCTTGGCCATGCGGCCGCTCACCAGCTCCAGGGTGTTGTAGGTGGACTTGTTGTTAAGCACCTCCACCACCAGCACCACGCCCTCCTCGGCCGGGATCTCGGCGGCGATCCGCACCTCGTGCGCGAGGTTGCAGGCCTGCGTCACGGAGGCCAGCTTGTCGACCACCACGCTGCGCATGCTGCTCACGGCTGCTCCGGCGTGGACCGGGCGTGCTCGCCCGCGCGCGTGTAGAACACCCCGGGCAGGGCCGCGATGCGCGAGAAGCCGAGCGCATCCGCCGCCGACCACTCGCCCGCGGCCTCGCCGTAGACCCCCCGGGAGGCGGCCATGAGCGAGTAGGGCGACTCGACGCCCTCGATGAACAGCTGCCCCGGGCGCAGCAACAGGTGTACCTCGCCCGTCACGCGCTGCTGCGAGGACAAGAGCAGCGCCTCGATGTCGCGGCAGACCGGATCGAGCAGCTGCCCCTCGTGCACCAGGTCGCCGTAGGGCGCGGCGACGCTGTCCTTGAGGCGCTGCTGGCGCGCGCTCAGCACCAGCTTCTCCAGCTCACGGTGCGCCGTGAGCAGCACCTCGGCGGCCGGCGCCTCGAAGGCGACCCGGCCCTTGGTGCCGATGATGGTGTCGCCCAGGTGGATGCCGCGGCCGATGCCATAGGGCGCCGCCATGGCCTCGAGCGCCTCGATGAGCGCCACCGGCGCGAGCGCGCGGCCGTCGAGGGCCACCGGGCGGCCGGCGGCGAAGCGCAGCACGTGGCGCTGCGGGGTGCGCGGCTCCCGGAAGGCATCGCGCGTGAGGATCCAGGCCTCCTCCGGGATGCTGCCCGAGGAGCTCAGGGTCTCCTGGCCGCCGATGGTCACGCCCCACAGGCCGCGGTTCACCGAGTAGCGCGCGCCGGTCGGGGGCAGCGGCAGGCCGCGCTCGCGCAGGTAGCCGAGCTCCTCCTCGCGGCGGAAGGCGCGGTCGCGCACCGGCGCCAGCACCTTCAGGTCCGGTGCCAGCGTGCGCAGCGCCACCTCGAAGCGCACCTGGTCGTTGCCGGCGGCGGTGCAGCCATGCGCGATGGTGTCGCAGCCGAGCTCGCGCGCCAGGCGCGCCACCGTCTGCGCCTGCATGACCCGCTCGGCGCCGACGCACAGCGGATACAGCTGGCCGCGGCGCACGTTGCCCATGATGAGGAATCGCAGCACCTGCTCGAAGTAGCCCGCGCGCGCATCGAGCTGGTGGTGCGCGCGGGCACCGAGTAAGCGGGCGCGCTCGGCCAGCGTGCGCGCCCCGGCCTCATCGATGCCGCCGGTGTCCACGGTCACGGTGATGACCGGGCGGCCCTCGTGCTCGGCCAGCCAGGGCACGAGGAAGGAGGTATCCAGCCCGCCGGAATAGGCGAGCACGATCGGGGTCGGGCCCCGGGAGGCGGTGGCGGACATGTTTCAGACCCGGAACAGCGTGCGCAGGCGGGAGACCAGCTCCTGCTGCGCCCGCAGGCTGGCAGTGGCGATGAAGATGGTGTCGTCGCCGGAGAGCGTGCCGGCTACTTCCGGCCACTGGGCGCGGTCGATGGCGACCGCCACGCTCTGCGCGGCGCCGATGGTGGTGCGCAGCACCGTGATCGAGGGCCCGGCGCTCTTCAGCTCGCGCACGAACTGCGCCAGCGTGCCGAAGTCGCCGTTGGCGCGCGTCACCTCGTCCGGCGGCAGCACGTAGCGGCCGCGCGTCTTGAGCACGCCCAAGTCGCGCAGGTCGCGGCTGATGGAGGACTGCGTGGCCTCGTGCCCGGCCCTCTTCAGCTGGCGCACCAGGTCGGCCTGCCGGCGCACCACGCCGGCGCGCAGGATGCCCACGATGGCGCCGCGCCGCTCGAGCTGCTCGGCATCGGTCAGCATGGAAATTCTTTGTGCATAAACATGCGGATATTCTGCATTTTAATGCAGAAGGGGTCAAGGGCACGCGCGCGCCGGGGGTGCGGCGCGTGCTCTGCTAGCGGGTGGTGATGGTGTAGACCAGGTCGGTGCCGTAGGCCTGGCCGACCTCGGCCTTCAGCGTCCAGTGGTCCCCGAGCGTGTAGCGCGCCTTGAAGGTGTTGAGCTGCTCGGTGAGGCTGATGCCGTAGCTCACGTACAGGCGCGGGTTCAGGTAGCGGCCGAGCACCACCGAGGTCTCGTTGTTGACGTCGGACTCGAGCCCGGCCTCCTGGATGCCGAAGATGCTGCCGTACTGCTGCGCCAGCATGGCGACGCCCTGGCCGACGGCGACGTTGCCGCCGTGCCCCTGGGCGGATTCGAGCGAGCCGCCGGCCAGGATCAGCGAGACGATCTGCGACTGCGGCAGCGGCGGCACGGAGCTGAAGGACATGCGCGGCTGCAGCAGCGTGCCGCGCACGGTGACGTAGGCAGTGACGTCGGGAAATTCCTTCTTGGCGCGCAGCGTCACGGCCGGGTTCTCGATCGGACCGTTGGTGAAGTTCAGCTGGCCGTAATCGATGTCGAGCAGCCGCCCGTACGCGGCGTAGCGGCCCTCGACGACGTTGAGCGAGCCGCTGGCGCGCGTCACCGGGTCATAGCCGCTGCGGATCACCATGCTGCCGCCGAGCTTGGCGCTGAGGCCGAAGGCATCGACGCTGATGTTCTTGCCCAGGGTGAGGGTCACGGTGCTCACCACCTCGAAGCGCTTGCTCGGGTCGTCCGGCTCGCTGCCGACGATCACCTCGTCATCGGACGCGCGCACCGCGTTGGTGATGTCCTTCGGCTGGATCTTGGCGTAGGGCACGAGCACCGTGCCGGTGACCTCGATGCGGCGGCCGGCGACCGCGAAGTCCAGGTCCGGGGAGGCATCGATCTGTGCCTCGGGGATGTCGGCGACGCGCAGGTTGGTGCCCTGGAGGTGGAACTTGCCATAGGGCTGCAGCCCGTGCCATTCCATGTGGCCGCCGGCGCTGACGCTGCCGGCGCCCACGTTGGCGGCGCCCTTGAAGTCGATGCCGCCCTCGCTCAGGTGCGATTCGAGGTTGATGGCGCGCAGCGCGAGGTTCACCTGGTAGACATCGATCTCACCCTCGCTGACCTTGAGCAGCCCGTTGAAGGTCGGGCCGCCGAGCGTGCCGCCGATGCCGAGGTCCGCGTTGAAGTGGCCGGCGGCGCGATCGATTTCCGACACGTACAGCGACAGCAGCCCCATCTCCGCGCTCTGCGCGTGCAGCTCGCCGCTTATCGGCATGTCCAGCCAGCTGGCGGTGCTGCGGCGTACGTTGAGCGTGCCGTGCAGCGTGCCCACCTGGCCATCACCCAGGTCCGCCTGCAACGTCGCCAGCTGCGGCCCGAGCACCAGGTCCGCGTTGCCCGAGCCGATGCGCGTGTGCTCGATCTTGCGGCTCGCGAGGCGGTGGGCGATGACGGCATCGGAGAGCTGCGCGCGCAGCGTGCCCTGCAGCGGCGTCGTGGGACTGCCGGACAGGCGCGCCAGCGCGCTCACCGTGCCCTGGTACTGCACCGCGGGCGTCATGCCGGCGGTGAGCGTGGCGAGTGGCAGCTCGTTGCTCATGACGGTGCTGTTCCACTGCGTCGGCTGCCACTCGCCATCGGCGCACACGCTGCCGGGCGTACCGACCAGGCACAGCCACTCGATGCGCACGTGCCGGGCGGAGAGCAGCAGGTCCACGGGCCGATCCAGGCCCAGGTGCAGCGTGTCGTTGCCGACGAGTGAGAGCGCGGTGAGCTGGCCCTGGAAGGTGGCGTGCGCGAAGTTGCCGCGCGCCGCGGTGCTCGCCGACAGCCCCGGGGCGCTGGCGGTCAGGTGCAGCAGATAGTTCTCCGGCGGCCCGGTGAGGCTCAGGGTGGCCGCTTCGATGCGGCGCTGTCCGAAGCTGAGGTTGTGCAGCCGCGCGTCGATCTTCGAGTCCTTGCCGGTGGCGTCCGGCTCGAAGTCCACCTCCGCGTCCGCCGACTCAAGCTTGATCCCCTGGTAGTCGATGCCGAGCGCGTGCGCCGTGCCGATGATCTCGGGGGCCTCGAGCGTGCCCCCCAGCGTGCCCGTGGCGTGGATGCGGCCGCGGCTGCCGGGGTTCAGCAGGCTCAGGTCCTGGGTGCGCAGCGTGTAGCGCAGGTTCATGCGATCGCTCAGCTGCCCGTCGAGAGCGAGCTCGGCGCTGCCGAGCCCGACGTGCAGCGCGTTGAAGGTCCAGGTCTTGCCCGAGTGCGCGAAGGCCCCGCTGCCACTGGCGGCGGCGCCGCGCACCTTGCCGGAGAGTGAACTGAAGGCCGCCTTGAAGGCGCCCGCGGGGCTGAACCCCTGGCCCGAGACGCTGTAGTCGAAGCTGACACTGCCGGGGAGGTCGGCCCGCAGCTGCGCGGAATCGATGCCGCTCGCGTGACCGCTCACCTGGTAGCTCTCGTCCGCCGCCCAGCTGACCCGGCCGCTGGCGCGGGTGTGCCCGCCGTACAGGTCGACGTCGGCGCGCTCGAAGCTGAAGCTGTCCTTGTCGAGCGTGCCCGTGATATCGGCCGGCATCACCGGCAGCTCGAGCGCGCGCAGGTCAGCGCTGAAGCGCACCTGATAAGGCAGCACGCCGGTGAGGCTGAAGCTGCCACGCTCGCTGCGCACCACCGGCGCGCGTGCCAGCAACGGCCAGCGGAACTGCTCCCAGCTGCCCTGCAGCTCGAGCCGCGGGCCGTGCTCGACCACGGCGATCGTGCCGCTGGCGCGTGCGCGTGCGCCGGAGCTCAGGTGGCGCGCCTCCATGCTCTGGGCACTCAGCACGTGGTTGGCATAGCCGCCGGTGAATTGCACGGCGAAGGCCCCGGTGCGCAGCCCGGCCGGATCGAGCGTTCCCTGGGCGCTGAAGGTGGCGGCATCGCCACTGCCGCTCAGGTGCCCGCTGATGCTGCCGAAGGGCCCGCCCACGTTCCAGGCCGCCAGCTCGAACTGGCGCACCTGCGCGCTGGCCACCCAGTTGAAGTGGCTGGTGAGGTCGCGCAGCTGACCGCTGAGGTCGACCCGGAACGGGCTGTGTGTGTGGGCAACGAGGTTGAGGGTGTTCAGGTCACCGCGCGCGCTGCCATCGAGCACGTAGGCCGGCTGACCCTCCGGGTGCCAGTCGAGGTGCCCCTTGAACTCCAGGCCGAGCGGATCGAGCGCGCGCAGCGAGCCGGCGCCGGTGACGTGCGCCTGCGCGAGCTGCGCGTCGATCGAGTAGAAGCGGATGTCCAGGTGACGCAGCACCGCGGAGCTGACGATGTCGCTGACCTGCATCTGGAAGCCGTTGTAGACACTGAGATGGACGCTGCGCACGTGCGCCTCCTCCGCGCCGATCTGCAGCCAGCGCGGCAGGAACATCGGCGGCGAGGGCGTGCTCGGGTGCACGCGGCGCTTCACCTGCACCTCGGCGTGCGCCAGGCTCGCATAGCGCACGCGGATCTTCTGCATCAGCAGCGGCGCCACCTCGAGCCGGGCGTGCAGGTCGGTGAACTCGAGGTGCACCAGCTCGTGCTCGACCTGCACGCGCTCGACGTGCAGCCCATGCGCAACGGTGCCGCTGAAGCCCTCGATCACCAGCTGCACCGGGCCGAGCTGTCGCGGCAGGTGCCGCACCACGAACTGTGCGCCACTCTCGGTGTAGAGCACCGCCCACAGCAGCGTGAGGGGTGCCACGATCACGGCCACGACCAGCAGGCTCGCCAGGGCGAGCAGCAGGCGGCGCAGGGTGAGCAGGCGTATCACAGCTTGGGCGAAAAATTGATGTGCAGGCGCGGACTGTTGGGCGCGCAGTTGGACTGCGTGTACGGAGCCTGGCAGGGCTCATACAGCGGCTGCGCGATGTCGATGCCGAGCGTCAGCACCGGCGTGCGTACCCGCAGGCCTATGCCGACGGAGTAGGCAAGCTTGGTACCCCACTTGTCAAACGCATTGCCGTAGTCGAAGAAGGTCGCGATGCCCAGGCTCTTCGGCAGCTCGCGGATCACCTCCACCGTGCCGGTCAGCACGTCCTTGCCGCCCACCTTGATGTAGGTGAAGTTGTTCAGCAGCTGTGGGTTGGTGGGGGGCGGACACTGCCCGCTCACCGGCGGCACCGCGCAGGTATCGGTCTCGAGCGTCGGCGACAGGTTGTTGTAGCCGAAGCCGCGCACGCTGTTGTCGCCGCCGGCGAAGAAGCGGAACACGGTGGGCAGCTGGCTGAATTCCTGCGCGAAGGTGGCGCCCACTTCCCCGCGCAGCAGCAGGTGCCACTTGGGCGCGACGCGGAACACCCGCTCGGCCTGCAGATGCGCCTGCAGCCAGTTGGAGTTTGAGCCGAGCGAGGCGTTCGAGCCCTTCACCTCCAGGTACAGCGGATGCTCGAACATGGGCTCGCCCAGGTAGCCCTTGGGGACGGATGCCACGTCCAGCTCCGGGACCAGCAGCTTGTCGGTGGTATTGACGGGCGTGTAGATCGACTCGCTGCTGGTGCGCACGGCGTTCACCGCCCAGGTGTGCTGCCAGGGTCCGGTGACGGCCGTGATGCTGGGGCCGGCCGAGAGCGTGTTGGTGGTCACATCGCCCCAGTCGCGCTGCTCGATGGAGGCGCGCAGGTTGAGCGTGTCCACCGCCGGGTCGGCGAAGGGGATGCTGTAGCGGGCCTGCAGGCTGTACTTGGTCAGCTGCGAGGCCTGCACCTCGACGCCGAAGCTGTGGCCGAGGTCGTTGATGCGGTGGTCATCGAAGCCAAGCGTGCCGCGCACGCCGGTATCGGTGGCGTAGCCGGCGCCGATGGAGTAGCGGTGGCGCCGGCCGGGGTCGGCGTGGATGCTCACCGGCACCGTGTGCGCGGTGCGGTCCGGGTCGCCGGGCTGGACCTCGAGGTTGGCGAAGAACTGCGTGTCATCGAGGGCGAACTGAGTGCGCAGCACCTGGGTGAGGTCGAAGTAGTCGCCCTTGTGGTAGCGCAGGTAGCGGCGCACCAGGCTCTCGCGCACCACGCTCTGCTCGACCTGCGTCTCGCCGAAGCGGTAGCGCTCGCCGGTCTCCAGTTCGAGCGCGATGTTGGCCGTGTGGTTCGGGGGGTCCACGACCATCTCGTTGCGGATCAGCTTGGCGTCCAGGTAGCCGTAGGTGGAGGCGGTGCGCTGCAGCTCGGACTTGATGTCCTCGTAGGCCTTGTGGCTGAGGCGCTCGCCGCTGTGCAGCGGCAGGCGGCGCAGGATGCGGCCGAATAGCGGGTCGCTCTCGCCCGGCCCGGCCACGCGCACGTCGATGTGCGCGACGCGCACCGGCTGCCCGGGGTCGATGTCGAGCACCAGCTTCCAGGTGCCGTTCTCCTGGTTGAGGGTGGATTTCACCTGCGGCTCGTAGTAGCCGAAGGGCTTGAGCGCGGCGTCCACCTCGCGCTCCACGCGGTTGTAGAGCCGCTCGGCCGTGTCGGCGGTGAGCTCGGCGCCGCTTTTCTGGTAGCGGCCGAAGCTGAGGTAGGCGAGCACGTTGTCGCGCAGCTCGTCATCGACGCCGCGCACGTCGATGTCGACGGCGTTGGCGGCGTGCGCGAGCGGGGACAGCAGCAGGCACAGCAAGGCTGCCGGGATCCGCCGATGCCGTCGGCGGACCCGCGGCAGGTGGTTGGTCTGCGCCATCAAACCCGTTGTGCCCGAAAAATTCCTTGAATTCTAGAGCGTTGACCGACGCGCCGCTCGCCGCTGTGCCATCAGAGCGTCCCGGGACGGCGCAGGTTCCGCGCCCGACTCAGGGCCATTGCCCGGCGTTCAGGCGGAATTCAGTCTCGCCGCTCAACGCGCCGTGGGCATCGAAGCGGCGCTCGGCGAGGTAGGCGCCGCCATCCTGCGCCAGCAGCAGCACGCTGGAGGAGCGGGTGCCGTAGTCCGGGTGCGCCACGAAGGGCGAGGACAGCACCCGCTCCCACTCGCGTGACACCCCGGTCGCGGGCAGCAGCGCATCCTCGCGGACGCGCGTGCGGTCATCGAGCAGCGCGAACAGCTGCGCGGCCCCGCCGGCGGATCCGTGGCGCAGCCAGGCCGCGAAGCCCGCGCGCACCCGTGCGAGCTTCGGCCATGGCGTGTCGAGGAACTCGTTGGAGAGCCCGTAGACACCGCTCG
Organism: Steroidobacteraceae bacterium; assembly: GCA_035501795.1. Classification (GTDB taxonomy): domain Bacteria; phylum Pseudomonadota; class Gammaproteobacteria; order Steroidobacterales; family Steroidobacteraceae; genus 13-2-20CM-66-19. Next base: position 56,203 of record DATJVL010000035.1, read on the forward strand.
TCAGCGCACGCGCGAACGGCTGGGCGCGGTTGCAGCCGTACCAGAGCGTGTCCTGGTCGCTCAGCAGCAGGTTGAAGCCGGAGTAGGCGGCGGCCCGTGGCGCGAGCGCCTCGAAGTACGCCGCGGGCGTGTCGGTGCCGGCAAGGAACTGCGGGATCAGCGAGCCGCGCGAGGGCGAGCCTAGCCGCGGCGGCTGTAGGTCGCGGAAGTTGGTTACGACGCCGAAGCGGCGCGCGCGGTCGAGCCCGAGCCACGTGCCCTGCGCCTGCAGGTCGCGCCCGGCGAGCATCGGCGGATCGCTCCAGGGCGCGAGCGGCGCCGCGGCGCGCGCGTGGAATTCGTCGCGATTGGCCGCGACCACCAGGCGATAAAGGGGATGGACGCGCCAGGCGAGGACCAGCAGGCACATGGCCGCTCAGGAGGCACCGTGCAGCCAGGACTCAATCAACCGCCAGGAGATCGACTGCGTGGGCGGTGCCAGCGCCTCGCCGGAATGGATCTGCTCGCGGGTGAACCAGCGTGCATCCTCGAGCTCGCCGCCGAGCCGCACCGCACTCGCGGGCGCGGCGCTGGCGAAGAAGCCGAGCATGAGTGAGGAGGGGAACGGCCAGGGCTGGGAGGAGTGGTAGCGCACGTTGTGCGCCGCGACGCCGGTCTCCTCGAACACCTCGCGCGTCACGGCATCTTCCAGACTCTCCCCCGGCTCGACGAAGCCGGCGATGGTGGAGTAGCGGCGCGGCGGCCAGCTCGGCTGGCGGCCGAGCAGCGCCCGCTCGCCATCGCTCACCAGCACGATGATCGCCGGGTCGAGGCGCGGGAAGAACTCCTGCGCGCACGCGGGGTTGCTGCAGCGCAGGCAGTGGCCGGCATGCGTCGGCTCGGTGTGCTGGCCGCACACGCCACAGTGCAGCTGCCGGCCGCGCCAGGTGCCGAGTGCGCGCGCATAGGCGAGCAGGGCGGCATCGTGGCCGTCGAGCAGCGGTGCCAGCGGCCGCAGCTCCTGGAAGGCGGTATCGGCGGGCAGCTCGGGGCTGTCCGAGAGCGGCAGGTCGAGCATGACGATGCGCGTGTCCGCGCGCCAGCCGAGCAGCAGCAGCAGGTGATCGGGGGCGGTGCGCACCAGCGGCGCATCGTTGTCCAGCAGCGCGATGCGCGGTGCCGCGCCTGCGGTCAGGAGCTGCGCGCTCCCCTGGTTGATGAGGTAGCGCGTGCCGGCGTCCTGGCGCGCCGCCTGCACCCAGCCGGCATCCTCGCGCGCCTCGGCGCGCCGGTCGATGTAGGCACCGGAGAGGAAATTCGGGCGATGCAGGTCCATGGACGCCGTGACGACTCGGCTGCTGCCGGGGCCACGGATTCTAGCAGTGCGCTCTGGCAGCCCTTGGCGCACTCCTGAAGCCAGTCCACGCGCGCACCATGCGCGCCACGGCGAGAAGCGATGCGCATCAGGACCGCGGGGGTTCGGTCGGTTCTGGCATGCTAGATCGATGAAGGAGGCCAGCACCCGCGGCGCCACTGTGCCGCTCCCGCAGGCTATGCAGCGGGCGCTGACGGCCTATGGCCGCGGCGCCTGGGCCGAGTCGGAGCACTGGTGCCGACAGATACTGGCCGTGCGCGCGGACTATCTGGACGCGTTGAACCTGCTCGGGATCATCGCGGCGCAGACGCGCCGTCCGGAGGAGGCGGCACGCCTGCTGGGGCGCGTCGTCGAGGCCAATCCGGGTGAGGCGGTCGCGCACAACAATTACGGCAACGTGCTCCAGGAGCTCAGGCGCTACGACGCAGCGCTGCAGAGCTACGAGCGGGCGCTGAAGCTCAAGCCCGACTACACCGACGCGCTCAACAATCGCGGCAACGCGCTCCTGCAACTGCAGCGCTTCGAGGAGGCGCTTGAGAGCTACGAGCGGGCGCTGGCGCT
>DATJVL010000036.1:0-88698 GCA_035501795.1 Steroidobacteraceae bacterium
TGTTCGCATCGAAGTACTGTTGCGCCGCAGCCGCCGCGTACGGGCTCGAGAGCTGGTCCTGCGCGTGGGTGACTTCGAGCTCGATCTGGTGGAGCGTATCGGACGCCGTCAAGGCCGCATCGTTGAGCTGCTGCCCATGGAATTCAAGCTGCTTGAGTTCATGATGCGCAACTCCGGGCAGATGCTCAGTCGCCGCATGATCTTTGAACATGTCTGGGAGTACTACTTCGATCCCGGGACGAATCTGATCGATGTCCACATCGGCAAGCTGCGGAAGAAAATTGATACCCCGGGTAAGCCATCCCTGATCCGGACGGAACGCGGCGTAGGATACGTGCTCGATGCGCATTGAAGATCTCAGGCGCACGACGACCTTCCGGCTGACGATCCTCTACGGCGCGCTGTTTGCCCTCGGCACGCTGGCACTGTTGTGGATGATCTACCTGCGCTCAGCCGTATACCTGACGAGCCGGGTCGACGGCATTCTCGGGACCGAGGCGGATGCTCTCGCGCGCTCACCGCGCGCGGGCCTGCGGGAGCGGGTCGTCGAAGAACTCGCGATCAATGGCGACCGGACCAACGTTTTTGCGCTGTTCTCGCCGACGGGTGAATCGCTCGCTGGCAATCTGCGGACGCTGCCGCCCGCGATTGTGCCTGGTGGAAAACCGATCGAGGTAGCGTCCAGCGCGGCGTTTCCTGCGAGTGTGCGCCTGATCGCGCGACGCCTGCCAGGCGGGGAGACCCTTGTGGTGGGGCGCGACGTGAGCCAGCTGCGCGAGATGCGGTCGATCATCGTTTCGGCTCTTACCTGGAGCGGCATTTCCATTCTCTTGATCGGTCTCGCCTGCGGGACGGCACTCAGCCTGGCACCGTTGCAGCGGCTGCAGCGCCTCCAGGCGGTAGCCCACAACATCGCCCGAGGGGATCTGAAGCGTCGCATGCCAACCAGTGACCGGCACGACGAGCTGGATATGTTCGCCGAGACCGTCAACCTCATGATGACCGAAGTCGAGCGACTAATGTCCGAAGTGAAGGGTGCAACCGAGGTGATCGCCCACGACCTGCTGAGTCCGTTGGCGAGTGCGACTCTGCAACTACGCAAGCTGCAGCGCTCCGAGCAGCTCAGACGCGAAGACATCGCAGAAGTCACCGGCCGCATCGAGGAAGTGCTGGAACGATTTCGTGCCATTCTACGCATCGCCGACCTCGAAACCGGGCAGCGGCGCGCGGGCTTTCGACGCACCGATCTCACCGAGATTCTCGCTCCGGTCGCAGATCTGTACGCACCACTAGCCGAGGCTGCCGGGGTCCGGCTGCTGGTCATCACTGAGCGCGGCGCCATAGTCGAGGCCGACCCGAAGCTGCTGTTTGAGGCAGTCACCAACTTGGTCGACAACGCGATCAAGTTCGCCGGTCGTGGCAGCACGGTGCAGGTACGCACCCATGCGAGTGCCCCGCGCCCCCAGCTTATCGTGCAGGACAACGGACCGGGGATCCCGGCGGATGAGCGGGGTGCGGTGCTGCAACGCTTCTACCGTGCCGAACGCAATCGCCTTGCGCCGGGGTCGGGGCTTGGCCTGAACGTTGTCACCGCAATTCTGCGGCTGCATGAGTTCGAGCTCGTCCTTGAGGACGCCGATCCCGGCCTGCGCGCAGTCATAAACTGCCGCCCCTGGACCGCTCCTCCGGCGGATGAACCCAGGAACGCAGGCTCCGCCGTGGCGCATGCGCGGTCATGAGCTGCGGCGGGCATCTCTGGTCCCGGCGGCTGCTGCCGTGGACGCTTTCCGCAGTTGCGTGCCTGCTCGTGGGCGGCGCGTTGCTGGTGCATGAACGCCATGCCGCGGCGGCCGTCGGCCGTACATCGGCGCTTCGTCCTTCGCTGGTGGCGGCCATACGCGTGCAACGTATGGACCTTTACCGGGAGATCACGATCCCGGCAGAGTTTCGGGCCTACAACGAGGTGGACGTCCACGCCAAGGTTTCCGGCTACATCAGCGAGCTGAAGGTCGACATTGGCGACCGGGTGAAGGCCGGACAGCTGCTCGCGGTGCTCGAGGTGCCCGAACTGCATGATGAGCTCGACCGTGCCAGTGCCGTGCGCCGGCGCGCAGCGGCGGACTACAAGGACGCCCATCTTTCCTACACACGCCTGCTCGACGTGAACCGTGAGCATCCCAACCTCATCGCACAACAGGATCTGGACACCGCAGAGGCAAGGGACGCGACCACGGAGGGTGCGCTGGTTGCAGCGCGGGCGGATGTCGATAGATACCAGACTCTGGTGGACTACACACGCATCACCGCGCCATTCAGTGGCGTGGTCACCAAGCGGTACGCGGACCCGGGGACCCTGATCCAGGCCGGTACCACTTCGGCGACACAGGCGACTCCGCTGGTCAGAATTTCCGAAATTACTCTGCTGCGACTCGATTTCCCGGTTTCGGTGGACTATGTACACGGAATCCACGTCGGCGCCGTCGTCCATGTGCGGGTCGACTCGCTCGGCGACCGGGTCATCACCGGGACCATTGCGCGATTTACAGATCGCGTCGATGACAGCACGCGCACGATGACCGTCGAGATGGAGGTTCCAAATCGCTCCCTGGAACTGGTCCCGGGCATGTACGCCCACGTGACGCTGAAGGTGGATGAGCGCTCGCACGTATTGGCGATACCAATCGAGGCCGTGCCCGCTAACGGCAGCTCCATCCTTGTGATCAATCCGGCAGGCCGTCTCGAGGCGCGGAGCATCAAGCTTGGGCTCGAGACTCCCACTCAGTACGAGGTGGTGTCGGGCCTCCAGGATGGCGAGTTGATCATGCTCGGAAGTTCGGATCGATTCGCGGCCGGGCAAGCTGTTGAGCCACGCGTTGCGGAGCCTCTCGCGCGTCAATGAGCGTGAACTCTAGGCGCACGGCGGCGCAGCCGACCACCGACAACATGCACCCGCGAACGTTGCGCGCAACGCGAGCCGCGCCGACGGCCCGATGACCGCTCCGGTGGTTCCCAGATGCCCCGCTTCGCGCTGCGCTTTCCCTACTTAATCATAGTTGCGTGCCTGATCACCTGCGTGGTCGGGGTGACGAGTCTGGTGCGCCTGCCGGTGGACTTGTTCCCGGCTATCCGCATACCTGTCGTTGTCGTTGCGACGTTCTTCTCGGGCATGCCGCCGGAGCAGGTGGAAACGGATATCACCGGACGCTTCGAGCGGTTCTTCACGCTCGCGAGCGGGGTCGATCACATCGAGTCGCGCTCGCTGCCCGGCGTGAGTCTGATAAGGCTGTACTTCCAGCCGGGGTTTGATGCTGACGCAGCCGTGACCAGCATCGCCAATCTGGCCATGGCCGATCTGCGCAAATTGCCGCCCGGCACCTTGCCTCCGGTCGTCCTGAAGTTCGACGCGTCCAGCCTGCCGGTCTGTTTGGTGACTCTCAAAGGCGCAGGCCTCAACGAGGCGCAGCTGCGTGACCTGGGCCAATACGACGTGCGCAATCAGATCGCCAACGTCGCGGGTGCCTCGGTGCCGCAGCCCTTTGGTGGCAAGTATCGGCAAATCATGGTCTACGTGGACCCGCTGAAGCTGCAGGCGCACCAGCTCAGCGTCATGGACGTGGTGCGCTCGGTCAACGAGGCCAATCTCATTCTCCCGGCGGGCGACGTCAAGATCGGGCCCTACGATTACAACCTGTACGCCAACAGCCAGATCGATGCGATAACCGACCTTAACCGGCTGCCCCTCAAGACCGTGGACAACGCCTCGGTCCTCGTCGGTGACGTGGGAAGAGCCGCAGACGCGGCGCAGATCCAGAGCAATATCGTTCGAGTTGATGGCCAGCCTTCGGTGTACCTGCCAGTGCTTCGTCAGGGAGGGGATGCCAATACGATCGCGGTGGTGGATGGTATCAAGCGCGGCGTCAGCCACCTGCTCGACGTACCCAGGCAACTGATCGCCACCGTTGTCTTCGATCAGTCGAAGTTCGTCCGCGGTGCGATTGAGAACCTCATCCACGAGGCCGCCATAGGGCTGATTCTCACGGCGCTGATGATCCTGCTGTTCCTCGGCAACCTGCGCGCCGCCGCAGCCGTGTTTCTTTCCATCCCTCTGTCGGCATTCGCGACCTTCATCGCCCTCTCGGCAGGCAATAGCACGGTCAACGCCATGGTTCTCGGCGGACTGGCACTCGCCTTCTCGCGGCTCATCGACAACTCCGTAGTCGTCCTTGAAAACATTTACCGCCACATGGAGCACGGCGAGGCGCCGGCAGTGGCAGCGGAGCGTGGCGGCACCGAGGTGTCCCTTGCCGTGCTGGCGGCCACCCTCACCACCGCCATCGTGTTCTTTCCGGTGACCCTGCTATACGGGGTCAGCCGCTTTCTGTTCACGGCGCTTGCGTTGGCTGTCGTGCTGTCACTGGTAGCCTCTTACTTCGTCGCCATGACCGTGGTTCCGCTCTTCTGCGCCCGCTGGATCCGGGTGACCCACGCATCCACCCCAATGCCCGAGGGCGCGCCCGGGCGGGCGGCCACGCCCTCACACGCACAACGCTTTCAGAGCTGGTTCAACCGGGGCTTCGGTGCGCTGCTGGATTCCTACCAAATCGTGCTTGGTCGGGCTCTGCGGCAACGCAAGACGACCGTGGTAGCGATCACTGCGCTCTTTGTCGCGAGTCTCGGGCTCTATCCGTGGGTCGGTAAGGCGTACTTTCCGCGCACCGACCCGGGCCAGTTCGTCATCAACGTGAAGGCGCCCACAGGCACGCGCCTGGAGCTGACCGACCATCTGATCGGGCAGGTGGAGCAACTGGTGCGTCAGGTGATCCCGGCCAGCGAACTCAAGATCATCGTCTCCAATATCGGGACGACGCCGGGGTTCTCGTCGATGTACACGCCTAACTCCGGCCCGCACACCGCGTTTGTGCAGGTGGGGCTCGAGGAAGGACACAAGCTAAGCACGTTCCACTACATGCAACTCGTGCGCCAGCGAGTAGCGGAGCAGCTGCCTCAACTGGCCATCTACCTTCAGACCGGCGGACTGGTGGATGCCGTCCTCAATCTGGGACTTCCCGCTCCGATTGACGTTCAGGTCAGCGGCAACAACCTGGAGGCAAGCCACGCGGTGGCCGTGCAGATCGAGCGCCGCGTCCGCGCGCTTTCCGGGGTGAGCGACGTGCAGATCCCGCAGGATATCGATTACCCGTCGCTGCGACTGGACATCGACCGCGTGCGGGCCAGCGAACTGGGACTCAACGAAAAGGAGGTCGTGGGTAACATCATCACTGCACTGACCTCGAATCAGATGATCGCACCCAGCTACTGGGTCGATCCGCACACTGGAAATGACTATCTGCTGACCGTCCAGTATCCAGAGAACTTCATCGGCAACTTCAACGACCTTCTCTCGGTCCCATTGCGCGGCACGGGGGCCAGCCAGGCGACGCCGCTGGATACTGTAACCAATCTGCGCCACATCAAGTCCCCGACTGAAGTAGATCACTACCAGCTGCGGCGCGAGACCGATGTGTACATCGCACCTGCGGGGGAGGAACTCGGTAGCGTGTTGAGGCAGACCCAGGCCATCATTGCGGCACTCAGGCTGCCGGAAGGCGTGCGGGTAAATGTGCGTGGCTCGGCCCAAGCCATGCAATCCGCCTTCAGTGCGTTTGGCTTCGGGCTGATTCTCGCCACGCTGCTCGTCTATCTGGTTCTCGTGGCACAGTTCAAGTCGTTCCTTGACCCGCTGCTAATCCTGCTCGCAGTTCCGACCGGCCTTACCGGTGTACTGATCATGCTGTGCCTCACCGGAACGACGCTGAACATCATGTCCCTCATGGGCATCGTGATGATGGTCGGAATCGTAGTGTCGAATAGCATCCTGATCGTCGAATTTGCCAACCGCTTGCGCTCAGAGGGGCTCACCGCGTTTGAGGCGGTCTCCCGGGCGTGCCGTGTGCGGCTGCGCCCGGTCCTGATGACCTCGCTCGCGACGCTCATTGGACTGCTTCCAATGGCGCTGAAGCTCGGCACCGCGGGGGAAGCCTACGCGCCGCTGGCGCGCGCGATCATTGGCGGACTCGCCCTATCGGTAGCGCTGACAGTATTTCTCGTGCCGGCGGCCTACTGTCTGGTGCATGACGCGGATGAGCCGCGCCCGACACGAACGGCTCAATGAGGATAGCTGCCGCTATCGGGCTTGCCTTGACCACCGCCGCGAAAATTGCGGCGATGCCTGCCGGGGCGCAGGGCGCCGAAGCCGCGCCCGCAACTACGGCCGCCGCGGCCACCGGACTTCCTCTGAGTCTCGAGATCCGCTCGCCGGCAGTTACCTCCGAGGACGCTTCCGGCGAAAATGAGTCGCTGACCCTTGCCCGGGCGCATGCACTGGCGCTGCAGAACCACCCGGAGATCGGGGCCGCGGACCAGCGAGCCTTGGCTTCCGAAGAGGACTTCAAGCAGGCCCGGGCGGCTCTCTTTCCCCAGGTCGAACTGTATGGCAGTGCCGTGCACGTCGGTTCGGCCAACACGCGCATCATGGCCGGGAGCCTCAACAACCCCAGCGTACTGGACCGCGTTGCTTATGGCGCCGGGCTCAACCAGCTGATCACTGACTTCGGCCATACAACCCACCTGGTCGAGAGCAGTAAGCTGCAGGCGAGCGCACAGGGGGCGGCCGCGGCGGCCACACGGGAGCAGGTGTTGCTCAATGTCGACCGGAGCTATTTCGGCGTGCTGCAGGCGCAGGCGCTGGTGCAGGTCTCGCGCCAGGCATTCGCGACGCGCCAGCTGTTGCTGGACCGGGTAAGCATTCTCGCCGCCAACAAGCTCAAGTCGGATCTGGATGTAAGCTTCGCGCGCGTCGCCCTCGAGGACGCGCGCTTGTTGCTCGAGCGCGCACGCAACGATCTGGACTCGTCCCAGGCCACGCTTTCAGCTGCGCTGGGCATCAAGGGGTTGCGGCAATTCAATCCCGTGGAACATGAACCGTCACCGATAGCGAGCGAGGAGGATGTGGCGGCGATGATCGACAGCGCGTTGCGGGATCGCCCGGAGCTGGTGCGCCTGCGCGAGGAACGTGACGCCGCCGCGCAACTGGCCCAGTCCATGCGTGATGCTCGCTTACCAACGATAGCAGCCGAAATTGTTGCAGGAGATGCTCCCTCCCACGACGCACGTCTCCCGGACTCCTATAGTGCCGGGGGCATTACGATCAGCGTGCCGCTCTTCGCCGGTGGTTTCTACGCGGCCCGGCAACACGCCGCCGAGCATCGGGCTGGCGTGAGCGCAGAAACACTGCGCGCTTTTGAAGATGAAGTGGCACGTGACGTGCGCATCGCCTGGCTTAATCTAAAGAGTGCGCGCGAGCGTTTACGGACGACGGCACAGTTGGAGCGCTATGCCGGCGACGCCTATCAGCTTGCGGAGGCCCGGTACAAGGTCGGCAGTACATCTATCGTCGAGCTGAGTCAGGCGCAGCTGGAACTCACCTCCGCGCAGATCGGTGAGGCCAGCGCACGCTACGAGGTTCTGATTCTAGAATCGACCCTGAGATACCAGATTGGCAGTCTTCTGTAGGCCCGAAGGGCCCTGGGTCGGTCAGATGCCCGCGACAGGCGTCGCTACTCGAGTGTGAGGACTGCCAGCACACCCAAGGCATTGATGGCGCCAGGGGTCTGTTGCCGACTGTCATGGCGCTAGTAGTGCAGCCGAAGATCCATGTGGCCGCCTAACACAAGGGTCCAGTTGTCTGAGGCGGCTATGGTGTCCTCAATACGGGCCCGAAGAGCAGAGTGTCGCGGCCTACGCGCCGCGCCCGGGCGGCCATGAGCAAGGCCGCTCATGTGACATTTATTTCCTCTTCCTGCGGCCCATTGGCGGGCCGCCACGTCCCGCACGATCACTTCTCCTTGCTCTCGTCGAACCACACCGCCTCGATGTTGTTACCGTCTCGATCGAGCACGAAGGCGGCGTAATAACCGGGTGAGTAGTCGCGGTAACCCGGAGCTCCATTGTCCTTCGCGCCAGCGCCAAGCGCTGCTTGATGGAAGTCGCGCACCTGTTGCGCGTCGCGTGCCAGGAAGGCAAGGTGAGTTGGCGAGACAGTGTTCTCCTCGCTGATCCAGAAATCGGTGTTCTTGCCGTCATTGAACCCGCCCGCGGAGCCGTGCTCCATGTTATTGCGGTAGCCAAGAGGGGCGAGGGCGGTTACGTAGAAAGCCTTGGACTTGCGGTAGTCGCTCACCGTAAGGGACGTGTGGGCAATCATGGCTGACTCCTTGGTCGGGCGCGGCCGTTGACCATAGCAGCTTGGCGGGCCGGCACGGCAAGCAGTGAGCCGGGACGCTTGCGTCCGCGCTGTTCCACTGCCGCTCTGCTGAACCTTTCGCTTGTACAATTCGTTCGAACGAATTAATATAGATAGATGAAGAAACGCACTAGGATGCCGATCGATGAGCGACTGCTGGATGTCGCGATCGAGCAGTTCGGGCGGCAGGGCCTTGAAGGCGCGAGTACGCGCGTCATCGCAGCCGCGGCGCGAACCGCGATGTCCTCGATTACGTACCACTATGGCGGCAAAGAAGGTTTGTACCTTGCGGCGGCGCGGCGTATTTCCGAACTGATCACGGCGCGCATGGGAGCGCGCCTGGCGCAGGCCGCGGAGCCGGATGCGCTCAGCCCCCAGCAGGCCGTCGCGCAGGTAACGGCGTTCGCGGATGGCTTTCTCGCGATGATGCTCGATCCGGAGTCGGCGCCCTGGGCGCGCTTCATCGTGCGGGAGCAGATGGAGCCCACCCCTGCGTTCGAGGTCCTCTGGGGCCAGTTCATGCAGGCCGTAAGTGACTACCTCGTGAAGCTGGTGCTGCGCGCCGGCGATGGCCGCTGGAAGCTCCCCGAGGCGCGGGTGCGCGCGGTAGCACTCATCGGTCAGGTGCTCGTCTTCCGGGTCTCGCGCGCGACCGCGCTGCGCGTGAACGGCTGGGAGGCCATCGGCGCCCAGGAAGCGGCCGAGATTCGCCGCGTGCTGCACGCCCACATCCGCGCCATCCTCACTGCGTCTTAAGGCCCGTACGTCATGGACAAGAAGCGCCTCATCATCATCGTCCTCGGCGTCGTGGGCGTGCTGGCCATCGCCTGGGCGGTGTTCCATTTCATCGCCGCCCGGCGCGCGGGCGAACTGAAACTCTACGGCAACGTCGACATCCGCTCGGTGGATCTCGGCTTCCGCGTACCGGGGCGCATCGCGCTGCTGGCCGTGGACGAGGGTGCCCACGTGAAGGAGGGGGCGGTGTTGGCGCAGCTTGATACCCAGCCACTCACCGATACCCTGAATGCCGCCGAGGCCCAGGTGCAGGCCTCGGGCGCCGAGCTCGAGAAACTGCGCAACGGTAATCGCCCCCAGGACATCGCACAGGCCGAGCAGCAGGTGGCCGACCGCAGCGCCACCCTCGCCCAGGCCAAGGCCGAATACGAGCGGCGCGCGGAGCTGGTGCAGACCGGCGCGGTGAGCCAGGCGCTGTTCGATGCCAGCAAGGCACAGTATCTGGCCGCGGCGGCGCAACTGAAGTCCGCGCAGGAGGCCCTGGCACTGCAGCGCATCGGCCCACGCCGCGAGGACATCGAGGCGGCCGAAGCCCAGCAGGCGCTCGCGGGTGCGCAGCGCGACAAGGCGCGCACCGACCTGCGTGACGCAACTATCCTCGCGCCCGCCGACGGCATCATCCTCACACGCGCGCAGGAACCCGGCGCCATCGCCATTACTGGGCAGACGGTGTTCGTGCTCACCATCGACCGGCCGTTGCGCGTGCGCGCGTACATCGCCGAGCCGGACCTGAGCCGCATTTCCCCGGGCATGGCCGTCGAGGTCACGACCGACGGCAATCCCAGGACCTATCACGGCAGCATTGGCTTCATCTCCCCGACCGCGGAGTTCACCCCCAAGACGGTGCAGACCGAGAGCCTGCGTACCGACCTGGTGTATCGGCTGCGGCTCATCGTCACGGATCCGGACGATGCCCTGCGGCAGGGCCAGCCGGTCACGGTGCGGGTTCCTGGCGCGCGCCCGGCGGCCGGCCGCCGATGAGCGCGCCGCTCGCGCGCGCGCTCGGCGTCAGCAAGCGCTTCACGCCCGCCGGTCACCCGGCACTCGATGACGTCAGCATCGAGATCGCGCCCGGGTGCATGACCGGCCTGGTCGGGCCCGATGGTGCCGGCAAGACGACGCTGATCCGGCTCCTCACGGGCTTGCTTGAGCCCGACGCCGGCCGGGTCGAGGTACTCGGGCGCGCCGCCATCGACGCCGAGCGCGCGGCGCTCGGTTACATGCCACAGCGCTTCGGCCTGTACGAGGACCTGAGCGTCATCGAGAACCTGTCCCTGTACGCCGAGTTGCGGGGCCTGGAGCCTGCGCAGCAGGAGGAGACCTTCCGGCGCCTCCTCGCCTTCACCGACCTCGAGCGCTTCCGCACCCGGCTCGCCGGCAACCTCTCCGGTGGGATGAAGCAGAAGCTCGGGCTGGCGTGCGCGCTGGTGAAGGCGCCCAAGCTGCTGCTACTGGATGAGCCGGGCGTGGGCGTCGACCCGATCTCCCGGCGTGAGCTGTGGAAGATGGTGCGGCAGCTGACCGGGGAGGGGATCGGCGTGCTCTGGTCGACGGCCTACCTCGATGAGGCCGAGAAGTGCGAAATGGTCTTCCTGCTCAACGAGGGCAAGCTCCTGCACGCCGGTGCGCCGCGGAAACTCACCGCGCGGCTGCAGCAGCGCGTATACCGCGTGGGCGCCGCTGCCCGGGAGCGGCGCCCGCTGCTCGAGCGCGTGCTCGATCGCAGCGACGTCACCGACGCCACGATCCAGGGCGATGCGCTGCGGGTGGTCATGAAGGCCGAAGCCGCGCCTCCGAGCGCGGAGAGCCTGGGCGTGGCACAGGCCCGCATCGAAGCGGCCGCGCCGCGCTTCGAAGATGCGTTTGTCGACCTCTTGGGCGGCGGCCCGCGCGGCACCAGCGCGCTCGCGCAGGCGTACCGGGTGATTCCCGAGAGCGCCGCGCCGGCGATCACGGCCGAGGGGCTCACCAAGCGCTTTGGTAACTTCACGGCGGCCTCGTCCATCTCCTTCAGCGTGCCGCGCGGGCAGATCTTTGGCCTGCTGGGCCCGAACGGTGCCGGCAAGTCCACCACCTTCAAGATGCTCTGCGGGCTGCTCACCCCGACTGGCGGCAACGGCCACGTGGCCGGCTTTGATCTGCGGCGTGCGCGCGCCGATGCGCGCCAGTCCCTGGGCTATATGGCGCAGAAATTCTCTCTCTACGCCGATCTCAGCGTGCAGCAGAACCTGAACTTCTTCTCCGGCGTCTACGGCCTCACGGGCGATGCACAGCGTGAAGCGATCGGGCGGATGGTGGAGGTGTTTCATCTCCAGGACTATCTGGCCGCAAACGCCGGCACCATGCCGCTCGGCTTCAAACAGCGCCTGGCGCTGGCCTGCGCGCTCATGCATCAGCCGCCAGTGCTGTTTCTCGATGAACCGACCTCGGGCGTCGATCCGATCGTGCGCCGCGAGTTCTGGACGCACATCAACGGGCTGGTGCAGCGCGGCGTGACGGTGCTGGTCACCACGCATTTCATGGACGAGGCGGAGTACTGCGACCGCATCGCCCTCATCTATCGCGCCGAGGAGATCGCGCTCGGCACGCCGGATGAGCTCAAGGCGCGGGCGGCGCAGGCGGCCGGACTCAGGGAGCCGACCCTGGAGGACGCCTTCATCGCACTCATCCAGGCCTCCGACCACGCGCGCGAGGTCGCATGAAAGCCCCGCCGAGGCTGCGCCGCTTCGTGGCGATGCTGCACAAGGAGTCGCTGCAGATCGTGCGCGACCCGTCGACGTTCCTCATTGCCTTCGTGCTGCCCCTGATCATGCTGTTCTTCTTCGGCTACGCCATCTCGCTCGATCCGAAGCGCACGCGCATCGGGCTCGCGCTCCAGGACAGCGGCGCGCCGGCACAAGGCCTGGCGCAGGCGTTTGAGAACTCCGAATGGTTCGCGGTGCATGGCCGGCACGATGTGGCGAGCCTCACGCAGGAGCTATCCGCCGGGCGCATCCGCGGCTTCGTGGTAATCCCGCAGGACTTCAGCCGCCGGCTGCAGCGGCCCGGCGCCGATGCGCAGATCCAGGTCGTAACCGATGGCTCGCAGCCGAACGCCGCGGGTTTCGTGGCCTCCTACGCGCAGGGCGTGCAGGCGAGCTGGGCCGCGGAGCGTAGCGGCGGGGCGCCGGCGGGGCGCATCGAGCTCGTGCCGCGCTACTGGTTCAACCCCGGCCTCACCAGCCATTACTTCCTCATCCCGGGCTCGATCGTGATCGTCATGACCATGATCGGCACGCTGCTGACGGCGCTCGTGGTTGCCCGGGAGTGGGAGCGCGGCACGATGGAGGCGCTGCTCGCCACGCCCCTGAGCATGGGTGAGTTCCTGGCGACCAAGGTGATTCCGTACTTCCTGCTCGGCCTGGGCTCGATGATGCTGTGCACGCTGCTCGCCATCCTCCTGTTCGGCCTGCCGTTCCGCGGCTCGGTGCTTGCCCTGCTGGCGATCTCCTCGGCCTTCCTGGTGCCGGCGCTCGGCCAGGGGCTGCTGATCTCGGCAGCCACCAAGAACCAGTTCGTCGCCAGCCAGGTAGCGCTGCTCTCGGCGTTCCTGCCGGCGCTGATGCTGTCGGGGTTTCTGTTCGAGATCTCCTCCATGCCGTTGCCGATCCGGCTGCTCACCTACCTGGTGCCGGCGCGCTACCTGATTCCCTCGCTGCAGTCGGTGTTCCTGGTGGGCGACCTGTGGGGTCTGTTTGCGCGCGATATGGCGATGATGCTCACATTCGGGGCCCTGTTCTTCCTGCTGGCGCTGCGCGCCACGCATCGCCGGGTGGCCTGAATGGGCCGGCTGCGCGCGATCATCGTCAAGGAGATGTGGGCGCTGCTGCGCGACCCGCGCTCGCGGCTGATCCTGGTGGTGCCGCCGCTCCTGCAGCTGTTCGTGTTCGGCTTCGCCACCACCCTGGAGGTGAAGAACTTCGACGTCGGCGTCTACGACCGCGACGGCGGACACTGGAGCCAGGAATTCATCCAGCGCCTCGGCGGCAGCCCGAACGTGCACCGCATCGTGACGCTCGGCTCACCCGCGGCCGTGCGCGCGGCGATCAATGAGCGCACCGTGCTGGCGGTAGTGATGTTCGACCAGCGCTTCAGCGCCGACGTGAGCACCGGGCGTGCGGCGGTGATCCAGGCGGTACTCGATGGGCGCCGCTCGAACGCCGCGCAGATCGTAGCCGGCTACCTTACCGAGATCGCCGCCGGCATGGGCGCGCAGGTACGCCCCAATCCGGTTGCGCCCGGTGCGCAGGCGATCGTCTCGCACTGGTTCAATCCGAACCTCGACTACCTGTGGTTTGCCATGCCCGCGCTGATCGTGGTGCTCGGCATGGTCTCCGGCCTTGCCATGACAGCGCAGTCCGTGGCGCGCGAGCGCGAACTGGGCACCTTCGATCAGCTCATGGTCTCGCCGCTACGGGTACACGAGATCCTCATCGGCAAGATGGTGCCGCCGCTCTTGATCGGGCTGGCGAACGCGGCGCTGTACGTCATCCTCATCCCCAACGTGTTCCGCGTGCCGCTCACCGGCTCGGTGCCGCTGCTGTTCCTCGCCCTGACCTGCTACCTGCTCGCGCTGGTGGGGGTCGGCATGCTGGTCTCGGCGGTGGCACAGACGCAGCAGCAGGCATTCCTCGGCGCCTTCCTCGTGACGGTCCCCTCGATCCTGCTCTCCGGGTACGCCAGTCCGATCGAGAACATGCCCGGCTGGCTGCAGGTGGTGGCGCAAGCGGACCCGGCCAAGCACTTCCTCATCGTGAGCGAGGGCGTGTTCCTCAAGGCGATGCCGCCGCCGGAGATCCTGGCCAATACCTGGCCGTTGGCGCTCATCGCGCTGCTCACGCTCTCGGCAGCCTCCTGGCTGTTCCGCGCCCGCATGGAGTGAACCACATGAGACATTCGCGACTCATTCCGCTGACCGCCGCTGTGGCACTCCTTTGCGCGTGCGCCGTGGGACCGGACTACAAACCGCCCGCCAACCTGCCCGCCGGGGACTGGCTGAACAGCGCGGACAGCGCGCCCGTGGACCTCACCTGGTGGCAGGGCCTGCACGACCCGCTGCTCGAGGAACTCATCCAGGCGGCTGTCGCGCACAACCTCGACCTCAAGGCCGCCGATGCGCACCTGCGCGAGGCGCGCGCCAACCGCGAGGCCATCGGCGGCGGTGCCTGGCCGCAGGTAAACCTCACCGGCTCGGCGACCCGCAATGCCTGGAGCGAGAACGGCCCGATTCCGGTGCAACGCGTGCCCGGATTCCAGCGCTACTACAACCTGTTCGAGGCCGGCTTCGATGCTTCGTGGGAGATTGACCTGTGGGGCCACAACCGCCGCGCGGTCGAGGGCGCCACGGCGCGCGCGGTCGCCGCCGAGGAAGCGCGACGCGAGACCCTCATGCGCGTGATCACCGAGGTGGCCCGCAGCTACGTCGACCTGCGCAGCGCCCAGCAGCAGGGTGCCAGCGTCAAGGCCGATGCCGACGCCCAGGCGGACATCGCCAAGCTCGTGGCCGAGCGGCTGCGCACCGGCGAGGCCTCGCGCTTCGACTTCCTGCGTGCGGATGCGCAGGCACGCTCCACGCGCGCACTGCTGCCGGATCTGGATGCCGATGCGCACGCGGCCGTGTACCGGCTCGCGCTGCTGAGCGGACAAACCCCGGAGGCACTCGCGACACGCCTGCTCGCGCCCCAGGTCCTGCCCACCAGCCCCGCGCTCATCGCCACGGGGTTGCGCTCGGAGGTCCTGCGGCGCCGCCCCGACGTGCGCGCGGCGGAACGCCAGCTCGCCGCGGCCACGGCCGACGTCGGCGTGGCCACGGCCGAACTGTTTCCACGCCTCTCGCTGGTGGGCTCCATTGGCCAGCAGGCGCTCACCGCGCAGGAGTTCACCTCCTCAAACAGCACCTACTTCTCGGTAGGACCGAGCCTGCACTGGCCGATCTTCGCCGGCGGCACGCTGCGGGCGAACGTACGCGCGGCGGATGCGCGGGCGGACGCGGCCGGCGCGAGCTACGAAGCGGCGGTGCTGGGCGCGCTGAGTGACAGCGAGAGCGCCGTCAACCGCCTGGCCGCGGCCCAGCAGACGCGCACCGAGCGTGACCTGGCACGCCGCCAGAGCGAGGAAGCCCTCGCGCTCGCACGCCAGCGCTACCGTGCCGGCGAAGATGACCTGATCGTGCTGCTCCAGTCACAGTCCGCGTACAGCACGGCCGAGCAGCAGAGCATCGCCGCACAGGCGGCAGCACTCACGGCGATGATCTCGCTCTACAAGGCGCTCGGGGGCGGCTGGCAGAGCTTCGAGGCTGCTCCAGCGGATGTGGCGCGCCGCTGAGCCAAATGGACTTCGACGCAGGAGAGTGCCGACTGCAGCCTGCGCCAGCGAGGGAGGCGCGCGTGCCAGGCGCTGCGCTATCTTGGTCGCCTCGTGCAGAGCGTCGAGGTAAGTCTATGGCCGCCAGAAGGAAGGCAAAGACCACGCGCCGCAGGCCCAGCAGCCGCTGGTCGGCAGGCGTCATGCGCAAGAGTGATGCGCTCGACCTGGAGCCGGGCGTCTTTACCAAGCGCAGCTCACGGCAGATCGCGCAGTCACTCAAGCGCTCTGCCGAGCATAGCCACCGCCGCAAGTCCGAGCCGTTCCGCTCCGAGATGTCGATGCTCAACTTCCACATCAACCGCGGCGGTCGCGGCCTGAGCGCCGAGCGGCGCCGGATCCTCGAGGGCGCCAAGCAGGAGCTGCGCCGGGCATTCGGGCGCGCCTCGGTCGCCCGCGGGCCTGGGCGCGCCTAAGCTTCGGTGCGCGACGCTCCGCTCACACACCCGGTCCGAGAGAAACCCATGTCAAGGCTGTGCGTGCGCTGCTTCGCCGTCTCGGCCGACGGCTTCGGGGCGGGCCCCAGCCAAGACCTGCAAAACCCCCTCGGCGTGCAGGGACTGCGGCTGATGGAGTGGTTCTTCCCGACGCGGGCCTTCCGGCGCATGCAGGGCCTCGAGGGCGGGGAGGAGGGCGTGGATCACGCCATGGCCGAGCGCGGCTTCGAGGGCCTCGGCGCGTGGATCCTGGGGCGCAACATGTTCGGTCCGGTGCGCGGGCCGTGGCCGGACGAGAGCTGGCACGGCTGGTGGGGCGAGGAGCCGCCCTATCACACGCCGGTCTTCGTGCTCACGCACCACGCGCGAGCGCCGCTGCGTATGCAGGGCGGTACGGAGTTCCATTTCATCACCGATGGAATCCACGCAGCGCTCGCGCGCGCCCGCGAGGCCGCCGGTCCCAGTGACGTGCGCCTCGGCGGCGGCGTCGCCACCCTGCGGCAGTTTCTCGCCGCCGGCCTGATCGACGAGCTGCACCTGGCGCAGCGACCCCTGCTGCTCGGCGCGGGAGAGGCGCTGTTCGCCGGCCTCGACATGCGTGCGCTCGGCTACGAGTGCACCGGGCACGTGGCGGGTGAGCGCGCCACGCACCTGTTCGTGCGCCGCGGCGCACGGCTCCAGCAGTCCTGAGCTCTGCACCCTGCGATCAGCGCGGGCGCGAACTTGAGCGCGAGCGTCATCCTGCGGCCAAGTCAGCCGCTGTCTGACTGCGCCATGCGCCGCGACGATGCTAAATGTGATCCTCAACCCGAAAACGGAGCGAGCCATGGCGTACGAACCGAACAATCCCGAATCGAGCAGAGGGGCAGAGGGCGTGGAGGACAAGGTGATGCAGGCGGGCGCCGAGGCCAAGGCGCGTGCCGGAGAACTGGGTCGCAAGGCCTCGCAGCGCGCCGAGCAGGTGCGCACGGCCGCCGCCGGTGGCCTGGAGTCGGCGGCGCAGGCGGTGCACGAGCGTGCCGACCGGGTGGCCGGTGCGGCGCATAACGCGGCCGATGCAATGTCCTCGGGCGCGGATTACCTGCGCAGCAACGATCTGCGCCAGATGGGTGATGACCTGGTCGGGGTCATTCGCAACAACCCCGGACCGGCCTTGCTTGGGGCGCTGGCGCTGGGGTTTCTCATCGGCCGCGCGTTCGCGCGCGACTAGTCGCAAGGTGCGCTGATGCGCAGCAGGCCGGAAATGGGGGCGCGCTCGGTCTCGGAAGTGCTGACCGACATCGTCCTCAACATCCAGGACATGATCCGCTATGAGATCCGGCTGGCACAGTCGGAAGTGCGCGCGCACCTGCGCGGGGCGCGCACCGCCGGTCTGCTCCTGGCCGCTGCGTTCATCGCGACCCTGTGGTGCGTGTTCTTTCTGCTGCTGGCGCTCTATGGCGGGCTGCGGCACGTCATGCCGCCCTGGGCTGCGGCGGTTTGTATCGCCGCGGGGCTGGCCGTCACCGCGGTGGCTACCGGCGCGGCGGGTTCCCGGCGTCTGCGGCAGCGGCCGGTCGCCCCACGCGCCGCCGCGCAAGCACACCAGACCGTAAAGGAGGCGGTGGCATGGGCCAAGACAGCGACGAAATAGCGAGCCGCATCGAGAGCAAGCGCGATGACCTGCGCTCCAACCTCGAGGAACTGGAGCACAAGGTGAAGGCGGTCACTGACTGGCGGCAGCAGTTCGAGCGCCACACCGGGCTCATGCTGGGGCTGGCCCTCACCGGTGGGCTGCTCTTGTCCGGGCTCATGCCGCGGCGCGCACGCCGCCGACCCTTCGCGGCGCGACCGCGCCTCGAGGCCCGCCCGGACGCTGCCGCGGAGCAGCGCGACGGTCGGCGCAGCCAGCTGCGGCACGTCTGGGAGGACGTCCAGGCCGCGCTGATCGGCGTCGCCGCCAGCAAGCTGACCACGACGCTGAGCGAGCTGCTGCCCGGCTTCAGCGAGCACCTCGGGCAGGCGCGCGCGCGCCGCGGCTCGAACGGCCGTGGCGGCGTGCAGGGCGAAGGGGACTACGAGGCCGCGCGCCGTTACCGGGCCGGCGTGGGACGTTTCGTGCACAGCGCCGACATCGAACGTGCGGCGCGTGCCGCGGAGCCGCAGTCCGAGGCCGAAGCGCAGGAGCTGCAGGACGCGGAGGCCAAGGGACGCGCGCGCGGCAAACTCTCCTGAGAAGCTGACGCGCGCGGCGGGCGATCGCGACCGGATGATTCGCGCGCCTGGCCGGGTCGATTCCTGACAGGCGGCTTCGTAAACCGCCGATGCCCGCAGGCGAAGGTCGTGCTCAACATGGGGCGGTGAGTACGGCGCAACGCTGGCGGGTGCATTTTTCCTCCTACCCCCTCGGGGTGCGCATCGTGGCGGCGGTGGCGGTGGCGGTGGCGTTGCTGATCCTCGCCCTGAGTCTCATGGACTGGAACTGGCTGAAGCATCCGCTCGAGCGCGCGGCCAGCGTACGCTTCGGGCGCACGGTCCAGATCAACGGACCACTGCGCGTGCGGCTTTGGTCGCGCACCCCGACCGTCACGCTCGACGGACTCAGTGTGGGCAACCCACCGTGGGAGTCACGGCGGGTGATGCTCGAGGTGCAGCACGTGCAGGTGCAGCTGGCGGCCTCCCAGCTCCTGCGTGGGCACCTCGTGCTGCGCCGGGTCGCGCTGGTGCAGCCCGAGTTGTACCTGCACCAGGAGAAGTCGGGACGGGCGAACTGGACGTTCGAGAACAACTCACCCACCCGCGCCCCGAACTCCCCGCCCAGCCGGCTGCCCGCGATGCAGGACCTGACGATCGAGTCCGGAAAGCTCGAGCTCATCGATGAACTCCGCCGCCTGAAGGTCACGGGCACCGTCGAAGCGCACGAGCGCGCGACGACGCAGGATCCGGAGCCCTTTCACATCAAGGGTGAGGGAACGATCAACAACGAGCCCTTCCGGCTGCACATCGCCGGTGGTCCGCTGGTGAGCCTGAGTCCAGACAAACCCTATCCCTTCCGGCTCGCCGTGCAGGCCGGGAAAAACGAGATCAGGGCAGAGGGCCGGGTACTCAAGCCCTTCGATCTCGGTGCGCTCGATCTGGATGTCGAGGCCGAGGGTCATGATGCCGCCGAGCTGTACTTCCTCACCCAGGTGACGCTGCCCAACTCACCGCCCTTCAAGGTGAAGGCGCGCGTCACGCGACGCGAGCAGCAGTTCACGGTGCGCGAGCTCTCCGGCTCGTTCGGGGGCAGCGACATCTCCGGCAACGTCGAGGTGGATATGTCGCGCAAGCGACCGAATGTGCGCGCCGACCTGCTCTCGCACCGCCTGCGGCTGAAGGACCTGACGGCGGTCACGGGCGCCAGCGCCGCCGGCGTGACGCCCACGGCAACCACCGCAGGAAATTCACCGCGTACCGCGGAGCAGCTGTTCCCGGATGCCCACCTGCAGGTCGAGCGCGTGCGCGCCATGGATGCGGACGTGCACTTCCGCGCCACCGCGATCGAGGCCGGTACCGTGCCCTTCAAGCAGGTGGCGGCGCACGCGCGGCTGCAGCAGGGGGTGCTGGACGTTGACTCCTTCGAGTTCGACCTGCAGCAGGGCAGGTTTGCCG
This sequence comes from Steroidobacteraceae bacterium, assembly GCA_035501795.1. GTDB lineage: Bacteria > Pseudomonadota > Gammaproteobacteria > Steroidobacterales > Steroidobacteraceae > 13-2-20CM-66-19. The sequence continues at coordinate 19,567 of DATJVL010000036.1, forward strand.
GCGAGCTGCGCCTGGATGCCCGCACGCGCGTGCCCCAGGTACGTCTCGACCTGCGGGGCAGGGACATCGATCTCGAGCAGTTCCGTGCCAAGTCCGCCAACGGACAGCCCCCGCTTGCCGGGATCATGCAGCTGCGTGCGCAGATCGCCGGGCGCGGCGACTCCGTGCACGCCGTCATGCAGGATGCCGACGGCACCCTCACGCTCGTCGTCCCGCATGGCGAGGTGCGCTCGGCCTTCGCAGAGCTGACGGGCGTGGACGTCGCCGAGGGCCTGGGGCTCGTGCTGAGCAAGGCCGACGAGCGTGCTCCGATTCGCTGTGGCGTTGCGCGGTTCGCGCTCAACACGGGCACCGCGCAGGCGCAGAACATCGTGTTCGACACCCAGAATGTGCTGATCACGGGCCACGGACAGGTCTATCTCGGTCCGGAACGGCTCGACCTCATTGTGCAGGGACAGCCGAAGAAGCTGCGCCTGATCCGCATCAAGGCGCCGGTCGAGGTCAAGGGGCGTCTGTTGCACCCGACATTTAGTCTGGAGGCCGGCCATGCCCTCAAGCAGGGCGGCATCGCGGTTGCCCTCGGGGCGGTGCTCACGCCGCTCGCCGCGATTATCGCCTTCGTCGATCCGGGGCTGGCGAAGGACCAGAACTGCGCCGCGCTGCTGGCGCAGGCGCAGGCTCCGGCCACGGCGGACGCGCGGACCCCGGCGGCTACGGCACGCTGATGACGACCTTGCCGCGCGCGTGCCCGGCTTCCAGGTAAGCCATGGCCGCGGCGGTCTCCGCGAGCGGGTAGCGCCGATCGATCACGGGCGTCACCTTGCCCGTCTGCATGAGTTCGGCCAGGACCGTGAGGTCAGCCCCGGAAAGCTCGGCGAGGAAGGGCTCGAAGCGCTGTGAGACGAAGGGGCGCAGCAGGATGGCCCTGATCGGAGTGGCCAGGGGACCCAGCCAGTTGCCCGTGCTCGGTCCACCGACGATCACCAGCGTGCCGTGCGGTGTCATCGCGCGGCGGTAGTCGAGCAGCGGATGGCTGCCCACGGTGTCGATGACGAGGTCGTAGCGCTGCCCGAGCTGCGTGAAGTCCTCGCGCGTGTAATCGATGACGTGGTCCGCGCCCAGTGAGCGCACCAGCTCCACATTGCGCGTGCTGCACACCCCGGTGACCTCGGCGCCGTAGGCCTTGGCGATCTGCACGGCGAAGGTGCCGACGCCGCCGGAGGCGCCGTTGATCAGCACCTTGTCGCCCGCGTGCAGGTGCCCCTTGTCGCGCAGCGCCTGCAGCGCCGTGACCCCGGCGATCGGCACGGCGGCGGCCTGCTCGAAGCTCACGTTCTCGGGCTTGAGCGCGAGCGCACGCTGCTCGCGCACCGGCACGTACTCGGCGAAGGCGCCGTCGCGCCCGCCGAACACCGCATCACCGACCCGGAAACGGCGCACCGCACTGCCCACCTCGACCACGGTGCCCGAGAAGTCCACGCCGAGCTGGATGTTCTTGGGATGCCCGATGCCCCCATCGAGCCGCACGATGTAGGGCGTGCCGCGCATGAAGTGCCAGTCGAGGGGGTTGAGGGACGCCGCATGCACCTGCACCAGCACCTGGTCTTCCTCGAGGCGCGGGCGCTCGATCGACTCGACGTGCAGCACGGCGGGTGAGCCGTAGCAGCGATACACGACGGCGTTCATGGCCGGGCCGGCCGGTGCCGCCAGAGCCTGCGCCGGACAGGCGGTGTCGTGCTGCAGCATGAACGCCAGCACCGCGAGTGCAGTAACCACCAGCATCAGCAGCACGGCTGCGATGCGCTTGAAGAGACGCAAGTGAGCCCTCCCCGGGCGTGGTTACGGTGACTCGAGCTCCGCCGCAAGTCTACCGCCCCGCCCGGGCAGGTGAAGCTCTCCTTGCCGCAGAAAAGCCTCGCCCGGGGGCGCCCCGACGCTCAGCCGCGCACCTCGGTTTCCGGCCGGTCGTCCCCGGCTGCGAGCTCACTGTGCCAGTGGCCGGCGCTGTCCTCCCACGAGATGTGGGTGCTAACCCCCGGCTCGCGCTGTTCGCGCGCGGCTCGCGTGGCGGCTTCGCGTGCGGCATCGTGCGAGGCGAACGGCTCCGAGTAGGTGCCATCGACGCGGTAGGCCCAGCCGCCGTCGTGGGGGACGATCTCGTAGGTGATCTTGCTCATCGGACTTCTCCTCGGCTTTGTTGGGGCGCCCGGCCGCTGCGGGACCCGGCGCGTTCCATGTCATGATGATGATGCGTTTGGCGAGTGAGGGTTGCACCGCTTATGAATGTCGTGATCGAGGGACGCAGACGCAGTCTCGGCAGTTTCGAGGTGGAGCGCGTGCTGCCGCACCCGCTGCACCGCATGGTCGGCCCGTTCATTTTCTTCGATCACCTGGGTCCGGTCACGCTGCCACGCGGGCTGACCCGCGATGCCGACGTCCGCCCGCATCCGCACATCGGGCTCGCCACCGTGACCTACCTGTTCGAGGGCGAGATCATGCACCGTGACTCCACCGCCATCGAGCAGGCGATCCGTCCCCACGAGGTCAACTGGATGACGGCAGGCCGCGGCATCACGCACTCGGAGCGCTTCGAGCGTGCCCGCCGCGAGGGCGGTCCGATCCACGCGCTGCAGGCCTGGGTGGCGCTGCCGGATGAGGCCGAGGAGACCGAGCCGGTGTTCGCCCATCACGAGGGGGCCGACCTGCCGCAGCAGCGCAGCGAGGGCGTGACCTTGCGCGTGCTGGCGGGCGAAGCCTTCGGGCTGCGCGCCAAGGTGCACACGCTCTCGCCGCTGTTCTACGTGCACGCGAGTGTTGCGCGCGGTGCCGCGGTGCCCATGGCCGCCGGCTACGCCGAGCACGGGGTGTACCTGGTCTCCGGAGTCCTGGAAGGGGAGGGTCACAGGATCGAGCCCGGGCAGATGCTGCTCAGCGGCGCGCAGCAGCCTTTGCTGCGGGCACAGGCGGACAGTGTCGTGATGCTGCTCGGCGGTGACCCGGTCGGCCCGCGCTTCATCGAATGGAACTTCGTCGCCTCCTCGCAGGAGCGCATCGAGCAGGCCAAGGCCGACTGGCGCGCCGGCCGCATGAAGCTTCCGGATGCCGACAACCGCGAGTTCATTCCGCTGCCCGCGGATCCGGTCCCCGGCGCAAACGCGCTTTCCTAAGGGGCAGTGCGCAGGCGCTGTGGCGCCACGGCCGCGGCCGTGACGCCCTCGGCGGCCACGCTCGCCGGGATGTCCCGTCCGCAGGCCAGTGCCGCGGCCAGCTGCGCATAGGCCGGCGCGCTCTGGATGCCGTAGCCGCCCTGTCCGGCGCACCAGAAGAACCCCGGCGTTGCCTCGTCATAGCCGATGACCGGGTCGCGGTCGGGGGCGAAGGTACGCAGGCCCGCCCAGCTGCGGTGCACGCGCTCGATGTCGAGGGCGAGTGCGCGCTGGATGCGATCGACCGCCACCGCGATGGCAAGGTCCTCGGCGTAGGCATCACCGGGAATTGCCGGCTCCTCGTCGGCGGGAGAGATGAGCAGCCGTCCGGCCTCCGGTTTGAGATAGAACTCCTCATCTATATCGAACACGATGGGCCAGCCGGGGGCCTCTGGCCCCGGCGGCGCATCGATGAGCGCCGCGCAGCGCCGCAGAACCCGCAGCCCGAGCGGCCGGGCGCCGAAGCGGCCGGCCACCTGGTCGGCCCAGGCGCCGGCGGCATTGACCACCACGGGCGCGCGCAGCGTCTGCTCGCCGAGAGGCACCTGCCAGCCATCCCTGCCGTGCTGCGGGACTCCCAGCTGCGCATGGGTGATGAGCTGCACGCCCGCGGCGCGCCCGCGTCGCAGCAACCCCTGCAGCAGCGCTTCGACGTCGATGTCGTACACGTCCGGCTCATAGGCCGCCGCTGCGAGGTAGTCGACACGCAGCGGGCTCACGCGCGCGCGCGCGGCGGCCGGCGTCAGCAGTTCCACCGCCGCACCGCGGCGGCGCATGCGCTGCACCTGCTCGTCAAGGCGTGCGTGCTGCTCGACACGGGCCAGGTAGAGCGCCCCGCGGTGACGCAGCAGCGGTGTGGGAAAGTGAGGCGCCGGCGGTGCGTGGAAGAACGCGGCGCTGGCCCGTGTCAGGGCGGCGAAGCTCTCACTGCCGTAGTTGGGCGCAAAGAGTGCCGCCGAGCGGCCCGTGGTGTGATACCCGGGCTGCGCTTCCGCCTCGAGCAATGCGACGTTGCCTGACCCGGCGAGTGCGTCCGCGACGCTCACCCCGGCCATGCCGGCGCCGATCACGATGAAGTCGAACTGCAAGGGGCGTGGACTCCCGCCGCTGTGTGCGCCTCACCCGCGGCCGCTGCGGCGCTGCAGGCGAGGATAACAGCCATGCTGGCCGGGGCGCGGCGTGCACGAGGTCAGAGGGTGTGTTCCGCGCGATGGCAGCCCTCGCAGCCGGTGACCGGGCCATGCCGGATCAAAGGCGGCGGCGGATCGCGGTGGCAGCCGAGACAGAAGTCATGAAAGCGCGCCTCGGCGCTGACCTGGATCGTTGCCCGCGTACTGCGGTGGCAGCCGATGCAGGCATCCATCCCCGTGGCATCGCGGAAGTTGTGGTGGCAGTCGATGCAGTTGACGTCGCGGTGCTTCTCGTGCGGAAAGGCCAGCGGTAGCGCCGCGGTACGCCTCGCGAGCGGCGCACGCAGCCCGAGGCGCACCGCGTGGGACAGCAGCGGCAGCAGCGCGCAGCCGGCGAGCATCACCACCAGCACGACAATGCGTCCGTGGCGCCCGAAGGCGAGCCGGCTCAGTCCCCCGAGACCGGCGCGCCGGGGTGGGGCGCTGGAGCGCTCGCGCAGCAGCGCGAGCAGTGCAGCGAGTGAGAGCAGTACCCCGGTCCCCACCGCGACGCGGCCATGCAGGTAGCGTCCCGTGGTCAGGACGTGCGCCGCGACCAATGCCAGCATCAGGCAGCTGAGGCTCACGTGCAGCGCCTGGAAATCGCGGTGGCTGGACCAGAGCCGGCGGCGCACCCGCGCGGTTGCCGGCACGGTGAGGGAGAGGGCGAGGAGCAGCGCGAGGATGCCGCACCACTCGTACAGCGGCGCGGATACCTTCAGGTGCTCGAGCACGGTGTGGTCGCTGAGGAGCGCCAGGCCGGCGTGCACCAGCGCGCCGCCGCCGATGAGCCACCCGATCAGCTCGTGCCGGCGCAGCGTCAGCAATCCCGTGCCGGGCTGGCGCGGCCGCACCGGCAGGAGCGCGAGCAGCAGCACGCCGGTGGCTGCCGCCAGGCCCAGGAGCTCGGCGCACTCCCAGCCGAGGCGCGCCAGCAGATCCGTTGGCTCAGCCACGGGCGTGGCCTGCGCGCGCCGGGTCCCGGGGCGCCGGCGGTGCCGAAAGTGCGGGTTGTGATGGCGGCATTTGCCACCACAATGCTCGGTATCGCAACATCGGCGCCTAAGGAGAGGGCACGTGGCAACCGGATGGGCAGGCGAGAACGCCGTCAACGAACAGATCGATGCAACCGTCAGCGACGGCGTCCGTCGTGCGCAGAGCCGCCTGCCGCACGGACCCTCGCTGACCCACTGCGCGCATTGCGGGGCACCGATTCCCGAGGCGCGCCGGGCCGCCGTCCCGGGGGTGCGCTTGTGCATCCCGTGTCAGGAAGCCGACGACCGCGACGGCGCGGCCTTCAGCACCTACAACCGTCGCGGCAGCAAGGACAGCCAGCTGCGCTGACATCGTAGCTCCCTCAGCGGCGTCCGGGCGCAAGGCCCGCATAGGCGCTGGCCGCCGCCGCCATGCACGCCACTGCGCAGCTGAGCATCGCCAGGTGAAACGCGGCCAGGAGCGGTGCGCCCCGCGCCGCCAGCACCCCGCCGAGCAAGGCGGTGGCGATCAGTCCGCCGCTGCGCGCCACGGCGCTATTGAAACCCGATGCGGCCCCGGTGTGCGCACTGTCTGCAGCACTGAGTACGGCCGTGGTCAACGGCGCCACCGCGCCGCTGAGTCCGATCGCGATCACCAACAGCGAGGGCAGCACGTGCTGCCAGTAGTGTGCGTCCGCCCCGATCCGCAGCGCCAGGAGGAAGCCGAGCGCGACCACGAGCGAGCCGAGTGTCAGGGGTGCGCGTGAGCCGACGCGGCCGGCGAGGGCGCCCAGGGAAGGGGAGCTCACGGCCAGCACCAGCGGCAATGGCAGCAACGCCGCCCCCGCCGCCGTGGCGGAATAGTGCGCCGCCTCGATCATGACGTAGGGGATGAGCACGAACACGGCCCCGAGCGCGCCGTAGAGGAACAGCGTGAGCAGGGAGAGGCCGATGAACTCGCGCGAAGCGAACAGGCTCATCGGCAGCATGGCGCGCTCGCCACGGCGGCGCTCGATGAGCGCGAATCCGAGGAGCGCCAGCGCGCCGAGCAGCAGCAACACGAGCGCCGCGCTCGTCCAGCGCGGCTGCGTGGAGCGCACGGTGAGGCCCCAGGTCAGTGCGCCAAGCCCGATCGTGGCCATGATGCCGCCGAGCATGTCGAGCCGCTGGGCACGCCCCGGACGATCGGCCGGCAGGTAGCGCAGGGCGAGCGCGATCGCTCCCGCCGCCAGCGGCAGGTTGATGAGGAAGATGCCGCGCCAGTTGCCGAGGTCGATCAGCCAGCCGCCGAGCACCGGACCCGCCGCGCCGAGCGCCGCGCCGGTAGCCGCCCAGATCCCGACCGCCCGGCCCTTGGCAGTGCCGGTGAAGTTCGCCCCGAGTATGGCGAGACTGTTGGGCATGAGGAGCGCGGCACTCAGCCCCTGCAGGAAACGTGCGCCGAGCAGCACGTCGATGCTCGGCGCGAGCGCGCAGCCGAGTGAGGTGAGGCCGAAGAGCGCCGTGCCGAGGGTGAGCAGCCGGCGGCGCCCGAAGCGGTCGCCGGCGGCACCGCCGAGGAGCAGCAGCGCACTCAGGGGCAGCAGGTAGGCATTGATCACCCACTGCAGTGCGCTCGCGTCAGCGGACAGGCTGCGTCCGAGGGCCGGCAGGGCGACGTTGACCACCGAGCCGTCGATGAAGGCGAGGCTTGAGGCGAGGATGGTCGTGGTCAGCACCAGGCTCGGGTAACGCGCGGGGGTACCGGCTGCCGCGGCCCGCGGTACCCCGGCATCGCAGGCCGGCTGCACGGAGTTCATCGGCGGTGCCTAGCTGCGCAAGCGCAGTCCGCGTGGGTCGTACAAAGGCTCGAGTCGAACCGTGGCGGCACACATGTCGCCCAGGATGTCGATGCTCAGGCGCTCGCCCTCGCGCGCCAGGGCGGCGGGGACGTAGCCGGCCGCGAGACTCTTGCCGACGCAATGGCCGAAGGCCCCCGAGGTGACGTACCCCACGGCCTTGTCGGTCTGGAGAATCGATTCGTAACCGACCACGTCGGCATCACTTGCGTCGACGTCCATCACCACGAAACGACGCTTCGGCCCGGCCGAGCGCTCGGCGAGCGCTGCGACGCGCCCGGTGAATGCGGGCTTGTCGAAATCGATGAAGCGATCCAGTCCGGTCTCGCCCGGCGTGTAATCGGGACGGAAGTCCTTGTTGAAGGAGCCGTAGCCCTTCTCCAGGCGCAGCGAGGAGAGGGCGCGGCCACCGAAGTGGCTGAGCCCCAGAGGCCGCCCCGCCTCCCAGAGATCGTCGTACAGCGTCTCGGCGTAGTCCGGCGTGGTCCATATCTCGTAGCCGAGCTCGCCGGTGAATCCGGCGCGCGTCAACACAGCGGGCGCAAAACCGACGGCGGTGCTGGCGACGCTGAAGAGCCGGAATGCTGCGCCCGACAGATCGATGCGCACCAGCGCCTGCAGCAGCTCGCGCGCGCGCGGACCTGCGATCGAGAAGCCGGTCAGCGTCGAGGCCACCGAGCGCACCTGCACGTCCGCGGGCGGGTCGCTGGCCTCGAACCAGCGCAGATGGAACTCCTCGGCGAACCCGGAGCCGACGATGAGGAACCGGTCCTGAGCGAGGCAGGCGATGGAGAGATCACCGACGATGCGACCCGCCTCGCTCAGCATCGGCGCGAGCCCGAGCCGCCCGATCCTGGGGATGCGGCAGGCGAAGACCCGGTCGAGCCAGGCACGCGCACCGCGTCCCGTGACCTCGTACTTGCCGTAGTTGCTGGTCTCGTAGATGCCGACCGCCGTGCGCACGGCGGCGCACTCGGCGCGCACCACGGCGAAGGCTTCCGAACGGCGGTAGGTGGGCGTCTCGCTCGCCGTGGTGCCTTGTGGTGCAAACCACAGCGCGTGCTCGAGGCCGAAGTTGGCGCCCATGACCGCGCCGGCGGCGAGGAGGCGATGGTAGACCGGCGAACGGCGCAGCGGGCGGCCGGCCGGTAGCTCTTCGTTCGGGTAGGCGAGACGGAAGCGGCGCGCGTAGTTCTCCGGGACCTTGACGGAGGTGTACTTCGGGGTGGCGAAGGCGCCGAAGCGCGCCACGTCCATGGAAAGAATGTCCTGCCCGGGATCCCCCTCAGCCATCCAGCGCGACAGCACCAGGCCGATGCCGCCGCCCTGGCTGAAGCCGGCCATGACCGCGCACGCCACCCAGTAGTTAGGCACACCACGCACCGGACCGACCAGCGGGTTGCCGTCGGGGGCGAAGGTGAAGGGGCCGTTGACCGCCTTGCGGATGCCGGCGCGGCCGAGCGCGGGAAAGTGCCGGAAGCCGACCTCGAAGTAGGGCGCCAGGCGCTCGAAGTCCTCCGGCAGCAGCTGCATGGAGAAGTCCGGCGGCGTCTGCCGGGGTGCCCACACGATGCCGTGCGGCTCGTAGGTCCCGATCAGGCAGCCGCGGCGCTCCTGGCGCATGTAGATCTCGCCGGAGTAGTCGGTGGTGTTGACGAGTTCCTGTGCGCGCGCGGCGAGCTCGGGGATGTCCTCGGTGATCAGGTAATGGTGCTCCATCGCCAGCACCGGCAGCTCGATGCCGACCAGCTGGCCGACCTCGCGCGCCCAGAGTCCCGCGCAGTTGACCACGTGCTCGGCATGCACGCTGCCCTTGTCGGTATGGACGTCCCAGGAGCCGTCGCGCCGCGGCTCGAGGCGCACGACGCGCGTGAAGCGCTCGACCTCGGCGCCGAGCTTGCGGGCTGCCTTCGCGTACGCCTGAGTGGTGCCGGAGGGATCGCAGTGCCCGCCGTCGGCTCGCCACAGCGCACCGATGAAGTGGGACGTGTCGATGAGCGGGTTCAGCTCCAGCGCCCGCTCGAGGCTGATCATCTCGGTCTCCATGCCGAGGTAGCGGGCACGCGAGCAGATGAGCTTCAGGCTGTCGAGCTCACCCTGATTCGCGGCCAGCATGAGACCGCCGTTCGGATGCAGTCCGCACGACTGCCCCGAGAGTGCCTCGATCTCGCGGTACAGGTCGATGGTGTACTTCTGCAGCCGCGAGATGTTGGCGTCGCCGTTGAAGGTGTGCATGCCGCCGGCGGCGTGCCAGGTCGAGCCCGAGGTGAGCTCGCTCTTCTCCAGCAGCAGCACGTCGCGCCAGCCGATCTTGGCGAGGTGATACAGCACGCTCGCGCCGACCACGCCTCCACCGATGACCACGGCACGCGCGCTAGCTTTCATGGCGATCCTTCTCCACAGAGCTCGGGCAGGGACACCCTGGGGGCGGCCACCAGAGCGAACGCATCCGTCAGCAAGCCGAGCCACTCGACCAGGTGCTGTGCGGTGCTCGAGGGCGTCAGGAGCAGCAGCCCCGCGGGGAGGGCCACGAACGACACCGCGACCTGCGCCATGATACTGGCGGCCGCCGCGCCGGTGCGAAATAGCTGGGGGTCGAGGTCGAGGCGGCAGCCGCGCGCAAGCAGTGCGCGCGCGCGCGGCCCGGCGAGGTAGAGCACGGCCAGACCCGAGGACAGCTCCACCACCGCGCCCTGGCCCGCGCAGGCCCGCTGCCAGCGCTCCGCGGTCGCGCCCGGCGCGTCCGGCGGACTCAACACCAGCCAGCGGCCGGGACGCGTGCTCAGGACCAGCTGCTGCGGCGAGCGCCAGCTGTGTCCGCAGGGCGGCAGCTCGACGCCCGCGACCCGGCGCCGCGCCTCCGCCAGTCCCTCGCTGTAGGCACTGAGTTCGATGATGTCCGCCGCGCACGCCGCCAGCGTCGTGCTGGCGGTGGAGGGCGAGAGCGGTGCGGACTCAGGCGCGGACACGCACATTCTCCGGGTCCACGAAATGCGGACTGACGATCTCGAGCTCGCTCGATTCCCCGTGTACCGGGCAGCTGCCCCGAAGGCGCGTGCCGATGCGACGGCGTCCGCCGGCCAGCAGCGCGAGCCCGACCCAGCCGTCGAGCTCCACCGAGGGGGTGGAGGAGGTGATGTAACCGAGGCTCGTGGCCGGGGCGCTCGGATCGATGAGCTGGGTGCCGTTGCGCAGCCGCCGCGTGCGATCCACCGGCCGCACGCCCACCAGCTGCAGACGGTCGGCGGCGGTGAGTCCCGGACGGCCGCTGAGTGCGCGTCCGACGAAGTCACCTTGCTTCTTCAGCAGCCGCTGCAGGCCGAGGTCATCCGCGGTGGTGTTGCCGTTGAGTTCCGCGGTGGTGACGTGACCCTTCTCGATGCGCAGCGTGTTGAGGGCATCGAGCCCGTAGGGGCGCAGGCCGTGCGGCTCGCCGGCGGCGAGCAGCGTTTTCCAGGCGGACTGCGCGTGGCGTGCCGGCACGGCGAGCTCATAGGCGAGCTCGCCGGAGAAGGAGATGCGAAACAGCCGCGCCGGGACACCCGCCACGTGCACCGGGGCCGCGGCCATGAACGGGAAGCTCTCGTTGGCGAGCTCCAGCTGCAGCGCATCGCCGATGACCTCGCGGGCGCGCGGCCCGGCGATGGCGAACTGCGCCCATTGATCGCTGACGTCGCTGATGCTCACCTGCCAGCCGGGGCAGTTGGCCTGCAGCTGAAACTCCAAGTGCTCGAGCACCGTGCCGGCATTGGCGGTGGTGGTGCTGAGGAGAAAGTGCTCCGCCTCCAGGCGCACCACGGTGCCGTCATCGAACAGCATGCCATCCTCGCGCAGCATGATGGCGTAGCGCGCGCGTCCGGGCGGCAGGGTGGAGACCGTGTTGGCGTAGATGAAATCGAGGAAGCTCGCGGCATCCGGGCCCTGCACGTCGAGCTTGCCGAGGGTGGAGACGTCGGTGATGCCGGCCTGCGCGCGCACCGCGCGCGCCTCGGCCAGCACGGCATCCCAGCCCCCCGCGCGCGCATACACCAGCGGCCGCAGCCACAGCCCCGTGGCGACGAACGTCGCGCCGGCGCCTTCGTGCCAGCCGTGCAGCGGCACGCGCCGCCGCGGCCGGTAGTGCTGGCGCACCTCGGCGCCGGCCAGCGCGGCGAAGGGCACGCCCTGCGCGTAGGGGCGCGCCCTGGGCAGGCCAACTTCCGCGAGGGGCATCGAGCGTGCCTGCGCCAGGATGGCGCTGCCCAGGAGACCGCCGATGCGTCCCTGGTCGGTGGCCATGCCGTGCGTGGTATAGCGCTTCATGTGCTCGACGTGCTCGTAACCCTCGCGCACGGCGAGGCGGATATCCGCGGCCGTCACGTCGTTCTGCAGGTCGACGAACGCCTTGCCCGCACCGGGCACCTCCCACAACGGAGTGAGCGGTGCGGCGGTCGTGTCCGGCGGGGTGGCCGCCGCGGGCACCCCGGCGCGCAACCCGAGCTCATGCGCCACCTGGCGCGCCGCCGCGTGGCCGTCGGCAGCGGCCGCGGCCAGACCCTGCGTACCCCGAACCGCTCCGGCGGTGGCGCCGAGTGTCGCGGGCAGCTCGGCGCTGAAGGCGGCGAGCTCCTCGCGCCACATCGCCTGCGCGCCGGCCTGTAGCGCGAGCGCCGTCGCGGGCGTGTAACCGGCGCAGACGAGCAGGCAGTCGGCCGGCAGGCGCCGCGTGGCGCCGCGGGCATCGGTGAGCTGCACCGCCTGCACCGCGGCCCCTCCCTCGACCGCGCTCACCGCGGCGCCCGCATGCACCTCGATGCCCAGCATGCGGGCACGCGCCATGGCGGGTGAGTCAGAGCGCACATCGATGGCAGCCGTGCAGCGGATGCCGGCCTCATGAAGCGCGAAGACGGCCTCGTAGGCCTCGTCCGAGTTGGTGAACAGCACCGGCTGCGCACCGACCGCCACGCCATAGCGCCGCAGGTAGCCGAGCGCCGCGCCGGCCAGCAGCACGCCGGGCGTGTCGTTGCCGCTGAAGGCCACGAGGCGCTCGTGCGCGCCGGTGGCGATGAGCACGCGCTCGGCACGGATCACGTGCAGCCGCTCCCGCAGCCCGCCGCGGCGCTGCGACTCCTCGTGCGGCAGCCGCTCAAGGGCGGCGAACACGCCGTGGCCGTAGGCGGCCAGCAGCGCCGTGGCCGTCAGCACCTGCAGCGTCGGCAGCCCGGCCAGCGCGGCGCAGGTCTGGGCGCGCCAGGAATGCCAGCGTGCATCGAGCAGCGTCGCGCCACCCAGTACGAGATCCTGCTCGAGCAGCAGCACGCGCACGCCCGCGGTCCCGAGCGCGCGCGCGGCCGCGAGCCCGGCGGCGCCGGCACCGACGATGAGCACCTCGGCGTGCACATGCACGGTTTCCGCGGGGGCGGCGTGCGCTCCGACATGGGCCGCCAGGCGCCCGAGGCCGGCAGCGCGGCGAATGAGCGGCTCGTAGAGCTTCTCCCAAGCCCAGCGCGGGGCCATGAAGGTCTTGTAGTAAAAGCCTGCCGGCAGGAAGCGTCCGAAGCGGTCATTGACGCTCAGCAGGTCGAATTGCAGCGACGGCCAGCGGTTCTGGCTCTCGGCGCTCAGCCCCTCGTGGATCGGCAGCGTGGTGGCGAGTACGTTTGGCTCACGGCCGGCGCTGCTGAGCACGTCCACCAGGGCGCATGGCTCCTCCCAGCCGCAGCTGACCACGCCGCGCGGGCGGTGGTACTTGAAGCTGCGGCCGAACAGGCGCACTCCGTTGGCGAGCAGCGCCGAGGCCAGCGTGTCGCCGGCAAGACCGCGAAAGCTGCGTCCATCGAAGCGGAACTGCACGCCGCGGCCCGGATCGAGGAGGGGGCCGCTCGTGATGCGGCAGGGCCCGCTCATCCGCGCTCATCCGCGCGGGGCAGCGCGAGCGGCTCGTGCGCCGCGGCGACCGCACGGATCTCGTGCGTGAGGGTGTGGCGCAGCACCTTCAGCAGCTTGCGGCAGCCACCGGTGTGCAGCCACCACTCCAGGTGCCAGCCGCACGGATTGTCGCGCTCGTAGAGGTAGCTGACGAAGTCGGCGCGCGTCGCAGCGGGCCCCGGGCGCACGCGCGTGGCATCCCCGCGATAGCGGAACTCGCTCTCATCGCGCGTGCCGCACCAGGGACAGGGAATGCGCAGCATCGACCGCGTCAGTGGGCGAAGGGGAAGGGGCCGACGCCGCGCTCATCTACCATGCGTCCCTCGGCGAAGCGCGCCAGGTCCAGATGCGCCGCCACGGGATGCGGGGCGCCCGTGGCGATCAGGTGCGCGGTCGTGAAGCCGCCGGCGGGGATGGCCTTGAAGCCGCCGTAGCACCAGCCGCCGTTCAGCAGCAGCCCGTCGACGGGTGTCTGCGAGATGACGGGCGAGCCGTCCATGCTCATGTCCATGAGCCCGCCCCACTGACGCAGGATCTTCAGCCGCGCCAGGCCGGGCAGCAGTGTCACGGCGGCGGCCGCGACCTCCTCGGCCATCGGCAGCGTGCCGCGCTGTGCGTAGCTGTTGTAACCGTCGATGGCGCCGCCAAACACCAGCCCGCCCTTGTCGGACTGGCTGACGTAGAAGTGTCCGGCACCGTAGGTGAGGACGACATCGAGCACTGGCTTGATCGCCTCGCTGACGAACGCCTGCAACACGTGGGTCTCGATGGGCAGCACGAGGCCTGCCATCCTCGCCAGGCGCGAGGAGCTGCCGGCCACGGCCAGGCACACCAGATCGGCCTGGATGCTGCCGCGGGTGGTCTCTACCCCGATGACGCGGCCGCCACTGCGGTTGATCGCGGTTACCTCGCAGTGCTCGATGATGTCCACGCCGCGCTCGGAGGCAGCGCGGGCGTAACCCCAGGCGACCGCATCGTGCCGCACCGTGCCGCCGCGGCGCTGCAGGAAGCCGCCCAGCACCGGGTAGCGGCCGTTGTCGAGATCCACCAGGGGCACGAGCGCCTTGACGTCGGCGGCGCTCACGGCCTCGGCATCCACGCCCAAGAGGCGCATCTGGTTCGCGCGGCGCGTGAACAGATCGCGCTGCGCCTCGGTGTGGAACAGGTTCAGCGTGCCGCGCTGGCTCACCATGGCGTTGAAGTTCAGCGCCTGCTCCAGGCCCTCCCACAGCTTCAGCGAGAACTCGTAGAAGCGGATGTTCGCCGGGTGAAAGTAGTTCGACCGGATGATGGTGGTGTTGCGCCCTACGTTGCCGAGACCGAGCGGGCCACGCTCGAGCACAGCGACCTCAGTGATGCCGTGCTGGGCGGCCAGGTAATACGCGGTGGCGAGCCCGTGGCCACCGCCGCCGATGATGAGCACGCGGTAGCTCGGCTTTGGGGCAGCCTTGGCCCAGGCGCGCGTCCAGCCGCGCTGTTGCTGCAGGCCCTCGCGCAGCAGGCGCAGGGCCGAGTAGCGGCCGCTCGAGCGGCGCGGCGAGGGGGGAGGCGCGGGGGGATCCATGCGCTGCGCATCATAAGGCGCGGGACGGCACTCGCATATGTCCCGCGCAGCTCAGGCCCGTCCGCTTGACGCAGCTTGGAACAAGCGACAACGTGTCTGCTCAAGGGATGCACGGGTGCTGCGGCGCACGCGCGCTTGAATGCGGCCGACCTGCCCCTTGTACACCGGGCTCTCGGGTGAGGAGGGTGAGCTTGAGGCGGACGCTGCGGATTCTGGGCGCGCTGCTTGCGCTGTGCGCCTCGTGCGCCGCCACGGCGAGCGTCGTCGTCTCCTCCAAGCTCTCCAGCGAGTCGGCGATGCTCGGACAGATGATCCGCCTGCTCCTGAACGCCCACGGCGTGCCGACGCTCGATCGCACCCGTATCGGCGCGACTCCGGTGGTGCGCAAGGCGCTGCTCGCCGGGGAGATCGACCTGTATGTGGAGTACACCGGCAACGCCGGCTTCTTCTTCAACGACATGGCCGACCACGCCTGGAAGGATCTGCGGGCCGGCTACGAGCGCGGGGCGCGTCTCGACTACGCCGCCAACCATATCGTCTGGCTGACGCCCGCACCGGCCAGTAACGCCTGGGCGCTGGCGGTGCGCCGTGACGTGGCCATGGCCCATGGCCTGAGAACCATGAGTGACTTCGGCCGCTGGGTCGCCGGCGGCGGCCGGGTGATGCTCGCCTGCTCCGCCGAGTTCGCCAACGCCGGCACGCTGCGCTCGCTGGAGCAGACCTACGCCTTTCGCCTGCGTCCCGAGCAGAAGATCGTGCTGGCGGGCGGGGAGACCTCGGCGACCATCGGCGCGGCGGCGGCCCGCACCAACGGGGTCAACACAGCCATGGTGTACGGCACTGACGGCGGCATCGTCGCGGCGGACCTGCTGGTGCTGGAGGATGACCGTCACGACCAGCCGGTGTACGCCCCGGTGCCGCTGATCCGCGAGGCCGTGCTCAAGAGCTATCCGCAGATCGCCGCGATCGTGAAGCCGTTGATGGAGAGCTTCACCACCGCGTCGCTGCAGAAGCTGAATGAGCGCGTGCAGATCAACGGCGAGTCAGATCAGGCCGTGGCCGCGGACTACCTGCGCGCCCAGGGCTTCCTGCGCTGAGCGCCGTGTCCGCGCCGCAGCCACTGCCGCTGGAAGTGCCCGCCGCCGCGGGCCGGCCGCTCGCGCGCCTGGACCGGCTCGGCTCCCTGCTCACGCTGTGCGCAACTGCCGCACTGCTCAGCACACCGTTCATGCTGGTCAAGGCGAACCGCATCGTACCGGGCGTGCCGCGCTCGCTGTTCGAATCGCTTCCGTATGGGGGCGCGCTCGGCTGCCTGATGCTGCTCGCGCTGGCCGGCGGCATCGCCGTCACGGTGCAGAATGCGCGCCTGCGGCTCGGCGCCGCGCTCGCCGGTGTGATCGCGATCAGCGTGGCGAGCGGCTGCGCCGCGCGCGCGCTCACACCGGCCGGCAACCAGGTGATCCGGGTCGCCGCCGGTCCGGCTTTCTGGGTGCTGCTCGGGTGCCTGGCGCTTCTGTGCACGGATGCGGTGACGCGCCTGCGCCCGCCGCCGGCGCGGCGCGTGGCGCTGCTCGGCCTGTTCCTCATTGCCAGCCTGCTGCTCTTGTCCACGGGGCTCTTCGACCAGCTCTCGGTGATGCGCGAGTACCAGGTCAACCACGAGCGCTTCGCCGACGAGCTGCGCCAGCACGTGCTGCTCGCCCTCGGCTCGCTCGGCGCGGCGGTGGCGGTCGGTCTGCCGCTCGGCATCCTGTGTCATCGTGTCCCGCGGCTGCGCGCGGGCATCCTCGGCACGCTCAACGTGGTCCAGACCATTCCGGCGATCGCGCTGTTCGGCATCCTCATGGCGCCGCTCGGGGCGCTGGCCGTGGCCGTGCCGTTCGCGGCACGGCTGGGCATCCGCGGTATCGGCGCCGCGCCCGCCGCGCTGGCGCTGTTCCTGTACTCGCTGTTGCCGATCGTGGCCAACACCGTGCTCGGCCTGCAGCGCGTGTCATGCCAGGCGGTGGATGCCGCGCTCGGCATGGGCATGACAGCCGCCCAGACTCTCGGCCGCATCGAGCTGCCGCTGGCGCTGCCGGTGATCCTCACCGGCATCCGCGTGGTGCTGGTGCAGAACATCGGCATGGTGACCGTGGCGGCGCTGATCGGCGGCGGCGGCCTCGGTACGTTCGTCTTCCAGGGCATCGGCCAGACCGCCATCGACCTGGTGCTGCTCGGCGCGATCCCGATCGTGGTGCTGGCCTTCTCGGCGGCGGTGCTGCTCGATGCGCTGGTCGAAGTGCTCAACCGGGGGCGGCGATGATCAGCGTCGAGAACCTCAGCAAGCGCTACGGCACGAGCACGGTCGTCGATGACGTGTCCATGCAGATCGAGCGCAACTCGATCACCGTGATCGTCGGCACTTCCGGCTCGGGCAAGTCCACGCTGCTGCGCATGATCAACCGCCTGGTCGAGCCGAGCGCCGGGCGCGTGCTGCTCGATGGCAAGGACACGCGCAGCGAGCCGGCGCACCTGCTGCGGCGGCGCATCGGCTACGTCATCCAGGGCCACGGCCTGTTCCCGCACCGTACCGTGGAGGAGAACATCGCGACCGTGCCGCGGCTGCTCGGCTGGGACGGCGCGCGGGTGCGCGCGCGTGTGGCCGAGCTGCTGGAGGTCTTTCAGCTCGAGCCACAGCGCTATGCCCGCGCCTTCCCGCACGAGCTCTCCGGCGGTCAGCAGCAGCGCGTCGGCGTGGCGCGCGCGCTAGCGGCTGAGCCGGCGGTGCTGCTCATGGATGAGCCCTTCGGGGCGCTCGACCCGATCATCCGCGCCAAGGCACAGGAGGACCTGCTCGCGATCCAGCGCCGCTTCGGCACCACCGTGGTGCTGGTCACGCACGACATGGACGAGGCCTTCCACCTCGGCGACCACGTCGCGGTGATGAGCCAGGGGCGGGTGCTGCAGTACGACCGCCCGGCGCAGCTGCTTACACACCCCGCCGACCCGTTCGTCGCGCGTATGACCGGGCTCGCCGACCGGGCCATGCGGCTGCTGTCACTGACGACCGCCGGCGAGCTGGCGGCGGCGGGCGAGTCGAGCGGACCGCGCGTGCCAGAGAGTGCCTCGCTGCGCGAGGCACTCTCGGAGATGCTCTGGTGCGGGGCGCAATCGGCGCTGGTCGTCGATGAGGAGGGCCGGCCGCGCGGCCAGGTCACGATGGCCGCGATCCTTGCGCACGGCCGGCCGCGCTGATGCGCTTCGCGAGCCTGCTGCGCCTCGGTGCGCTCGTGCTGCTGGTCGCCTTCCTCGTGGTGCCGCAGAAGTTCGCGCCGCTCTTCGCCCCGCTCACGCAATACGGAGCACCCCCGATCTACGATCAGGGCAACCTGCTCTCGCTCGCACTCTCGCATCTGGGCACGGTCTGCCTTGCCGCGGCGGCGAGCACGCTGGTCGCCGTGAGCCTCGGCATCCTCGTCACGCGTCCGGGCGGGCGCGAATTCCTGCCGCTGTCGCGCACCCTGGTGAACATCGGCCAGACCTTTCCGCCGGTGGCGGTGCTCGCCGTGACCGTGCCGCTGGTCGGCTTCGGGGAGCGCCCGACCCTGATCGCCCTGTTCGCCTACGGGCTGCTGCCGATCTTCGAGAACACTATCGCCGGGCTGCAGGGAACGCCCCCGGCGGTGCTGGAGGCGGCATCCGGGATGGGGATGAGCGCGTGGCAACGCTTACAGTCGGTCGAGCTTCCTCTGGCTATGCCATTGATTCTAGAGGGAATACGTCTGTCCCTGGTGATCAACGTCGGCACCGCCACCATCGGCTCCACGGTCGCGGCCAAGGGCCTGGGGGAGGTCATCATCGCCGGGCTGCTGTCCAACAACACCGCGTTCGTGCTGCAAGGGGGGCTCGTGACCGGCCTCATGGCGGTACTTCTTTACGATGCCATGGCGGCCGTGGAGCGGCGCCTGTGCCGGCGGGTGCGCCTCGAGTGAGACGGAATTGGCGGAAAACGTAGGCGTAGCCGGCGCCTGGAACGCAAACTCGATAAGATCTGTCTTAGTGCGATAGCCGCGCACGCAGGCATCTGGCGGATCCCAAAGTCCCTCGAGGCTCGCGCCGCGCGAACCGTTGGGATTTTCCACCGCGATGCGAAACACCGAGTCGAGGGGTATGACCGGCGCGACGGCCGCGAGTGTGGCGGTGCGGCATGCGCGCACCGCCATCGAGTGGCAGACGCTGCTGCTGCTCGGCGGCGTGTACGCGGCCTGGCTCGCCGTTACCTACCAGTACGGCCACTGGCCGCTGTGGCTGCTCGCCCCGCTCGGCGCGCTGATCGTCACGCTGCACAGCTCCCTGCAGCACGAGATCGTGCACGGCCACCCGACCCGCTGGTACGCCGTCAACCGTCTGCTGGGGATCCTGCCGCTCGCGCTGTGGCTGCCCTACGACCGCTATCGCACGATGCATCGCATCCATCACCGCGACGAGCGCCTCACCGATCCCGTGGATGACCCGGAGTCCTTCTACTGGCTCACGCCCGAGTGGGAGCGGCTCAGTGCACCGAGCCGGCTGCTGCTGCGCGTGCAGCAGACCCTCGCCGGGCGGGTAGTGGTCGGATCCTTCTGGCACATCGGGGCGTTCCTGGTGCGCGACGTGCGGGCGCTCGCGCGTGGCGAGCGGGAAGTGCTGCGTACCTGGCTCGAGCACGTCGCCTGGTGCGTGCCGGTGGTGCTGTGGGTCAAGTGGGTGTGCGGCATGCCGCTGTGGATCTACTTCCTCGCGATCGCGGTGCCCGCCAACGGCATCCAGCTGATCCGCTCCTTCGCCGAGCACCGTGCGCGCCCACAAGTCGCCGAGCGCATCGCGGTGGTGGAGGACTCCTGGCTCCTCGGGCCGCTGTTCCTCTTCAACAACCTGCATGCGCTGCACCACGAGTCACCGCTGGTACCCTGGTACGAAATCCCGGCCCGCTACCGGCTGATCCGTGAGCGACTGATCGCCGAGAACGGCGGGCTGGTTTATCGCACCTACTTCGATGTGGCGCGGCGCTTCCTCTTCCGCCCCCACGATGTGCTGCTCCACCCGAGCGGCGGCGTGCCCGTTGCCCCGCCCAGACAGACCGCGACGCTCGCGCAGATCGCGACGATCTAGGCCGGGAGCTCGTAACCGGCCGCACGTGCCTGCCGGTCCCATTCGAGCAGCCCCTGATAATCCTCGGGTTCTACGAGCACGAACCCCTCCAGCAGCAATACCTGCGCCAGCGGCGCGAACCACGGTCGCCGCGCCGCGCCGGCGAGCGCCGCGCGCAGCGCGGCTGCCTGCTGCGCCGGGAGCGTCGCGGCGGCGACCAGGGCGGGCATCGGGGTAAGCGGGGTGGAGGCGAGCACGCGCACGCCGCGCACCAGCTCGGGCGCGTGCTGCGCGATCAGCAGGTGCCAGTAGGCATCGAGCGGCCCTACGTCGAGCCGGCCCGCGCGCACCGCATCGAGCACGTTGCGCGCCGTCACCAGGTCCCCCTCAACCCTGCGGTAGAGCGTGCGGCGCTCGGGCGTTCGATACGCCAGCAGCGTGTGGCGCAGGGCATTGAAGCCGGACTGCGAATGCGTGACCGTCCAGCCGGCGCGGCCGCCGAAGGTGTCTTCGAGCGTGCGATACGAGGCCTCGGCATGCACGATCAGATCGGTGCGGTAGAGCGCACGCCCCCGGGCCCAGGGCGCGCGCGGGATCGGGGCCGCAAGCGGCACCACCTGCGCCAGCCCTAGCGCCACCGGGAAGCCGCACATGAATACCGCGCCCAGATCCGGTCGTGTCCAGAGCTTCTCGAGCGGCTGCGGCGCCGGGTAGGGCACGTAGCGCAGCGGCACGGCCGCATCCTCGGCCACGTGCGCGAGCAGCTCGCCCCAGGCGGCCTCGACGGCGGGGGTCACCGCGTACATGCGCGCGTTCGCGATCCACTCGGTCATTGCCGCAGGATCTTCAGGGCGCTCGCGGCTTCAGTTGCCGCGCGCGAGCTCGGCGGTGCGGCGCGCGACGTAGGCGGCCACGGCCTCGCTGACCGCCGGGTCCAGTGGCGGCGGGCGGTACTCGCCCAACAGCTTCTTCCAGATGCCGGTGGCGCGCTCGGTGGCGTTGCGCGCGCCGGCGTCGCGCCAGTTCTCGAAGTTCGACCAGTCCGAGAGCAGCGGTCGGTAGAAGGCCGACTGGTAGCGCGCGAGCGTGTGGGACGCACCGAAGAAATGCCCGCCGGCGGCGGTCTCCTTGATCGCCTCGACCGCCAGGTCATCGTCGCTGAAGCTTACGGTCTTGAGGATCTCGGCCCAGTTGCGCAGCAACTCGGCGTCCACGACGATCTTCTCGAGCGAGGCGGACAGGCCGCCCTCGAGCCAGCCGGCGGCATGGTTGATGAGGTGGCTGTTGCTGAGGATCGCCGCCTGCAGCGAGAAGGCCGTCTCGTAGGTCGACTGCGCGTCCACCATCGGCGAGGCATTCACCGCGCTGGTGCGCACCGGCAGCTTGAGGCGCCGCCCGAGCTGCGCGCTCGCGATCACCGCGTGCACGTACTCGGGGGTGCCGAAGGCTGGCGCGCCGGTGCGCATGTCGACGTTGGAGGTGAAGCTGCCCATGACGCAGGGGGCACCGGGGCGCACCAGCTGGCACAGCGTGACGATAGCGAGCGCCTCGGCGGTCTGCTGCACCAGTGCGCCCGCGAGCGTCACCGGCGCCATGGCGCCCATGAGGGTGAATGGCGTGATGACCACGCACTGCCCGTGGGCCGCCATGGTCATGATGTTGTCGAGGATCTCCTCGTCCACGCGTCGCGGCGAGTTGACGTTGGTGACGGTCATGAGCGTCGGCCGCGCGGCCAGCGCCTCGACCGTGCAGCCGTGCTCGATCGCCGACATGGCAATCGCATCCTGCGCCTGCACGCCACCGACGCCGCGCGCCGCCCAGACGATGTCGGCGCACTCGATGTGCGCCTGATAGGTCGACAGGTGCCGCACCGCGACCGGCAGATCGACCGGCTCGACCACGATGCCCCCCTGCCAGTGCAGGACACCCAGCGCGTGGGTGAGTTTGAGGATGTTGCGGAAGTCGACGATGCTGCCGTAGCGGCGGCCGCCCTCCTGGTCGCGCACGTTGGGGGCGCCGTTGACCGGGCCAAAGTTCACCACGTCGTCGCCCACGTGCAGGTGGCGGTCGGGATTGCGTGCGTGCAGCACGAAGCGCTCGGGCGCGTGGGCGAGCTGCGCCTGCACGATGTCGCGCCCGAGGCGCACCATCTGCGTGGCCTCATCCACCGCGGCACCGGCGCGCGCAAAGTGCGCGCGCGCCGCGGCGCTGCGGATCTCGAGGCCGGCCTCCTCGAGGACCTGGAAGGCGGCGGCCAGGATGCGCTCCACCTGCTCGGCGGACAGCACCTCGAGCGGCGGCCACGGATTGCGCAGCCGTGGCAGCGGGCTCAGGGTCGGCCCGGTGCTGCGCGCGCCGCGCGTGCGTTCGCGGCGTCTGGAGGGTGAGGCGGTATCGCTCATGGCGCGCCGCCCACCCATGCTTTGGGTGAGCGGCCCGCCAGATGCTACGAACTGCCGGCGCGCTTGTCGAATCGCACGCGCCGCCTGAGCCGCACTAGCGCGGCGTCATATCTTCCGCCTGCGCGAAGCGCCCATTGGCGTCCGAGAGCACGATCTCCACCCGCCGGTTCTGCTGCCGTCCGGCCGCGGTGCTGTTGGTGGCGACCGGATACTCTTCGCCACGCCCGGTGGCGCGCACGCGCTCGGCCGAGACGCCACGGGAAATCAGCGCCGCCGCGACCGCGTCGGCCCGCTGCTGCGAGAGAGTCTGGTTGAATTCCGGCGAGCCGGTGTTGTCGGTGAAGCCATCGACCATCACCCGTGCGTTGGCATTCTGCTTCAGCATGGTGGCCAGCCGATCCAGGGTGAGTTCGGCTCCGGGTTTCAAGGTCGCGCGCCCGGTGTCAAACAGCACGCCGGAGAGCGTCACGACCATGCCGCGGTTGGTCTGCTTGGCCTGCAGCTCCGCGAGCTGCGCCTGGGTCGCGGCCAGCTTCTGCTTGGCGGCGTCCGCCTCGCGCGCCCGGGCCTCGAGCAGCACCCGGTTGCGCTCCTCCGTGGCACGTGCCACGTCCTGCTTGGCGCGCGCGGCATCCACGCGCGCCGCCCCCGCCTCGGCATGGCGCTGCGCCAGGTAGGCGAGGTGGTCGACTTCCTCGGGCGGGCGCTTGTTGGCGAGGGCGGTATCCGCCTGCTGCAGGCGGTCGCGCGCCGCCTCCAGATCCTGGGAGGCCGCCTGGGGTGTGAGCGGGTCCTGGGCCAGCGACTGCACCTCGGTACGCGCGCTCTCCAGCCGGTCGTTGCGCGGCGGACTGGAGGCGCAGCCGGCAAAGGCGAGGGCGGCGGCGGCCAAAAGAAGATAACGCATGTGAGCTCTCCTTATTGCGGCGTCGGTTCCGGCGGGGGCGGTGGCGGCGGGGGCTGGCTTGCGGCGTCGGTGGCGCGCTGGGCTTCCTGACTGAGCGCGCTCTGATCGCGTGCCAGCTGGTTCGCCGCTTGCCGCGACTCACCGGCGCTCTGGCGCGCGCTCGCCAGGTCCGCATCCACTGCCGCTTTCTCCGCGTCCGCGCGGGCTGCGTCGTACTTCTTGGCGTCGAACTCGGTCGTGGCGCGCGCGAGCTCATCGTGCGCGCGCTGCAGATCCGCGGCGGCGTAGCGCTGGGCGCCTGCCTTGTCCGCCTGGCTCACAAGCGTGTGGGCGCGGGCCATTTCCTCCTTCGGCGGGGGTCCTTCACCGGCGCAGCCCGCGAGGGCGGCCAGCGTGAGCGCGGCGCCTACGGTGCCGCTGATACGAAGTCTCATAACGTGCGTTCCTGTGAGGTGGGTGCGTCGCATCATGGCGCGCACGCAACAGCGGCAATGTCAGTGCAGGACGCGCCGTTGCGTGAGGCGCACTCGCACCGGCGTCGGAGCCTTCTGACCACGCAGCCACGGGGCCTGGGCGCGGCGTACGCGGCGGGTGTGGCGTCTGCCGTACAATCGGATACTTTTCCGCCTTGGAGTGCGCTGATGCCCGAATCGCGCGGCTCGCGCTATGCCCTGCGGCCCGAGCAGGTGGACGCCTTTCGGGCCGACGGCGCGCTGGTGCTGCGCGGATTGCTGCTGCCGCCCGAGGTCGAGCTGTTGCGCGCCGGGATCGATGCGAACCTGGCGCACCCGAGCCCGCGCGCCAAGGTGGCCAGCCAGCCCGGGGACCCGGGCTGGTTCCTCGAAGACTTCTGCTGCTGGCAGGAGAACGCGCGCTACCGCGAGTTCATCTTTGGCTCCGCGCTCGGTGCGGTGGCCGCCGGTCTCATGGGCAGCCGCGTGGCTCGCCTCTATCACGACCACATGCTTACCAAGGAGCCGGGCACCCGGGCGCGCACGCCCTGGCACCAGGATCAGCCGTACTACAACATCCAGGGGACGCAGAACTGCAGCTTCTGGATTCCGGTGGATCCGGTGAGCCGCGAGTCGACGCTCGAGTTCGTCGCCGGCTCACACCGCGGGCCGTGGCTGATGCCGCGCTCCTTCATGGACCAGCAGGCGCGCTGGTTTCCGGAGGGCTCGCTGGCGGACCTGCCCGACATCGAGGCCGAGCGCGAGCGCCATCGCATCCTCGGCTGGGAGCTCGAGCCGGGCGATGCGGTGTGCTTCCACATGCTCACGCTGCACGCCGCGGCCGGCGTCGGCGGCGCGCGCCGGCGCCGGGTGTTCTCGGTGCGCATCGTGGGCGATGACGTGCGCCATGCGCCACGGCGCTGGCGCACCTCGCCGCAGTTCGAGGGACTCGAGGAGCAGCTGCCGGCGGGGGCGCCGCTCGAGCACCCGTTGTTTCCGCAGCTGTGGCCCGCTTAGCCCGGGTGCGGCAGTCGCGGCAGCGGCGGAGTGGCATCGATCACCTTCACGGCCTGGCCGGCTGCCAGGCGCTCCGCGCCGCGCACGACCAGGCGATCCCCGGGCGCGAGCGGACCGCGCACCTCGACGGCGTCCGCGACGCCGACTTCGGGGGTGACGTCCAGCTGCTCGACGGTGTTGGCGCGCGTCACGCGCAGCACGTAGGAGTGGTTCTGGCGAATGACCAGCGCATCGCGCGGCACCGTGACCGCGGTGCGCGCGGCGCTGGCCGGCAGGCTCACCTCCACCGGCGTGCCGACCAGCCAGGCGGCATCATTTAGCACCACCCGCACCTCGAACTGCCGCGAGCGGTCATCCCCGACCGGCACCACGGTGCGCACGACCCCGTGCCGTTCCACGCCGTGCTCACGCACGCTCACACCCTGGCCCGGGTGCACGTTGTCGGCGAGGTCGAGGGCCGCGGTGGCGCGCGCCTCGATCTCACCGGTGTTGACCAGCCGCGCCGTGGCGGCTCCCATCTGCACGAACTCGCCGCGCTGCGTGAAGCGCTCGGTGACGACACCGGGGAAGGGGGCACGGATGACTGACTGCGCGATCTCGTACTGCACCTCGCGCAGTTGCGCGTCCGCGCGCGCGACGTCGTCGGCGGAGACGTCGCGCTGCGCGCGCGCGTCATCGAGCTGGCTGGCGCTGAGCACCTGCGTGGCCGCCAGGCGGTTGAAGCGCTCGAGCTGGGAGCTGGCGACCTGGTGCTGTGCCCGGGCGCGTGAGACTTGCGCGCGCAAGTCCTCGAGCCGCAGCCGCGGGAGCGTGTCATCGAGGCGCGCCAGGGGTTCTCCCTGCCTCACGCGCGTGCCGACCTCGGCGATCCAGGTGACCCGGCTGGCAAGTATGCTGGCGATGCGCGCATCTGCGCGGCTGACGATGGAGCCGGGGATCCAGCTCGAGACGCGCAACGGCTGCACGCTCACCGTGGCCACCTCCACCACCTGCGGCGCCGCGGCCGGCTCGGCGGCGGCGAGCGCCGGCAGCGCTACGGCGGCGAGCAGCATTTTGAGTGCGAGCCGCGGCATGTACGTTCCTTCCACGGAGCGCGACGCGCTCATGAGTGCGCCACCGATACCGGCAGCGCGGCCGGCTGGTTCGCGCGCACGGGCCGCAGCAGCCGCATCAGGGCCGGGATCAGGACCAGGCTGAAGATGAGGCTCACGACCACCCCGCCGATGTTGACGGCGGCCAGCCCGCGATAGATGACGCTGCCGGGCCCGGGGTTGATCGCCATCGGCAGGGCCCCGAGGGCGCCGGTCAGCGTGCTCGCGAGGATGGCGCG
Organism: Steroidobacteraceae bacterium; assembly: GCA_035501795.1. GTDB lineage: Bacteria > Pseudomonadota > Gammaproteobacteria > Steroidobacterales > Steroidobacteraceae > 13-2-20CM-66-19. The sequence goes on from DATJVL010000036.1 coordinate 45,445, forward strand.
CAGACGCTGCTGCAGGCCGACGCGGATGGCTTCCTCGAGCGCGGCGCCTTCGGCTTCGACGCTGCGCACCGCGGCCACCAGGAGGATTGCGTGGTTGATGATGACGCCGATCATCATCACGAAACCGATCATGGACAGCAGGTCGAGCGCCTGGAATTTGACCAGGTCGAGGAGGCGCAGGCCGAGCACGCCACCTACCAGTGCGAGCGGCACCGTCAGCAGCACGATCAGGCTGTCGCGGACCGAGCGGAACAGCACCGTCATCAGCAACAGCAGCACGACCAGGGCCATCGCGAACACCCGGCTCATGGCGGCCAGCGTCTCACTCAGGCTGTCGGCGCTGCCGGCCAGCCGCAGCGAGCCATCCGGCGGCAGCTGCGCGCGCAGACTCGGGAGCACCTCGGTGTCGATGGTGTGCAACACCTTCTCCAGCGAGAGCGCCGCGGGCGGATCGACGGTGAGCGTGACCGTGCGCCGGTGATTCAGGCGACGGATGCCCGGCGGCCCGAGCACCGTCGACAGCTGCACCAAATCGCCCAGGCGTACGGTCAGGCCGTTTGGCGTCACGAGCGGTGCATCAGCAAGCTCCTCGGGTGTCGTGCCCTCGGTCGAGCGCAGCACGATCGGCAGGCGCGACTTGCCGTCGAAGTATTCCCCGAGCCAGGCCCCTTCACCCACGGTGCGCACGATGGTGCCGACCGCGCTGCGGTCCCAGCCGAGCTCGGCGATGCGCCGGTCATCCGGCACGGCATGCAGCTCGAGCTCGGCATCCTCGGGGTTGGGGAAGGAGAGCACCGTCGCTCCGGGGAACACCTTCTCCAGCAGCGTGCGGCCGGCGAGTGCCACCTTGTTGAGTGCCGCCGTGTCCTCGCTCTGCAGGTGGATGCCGACCGAGCGCGCCGAGCCTCCGATGCCACCGAACAGCTCGCCCTCGCTGGTAAAGACCCGCGTATCGGGCAGGCCGACCGTGATCTTGTCGCGGATCAGCCGCTCGAGTTCGCCGATGCGCCGCTCGTCGATGACCCGGGCACCGATGGTGCCGCCGCCCGGCCAGGTGAGGATGTACCAGTTCTTCAGCCGTGGTTCCTGCGTGCCGCGCATGTACGGGTCCATGCGCGCCAGCAGCACCGGCAGCAGCTCGCGGTTGACCGCCTCCGGGCTCATGCCCGGTGGAAACTCGAAGAAGCAATCGATCGCGGCGCGCTTGACCGGCGGCAGGTAGTCCAGTGGCGGCAGCAGCCACCAGCTGAACAACAGGGGCCCGACGAGCAGTCCGGCGATCCAGCCGAGCTGCTGGGCGCGCGTGCGCGTGACGCGCAGCACCCACTCGGTGAGCCGCGGCCAGCCCGCCCCGTAGCCGCTCGGTCGCAGCGGACGGTCGAGGGCAAAACCAAGCGCCTGCGGCAAGAGCGTGAGGGCTGCGATGATCGAGATGGCCACCGCGATCGAGATCGTCAGTGCCAGGTCCCCGAACAGCTGTCCCTGCACGTCCTTCAGGAACAGCACCGGCACGAACACCGCGATCGTGGTGGCGGTGGAGGCGATGAGCGCGCCGGACACCTGGCGCGCGCCCACGCGCGTCGCCTCGGCCAGCGGTCGGCCGCCCTCGCGAAGCCGCACGACGTTGCCGGAGACCACGATCGCACCCTCCACCACCATGCCGACCGCGAACGCGAGCCCGGCAAGGGAGATCACGTTCAGGCTGCGCCCGCTCAGATCGAGCACCACGAAGGTCGCGCACAGGCACACGGGAATGGTGGTCGCGATCAGCAGCGTGACCCGCCACTCGCGCATGAACCACCACACCACCACGAGCGCCAGCAGCGCGCCGACGATCAGGTTCTCGGTGAGCAGCTGCACGGCGCGACGGATGAAGAGCGCGGCGTCGAAGGACTGCTCGATCCCCAGGCCGCGCGCCTTGAGGACCCCGTCGCGCAGTTCGGCGACGGCCGCCTTCACCGCATCGAGCGTGGCGAGGACATTGGCGCCGTTGGCGCGGAACACCTGGATGCCGATGGCCGGGTTGCCGTTCTGGTAGGCGAAGAAGCTGCGCTGCGGCGGTCCGACATCGATCGTGGCGATGTCCGCCAGGTGCACGGGACGGCCGTCGCGCCAGGTGAGCACCAGGGCCCCGAGCTCCTCGGGGCTGAAGCGCCCGGTGAAACGCAGGGTGTACTGGCGGCGCCCGACGGAGAGCTGACCCCCGGAGACGTTGTTGGCGGCGGCGGCGCGACTGGCGACGTCGGGGATGCTGATGCCGAGGGCGGCGGCGCGCGCGAGGTCGAGGGTGATGTGCACCTCATCCGGCGGGCCGGCATTCACGTTGACGGCGGCGACGCCGGGAATGGCCTCGAGGCGTGCGCGCACCGTGTCCTCGATGAAGCGCCGGTGCTTCTCAATCGGTTCGGCGGTGCCCGGAAGGAGCTGCACGAAGAACCAGGACAGGGTCTCGTTGGCATCCCCGTTGGCGCCCAGCGTGAGCTGCGGACGGTCGGCGTCGCGCGGCAGCGGCGGTAGGCGATTCAAGCGCCCGATCGCCTCCACCAGCGCATTCTTCATGTCGGTGCCCAGCGCAAAGCGCAGGTTGAGGTTGGCTCCGCCGACCGCGGCGTTACCCTCGATCTCCTCCACCCCCGGCAGGCCCTGCATGACGTTCTCGAGCGGCTCCAAGAGCTCGGACTCGACCTCTTCGGGAGAGGCGGTGCGCCAGCCGGTCTGGATTTGCAGCTCCGGCTTCTTGATGTCCGGGAACAGCTGCAGGGGCAGGTGGGTGAGGCTCAGCAGCCCAAGCAGCACCACGAAGATCGCAATGACGATCACGCCGATGGGACTGTTGCCCGACCAGCGCAGAGATTCCATCGCAGTCAGCCCCCCTGGGAGGGAACCTATCCATGCGTGTTTGGATGCTACTGCGGGGCAGGCGGTTTGAATGCAACGGAGCGCCGAGCCGTGCGTCGGGCGCGACGTGACGAGTGCGGGAACGCGCCGGAGCATTACCGGCGCGGTGCCTCAGAAGCCGACGCAGCGGTGGGTGAGGGCGTACGCGACCACTTCGGTGGCCGAACGCACCCCGAGCTTGCGCATGATGTTGGTGCGGTGACGCTCGACGGTTTTGGGACTGAGCCCGAGCAGCTGGGCAATCTCGCGGGTGCGATGCCCCTGGGCGATCAATCTGACGACCTGCTGCTCGCGCTCGCTCAGCAGCGCGCGGGGCTGCGCCGTGCGGGGCGGCCCCTGGCGCGGCTCGACGCAGCGTTTCAGTGCGGGGCTCACGTAGTGGCGGCGGTGCAGCAGCGCCTCGATGGCGCAGAAGAGTTCAGTGCGGGGGTCGCTGCGCAGCAGGAAGCCATCCGCCCCGGCCTGCCAGGCACACTTCAGGGCCGACAGCTCCCGGCCTGCGCCGAGAACGAGGAGGCCAGTCGCGGGCCAGCGCTGCTTCAGGTGGGCGAGGGCGTGCGGGCCCGGCTGCATGGCGAGCGGGAAGTCGATGATCGTGACCTGGGGGGTGGGGTGGGGATCGGCGCGCAGCGCCTCGTGCACGCTTAGGTAGACACCCGAGAGGCGCAGCCCCTCCTGGCGCAGCAGCGCGCACAGGCCGTCGCGCGCGAGGCCTTCTGAATCGATCAGCAATATGGGGGTGCTGCGGCGCATGGATTGTGGCCGCGAAGCAACGAAGGCTAATGGGGCCGACGCTGAGACCCATGACAGTGCCGCAAGGTTCCGGCTCAGGCCTTGGAGCCGACGAAAGTGCGGTTTTGGGTGCCGAGCGGCGACGGGAACGGCGCCGGGCGCGAGCGGAAACGCAAGCCGGCAAGTCGAGTAGTCATTGCGTGAAAACAACACACTGGGAAAGCACCGCGGGCGCCTGCTGACTCGGCGCGCGTTCAGCCGCGATGGGCTCCGCGCACGTGGGCCGCGGCGCGAGGTTTGACCGCGCTGCTGCGGCCATGGCTCAGGCGATCGAGGATGCCGCACTCGCGCTCGCTGCGCGCGGGCCGGCATTGGCGACGCAACGCCTTCAACTGGCGCTCGAGCTGCTGCAGCTCGCTGATGCGGGCGGCAACGTGGGCGACGTGCTCATCCAGCAGGGCGTGTGCGGCGCTGCAGTCGCCCTGGGGCAAGTCACGCAAGCGCAGCAACTGCTTGATCTCCTCGAGCGTCATGTCCAGCGCACGGCAGTTGCGGATGAAGGCCAGCCGCTGCACATGCGCTTGCCCGTAGAGCCGGTAGTTGCTGGCGCTGCGGCCCGGTGCCGCCAGCAGGCCCTCGCGTTCGTAGAAGCGGATGGTTTCCGTCTGGCACTGCGCACGGCGGGCCAGCTCACCGATCTTCATGGGGCGCTCCTGCTTGACCCTAAAGTAACTTTAGGGTTTTCACTATACGCATGCCGGGCTCCGGGCGCAGCCCGGGCGCGGGCAACCGAATTGGAAATTGATCATGGGACATCACCACAGCCACAGCTCCGGCGGGCACGCCCACCATGGTGCGCACGACCAGGTGCACGGCCCGGACGATCAGCCCGCCGCGGGTGCGAGCGCGCGTCGCCTGATGCTGGCGCTGGCAATCCTCGGCACCTTCACGGTGCTCGAGGCCGTGGGTGGCTACTTCGCCAACTCGATCGCGCTCCTGGCTGAAGCAGCTCACATGTTCGCCGACTCCGCCTCCCTCGGACTTGCGATCCTCGCCCTCCGCATAGGGGAGCGCCCGGCGAGCGACCGGCGCTCATACGGACACCGCCGCTACCAGCCCCTGGCCGCCTTCGTGAACGGCCAGCTGCTGCTGGTGCTGACGGCGTGGGTGGTGTACGAGGCGATCGGGCGGCTGCTGCAGCCGCCCGCGGTCAATGGCCGCCTGATGTTCGTGATCGCGCTCATCGGCGGGTTCGCCAATCTGGGGGCGTACCTGGCTCTTTCCGGGGCGCGCTCCCTCAACGAGCGCAGTGCCCGAGCGCACGTGCTGGGGGACCTGCTCGGCTCAGCGGCCGCAAGCGTTGCGGCAATTCTCATCCTCTACCGCGGTTGGAACGTCGCGGACCCGCTGCTGTCGATGCTGGTCTCGGTACTGATCGGCCGCTTCGCCTGGCAGCTGCTGCGCGAGTCCGCCGACGTACTGCTCGAGAGCGCTCCCCGCCGCTTCGACGTGGCGCGCATCGAAGAGGAGCTGCTCGGTCACGTGCCCGGCCTGCTGAACGTGCACCACGTGCACGTGTGGTCGATCACTGGCGAGCGTCCGACCGTGACTCTGCATGCCCACCTGAGTCAGGGCGCGGGCCACCGTGCAGTGCTGACCGCTATCCACGCGCGTCTGCGTCAGCAGCTGCAGATCGAGCACATCACGGTGCAGATCGAAGAAGAGGGCGCGTGCGAGACCCCGGACTGCGTGCCCCGCGGCTGAGCCCGCGCGGCGGTGGCCGATCTGGCGCGAAGGTGGCAGCGAAAACGGACCCGCCAAATTGAATCGACGCTTGTGGCTCGGCCGACCGCCGCCGCGCCTCACTGGCGCCGTGCAACATCATCGCCTTGCGCGAATGGGAAGATTGGTTGCAATCCGATGCGAAGAACTCGAGCGATCTGCAGTTTGATCATCGGAGCCTGTGCTCTGGGCGAGGCACACGCCACGACGAAGGGTCTGAGCCAGATCGTGACCCCGGATCTGCAACCCGAGGGTCAGTTGTCACTGAGCTTCCAGGCACAACACCCCGATATCGGCAACCCCTACGAGCTGCAGGCCGAGCTCGGCATCACATCCTGGCTCGAGGCGGCCATATTTCAGGGACTCTCGCCGGGCGAGCAGATCTACAACGCGCAAGTGGGCCTGGTGCAGCACGGCCCCTGGCTGCTGACCACGGGGTTCATCAACTGGTCTAACAAGGGCTCAGACCCGCAGCCCTTCCTCGAGGCCGGCTACTACACGCCCGAGAACAAATGGATGGCCGGGCCGATCCGGGTTCACAACCAGACCCAGCTGCTGCTCGGCTGGGCGCATGACTTCAACGAAACCTGGCGCTTTCAGTTGGACTACCAGAGTGGAGCGGCCAACTACTTCACCGTGGGGTTCACCTGCAATGTAACTTCGCGGCTGCAGTTCAATCCAGCGCTCTACTTCTCAAACGGTTCACACGCGGCGCTGGGCTACATCGTGTTCACCTACACATTGCCTGTGTGGCAGCCGTGAGGGGGCGCCCTCCGCGCTGGCCAGCGTGCACGCGCCGCTAGCGCTACACCATGCTGGCTTGGCCTGAGGGCTTGACAGAACGTAAGCCATCACTTACGGTAAGTCATGGCTTACGAAAGAGCACTGCAGTGCCTGAGTGACCCTACCCGGCGTCGCATCTTCGAGCGCTTGCGCAGCGGCCCGCGGCCGGTGGGGACACTCGCGCGCGGGCTGCCGGTGAGCCGCCCGGCGGTTTCACAGCATCTGCGCGCATTGAAGGCGGCCGGGCTGGTGCGCGATCGTCGTCAGGGGAGCCGACGCATCTATTACATCGATCCCGACGGCCTGGGGGAACTGCGCCGCTGGCTGGACGGGTTTTGGGACGAAGCGCTGAACGCGTTCAAGGAGGAAGTGGAGGGCGCGCGTTCGGACAAGTCACGAGGTGAGTCGCTGTGAATGCAATCATCAAGATCGCTCCCGTACACAAGTCGATCGTCGTCGCGGCCAGCACGCAGCGCGCGTTCGAGGTCTTCACCAGCGGAATCGACCGATGGTGGCCAAAGTCGCATGGCATCGGCCGTGCCCCAATCCGGCGCTGCGCGATCGAGCCTTTCGTGGGCGGACGCTGGTACAACGATCTCGAGGATGGCTCGGACGTGACCATCGGACACGTGCGCGTGTGGGAGCCGGGGAAGCGTTTTGTGGTCGGCTGGGAGATCAGCGCGCAGTGGAAGCCGGAGGCGCGCGTTCAACTCGCCTCCGAAGTCGAGGTGCGCTTCGTGCGTGAGGCGGAGAACCGCACCCGTATCGAGGTCGAGCATCGCGACTTCGAGCGCATGGGTGAGAGCGACGGGAGCACGATGCGCGGCGCCGTCGATGGCGGCTGGCCGGGCATTCTGGAGCTCTATGCGAAGGAACTGCAGCGCGCGGAGGGCGGCTGAGGTGGGGCGCGCTGGTCTGGCGCTGCGCGTGCCGCTGTGGCTGCGGAGCGCTGCCCTCATCACGGGCGCGTTCGCGGCACTGCACACGCTCGGACGACCCTGGACCCCGGCGAAGGACGCGCTCGCCCAGGGCGTGGTCGCCGGCATGCGCGCGGTGCACTTCCCCGTCGCGGGCCTGCAGCGCAGCTACTGGGAGTTCTATCAGGGCTTCGGCTTCGTCACCAGCGTCTTTTTGGCCGCCGAAGCCGTATTGCTCTGGCAGCTCGCAACCCTGGCCGCCGCCGGTACCAACTACCGCGGCATGACACTCACGCACCTTGCCGCATTCGTCGGGCTCGGAATCATCGCGCAGCTCTTCATCTTTTGGCTGCCGTTGCTGTTGTCGTTCATCGTGAGCCTATGCCTACTGCTGGCGCTGCTGCGGCCCCCGCACGCCGTGCGCGCCGGCTGAAAGCTAATCGCCGCAGGGTTTGACCACGCGCGCGGGAGCGTGCGAGTCTCACGCTGCGCCGCCTGAGCTTCGGGCGGCCCTGCGTTCTTCCAACGGGTGATCTCATGCACGTAGCGCTCGCGCGCCGCAGCTGTCTGCTGACCCTCACGATCCTGTTATGCGCGCGCGCGCTGTCTGCCGTGCCCTCCGGGCCGGCGGACCTGGCGCTTGAACACGGCGCGGTTTACACCCTCGACGGTGCGCGCAGCTGGGCGCAGGCGCTCGCCATACGCGCCGGGCGCATCGCTTACGTCGGCACCGATGCGGGCCTCAAGCCGTTCGTGGGTCCGAAGACCCGCATCATTGATCTCAAGGGCCGCATGGTGATGCCCGCGTTTCAGGACGCGCACATCCATCCCATTAGCGCCGGGATTGAGGCCAACAGCTGCAATCTCGCAGGACTGCAGACGGCCGATGAGTACATCGCGGCCATCCAGTCCTACGCCGCAGCCCATCCCCAGGAGGCCTGGATCACCGGTGGCGGCTGGCTCATGTCCGCCTTCGGCCCGGGTGGGGCGCCAAGTCGCACGCTGATCGACCGCGTCGTCAACGATCGCCCGGTCTATCTGTCGAGCAGCGACGGGCACACGGTGTGGGTAAACAGCAAGGCGCTCGAGCTGGCGCACATCACGGACGCGACTCCCAATCCGCCCGATGGCCGCATCGACCGCGACCCGAAGAGCGGAGCAGCCATCGGCAGTCTCCAGGAGGGCGCCGCCGCGCTGGTGGACGCGGTGCTGCCGGAACCGACGGCGGCACAACGGCAGGCCGGCCTTGCCTACTCCGTACGACTGCTGAACGGCTTCGGCATCACCGCGATCCAGGATGCCGCGGTGTACGAAGCGGACCTCAGGGCCTATCACGCCCTGGAAGCTCGCGGTGAGCTGAGCCTGCGGGTGGTGGCGGCCATCTGGTGGGAACGCCGCGAGGGGCTGCAACAGATCGCGCGCATCGAGCGGCTGCGCAGGCAATACAGCTCGGGCCTGATCGATGCGCATACAGTGAAGATCATGCAGGACGGCGTCATGGAGAATTACACCGCCGTGCTGCTGCAGCCGTACCTGCTGCCGGGACCGCCCGTGTACGGAATCCCGATGGTCGAGCCGCAACAGCTGAAGGCGGCGGTCACGCAACTGGACGCGCGCGGCTTCCAGGTGCACTTCCACGCCATCGGTGACGGCGCCGTGCGCGAGGCCCTCGATGCAGTGCAGGCGGCACGCGAGAGGAACGGAGACCTAGGGCACCGCCACCACATCGCGCACCTGCAGCTCATCGACCCAGCCGACGTTCCACGCTTTCGCGCGCTCGGCGTCACCGCCAACTTCCAGCCGCTGTGGGCCTACGCCGACGACTACATCACCAAGCTCACGCTGCCTTTTCTCGGCCCCGAGCGCACCGCCCGCATGTATCCGATCGGAACGCTGTACCGCAGCGGCGCCGTGGTGGCCTTCGGCAGCGACTGGTCGGTTTCCAGCCCGAATCCATTCGAGGAGATCCAGGTGGCGCTCACGCGCATGGGCGTGCAGGGCGAGACCAAGACTCCCTGGATTCCCGAGGAGCGGATCGGGCTGCCGGAAGCGCTCGCCGCCTTCACGATCAACGCCGCCTACGTCAATCGTCTTGAGCGCAGCACCGGCTCGCTCGAGGCGGGCAAGTTCGCCGATCTCGTCGTGCTCGATCAGAACGTGTTTTCGGTGCCGCCGACCGAGATCGCCAAGACCCACGTGCTGGTCACGCTGTTCGGCGGGCGTGCGGTGCACGGCGAGCTCGCCAGGTTGTGACCGGTGCGTGCTCCTTTTGGGTAGAATTGCGCGCGCATTGTGCCTGGGTGGCGAAATCGGTAGACGCAAGGGACTTGAGAGCACTTGAGCACTCGGCGCGGAAACGGCCGACGTGAATGGGGTCAAAGTCGGTGGAACAGGAGCACTCTGCGGTGCCTGCAATACCGAGCTAAGCCCCGGACGGCCCCGCACCAGCGGGCGTCCCCGGGGAAAGTGTAGAGACTTGACGGCCCCTGCCTAAGCCGCATCGCCGCGAGCGGCGCGCGGGATGGCAAAGGTAAAGTCCAGACCACAAATGCACGGCTTCGCGGCCGGCAGCAGCGAAAGCTGTAGTGGTAAGAAAATCCCTTGGGGGCGACCCCGTGCCGGTTCGAGTCCGGCCCCAGGCATTTTTCAGCCATCCGCTGAAGTCCGACGGCTTCCTCAGACTTTGCAAATTATCTTCAGGTTTAGCGAGTTAATGTCCGCAGCCGCTCGCTGGCGCCCGTCGGCGACGCGGTGGCGTTCAACAAGGATGCGGTAGTGCTTCCCGGTCGAGACGTTCGACTCTTGGCTCGGCTCAACTTCTGAGTGCGACTCGTCGGGACTTAAGCCGGATTACGTGCACGTCGTGGGAAAGTAGTCTGCGTTCTCCTCGGGAGTCGGCGGTGAGATTACTGGGCACGGCGTCCGCTGCGCATTGGGGGTAACGCGTTCTGAGCGTTGTACACAAGCATCTGAATCGTCACAAAGAACTATAGCCTTCGATCTGTTGTAAAGCAGCCTGCCAACGCGAAACCCCCTGGTACGTGGATCAGGTGCGGATTCCAGCAGGCGCTTCTGCGCCCCGCGTCTCAGCTGGCGACAAGCAGCGGTGTGACAAGCTGATCGAGACGCTCGCGCGTCCATGCCGGGTTCTTCTCCTTCCAGCCGTCTTCGGCGAGCAGGCCCTGCCGATCGATCGTAAAGCTTACGGGGAGCCGCCAGATGCGCCCGTAGCCGGGCGCGCTCGAGGCGCTCATTAACCCCACCGGGAAACGCAGCGATTGTGCGACCCGACTGACCGCTGCGAGTTCCTCCCGCGTGTCGAGGCTAAAACCGAGTATGTGAAGTCCGCGGTCCGCATGAGATGCGAGATAGTCGGAGAGGAGCGGCAGTTCCTCCCGACACGGTGCGCACCAGGTGGCCCAGAATGTGAGTATCACCACCTGCCCGTGGAGTTCACTGGTCGAGACGCGCTGGCCATCCAGCGTTACGAGCGTGGCCACAGGCGCGGGTGCACCCACCCGCAGGCCGCCTCCCCAGGCCGGCCGGGTTGGCAGCGCCTCGCCTACGAGGTAGGTAGTGAAGCTCTTAAGGAATGCGCGGCGGCTCCGAGCGGCCGCCAGCATCGGTTCAGAACGCATAGGTCAGTCCCACACTCCCGGTCCAGCGCGGAAACAACTGCGTGCCATAGAGATTGCTGTATACCGGAAGTTGCACGAACGCAAAGAGGTGCAGGCTGGCCGCGAGCTCTGCGGTGAGCCCGGGGCTGAGGTACGCGACGTTGCCGGCCGTGTTCTGCACGTCGGCCAGCGCTCCGCTGTCCGGCTCCTTGTGCAAGAGGTTGACCTGCAATTGGGGTACCCAGCGCGGATTGGCCTCGTACCGCAAGCCGAAAGTCACGCTGGTGGCGTTGCCCGGACGAAAGTCGTTGCCAGGCTGGTCCATCTTCTCCTTCACCGCGGCCTGGAATTGACCGCTCACGAAAGCATCAAAATTTTGACTGACCGCCTGGTAGTAGTAAGCGCCGATGAGGAGATCCGTGCTGCCCGTGCCGGGTTGTAAGCTGGCATCCAGGGGCTCGCCGGCGGCTGGACCCGAGTAGAAGTTGACGGCGGTCCCGTAGCGCCCGGTCGGCAACTTGACTCCCAGCTGGACGCCGAGATTGTGAGTGGGCAGGAAGCCCTGGTAACTGGCGATGAATCTGGCATCACCGAGGCTTGAGCTGAAGGAACGGCTGAGCTCGGGCAACGGTTCGGTCGGGTCGTATTCGCCGTACGTCGAGTGGCTGCGGATCACGTATGGCAGGAGTAGCTGCAGATACCAGGATGAGGTGGGACTGTAGCCGAGCCCGGCGGTCACGTATTGGTTAACCGTTTCGTGTTCGAGCTCGGTTCCCGACGGTACCCCCGAAGCTGCTTGGGTGCCGCTGCGCAGCTGGTTCTGATCGATGTAGTCATACTCGAGGCTCAGCCGCCAGCCGGGTAACGCCGAGTAACCCATGGCCGCATCAGCGCTCAGCGTGCAGCCGCAGGAAGCACAGGCGTAGGAGCGCTGCGGGAGGGCGCTGAACAATATCAAGGCGGTCGCAAGCGACACGAGTGCGCGTGCGCGCCAACGCCAACAGGCGCGTCGCCAAATTATGTTGGTATTCATTGATCCCTCGACTCGTGCAGGCGGCCGGCGGAGCGCAGTGCCGCTTCATGCGTTGAAGCGGAAGCAATCCGCGGCCGCCCCACATCCACGGAGAACGCACCAGAGCGAAGCCAGTGCGCGACCAGGTCGTCAGAGTCTCAGGAAATGACGGGCGGCCCGCGCGGGGACTGGGCGCGCAGGATGGCGGGCAAAAATGTTGGCGCGGAGACGGGCTCGATGAGCGAAGGAGGTTCCGCCGCGGGGAGCGCGGCGATGGCTGTTGCGGCAAACGCTGTCGCGGCGCCGGCGGAGAATACGCATTCCGGATGGTGAGGAGGTTGCGGGATACCCGGACCATGCCCGGCTGAATGTCCATGCTGGAGATGTGCTGCATGGCTGGCCCGAGCGACCACGCCAGGAGGCAGCGGCCCGGCGCCTGGGCAAAACCCAAGGTGTGGACCCCCTGGCCCGGCCACGGGCATGAAGCCCGCCGGGATTACCGCCCGCAGCAGCAGCGCGGGCACCAACAGCCATGCGTGCCACTGGCGTCGCGTTCGCGGCTGGGGAAGAGCGCGGCTCACCGGGTGATTGTACCGGTCGCGAGGGACTCTGCCAGTCAGCCGCTGGGCACACCGAGTCACCTTGCAGAGCGTAGGCACGGATTGTTGGGTGCAACCATTGAGCAACGACGGCGTACCAGACACTTGTAAGACTGGTAAGCCTCTACGGGCACACGTCTGCGTATGGCCGACTACGAACGCTGAAAACCTTGAGCCTCCTCAGGCGGATCCCGAACGCTCGTCGAGCGAATAGCGGCCGGGACCGAACGCGTACACGAAGAGCAGCCCGCCTGCGATGGCAAGATTCTTGTAGAAGTTGATTTCTGGTATCGGCTGCTCATGAGGCGGCAATGCCCAGTAGTTGTGAAAGAAGAATGCGGCGACGAGGCAGAACACGGCCAGGGCCAGCGCCGCCCAGCGCGCCTTGAAACCCACAAGCAGCATTCCGCCGATCAGGACCTCAATCAAGATGGCGACAACCGCACCTAATTCAGGCGCCGGCAAGCCGGTGGCTTGGAGGTATCCCACTGTTGCGGAGAAACCCGCGATCTTTTTCAGGCCCACGGGATGATGAAGGAGCCCGCGATGAGAATGCGACCGATCAACGGGGCCACGCTGGCATAGGGTGTCGAGGTCATGCTGGATCTCCTGTCGATATCGGGCGTCGAGCGAAACACGAGTGTCAGAGCAAATCCTGCAGGCAGCTCGTTGGATTCGCCTCGATATTCAGGCTTTTTCTTCGTCCCGGTCCGCGGCCGTACCGAGGTATTTTCGCCGAGCCACGGCGTTATTCTGCACATCCGCCTTCAGGATCGCCAAACGGCGAGAAGCCGACGCAGGGCGCAGGGCGCAGGGCGGGTGCGCTGACATGGGCGGGTCCGCGAGGCTAGCGGGGGGCCACTCTGGGGTAAGCGTTTTCGGCACCCTCGAACCAAACGAACGCGATCCGGCACTTACGTGCCTTATGCCGGTCCGACCCCACGCATACGCGGGCGCTCGTCGGGCGCGAGCGGCGACTCCGAATGGCGACAGCGTTGCGACCCGCGACCTGCGCCACAGACACCGAAGCTTGTAGCGCTAACCTGATGAATTTGCGAGACTCGCGCGCCGTGGCACGGCACGCGAGCCGCGCCCCAACCGGCACGCACTTATCACGATGGCTTCGGCAATGTTGGAAGTTGAGAGTCTGCACCTGTGGCGGGGCGAGCGGCACGTCCTGCGCGGCGTCGGCTTCGTCCTCAGCGCCGGGCAGTGCCTGCAGGTGACCGGCCCCAACGGGGCCGGCAAGACGAGTCTGCTGCGCACGCTCGCTGGGCTCATCTACCCGGAGTCCGGGCAGGTGCGCTGGGGCGGGCGCGACGTGCGCGCCGACCTGCGTGCCTTCCATGCAGGACTCGCCTACCTCGGGCACGAGCCGCCGCTGAAGGCGGACCTGACGGCGCGCGAGAACCTGCGCTTCTGGATCGGCAATCGCCAGCGCGTCAGCGCCAAGCAGCTGGCCGCCGCCCTGACCCGGGTGGGAGCCGAGGGCTTTGCCGACCGCCTGGTGCGCACGCTCTCGGCCGGGCAGCGCCGGCGTGTCGCCCTGGCTGCACTGACGCTGTTGCCGGTGGCGCTGTGGCTGCTCGACGAGCCGGCCACGAATCTCGATGCCGAGGGCCAGCGCCTGGTCGCGGCACTCCTCAGTGAGCAGCTCGCCCGCGGCGGCCTGGCGGTGGCGGCGCTGCACCACGAGTTGCCCGGAACCCTCGGAGTGGTGCAGGCGCTGGAGCTGGCCGCGTGAGCAGCTCCAGCATCCGGGTCGTTCTGCCCGTCAACGAGGAGCTCGGCCGGGGGCAAGCCGGCGCGCTCGCGGCCGTGGCGCTGGCGCTGCGGCGCGATCTGACGCTCGCGTTTCGCCGCCCGGCACAGCTGCTGCAGCCGCTGGCTTTCTTTGCCCTCGTGACCATGCTGTTCCCGCTGGCGATCTCCCCGCAGCTCGCGCAACTGCGGCTGGTGGCGCCCGGAGCGCTCTGGGCCGGTGCGCTGCTGGCCTCACTGCTCGCCCTGGACTTCCTGTTCCGCGACGACGCCCAGGACGGCACTCTCGAGCAGTACCTGCTCTCGGGGCAATCGCTGACGGCGCTGCTGTTCGCAAAGACGGCCGCGCACTGGCTGCTCACCGGACTGCCGCTCGCCCTCATGACCCCGCTCGCCGCCGTCTCCCTCGGCGCTCCCGCGAGCGCGCTGGCGGCGATCGTGGCCGCGGTGCTGCTCGGCACGCTCACCCTGAGCCTCCTCGGCTCGATCGGCGCGGGCCTTACGCTCAACATCCGGCGCAGCAGCGCGCTGCTGTCGCTCCTGACGCTGCCGCTGTCATTGCCGGTGTTGATCTTCGGCGCCCGTGCCACCCAGCAGGCGATCGCGGGGGCTGCGGTGCTCGCGCCGCTGGAATTGCTGGCCGCGCTCGCCGTTCTGGGCGTGACGCTGGCGCCGCTGGCGGCCGCCGCGGCGGTCAGGATCAGCCTGGAGTAACGCGCAGATGGACTTTACCTGGTTTCACCGGCTCGGCTCGCCACCGCACGTGTATGGGCTGGCGCAGCGCCTCACGCCCTGGCTGGGCTGGAGTGCGGCCCTGCTGATCGCGGCCGGCCTGTACGGCGGACTGTGGCTGGCGCCCCCGGACTACCAGCAGGGCGATGGCTTTCGCATCATCTACGTGCACGCCCCCAGTGCCTGGATGTCGCTCATGGTGTACGTGACGATGGCGCTGGCGGCTGCGGTGGGGCTCGTCTGGCGTATCAAGGTCGCGCACGCGGCGGCGGCCGCCTGCGCCCCGATCGGGGCCTCCTTCACCCTCGCGGCCCTGGCGACCGGGGCGCTGTGGGGGGAGCCGATGTGGGGAACGTACTGGCAGTGGGATCCGCGGCTCACTTCGGAACTCGTACTGTTCTTTCTGTATCTGGGGTACATGGGCTTGCGCGCCGCCATCGAGGATCCCCAGCGCGCCGATCGGGCGAGCGCCTTGCTGGCCGTGGTCGGCAGCATCAACGTGCCCATCATCCATTACTCGGTGACCTGGTGGAACTCGTTGCACCAGGCACCCTCGGTCATGCGTCTGGCGCGGCCGGCGATGCCGGCGGCGATGCTGGTACCGCTGCTGCTGATGCTGCTCGGCTTCACGCTGCTGTTCGGCGCGCTGCTGCTGGTGCGGCTGCGGGCGGAGATCCTCACGCGCGAACGCGGCGGTGCTTGGTTGCGCGAGGTCCTCGTCCCATGAGGGAATTCCTCGACATGGGTGGCTATGCGGCCTTCGTCTGGCCCGCGTACGCGTTGACGCTCGCCGTCGTCATCGCGAACGTGCTCGCGGCGCGGCGCGCGCTGCGGCGGGCGCAGCTGCTCGGCCGGCGCCGCCTGAGCGCGCGCGGGGAGGGCGCATGACCCCCACCCGGCGGCGGCGGCTGCTGCTCGTGCTTGGCATTCTGTGCGGTGTGGGCATCGCCGGAGCGCTGGCGCTCAATGCCTTCCGGCGCAACGTGACGTTTTTCTTCGATCCGAGTCAGGTGGCGCAGGGGCAGGTTGCGCCGGGGCAGGACTTCCGCCTCGGCGGCATGGTGCAGGAGGGAAGCCTGAGGCGTGCCCCGGGCAGCCTCGAGGTGAGTTTCGTGGTGACCGATTTCGCGCACCAGGTTCCGGTGCGCTACGACAAGGTGCTGCCCGATCTCTTCCGCGAGGGCGCGGGCGTGGTTGCGCACGGCCACTTGGACGGCTCAGGCACGTTCGTCGCCGACGACGTGCTCGCCAAGCACGACGAGAAATACATGCCACCGGAGGTGGCGCGCTCGCTCAAGCGCCGCCACGGCGAGTCGCGCACGGCGCCGGCGGCGCCGCAGCCTGCGCCACTGCCCAGCGGCGCGGGGAGCTGACATGCTGCCCGAGCTCGGCCACTTCGTACTGATCCTCGCGCTGCTGCTCGCGCTGCTGCAGGCGTTCTTCGGCCTCGCCGGTCCGGCGCTCGGGCGGGAGCGCTGGACCGGCGCGGTCAGTGCCGCACTCGCCGGCCAGGCCGTCATGGTGGGCACCGCCGTGGCCTGCCTGGTGCATGCCTTCGTCACCGATGACTTCTCGGTGCTGTACGTGGCCGAGAATTCCAACTCCGCGCTGCCACTGTTCTATCGCGTCACCGCGCTGTGGGGAGCGCACGAGGGCTCGCTGCTGCTGTGGATCCTGCTGCTGGCGCTGTGGAGTGTCGCCGTGGCGCTGCGCTCGGGCAGCCTGCCGGCAAGCTTCGCCGCCCGGGTGCTCGGCGTGCTCGGGCTGGTGAGCTTCGGCTTCCTGCTGTTCACGCTCGCCACCTCCAATCCGTTCGCGCGCCTCGAGCCGGCCGCGCCCGACGGCCGCGACCTGAACCCGATCCTGCAGGATCCCGGCCTCGCCGTGCATCCACCGATTCTCTATACCGGTTACGTCGGCTTCGCGGTCGCCTTCGCCTTCGCATGCGCCGCGATGCTCGAGGGTCGTCTGGATCAGGCATGGGCGCGCTGGACGCGCCCCTGGACGAGCTGGGCCTGGGCCTTTCTCACCTGTGGCATCGCCTTGGGCAGCTTCTGGGCTTATTACGAGCTCGGCTGGGGTGGCTTCTGGTTCTGGGATCCGGTGGAGAATGCCTCCTTCATGCCGTGGCTGGTGGGCACCGCGCTGGTGCACTCCCTCGCGGTTACCGACAAGCGCGGCCTGTTCAAGAGCTGGACGCTGCTACTGGCGATCCTCGCCTTCTCGCTCAGCATGGTCGGGACCTTCCTGGTGCGCTCCGGGGTGCTGGTCTCGGTGCATTCCTTCGCCGCCGATCCGAGCCGCGGCATGTTCATCCTTGCCTTCCTCATCATCATGATCGGCGGGGCGCTGACGCTGTACGCCTGGCGCGCGCCGCTGCTGCGCTCGAGTGCCGGCTTCGAGCTCGGCGCGCGCGAGTCGTTCCTGCTCTTCAACAATGTGCTGCTGGTCACGGCGGCCGCGACCGTGTTCGCCGGCACGCTCGCCCCGTTGATCGCGGACGCGCTCAACCTCGGCACGCTCTCGGTGGGGCCGCCGTATTTCAATCCCACCTTCCTGCTCTCGATGCTGCCACTCGTGGGCCTGCTCGCGCTCGGCATCCATGCCAACTGGAAGCGCGGGCGCCTCAGGGACAAGCAACGGCTGCTGCTGGTCACGGCACTCGTCGCCGCCTTGCTCGCCGCCGGGGTGGCCTTCGGGGTGTATTCGGGCCCGCACGTGCTGACACCCGTCGCGATGACGCTCGGCTTCTGGATCGCGCTCGCCTCGCTCGTGGACCCGCTCGACCGCTGGCGGCGCGGCCTGTCGCTGCCACGCGCCGTGCTCGGCATGACGATCGCGCACCTCGGGCTGGCGATGGCGGTGATTGCCCTCACCACGGTACAGTCCTTTACCGTCGAGCGCGACGTCGCGCTCGCCCCCGGGGAGAGTGCGCGCGTGGGCGGCTACGAGCTGCGCTTCGAGGGGGTGCGGCACGTCGAGGGACCCAACTACGACGCCATCGCCGGCAGCTTCGCGCTCACGCATCACGGGCAGCCGGTACGTACCATGCAGCCGCAGAAGCGCCAGTTCTGGGTGCAGCACCAGGTGACTTCCGAGACCGCGATCACCATGGATCATGGCAACAATCTGCTCCTGGCGCTGGGCGATGACCTGGGCGCCGGACGCTGGAGCGTGCGGGTGCAGGTGCGGCCGCTGGTGACACTCGTGTGGCTTGCGGCGCTCGTCATGGCGATCGGCGCCTTCATCGCCGCCTCCGACCGGCGCTATCGCGTCACCGCCGCGGCGCTCGCTCCCGGGACGGTGCTGCCGGAGCGCGTGCGCGGATGAACCGCTTCCTCGTGCCGCTGGGCCTGTTCGTGCTGCTCGCGGTGGTGCTTGGCATCGGCATTCGTCATGCGCCCGAGAAGGGCATCATCGCCTCGCCGCTGCTCGGCAAGCCGGCGCCCGAGTTCGCGCTGCCGGCGCTCGCCGATCCGACACGCACCGTGCGCTCGCAGGAGTTGCGGGGCCGCTGGTACCTCCTGAACGTGTGGGGAACGTGGTGTGCGGAATGTCGCGCCGAGCACGCCATGCTGCTGCGCGTGAAGCAGGCCGGCCTCGTGCCGCTTATCGGTCTTGACTGGAAGGATGATGAGCAACAGGCGCAGGCCTGGCTCAGCCAGCTGGGCAACCCCTACGAAACCGTGATCGTCGATCGTTCCGGTCGCGCCGCCATAGATTGGGGTGTCTACGGGGCGCCCGAGACCTTCCTGGTCAGCCCAGCGGGTGTCGTGGTCTACAAGCATGTCGGTGCGCTGACCGAGGATACCTGGGCGCGCGAGATCCTGCCGCGCGTGCAGGGGAACAAGTCCTGATGCCGCGGCGTGCCTGGGTGGTGGCCGGCGCCACCGTGCTCGTAGCGCTGCGCGCGCTGGCGCTCGATACCAGCGTGCTGCCGGACCCCGCGCTGCAGGCGCGCTACGTGGCACTCACCCACGAGCTGCGCTGCATGCAGTGCCAGAACGAGTCCATCGCCGACTCCCCGGTGGATCTGGCGGCCGATCTGCGCCAGCAGGTGCGCGAGCAGCTGCTCGCCGGCAAGTCCGACGAGGAGATCCGCTCCTGGATGGCGGCCCGCTACGGGGAGTTCATCCTGTTCCGCCCGCGTTACTCGTGGCGCAACGCCTGGCTGTGGGGCGCACCGGCCGCGCTGCTGGTGCTCGGCGCGCTCATCAGCTGGCGCGTGGTGCGCCAGCGCACCGCGCTGCTGGCCGAAGATCAAGAACCACTCGAAGAGGACTCAGCCTCCTGATGCTGTCCTTCGTCGTGCTGGCTGCGGCCTTCACCTCCGCCGCCGTCCTGCTCGTGGCGCTGCCGCTGCTGCGGCGCCGCGCCGCCGTGGCGCCCGCACCCTGGACAGCCCTCGGCGCCGCGGCACTCCTGGTGCTCGGCGGCCTGATTCTCTACCTCACCTGGAGCAACTGGTCGTGGCGCACGGCGCCGCAATCCGCCGATACGCCGCAGGCGATGGTGGCGCGGCTGGCGCGGCAGCTGGAGACGAAGCCGGACGACCTCGATGGCTGGCTGATGCTTGGGCGCTCGTACACCGTGCTGCAGGAGTTTCCGCTCGCGCTGCGCGCCTTCGAGCGCGCCGACCGCCTGAGCGGGGGTCGCAACTTCGAGGCGTTGCTCGGGCAGGCCGAGGTCCTGGCGCTGCAGGACCCGGCGGAACTCACCGGGCGGGCGGGCCGCCTGATCGATCGTGCCCTCGAGCTCGCCCCCGACTCCGGCAAGGCACTGTTCTTCGGTGCCACTGTTGCAGCGCGGCGCGGGGACCTGCCGCTCGCGCGCGAGCGCTTCGCGAAGCTCCTCACCATGAATCCTCCGGACAACGTACGGCCACTCATCGAGGAGCAGATCCGTGCCATCGACGACCGCAGCGCAGCGACGAGCGCTACGCCGCCCGCGGCGGCCGCAGCCGGTCCCACCGCTGCGGTGCGAGTTAACATCACGCTGGCCCCGCGGCTCTCAGGCAGCGCGGACCGAGGGGTGCCGTTGTTTGTTTTTGTGCGCCGCGCCGGCGGGGGCGGCCCGCCGTTGGCGGCGAAGCGCCTGCAGAGTCAGTTCCCGCAGGCGGTGACACTGACGGCGGCCGACTCGATGATCCCGGGACACTCGTTTGCTCCGGGGCAGGCCGTGCAAGTCGTTGCCCGCATTGCCCGTTCCGGCAATCCGGTGGGCTCGAGCGGCGATCCCTTCGGGGAGCTCACCTACCGTGTAGGGCAGGACGGGCTGCTCAACCTCGTGATTGACCGCCTAACTCCTTAAGGCATCCTAACGGGGTGTACGCATTTGCACCCTGAACTGTCAGATTCCTCTTATTTGAAGCGTCACGGACCGGGCGTATGCTGGCTGCGTTGGGGAACAGTCACGCAGCACGCCGCAAGCGCCCGCCACGATCCGGGTCTTCAGGCGAGAATCCTAAGGAGCATGAGTGATGGCACAAGGAACCGTTGATGAAGGGCGCACCTCCCACCGCGGGTTTGCTTCGATGAACGCGGAGCGCCAGCGGCAGATTGCCAGCATGGGCGGTAAGGCGGTCCCGGACGAGAAGCGCAGCTTCTCGCAGAATCGTCGCTTGGCGGCGGAGGCCGGTCGCAAGGGCGGCCAGAGCGTCCCGGGTGCGAAGCGCAGCTTCTCCCAGGACCGTACGCTGGCGGCAGTCGCCGGCCGCAAGGGCGGCCAGAGCGTCCCGGACGAGAAGCGCAGCTTCTCCCAGCATCCGGAGCTGGCTGCCGAGGCCGGTCGCAAGGGCGGCCAGGCGAGTCACGGCGGCGGTAATCGACCCGCATAAGGATTCGCAGCCCGCCGCGAGGCGGCCGATCCTTCGAACGCTGCGCGCGCGGCCTGGCGGCCCCGCGCGCGGCGCCGTTTGTCTTAACTCCTGAGCGCTACGAGCCACGCCCCCAGGGCTACCAGCACGACCCCCAGCCAGTTTACCGCGGCCAGACGTTCGCCCAGAAACCCGGCGCCGAAGAGCGCCACCAGCACGACGCTGAGCTTGTCCAGTGGCGCGACCCGCGCGGCATCGCCCGCCTGCAGCGCGCGGAAATAGCACCACCATGAGGCGCCGGTGGCGAGTCCCGAGAGCACCAGGAACAGGTAGGCGCGCGGCGTGGCCCGCCACAGGTCGGGGAACTGGCGCGTGGCGAGCACCAGCGCCAGCAACGCCGCGAGGATCACCACGGTGCGCAGCAGTGTCGCGACGTCGGGACTGACCTCTGCGACCCCGAGCTTGGCGAACACCGCCGTCAGCGCTGCGAACACCGCCGACAGCAGGGCCCACAGCTGCCACGTTGCCATGGTGCGCAAGTCTCACACGCGCCATGGCGCAGGTCACGTCCGCCATTGACCCGCGCCGAGGCCCGTACTACTTTGCACTCCACCTAGGGGAGCCCCGGCAGGGGGCTGAGAGGCCAGCAGGCGCCATGACCGGCGCGCGTGGCGACCCTTCGAACCTGATCCAGTTAATGCTGGCGTAGGAAAGTGTCACGAGATCAGCGTCCTTCGCAGGCTGCCCGAACCACAGGCGGCCGCATCTCGCAGCTCTCCCGGCGTTCACTGGGTCTTCGACCGCAAGTTGAGGAGCGCCACGATGAATGCACAGTTGCTGCAGGTAGTAGCCGAGTCCTTCCCCGCTTCCCGTAAGGTTTATTGCAGCGGGCGGTTGCACCCCGGGCTGCGCGTACCCATGCGCGAGATCTCGCTGCAGCCGAGCGCTGGCGAGCCGCCGCTCACCGTGTACGACTCCTCCGGGCCGTATACCGACCCGCAGCTCAGCATCGACATCATCGCCGGCCTGCCGGCGCTGCGCGCGCCCTGGATCAGCGCGCGCGGGGACGTCGAGAGTTATGCCGGCCGAGGAGTGCAGCCGCGCGACAATGGTCTCAGCGCCGGCGCCCCGGGGGCGCCGGAGTTTCCGCAGCGCCGCGCGCCGCTGCGGGGGCGTGCCACGCAGGCGGTGACGCAGCTCGCCTATGCGCGCCGCGGCATCATCACCCCGGAGATGGAGTACATCGCCATCCGCGAGAACCTCGGACGCGAGGTGCGCGCGCCGGCGCGCGATGGCGGCGAGCCCTTCGGCGCGACCCTGCCGCAGATCGTCACCCCCGAGTTCGTGCGCGCCGAGGTGGCGGCCGGCCGCGCCATCATCCCGGCGAACATCAATCACCCGGAGTCCGAGCCGATGATCATCGGCCGCAATTTCCTGGTGAAGATCAACGCCAACATCGGCAATTCGGCGGTGACCTCCTCGACGGCGGAGGAAGTGGACAAGATGGTGTGGGCGATCCGCTGGGGCGCTGACACGGTCATGGACCTTTCCACCGGGCGCAACATCCACACCATCCGCGAGTGGATCCTGCGCAATTCACCCGTCCCGATCGGCACGGTGCCGATCTACCAGGCGCTGGAGAAGGTGGGCGGGGTGGCCGAGGAGCTCAGCTGGGAGGTGTTTCGAGACACCCTGATCGAGCAGGCCGAGCAGGGGGTGGACTACTTCACCATTCACGCCGGCGTGCGCCTCGCCTACGTGCCGCTTACCGTGCAGCGCGTCACCGGCATCGTTTCGCGCGGCGGCTCCATCATGGCCAAGTGGTGCCTCGCGCATCACCGCGAGAGTTTCCTCTACGAGCACTTCGAGGAGATCTGCGAGATCGCACGGGCCTACGACGTCAGCTTCTCCCTCGGTGACGGGCTGCGCCCGGGCTCGATCGCCGATGCCAACGATGCCGCGCAGTTCGCCGAGCTGGAGACCCTCGGCGAGCTCACGCGTCTGGCCTGGGCGCGCGACTGCCAGGTGATGATCGAGGGGCCCGGGCACGTGCCGATGCACAAGATCAAGGCCAACATGGACAAGCAGCTGGCCACCTGCGGTGAGGCGCCGTTCTACACGCTCGGGCCGCTCACCACCGACATTGCACCCGGTTACGATCACATCACTTCGGCCATCGGCGCGGCGCTGATCGGCTGGTATGGCACGGCGATGCTGTGCTACGTGACGCCGAAGGAACACCTCGGGCTCCCGGACCGCAACGACGTCAAGACCGGCGTGATCACCTACAAGATCGCGGCGCACGCGGCCGATCTGGCCAAGGGGCACCCCGGTGCGCAGGAACGCGATGACGCGCTGTCGCGGGCGCGCTTTGATTTTCGCTGGCAGGACCAGTTCAACCTCTCGCTCGACCCGGATACCGCCTGCGCCTTCCATGACGCCACGCTGCCGAAGGAGGGCCACAAGCTGGCGCATTTCTGCTCGATGTGCGGGCCGAAGTTCTGCTCCATGCGCATCTCGCACGAGGTACGCGCCGAGGCACGCGAGGCGGGCCTGCGCGACATGGCGGTCAAGTTCCGCTCGCACGGGGGCGAACTGTACGTGCCGGCGCCCCCAGCGGAGGGCGCCTAGTGCGCATCAGCGTCATCGGCGCGGGCGTCGCGGGCCTGAGCTGCGCACTCGAGCTCAGCGCACGCGGCGCGAGCGTCGAGGTGCTCGAGCGCTCGCCGGCACCGCCGCGCAACTGCTCCTGGTTCGCCGGGGGCATGCTCGCGCCCTGGTGCGAGCAGGAGAATTCCGGGCCGCTGATCGCGCGCCTCGGCGCCGAGGCGCTGCCGTGGTGGCAGGAGCACTTCCCCGGCACGCTCCGCCGCGGCACGCTGCTGCTGGCACACGCGCGCGATCGGGCGGAGCTGCGCCAGTTCGCGCGCCGCACCGAGGCATTCAACGAGGTGGACGCGAATGGCATCGCCGCTCTGGAGCCCGAGCTCGCCGGACGCTTCGATGCCGGGCTGTACTTCCCCGCCGAGGGCCACCTGGACCCGCGCGCCGCGCTTTCGGCGCTGAGCGCGCGCCTCGGCGAGCGTGGCGTACCGGTGCTCTATGACGTCGATGCCGGGCGCCGGCAGCTGGCGGGACGGGCAGTGCTCGACTGCAGCGGACTTGCGGCCCGCGCGCAGCTGCCGCAGCTGCGGGGCGTCAAGGGCGAGATGCTGCTGCTGCGACTGCCGGAGCTGAGGCTCACGCGTCCCGTGCGGCTGCTGCACCCGCGCCTGCCGGTTTACCTGGTGCCGCGCGAGGCCGGGGTATACCTGGTGGGGGCGAGCATGATCGAGAGTGACGCCGGCGCGCACGTCAGCGCGCGCTCACTGCTCGAGCTGCTCTCGGCCGCCTACGCGCTGCATCCGGCCTTCGGCGAGGCCGACGTGCTCGAGCTCGGTGCGGCGGTGCGCCCGGCCTTCCCGGACAACCTGCCGCGCCTGCAGTGGTGCGGCACGAGGCTGCACGTGAACGGCCTGTACCGGCACGGCTTCCTGCTCGCGCCCGCCCTGGCGCGCCGCGCGGCGCTCACGCTGCTTGAGGGCCACTCTTTCCCGGAGGTAATGCATGAGGATTCAGGTGAACGGCGCGTGGCACGAGGTGCGGGCGCCGCAGCTGGCGCAGGCGCTTGAGGACCTCGGTTACGGCGACAGCGTGGTCAGCACGGCCGTGAACGGCGAGTTCGTGGCCGTGCAGGCGCGTGCGCTCACGTGCCTGTGCGAGGGCGATCGCGTCGAGGTGCTCGCACCCATGCAGGGGGGCTGAATGCTGGAGCTGTACGGGACGCGCCTGAGCTCGCACCTGCTGCTTGGCACCGCGCGTTACCCCTCGCCCGCTTTGCTGAGTGCGGCGGTGCGCGCGTCGGGTTGCGAGGTGGTCACCGTGGCGCTGCGGCGTGAGGCCGCCGGTGAGCGCGCCGGGCAGGGGTTCTGGTCGCTGATCCGGGAGCTGCCCGTGCAAGTGCTGCCCAACACCGCCGGCTGCCACACCGTGAAGGAGGCCGTGACCACCGCGCACATGGCGCGCGAGGTGTTCGGCACGCGCTGGCTGAAGCTCGAGGTCATCGGCGAGGACGACACGCTGCAGCCGGACGTGTTCGGGCTCGTCGAGGCCGCGCGCATCCTGTGCGCGGAGGGCTTCCAGGTATTTCCCTACACCACCGAGGACCTGGTGGTCGCCGAGCGGCTGCTCGAGGCCGGCTGCGAGCTGCTCATGCCCTGGGGTGCACCGATTGGCTCGGGCCGCGGCCTGAGCAACCTCTATGGGCTGAAATGCCTGCGCGCACACGTCTCGCACGTGCCGCTCATCATCGATGCGGGACTGGGGGTGCCCTCGCACGCGGCGCAGGCGCTCGAGCTCGGTTTTGACGCAGTGCTGGTCAACAGCGCCGTCGCGCAGGCCAAGGATCCGGTGCAGATGGCGGCCGCGTTCGCGCAGGCGGTGAGCGCCGGGCTGGCGGCGCGGGCCGCCGGGCCGATGGAGCCGCGCGATTTCGCCGCGCCCTCGACCCCGGTCATTGGCACGGCCTTCCGCGGATGAGACTGGCGCGCGTCTATCCGATCCTCGACAGTGCCGCCTGGATCGAGCGCCTGGCGGGGACCGGTGTGCGCCTGGTGCAGCTGCGCATCAAGGAGCGTGCGCCCGGTGAAGTCGCGGCGCAGATTGCCTGGGCGCGCGACCTGTGCCGCAGGTGCGGCATCCAGCTGGTCGTCAACGATCACTGGCAGCAGGCGCTCGAGGCCGGCTGTGACTTTGTGCACCTGGGCCAGGAGGACCTCAAGTCTGCCGACCGGGCGGCGCTGCGGCGCGCGGGCGTGCGGCTCGGCATCAGCACGCACGACGAGGCGGAGCTTGCGGCGGCCCTCGCCGCCGACCCCGACTACGTGGCGCTCGGTCCCATCTACCCGACGACGCTCAAGGTGATGCCCTGGGCGCCGCAGGGATTGCGGAGGATCGGCGACTGGAAGCGCCGCGTCGGTTCGCGGCCGCTGGTGGCCATCGGCGGCATCACCCTCGAGCGTCTCCCGGAGGTGTTCGCCGCCGGCGCCGATAGCGCCGCGGTGGTGAGTGACATCGTCACGGCCGAGGATCCGGTCGCGCGGCTGCAGGGGTGGCTCGCAGCCGGGCAGGCGCCGCGCGCGCTGCAGCCGGCATGAATACACGTTACGACCGCCAGGTGGTGCTGCCGGAGGTGGGGGACGCCGGGCAGCACCGGCTGACCCACGCGTGCGTACTGGTCGCCGGCGCCGGCGGGCTCGGCTGCGCGGTGCTCGCTTACCTCGCAGCCGCCGGGGTCGGGCAGATCATCGTGGCCGACCCGGACCTGGTGGAGGAGTCGAACCTGCACCGCCAGCCGCTCTACCGCATGCGCGATGTCGGCACGCCCAAGGTCGTCGCGGCCCAGGCAGCCCTCACAGCCCTCAATCCCGAGGTGCGCGTGCACGCTCATCAGCAGCGGCTGACGCCGGACAGCATCGGTGCGCATCTCACCGGCCTGGACGTGGTGATCGATGCCGCCGACAGCCTTGCGCTCACCTACATGCTGAGCGATGGCTGCCAGGCCGCGGCGCTGCCGCTGGTGAGTGCCTCGGTGCTCGGCCTGTCCGGCTACGTCGGGGTCTTCTGCGGCGGGGCGCCGAGCTACCGCGCGGTCTTCCCCGACATGCCGGGGAGCGTCGGCAGCTGCGCGCAAAGCGGGGTGCTCGGCACGGCGGTCGGCGTCGTGGGGACGCTGCAGGCACACCTGGTGCTCGCACTGCTGCTCGGCCTGCAGCCGAGCCCGCTCGGACGGCTGATCTCGGTGGACTTGCGCAGCCTGCGCTTTGGCGGCTTCGCCTTCGGTGGTGCGAGCGAGGCGGCCACCGGTACGCTGCGCTTCATCGCACCCGCGGACCTCGCAGCGGAAGACGTGGTGATCGAGTTGCGCAGCCGCGCGGAGGCACCGCAGCCGCTGGTGGCGGGCGCGCTGCGGATCGACCTCGAGACCCTGGAGCGTGCGCCGCCGCAGCTGCCGCCCGATGCACGCGTGGTGCTGTGCTGTCGCAGCGGCGTGCGCGCCTGGCGCGCGGCGCGCGCGCTGCAGGCGCGCGGGCACGCGCGGCTTGCGCTGCTGGCCGCCGGCGGGTGAGCGCCGTCCTGGTCATCGCCGGCGCCGACTCGAGCGGGGGCGCCGGCATCGCGCAGGACCTGCGCACGCTGGCCGATCTCGACACGCGTGCCCTGTGCGCAGTGACTGCGGTGACGGCACAGACGGATGCCGCGATGCTCGCGACGCACCTCATTCCCGCCACGATGCTGGCCGGGCAGATCGCGGCGGCTTTTGCGACCACTGCGGTCGGCGCGGTCAAGGTGGGCATGCTCGGCAGTGCCGCCGGGGTGCAGGCCGTCGCCGACGCACTGGACGGGCACGCGGACGTGCCGCTGGTGCTCGATCCGGTGCTGGCCTCGAGCTCCGGCGGTGAGTTGCTGGATGGACCGGGCCGGGCACGGCTTGCCGTGGCGCTGCTGCCGCGCGCGACCCTGCTGACGCCCAACCTCCCGGAGCTCGCCGCGCTGACCGGATCGCGGCCGGCGCGCGGGGAAGCCGAAGCCCTGCGCCAGGGATGGCAGCTGCTCGAATGCGGCGCGGGCGCGGTGCTGGTCAAGGGCGGACACGGCGGCGGCGCGCAGAGCACCGACCTGTTGCTGCAGCGGGGAAGTGCACCGGTACGCCTCGAGGCGCCGCGCAGTCCACACGGCATGCGCGGCAGTGGCTGCGCGCTCGCGACCGCTATCGCGGCGGCACTGGCGGCCGGCCGCTCACTCGAGGCCGCATGTCGTCTGGGGAAAGCCTACCTCACGCGTCAGTTATCCGGCGATTCCCCGAAGCGCGACGCCATCGCAGCGCGCGACGCGTCCGAGGGTTAGCTTCTTTCCGATCTTCGGGTCTTGCGGGCACGCAGCACGCGGGTGCCGAGCTTGTTAAGCTCGATGTTGCTTCCGATGGCATTCGCTCGGATGCGGGGAGGGTTCCGGGGGTCATGTCTTGATTGGCTCTGATTCCAGCAGGGAAGCCCCCGATCGCTATTACGTCCTGGGCATTCTGACCCTGGCGTATGCGCTCAACATCGCCGATCGATTCTCGATCTCCACGCTCATCGAGCCCATCAAGCACGACCTGCAGCTCTCCGACAGCGGCGTCGGCTACCTCACCGGTGTCGCGCTGGCGCTCTTCTACGTGACGCTCGGCCTCCCGGTAGCCGCGCTCGCGGACAAGGCCAACCGGCGCGACATCCTCGCCTGGGCACTACTGATCTGGTCGGGCATGACTGCGCTCTGCGGCCTGTCGCGATCCTTCACGCAGCTGATGCTGGGGCGCTTCGGCGTCGGCATAGGGGAGGCGGGGGGCACGGCGCCGTCGACTTCGATTCTGGCGGACAAGTTTACCCCGGCACGCCGTCCGTTCGCGCTGACCATCTTCGCCCTGGGAGCCTGCCTGGGTGCCTGGCTCGGCTCCTCGGTGGCCGGCGCGGCCGCGGAACGCAGCGGCTGGCGCGCGGCCTTTCTCCTGCTGGGCATACCGGGGCTGGCACTCGGCGCGCTCGTATGGCTCACGATCCGCGAGCCCGAGCGCGGGTGCTTCGACCGTGTGCGTATTCCCGCGAGCAGTGTGCGTGAGACGCTGCGCTTCGTCGCCAGGCAGCGCTCGGCGATCCACCTCGTGGTCGGCGGATCGGTCGCGACGCTGTGGAGCTGGGGCCTGATGTGGTGGACGCCGGCATTTCTGCAGCGCTCGCATCACCTCAGCGTGGGCAGCGCCGGAGAGCTCCTGGGACCCATGCACCTGGTGGCCGGCACCGCGAGCACGCTGCTGGCCGCAGGGCTGATGAGTCGTCCTGCCGCGCGAGACCCGAAGCACATCACGAACCTCCTGGCGCTGTTCGTGCTCGCGAGCACGGTGCCGTCTTTCCTGGCTTATTGGGTGGACTCGACCCGCGTGGCTACGATCTACCTCTGGTTGTTTGTGCCGGGAGTCTATTTCTACATCGGTCCGATTCTCGGGCTGCTGCAGAACGTCCTGCCGGCCGGCATGCGCGCGACCGGGTGCGCGACGCTCTTGTTCCTCGCCAACGTGGGCAACCTGGTCATCGCCCCGCAAGCCATCGGCTGGCTCAGCGACTGGCTGCGCAGCCATTCGAGTGCCGGCGATGAGTCCCTGCGCTGGGCCCTGCTGGTGCTTGCGCCCACGGGTCTGTGGGCGGCCTGGCACCTGTGGACCGCAGGACGCACGATCCGCCAGGACGAAGCGAGCATTGGCTGAGCCCGAGCGGCGTGCCGCCGACCCCAGGGATCGCGCCGCCGTGCGGTTCGCGGCACTGCACTACATCATCGTGTGACCAAAAGGCAACAGTGCCGGCGGCGGCCCAGGGGTTGTCGGCGGCGGGCCAACTGTGAAAGAGTGTAAGAACGGTCAGTGCGTGGGCGGACTTGAGCAAAACCGCGGAGCGCACCGGTTCTTGTGTTGATTCAGGGGGGGTCGTCATGTTCAGGAAGCGGACATCGTGTGTCACGGGGCTGGTGGCAGTCGCGGTCATCGGCAGCTGCGGTTTGCTGCCCTCTGTCGGTGGCGCACAACAGGCCGACCAGACGCAGGGAGCGCTGCAGGAAGTCATCGTCACGGCGACCAAGCGCCAGGCGAACCTGCAGGACGTCCCGTTCTCGGTGTCCGCCACGAGCCAGGACCAGATCCGCAATTCCGGCGCCGAGGATCTGGTCGACCTGGCGCGCAACATCGCGGGCTTCTCGGTCGCTGACCTCGGGCCGGGCCAGAGCCAGATGGCGATCCGCGGCATCAGCTCCGGTCAGGTGATCCGCGACCAGCCCGGCGTCAAGGAGCAGGTTGGGGTATATCTGGACGAGTCGCCGATCTCGGTGGCGCTGTTCACGCCTGACCTGGAGCTCTTCGACCTCGATCGTTTCGAGGTGCTGCGCGGACCGCAGGGCACACTGTTCGGCGCCGGCTCGGAAGCGGGCACCGTGCGCTACATCACGCGCCAGCCGCAGCTCGGGAAGTACGAAGTCTTCACCGACGCCTCGTTCGAGACGGTGGAGAGCGGCGGGCAGGGTGGCATGGCGCGCGGCGCCTTCAACGTGCCGCTCGGCGACATGGCGGCGATGCGGCTGGTGCTCTACTGGCATCACCTGCCGGGATTCATCGATGCCATCCAGCCCGGCGGCGGGGTCAAGCAGGATGTCAACGACGGCGACCGCACCGGAGCACGGTTGTCGCTGCTCATCAAGCCGACCGAGGCCTTGTCCATCACCCCGCGGGTGGTCTACCAGAACCTGACCACCAACGGCTATCCGCGGGTCGATCTGTACAACATCCTGGCCAACCCGTTCACCACGGTCGCCCCCGTCACCATCGGCGACCGCCAGCAGTACACGCAGCAGCGCGAGGGCCTGCTGGACCAGTTCTTCCTCGGCGACCTCAAGGTCGACTACAGCATGGGCGCAGCCACGCTCACCTCGATCACCTCCTACACGCATCGTAACGTGCGCGTGCTGCGCGATGCCACGCAGCTCACCGGCAGCGTCACCTACGATGCGCTGGGAATCCCCGACCAGGACAGCGTGCGCATCAGCTCGCCCCTCTACGACCGGACCGGTCTCAACGTGGTCTCCGAGGAGCTGCGGCTCTCATCCAACGGCACGCAGACCATCGACTGGCTGGTCGGCGGCTTCTTCCAGCACGTCGACCGCCATTACGGGCAGAGCCTGCCGACGCCCGGATACGACACGTTCATCGGGTTACCCAGCACCTCCTTCGGCGCGCCCACCGACGACATGCCGTTCTACTCCGACCTGAGCTACCGGCTCAAGCAATACGCCGCCTTCGGCGAGGCGACCTGGCACATGACCAGCCAGTTTGCACTCACCGCGGGCCTGCGTTACTACAAGTTCAACGAGGACCGGGACCTGGTGTTCGGCGGTGCTTTTTCCGCCCCGACCTGCGCGCCCGTTGGCACCAACGTGCCCTGCGTACCTCAGCCGGTGCCGGGCTCGACCGACTCGAGCGGCACCTCGCCGCGTCTGATCCTCAGCTACAAGCCCACGCCGGATGCGCAGCTTTATGCGCAGGCGGCACGCGGCTTCCGCCTCGGTGGCATCAACGATCCGATCAACCTGCCACTGTGCTCGCCCACCGACAAGATCGTGTTCGGCAACAATCCCAACTGGAAGGACGAGAAGACCTGGGATTACGAGCTGGGCGCCAAGACCGAGTGGCTGGACAAGCGCCTGACGCTGAACATCGACGTGTTTTACTCCGACATCACGGACCTGCAGGCGACCACCACCGCCGGCACCTGCTCCTCGCGCGTGGTCTTCAACGTGCCGACCGCACGCAGCGAAGGCGTCGAACTGGAGCTCTTCGCCAAGCCCAACATCAATTGGGACTTCGGCGTGTCGGCATCCTACATCGATGCCAAGCTGACCTCGTCCGTGACTTCCAGCATTCCGGCATCGGGGACCACCCCGGCCACGACGGTGGTGGTCGGTGGCCTGGCGGACGGCAACCGCTTGCCGACCTCGCCGCGGGAGCAAGCAGCGGCGTTCGTTGGCTTCACCCAGCCCCTCAGCAGCGGCAAGGACTTCTTCGCCAACCTCACGGTGCAGTACGTGGGCTCGTCATTCTCGCAGTTCGAGAACGAGCAGCCCGGCTTCGGCACCCTCTGCGCGGGCTGTCCCACGATGGGGAACCCCACCGACTATCGTGCGCGGCTGGATGACTTCGGCGGACCGCTCTCGACCAGCTCGTTCACCTTCAATCCCGAGCTGCCGAGCTACACCATCGGCAACCTGCGCTTCGGCCTGAAGGGCGATCACTGGCAGGGCGCCTTCTACATCAACAACCTGTGGGATGAGACCGCACGGCTGGCGCTCGACTACGAGCGCGGCCGCACGGCACGCGTGGGCTACCTGACTAACCAGCCGCGCACCTTCGGGCTGTACGGCAGCTACAGCTTCTGAAATCGAGCGTGTGGCGCGCGCGCTGCGCGCGCCACACGTCCGAGCCGGAACTCAGACCCGCGGCAGGCGGGACGGACGCTTAGGCCTTGGCGCACCGGGTATCATTTCACGATGCCCGCACCCACCGCGTCGACGCCGCCGCGTCAGCCATCGGACCTGCTGCGCAGGCTCGCACGCAGCGCCATGCTCGAGCGTGGGCTGCAGCCGGATTTTCCGCCGGCGGTCGCAACCGAACTGAGTCGCCCCGGCGACGCCACGCCGGCCGCTGAGGCGGGGGTGCGCGACCTGCGCGCGCTCCCGTGGTGCTCGATCGACAACGACGACTCGCGCGACCTCGACCAGCTTTCCGTGGCACAACCGGCAACCGGCGAGGCAGTACGCATCCTGGTCGCCATCGCCGATGTGAGCGCTTCGGTGGCTCCCGGCTCGGCGATTGATGCGCACGCGCGCACCAATACCACCTCGGTCTACACGGCTGCCCAGATCTTTCCCATGCTGCCGCCGCAGCTATCGACCGACCGCACTTCGCTGGTGCAGGATGAAGTGCGCTTAAGCCTCGTCATCGACATGACCATCGATGCCGGCGGCACGGTGACCGACTCGGACATCTACCGTGCCCTGGTGGTGAATCGCGCGAAGCTCGCTTACAACTCGGTGGCCGCCTGGCTGGACGGCCATGCTCTCGCCCCACCCGCGGTGGCGGCGGTAGCCGGGCTGGAGGCGCAGTTGCGCGAGCAGGACGCGGTCGCACAGCGCCTGAAGACCGTGCGCTGCCGTCAGGGGGCGCTCGGCCTGGTCACACTCGAAGCCCAGGCGATTTACCACGGCGGGACGCTCGCAGACCTGCGGCCCGATGAGGACAACCGTGCCAAGGAGCTCATCGAGTACTTCATGATCGCGGCGAATGCGGTGGTGGCGCGCTTCCTCGAGGCGCGCGGCTATCCCTCGCTGCGCCGGGTGCTGCGCCAGCCCGAGCGCTGGCCACGCATCGTGGCGCTGGCGCGCACGCTGGGTGCGTCGCTGCCCGCGGACCCGGATGCCCGGGCACTGAGCGAATTCCTGAGTCAGCGCCAGTCGGCCGACCCAGCGAGCTTTCCCGATCTGTCGCTGAGCATCGTGAAGCTGCTCGGAGCCGGGGAGTACGTGCTGAAGCTGCCGGGGCAGGCGGTGGCGGGACACTTTGGCCTCGCCGTACAGGACTACACGCATGCGACCGCCCCCAACCGCCGCTACCCGGACCTGATCACGCAGCGGTTGCTGAAGGCCGCGCTCGCGCGCGCCCCCGCCCCCTACGATGCCGATACCCTCACCCGTGAGGCTGCACACTGCACGCTGCAGGAGGGTAACGCCGCGAAGGTCGAGCGGCAGGTGCGCAAGTCCGCCGCCGCTTTGCTGCTGCAGTCGCGTATCGGCCAGCGATTCGACGCGATCGTCACGGGCGCGTCCGCGAGCGGCACCTGGGTGCGCATCGGCGCCCCGCTCGCCGAAGGGCGTCTGGTGCAGGGCTTCGACGGACTCGACGTCGGTGACAGGGTGCAGGTACAGCTGAAGCACACCGACGTGGCGCGGGGCTTCATCGATTTCGCGCGCAGCAGTGCCTGAAGGACGATGCCGACAGCGCCTGTGAGAATCGTCCGACGCCCACGGCGCACACGCGACTCCGTTCGCAGACAGATTGCCCTCACCGCATGACACACTGAATATGGTGTGGACTTCCCGCGTGGGCGGCCGTCGGACAAGGACGTGCAGCGGTTCCCACGCGGCGAAGTCCGGCCCCGACAGGAGGTCATGCCGGTGAGAACTGAGCGTCGGATTTTCGCCTGCATCACGATCCTGGGAGCCGGCATGCTCGCGGCGCCCCCGACCCACGCCGCGCCACCCAATCCAGGCAACGACGCCACGGACGATGCCCGACTGGCGGCCGTGCTGCCCGCAGGGATGTCCTCGCAGGAGGCGTGCCAGAATTTCACGAGCCTCGACCTGTGCGCCGCGACGCTGCACGCCGCGCGCAACCTGCGCATTCCCTACGCGGATCTCAAGCGCAAAGTGATCGCCGGGGAGGGCCTGGACGCGGCGATCCACGCGCTCAAGCCCGACGCGGATGCCAGCGCCGAGGCAACGCGTGCCAAGGAGGAGGCGCACCGGGACATGCAGGCCGTGGGGTCACCGCGGTAGCGGCTAGAGCCCAGGCACTCAGCCGGCGGGTACGGTAACTGCCGGCGCTGCCGCGACGGTCGGCTGATGCCAGTCGCCGCCCAGAGCGCG
The DNA here is from genome assembly GCA_035501795.1 of Steroidobacteraceae bacterium. Classification (GTDB taxonomy): domain Bacteria; phylum Pseudomonadota; class Gammaproteobacteria; order Steroidobacterales; family Steroidobacteraceae; genus 13-2-20CM-66-19. The sequence goes on from DATJVL010000036.1 coordinate 79,407, forward strand.
GATGAGGAGCACGGTGGCCGCGGCCTGGCGGATATCGATGTCGACCGCCGTCAGCCGCGCCGAGAGCGAGGCATTCTCGGTCGCGACGACTTCCAGGTAAGTCACGATGCCGCCCTTGTAGCGCAGGCGTGCCTGCTCGAGCGCGCCTTGCGTCGCCGTCACCGCCGCCGCCTGACTGACGCTCTCGAGCCGCAGCTGGCGCAGGGCCGCCAGATTGTCTTCCACCTCCTGATATGCGGTGAGCACGGTGCCGCGGTAATTGGCGACCTGCTCGTCGTATACGGCATGTGCCTGCGCGGACTGCGCCCGGCGCAGGCCGCCGTCAAAGAGCGTCAGCACGGCCTGAGGCCCGAGCGACCAGAACTGGCTCGGGGCCGTGAGCCAGTTGGAGGTCTGCGTGCTCTGGTAGCCACCCGAGCCGAGGAGGCTGAAGACCGGGAAATAGGCGGCACGCGCCACGCCGACGTTGGCGTTGGCGGCGGCGACGCGCCGCTCGGCGGCCGCCACATCCGGACGCCGCTCGAGCAGCTCGGAAGCCAGGCCGGCATCGACTGCCGGGAGGGAGGGCAGCTGCTCGGCAGCACGCGCAGGAAGGCTGAAGGTGCTCGGTTCGCGTCCCACCAGGACTGCAATGGCGTGCTCGGTCTGGGCACGCCGCAGGCGCGTGTCCTCGGCCTGGGTGCGCGCGCTCTCCAGCTGGGCCTGCGCCTGCTGCACGTCGGAAATGGGTGATGCCCCGCCCTGATACAGGTTCTGGGTCAGCGCCAGGGCGCGCGCATAGTCGGCGACCGTCTGATCGAGCAATTGTTGCTCGACATCCAGACCGCGCAGCGTGAAATAGTCGCTGGCGAGCTCGGCGTGGAGCTCGAGGTCCATGCTCGCTAGGTCCCCGGCGCTCGCCTGCTCGTTGTAGCGGGCGTTGGCCACGGTATTGCGGACGCGGCCGAACAGATCCAGCTCGTAGGACAGGTTGGCGCCGACGGTGAACAGGTTCGTGGTGCCGGGCTTGCCGGGTGCGTAGCTCGGGGAGTTCAGGGACACGCGCTCGCGCGTGGCGGCCGCACTGGCATCGAGCGTCGGGAAGTAATTCGAGCCGGCGATGCGCGTGGCCGCGCGCGCCTCATCCAGGCGGGCCAGCGCAGCCCGCAGGCTCTGGTTGGTGCTGCTGACCGCGCTCTCAAGCTCATCGAGATCGGCATCATGGAAGAGCTGCCACCAGGGCCCGCGCGCCCTGGCATCGGCCGGGACGGCGACCTTCCATTCGCCGGTCTCCTTGTAGCGCTGTGGAGGTGCCTCGGGCATCGCCGGCCGCTCGTAATGCGGTGCCAGCGAGCAGCCACCGAGGAGGGCCGCCAGCAACGGGCCGGCGAACGGGCGATCCATCACGAGCGACCGCTGGGTGCGCCCGCGCCGTTCTTGGGTGGCGGGGTTGCGATGCGCACCTGGGCGCCATCCGCGATGGAATCCGGGGGGTTGGCGACCAGCACGTCATCGGCGGAGATCCCGGAGAGCACTTCCACCTCGGTGCCGAAGTCACGTCCCTGCGTGATGCTCTTCAGGTGCACGCGATGCTCGCCGTCCACGACCGCCACCTGCAGGCCCTGCGTACGGAAGAGCACCGTGTTGACCGGAATGCGCAGAGTGTCGTCGGCGCCGGTGAGGGTGAAGTGCACCTGGGCATAGGAGCCGGGCAGCAGCTCGCCGCTGGCATTGTCGATCTGCAGCTCGACCTGCAGCGTGCGTGACGTGGCATCCAGCGCACGGGAGGTATTGGCGACCACCGCCTCATAACGCTTGCCCGGGCGGTCGGCGAACACCAGCGCCGCGGTCAGTCCCGGAGTGATCGCGGCGGCATAGGACTGCGGCACCGACACGTAGATACGCAGCCGGTGCGTGTCGGCCACCCGGAACAGCGCGTTGCCGGGGGTCTGGCCGGCATTGATCAGGGCGCCCACGTCGGTGTTGCGCTGGGTGACGACTCCGGCAAACGGAGCGACCACGCGCTTGAAGGACTCCAGCTCCTGCAGGCGTGCCACGTTGGCGGCCGCCGACTGGCGTGCCGCCGCTTTCGCCGCCGCATCGCCGGCGCGCTGGTCGGCATCCTGCTGCGAGACGGACTGCGTCGACAGCAGCCCCTGCCAGCGCTCGTTGGTGGTGCGTGCCAGCTGGTAGTTGGCCTCCGCCGTGGCCAGGTCCGCCTGCGCCTGGCGCAGCTGCTGGTCGACCTCCGGCGTCTCGATTTCCGCCAGTAGCTCGCCCTTCTTCACCGGCGTGCCGATGTCGGTGTACCAGGTCTTCAGGTAGCCCGCGGTGCGCGCGTAGATGGGCGCCTCGTAGAAAGCCTGCACGCTGCCGGGCAGCACCAGGGTGTCCGAGCCCGGACCGCGGTGCGGCCTGGCGGTGGTCACGGTCGCAACCGCCGCCTGCTCGGCCTGCTTCTCGAGCGCGTTGCGCGCGCTCAGGCGGCTGATGATGCCCCACACCGCAATCAGTAGCGCGACCGCACCCAGCACGAGCACGTAGCGGCGCGCGCGTGAGTCGGCAGTGCCGGAGGAATTCTGGGGCTGGACGCTCATTACAGCCTCCGGCGCGAGTGAATCAGCGTGAACACGGCGGGCACGAAGAACAGCGTGGCGACCGTGGCAAACACCAGTCCGCCGATCACCGCGCGGCCGAGCGGAGCATTCTGCTCGCCGCCTTCGCCCAGCCCGAGCGCCATCGGCACCATGCCGATGATCATCGCCAGTGCCGTCATCAGCACCGGGCGGAAGCGCGTGGTGCCGGCCTGCAGCGCGGCATGCAGCGCATCATCGCCGGCATTCATGCGCTCGCGCGCGAAGCTGATGACGAGCACGCTGTTCGCCGTGGCCACACCCATGCACATGATGGCGCCGGTGAGGGCCGGCACGCTGACGGGGGTATGCGTGATGAACAGCATCCACACGATCCCGGCGAGGGCTGCCGGCAGGGCGGTGATGATGATGAAGGGGTCCAGCCACGACTGGAAATTCACCACGATCAGCAGGTACACCAGCACGATGGCGCCCGCCAGCCCGAGGAGCAGCCCCGCGAAGGAGTCTCCCATGGTCTTGATCTGGCCGCGCACGGTCACCTTGGAGCCGCGCGCGAGCGAGTGCTTGGTTTCCGCCACCAGCTTGTTGATCTGCTTGGAGAGGTAGCCGAGGTCTTCGCCCGCGGCACTGCCGTAGATGTCGATCACCGGGGTTGCATCGTAATGGCTGACGACCGCCGGGCTCATGCTGCGGTGGAACGTGGCGAGATTGGCGAGCAGCTGGGCCGAGCTACCCTGTGCGCCGGTAACCGGCGTTGTCGTGAGGTCCATGAGGGTTGCCAGTCGGTACTGCGGGGTCTGCGCCACGACCGGGTACTGTGTCCCGGTCTTCGGGTCGATCCAGTAGGAGAGCAGTGTCTGCCCGCTGCCCGAGAGCGAAGTGAGCAAGTCAGAGGCCACGTCGGTCTCGGTGAGGCCGAGCAGCGCCGCCTTGTTGCGATCGACGTCAACGTTGAGCGTCGGATAGTCGAAGGCCTGCTGGATGCGCAGATCTGCCATGCCCGGGATCTTGTGCATGCGCGTCAGCAGGTCATTGGCGTACGCACGGTTGGCGTCCACGTTGTAGCCGGAGATCTGCACGTCGAGCGGCGCCGGCAGCCCGAAATTGAGGATCTGGCTCACCATGTCGGCGGGCAGGAAGGCAAACGTGGTCGAGGGGTAGAGCTCAACCAGCCGCGCGCGCAGCTCGCGCACGTAGTCTTTGGTCGGGTGGTGGTGCTCGGCGAGGCTTACCAGGATGTCGGCGTCACCCGATCCCACCGGGGCTGAATTCGAATAGGCTGTGTTGATGCCGCTGTAGGGCACGCCGATGTTGTCGACGATGGTCACCAGTTCCTTGGCCGGGATCACCTCGCGAATGGTCGCTTCCACGCGGTCGCACAGCGTCGCGGTCTCATCGATGCGCGCACCCGTGAAGGCACGCAGGTGCAGCTTGATCTGTCCGGCATCGACGCTGGGAAAGAAGTCCTGGCCAAGCCCGGGCAGCAGCGGGCCGAAGGGGAAGGCGAGCAGCGCCGTCAGGGCCATCGCGCCCAGGAAGGGCACGGTGAACTTGCGTCCGGCGTGCAGCGCACGTTCGAGCAGCGCCTGATAGCGCTCACGCATGCCGTGAAACCAGCGCTCGAATCCGTGCTGCAGGCGCTGCAGCGTGCCGGCGGCCTTTTCGTGTGACTGGGGATCGTGCTTGGAGAGCCAGTACTTGGCGAGCGTCGGCACCAGGGTACGCGAGAGCACGTACGAGGCGAGCATCGCGAACACCACCGCCTCGGCCAGTGGTATGAAAAGGAAGCGGGCGATGCCGGCCAGCATGAACATCGGCACGAACACGATGCAGATGGCGAGCGTGGAGACGAATGCCGGTACCGCAATCTCGTGGGCGCCATTTAGGATCGCCTCCTCGACGTCCTGGCCTTGCTCGAGGTGGTAGTTGATGTTCTCTATGGTGACCGTGGCGTCATCGACCAGGATGCCGACCGCCAGCGCCAGTCCGCCGAGGGTCATGATGTTGATGGTCTCGCCCAGGGCCGACAGGCAGATGATGGAGGCGAGGATCGACAGCGGAATCGAGATGGCGATGATCAGCGTGCTGCGCCAGCTGCCGAGGAACAGCAGAATCATGAGCGCAGTGAGCGCAGCCGCAATGACCGCCTCGCGCACCACACCCTCTATGGCGCCACGCACAAAGATAGACTGATCACCGACCAGGTCGATGTTAAAGCCGGTGGGCAGCTGCGCCAGGATCCCCGGAATGCGGGTCTTGATCTCCTTGATGATGTCGAGGGTCGAGGAGCTGCCGGTCTTCAAGACGCTCATGAGCACGCCGCGGCGGCCATCGCGGCGCACCATGTTGGTCTGCGGCGGGTACCCATCGCGCACCTGGGCCACGTCGCGCACGTAGATGATGTTGCCGTTGCGCGCGGTGATCGGCAGGTCGTTCAGCTCGCCGACGTTGCGGGGGTTGGAATTGACCGCGACGAAGTACTCCCGGTCGCCGATCTTCTGCGTACCGGCGGGCAAGATCGAGTTCTGCGCCCCGATGGCGTTCGTCACGTCATTGCCGGAGAGGCCCTGGGCCCGCAACGCGTCCGGGTTGAGATCGACCTGCACCTGGCGCTGCAGGCCGCCATAGGGATAGGGCATCGAGGCGCCCTGCACCGTGGATAGGCCGGTGCGCAGAATACTGTTGCCGTAGTCAAACAGCTGCGCCTCGGAGAGCGTGTCGCTCGAGAGTGCCAGCTGCAGGACCGGCACGGAGGAGGCGTTGAAGGCCAGGATGAAGGGCGGGGTGGTGCCGGGAGGTGCCTGGCGCAGCCCGGTCTGCGAGACGCCGGTGATCTGTGCGAACGATAGCTCCTCGTTCACGTTTGGCTGGAAGAAGTACTTGACGATCGAGGTGCCGCTTAGCGACTGAGACTCGACGTGCTCGACGTCGTTGACCGTGGTCTGCGCAGTGCGCTCGCTCGCCAGCACCAGGCGCGTCGCCATCTCATCCGGCGACAGCCCGGTGTACCGCCAGATAACCGCGACTACCGGGATCTTGATGTCGGGAAAGATGTCGGTCGGGGTGCGCAGGATCGAGAACACGCCGAGCAGCGTGATGAGGATGGCCAGCACCAGAAAGGTATACGGGCGCCGCAGCGCCAGTTTCACGATCCACATGGAGTCAACAAAGCTACCGCAGCGGCGCGCGCGCAGGATTACGGGGCGAGTGCCCTTTGTTACAGGTGAAATCAGCGCCGCAAGCGGCCTGCGACACGGGGGGGCGAGATTAGTCCCCCACGGCCGGCATGCGGCAGGGCAGCGCTGCGCGGCAGGAGCGCGCAACTCGCAACGATGGCAAAGGCAGCTTCAGTACACGGCTTCGACAGGCACGGCGATGCGATAGCCCACGCCACGCTCGGTGACAATGATCTGGGGGTCCGCGGGGTTGGCCTCGATCTTGCGCCGCAGGCGCAGTATCTGCACGTCGATGGCGCGGTCGTAGACTTCGTTGTCGTAGCGGCGGCTGAGTTCGATCAGCTGGTCGCGGCTCACGACGCGGTTGGCGGTGGCGAGCAGCGCCGCGAGCAGGTTGAATTCGCCGTTGCTCAGGGACAGCTCGGCGCCAGCACTGGTGAGCAGACGGCGGGTGCGCAGGTTGAGTTCCCAGCCGGGGATCCGGTAGGCCCGACAGACGCGGGTGCTGTGGTGGTCCTGGCCGACCTGGGTGCGTCGCAGCACCGAGCGGATCCGCGCCAGCAGCTCGCGCGGGCTGAAGGGCTTGGTCAGGTAGTCGTCGGCGCCGAGCTCGAGTCCCATGACACGGTCGGCCTCCTCGGCGCGTCCGGTGAGGATGATGACGGGCACCTGCGATTCGGCGCGCAGCTGCCGCAGCAACGTCATGCCGTCTTCGCCCGGCAGGCGCAGGTCGAGCAGCACCAGGTCAACGACGCCGGTGCGGCACAGGGTCATCAGTTCGGCGCCTGCCGCCGCGCCGGTGACGCGGAAGTCATGCTGACCGAGATATTCCTGCACCAGCTGCCGCATGCTGGCGTCATCGTCGACCACGAGGACATGGGGCACCGGCATGCTGCTCATGGGGTGCGCCCGTGAAGCGCGTGCTGCTGGTCGAGCGTGATAGCCTTCACCGCGACCTCATGCGTGAATGGCTGGAGGAGGGCGGAGTGCAGGTGCTGAGCGCCGCGGCGACGGCGCCGCTCGCGGGCGACATCGATGCGGTTCTGGTCGACGTGTCGTGTCAGCAGCAGGCTCATACGACTCTTGAAGCGTGGCGCCGCGCTTATCCGGATGCGGCCCTCGTGCTGGTCTCGGCTCGCTTCTGCGCCGGCGACATGGCAAATGATGCCATGGCAGCCCGCCTCGGCGTGACCGGAATCCTGGCCAAGCCCTTCACGCGCGCCGACCTATGGACCGCCCTGCGGCTGCCGGTCGCGCCCGCGCACCGCTGACCGCGGTGGCCGCTCCGCGCGATGGCGGTCGCGGGCGCGCGCTGCGCCTGCGCCTCATCCTGGTGTTCGTCGTGGTGTGCGCGGCGGTCTGGCTGTCGGCACTCTTCGATGCCCTGCGTGACCGTACCCAGACGCTGGCGCAGGCCGAACGCCAGTTCGACAACGTCGCCGGTGCACTGGCCGAGCAGGCGGCGCGGGCCTTGCAGGCAACCGACCTCGTTCTCAAACAGGCGGCGCTGCTGGATCCGGACGCCGGCGAGATCCGGGTGCCCCGATCCGCGGCGGTGGAGCTGCTGCGCGGCTACATGAGCGGGGTGCCGCAGGTACGCAACCTGTTCCTGTTCGACCCGGTGCGGGACCTGCACCTGAGCTCGAGCACGGCGCCGGGCGCGAGCGCCAACCTCAGCGACCGTTCCTACTACCTGGCCCAGCGCGACGATCCGGACCTCGGGCTGTTCGTGAGCGAGCCCTTCGTGTCGCGCGTGACCGGGGACCCGACCTTCGTGCTCTCGCGGCGCCTGCCGGGGACCGGGTTTCATGGCATCGCCGGGGCGGCGGTCGACGTCGCCTATTTCCGGCGCTTCTACCATGCGCTCGATCTTGGTACCGGCAGCAGCATCGAGCTGCTGCGCGCCGACGGTGCGACGCTCGTCAGTCGCGAACACGAGACGCGGGTACTGCAGACTTCGGCGTGGTCGGATGCGCTGCGCCTTCTGGGCGCGCATGAAGCGCTGCACCTGCGCTACCGGCATCCCGGCCTCGGAGCGGCGCTGCTGAGCCTGCGGCAGGTCCCCGGTTACCCCGCTACCGTGCTCGTAGCCCGCAGCGAGCAGGACATCCTGGAGGACTGGCGCGCGCAAACCTGGACCAGCGTGCTGCGGACCTTCGTGATCACCGCCCTGGCCACTCTGCTGCTGGTTGCCTTCCTGCGGCAGCTTGCGCGTCATGAGCGCGTGACCGCGCAGCTGCATCAGTCGCAGAAGCTCGAGGCGCTCGGCACACTCGCTGGCGGTATCGCCCACGACTTCAACAACGTGCTCGGCGCGATCCTCGGCTACGGCGAGCTGGGTATCGAGCACACGCAGGCTGGAACGCCCCTGCGCCGCTACCTGGACAACATCGTCCTCGCCGCCAATCGCGCCCGTGCCCTGGTGGCGCGCATCCTGGCCTTCAGCCGCCCGGGCATGGGCAGCGCGGTGCCATTGCGGCTGGAGCGCATCCTCACCGAGGTGCGCAACCTCAGTGCCGCCGCCCTGCCTGCCGGGGTGAGTGTGCAGCTGCGCCTGCCTGGTGTCCCGCTGGTGGTGGAGGGTGATCCCGCGCAACTGCACCAGATGGTTGCCAACCTGGTCACGAACGCCGTGCAGGCGGTCGGGGAGTCAGGGCAGGTGGAGCTGCGTGCGACCTCGGTGAGGATCGAGGATGAGCGGCTCTGTACCGTGGGCCGTCTGCGGCCCGGCGCCTACGCCCGCATCGATGTCGCCGATACCGGGGTCGGCATGGAGGCGGCCCAGGTCGAGCGCATCTTCGATCCCTTCTTCACGACCAAGCGGGTCGGGGAGGGGACGGGGCTGGGCCTCTCGCTGGTGCATGGGATCGTGCTCGATCATGACGCGGCACTCGAGGTTGCGAGTCATGCGGGCAGGGGCACCACGTTCTCGATCTTCCTGCCACTGAGCGATGCGCCGCCGCCGGCTGAGCCAGCGCCGGCGGCCATCTCCGCGGGGCGCGGCGAGACCGTGCTGCTGGTGGACGATGAGGAGAGTCTGGTGCGGCTGGGGGAGGAGGTCCTCGCCAGTCTCGGCTACGAGCCGGTCGGGTGCGTGGGAGCCACGGAGGCCCTGGCGGTGTTCGAGGCTGCGCCCGAGCGCTTCGATGCCGTCCTGAGCGATGCCATCATGCCGGGCATGTCCGGCACTGAGCTGCTGGCACGCATCCGTGCGGTGCGGCCCGGGTTGCCGACCTTGCTGCTGAGCGGCTATGGCGGCCCTGACCTGCACGCCCAGGCTGCCGCCGCAGGGGTGCAGTCGGTGCTGAGCAAACCCCTGCAATCGGCGGAGCTGGCTGCCGCGCTCGCTGCGGCCCTGCGGCGCCCCGCGCACGCATGAGCGGCCGGCGCACCGTGGCGTGCAATTGGGTAGAGGAGTGAGCTTACACTCACTCCCCTCCCACACCACCGTACGTGCGGTTCCGCATACGGCGGTTCAACGAGCACACTGGAGCCGCTGCTGTTCATGCAGCAGCGAGAGCAGCCCCAAGCGCGTGAAGTAGG
>DATJVL010000037.1:0-14353 GCA_035501795.1 Steroidobacteraceae bacterium
CTGCTCGAGCATGGCGCCATCGACATGATCGTCGACCGGCGTGACCTGCGCGACCGCATCGCGGCGCTGCTGCGCCTGCTGCTGAAGCTGCCGGCAGCCGCGGCCTGAAGCGGCCGCAGCGCATCCACCCCGAAGGCCCGCAGGTGCGCACGCTCGCCGAGTGGCTCGCGCTGCAGGAGTCGGTGCATCCGCTGAGCATCGACATGGGGCTCGAGCGCGTCGCCGCCGTGGCGCGGGCGCTCAGGCTGCAGCGGCCCGCGAGCGCCGTGCTTACCGTGGGCGGCACCAACGGCAAGGGCTCGGTGGCGGCGCACCTGGAGGCGTTGCTGCGCGCGCACGGCGCGCGCACCGGCCTGTTCACATCCCCGCACCTGCTGCGCTACAACGAGCGCATCCGCATCGGCCGCGCCGAGGTGGAGGATGGCGCGCTCGTCGGCGCCTTCGAGCGCATCGAGGCGGCACGCGGGCCGACCACGCTCACCTTCTTCGAGTACAACACGCTCGCCGCGCTCTATCTGTTCGCCGCCGCCCAAGTCGACGTGGCGGTGCTCGAGGTCGGTCTCGGCGGCCGGCTCGATGCCACCAACCTCGTGGATGCCGACGTCGCCGTGCTCGCCTCGGTCGGCTTTGACCACCGCGAGTACCTCGGCGACTCCCTCGAGCGCATCGGCGCGGAGAAGGCGGGCATTTTCCGCGCCGGCCGCCCGGCCGTGCTCGGCACCCCCGAGATGCCGGCCAGTGTCACTTCCGCCATCGAGGCGTGCGGCGCGCGTGCCTTGATCGCCGGGCGTGACTTTCGCTGGCGCGTGCACTCGGGGGGCTGGGATTACCTCGGGCTCGGCGCGCAGCTGGCGGCACTGCCGCCCTCATCGCTCGCCGGGGCGATCCAGTACCGCAATGCCGCCACCGCGCTCGCCGCGCTCGAGGCGTTGCTGCAGGGGGCACCGCTGGGGCACGGGGTCGCACGCGCTCGCGCTGCGCTGGCGCCCCTGAGCGCCGCCCGCGTCGCCGCAGCGCTGCGCGAGGTGCACCTGCCGGGGCGCTTCGAGATCGTGCCGGGCGCCATCGAGTGGATCCTGGACATCGCGCACAACGAGCCGGCGGCGCGGGTGCTGGCCGCGCAGCTGCGCGAGCGCGCGCTGCCCGGGCCTGGCGGACGCACCTGGGCCGTGATCGGCGTGCTGCAGGATAAGGACGCCGCCGCCATCGGTCGCGAGCTCGCGGCAGTCATCGATCACTGGATCGTGTGCGCACTCGGCGGCCCGCGCGGCCAGAGCGCCGCTGCGCTCGCCGCGCGGCTCGGCTGCGCGCCCGACAGATGCGAGCTCGCCGCCTCGGTGCCGGCCGGGTGCGAACTGGCGCGCGCGCAGAGCAAGCCCGGCGATCGCGTCGTGGTGTGTGGCTCACTGCACACGGTCGGCCCGGCGCGCGAGTGGCTTGGGCTATACTAGCGGCGCTTTTTTTGGGAGCGCCTCGGGGCTGACGTGGGCACGGCGCCGGCCGTGCTTGGGTTTTCGCGCTCCCGTCCCCATCGTAGGTGCGCTGGTGAAAGAACGGTTGACGGGCGCGATCATTCTCGTGGCGCTCATCGTGCTGCTGGTGCCCGAGCTGCTGACCGGACCGATCAAGTCCGCGCCTGCCGTGCCGGCCTCGCAAGCGGAGGATCCGCCATTACGCTCCTACACGATCAACCTCGGCGAAGACGCCCAGGCAGCCGCGCAGCCGGCGCCGCAGCCGCTGCCCCCGGCAGCCCCCGCGCCAGCGCCGAGCGCGCCCGCCACGCCGCCGCCCCCGGCGCCCGCCGCGACCCCCGAGCCCAAAGCCAAACCCGCAGCCGCGCACGCCCCGACGCCGGCGCCGACAGCGCCGAGCAGCGCGGGCGGCTCGGGCTTCATGGTGCAGCTGGGCAGCTTCTCCAGCCGCAGCAACGCCGAGCGCCTCGTGCATCAGCTGCAGGGGCAGGGCTTCAGCGCCAGCCTCTCGCAGGGCAGCGGCGCGCGACATCTGTACCGCGTGCGCGTGGGGCCGGCCCCCGACCATCAGGCCGCCACGCAACTGCAGAGCAAACTCAAGGCGGCCGGCCATTCCGGCTCGATCGTGCCCAAGTGATCGGCGGTGGCGCGCACGTGAAGCGTGTCTTAGGCAACCCCGGTCCGCTCTTGTACAATCCGCGCCGCGCGGATCCGGCCGCGCTCAAGATGGGTCGCGATGATACTGACCGATTACCTGATTATTGCCGCCCTGCTGATCTCGGCCGTTGCCGGCGCCCTGCGTGGCTTCCTGCGCGAGGCCGTGGCGCTCGGTGCCTGGATCATCGCGCTGTTCTTCGCCTGGCATTTCTCCGACCTGATCGAGCCGCACCTCGGGGGGCTGCTGGCCGGCTCGGAGGTGCGCCCCTGGGCCGGGCGCCTCATCATCGTGGTGCTGGTGCTGCTGCTGGGCACGGTGGTCGGCGCGGTGCTGGGACACTTCGTGCGCCTGTCGATCTTCAGCGGCATGGACCGGCTGCTCGGCTTCGCCTTCGGCCTGGTGCGTGGCTTCCTGCTGCTCGGCGTGTTCGTGATCCTCGGCCAGCTGCTGCAGCTCTCAGCCGAGGGCTGGTGGCGGCACTCCTTGATGATCCCGTACGGCGAATCGATCGCCAACGGACTGCGCAGCCTGGTGGGCGAGGCGCACGTGCCACACGCCCGCGACCGGCTCATCTAGACAGGGGCAGCTGAGGATGTGCGGCATCGTCGGCATCGTCGGTACCAGCGCCGCCAACCAGCGCCTCTACGATGCCCTCACGGTGCTGCAGCACCGTGGCCAGGATGCCGCCGGCATCGCCACCTCCACGGAGGGCGAGCTGTACGTGCGCAAGGGCTCGGGGCTGGTGCGCGATGTGTTCCAGCAGCACCACATGCTCGAGCTCAAGGGCAACGTGGGCGTCGGGCACGTGCGCTACCCGACCGCCGGCTGTGACTCGGCCTCCGAGGCACAGCCCTTCTACGTGAACGCGCCCTACGGCATCTGCCTGGCGCACAACGGCAACCTCACCAACCAGGCGGAGCTGGCCGAGATCCTGATCCGCGAGGACCGCCGCCACCTGAACACCACCTCCGACTCCGAGGTGCTGCTGAACGTGTTCGCCTCCGAGCTGCAGCGGGTCGGCACCCCGCGCGTCACGCCGGCCGACGTGTTCGCGGCGCTGACGGCGGTCTACAGGCGCTGCCGCGGCGGCTACGCCGTGGTCGCCATGATCATCGGCCACGGCATCCTCGGCTTTCGCGACCCGAACGGCATCCGGCCGCTCGTGCTCGGCGAGCGGCGCACGCCGCGCGGCATGGAGTGGATGCTGGCCTCCGAGTCCGTGGCCCTCGACAGCCTGTCCTTCAAGTTCGTGCGCGACATCGCCCCGGGGGAGGCGGTGTTCATCGATGAGCAGGGACGGCTGCACACGCAGCAGTGCGTGAGCACCCTGCGCCACACGCCCTGCATCTTCGAGTACGTGTACTTCGCGCGCCCGGACTCGAAGATCGACAACATCAGCGTCTATCGCGCGCGCATGCGCATGGGCGATCGCCTGGCCGACAAGATGCTGCGCGAGCGCCCCCAGCACGATATCGACGTCGTCATTCCCATCCCCGACACCAGCCGCACCAGCGCGCTGCAGCTGGCGCAACGGCTCGGGGTCAAGTACCGCGAAGGCTTCATCAAGAACCGCTACATCGGCCGCACCTTCATCATGCCCGGTCAGGAGCAGCGCGAGAAATCGGTACGCCGCAAGCTGAATGCCATCGACCTGGAGTTCCGCGGCAAGAACGTGCTGCTGGTGGATGACTCCATCGTGCGCGGCACCACCTCGGCACAGATCATCGAGCTGGCGCGCGAGGCCGGCGCCGCCAAGGTGTACTTCGCTTCCGCGGCTCCGCCGGTGCGCTTCCCCAACGTGTACGGCATCGACATGCCGGCGGCGAGCGAGCTGGTCGCCAGCGGACGCACGGCGGAGGAAGTGGCGCGCTTGATCGGCGCCGACTGGCTCATCTACCAGGACCTGGCGGACCTGATTGCCGCCTGCAAGCACGAGGATGCGCGCATCGAGCAGTTCGACACCTCCTGCTTCTCCGGCGAGTACGTCACCGGCGATGTGACGCCCGAGTACCTCGGGCGGCTGCAGTTCGAGCGCTCGGACGATGCGAAGCTCGCGCGCCGCGAGCGCCACAGCAAGCTCAAGGTCGTGCGCGGGAGCTGAGCTGGAGACAAGCGCCGACTCGCGCCGCGCGCTGCTGCTGGAGCTGTTCCGGTGTGCCTTGCTGCGGGTCGGCGGCGAACCGTGCGTGCGCGCCGCACTCGAGCCGCTGTCCGCCACGCTGCGCGGCCCGGTGTGGATCGCCGCCGTCGGCAAGGCCGCCCCGGCCATGGCGCGCGGCGCGCACGCCGCGCTCGGGGCCGCCATCGAGCACACCCTCATCATCACCCACGAGCCCGACCTCGCGCCGCTCGCGGGCGCAGAGCTGCACCTGGGGTCGCATCCGCTGCCGGATGCGCGCTCGCTCGCGGCCGGCGCACGGCTGCTGGAGTGGGTGCGCAACCTGCCGCCAGCCGCGCAGCCGCTGTTTCTGATCTCCGGGGGAGCCTCCAGCCTGGTGGAGGTGCTCGAGCCCCCCTACACCCTCGAGGACCTGCGGGCCCTCAATCGCGCCGGGCTTGCCAGCGGCATTCCCATCGCGGAGTTCAACCGCCGGCGCCTGGCGCTCTCGGCCCTCAAGGGCGGCAGGCTGACGGCGCAGCTTGGCGGGCGTGCCGCGCTGGCGCTCTTCATCTCCGACGTGCCCGGGGATGACCCGGCGCTCATCGGCTCGGGACTGCTGGGGCCTGCAAGTCTCGGCGCGGACCACGTGCGCCGCAGCGTCGTGGCGTGCATCGACGATGCCGTCGGCGCCGTCGCCACCCGCGCCACGGCGCTGGGACTCACCGTGCAGGCCGCGCCGCGGCGCTTCGCGGACGCTGCGCTGCGCCTCGCGGCGCGCTTTGCGCACGAGCTGGCACTCTCGAGCGCGCAGGTGTGCGTGTGGGGCGGGGAATCCACGGTCGTGCTGCCCGAGCAGCCCGGACGCGGCGGGCGCAGCCAGCACCTCGCGCTCGCGGCCGCGCGCCTCATCGCCGGGCACTCGCAGCTGCTGCTGCTCGCCGCGGGCACCGACGGGATGGATGGGGTAACGGATGATGCCGGTGCGCTGGTCGATGCGGAGAGCTGCGCGCGCATCGCGCTCGCCGGGCTCGACGCCGATGCGTGCCTGGCTGGCTTCGATGCGGCGCGCGCGCTGGCCGCCAGTGGCGATCTGGTGCACACCGGCCCCACCGGCACCAACGTCGGCGATCTGGTCATTGGACTTAAGCTGGATGCCGCCGCCGTGCCCGCGGCCGCGGCGCATGGCGGGCCCGCGGCACGCGTGTTGTAATCGCGCCGATGCGCCTGCTGCTGATCGAGGAGGACGCGCGCCGCGGCGCGCAGTTCGGCGCGCGCCTGGGCGAGTGGCGCCCGCAGGCGCAGCTGGTGCTGCACAGCCCGGTGCGGCAGGGAATGCTGCTGCCGGAGTTCCTGGCGCAGGGTTTCGATGCGGTCCTGCTGGCGGAGGCCTGGCCCGGCGGACGCGGGCTCACGTGGCTGCGCGAGCTGGTCACGCGCCGCGGCTTCGCACCGCTGGTCTACCTCAGCGACGGCGATGCGACCGCGAGCCGCGAGGCGGCAGCGCTCGGGGCGCTGCTGCTGCCGCGCGGCGAGCTCGAGCGCGACACCTTTACCCAGGTGCTCACCGCCGCCGAGCAGCGCCAGGCGCACGCGCAGGCGCTGTGGCGCTCGAGTAACGCCGGGCGTTCGACCCAGAGCTTCGGCGATGCCTTTATCCGCGGCTACCGCTGCATCCGCCGCCTGGCCAGCGGCGCCACCACCGACCTGTACCTGGCCGAGAGCGAGCGCGCCGGGGCGCTGGTGGTGCTGAAGGTGGCGCGCGACCCGCGCACCGAGCAGGAGCAGCCGCTCGATCCGTTCCGGCGCTTCCTGCAGGAGCACGAGATCGCACAGCGCATCGCCAGTGACGCCGTGGTGCGGCTGCACGACCTGGGCGTGAGCGATGAGCACGCCTGGCTGGTGATGGAGTACTTCCCGCGCGGGGACCTGCGGCGCCGCATGCGCGGGCGCCTCACGGTGCGCGAGGCGCTGCAGTTCGCCGCCGCCATCGCGCGCGCCCTGCACAGCGTGCACGACGCCGGGGTGCTGCACCGCGACCTCAAGCCCGGCAACATCATGCTGCGCGACGACGGCAGCATCGCGCTCATCGACTTCGGCATGTCCAAGGATGCGGCGCTGGCGCTGGATATCACCGAGACCGGGACCATCTTCGGCACCCCGCACTACATGAGCCCGGAGCAGGGGCATGCCGAGCCGATCGATGCACGCAGCGACCTCTACAGCCTCGGCGTGATCCTCTATGAGATGCTGACGCGCCAGAAGCCCTTTCGCGCCGACAATCCCATGGCCATCGTCTATCAGCACCGCAAGGCGGCCGTGCCGCGGCTGTCGGCCAAATTCGCCCCCGTGCAGCCGGTGCTCGAGAAGCTGCTGGCGAAGCTGCCGGAGGAGCGCTTCGCGAGCGCCGCGGAGGCGGCCGCGGCGCTCGAGGACACCCTGGCGCGCTGGCGCAGCCTGCGCGCCGCGAGCCGATGAGCGCGGCGGACATCCTGGCCGCGCCCACGCCGGCCGCGTGGGTCGAGGATGCGCTCGTGCACTGGCCGCAGCTGCTGATCGATCACGCCAACTGCGAGAAGAAGGCTGCCTCCACCGCGCTCGCGCTGCTCTTTGCCTATCCCGAGGATCGCGCACTCAGCGTGGCGCTCGCGCGCCTGGCGCGTGAGGAGCTGCGCCACTTCGAGCGCGTGACGCGCGCCCTGGAGGCGGCGGGCGTCGCCTTCACGCGCCAGCGGCCCGGGCGCTACGCGCACGAGTTGCGGCGCGCACTGCGCAGCGCCGACCCGGGTCGCAAGCTGGATCTGCTGCTGCTGGGGGCGCTGATCGAGGCGCGCTCGGCGGAGCGCTTCGCGCTGCTTGCGCCGCGGCTGCCGCAGCCGCTCGCGGCCCTGTACGCCGAGCTGGGCGCGAGCGAAGCGCGGCACTTCGAGGTATACGTCGGCTTCGCGCGCGCTGCGGCCCCCGGGAAGTGGCGCACGCGTCTCACGGAGCTGGCGGCGCGCGAGGCGCAGCTGGTGACAACCCCCGAGCCGCTGCTGCGTTTTCACTCCGGGCCGCTGCCACGCGCGCCCGCACAGTTGCTTACAACTTAGCCCTCGTGTGGCCCCGCCGCCGGCGTGGCGGCACCAAAGCGGCTGCCGGCGGTCTGATCCCGCAGGTATCCTCAACATTCAGCAACGCGAGGGCCGATGAGCGAACGGGCGCATCTGCTGATCGTCGACGACGATCGCGAAATCCGCACTCTCCTGGCGCAGTACCTGGAGAAGCATGACTTCCGCACCACGGCCGTGGCCGACGGGCGCGAGATGCGCCGCGTGCTCGAACGCGCGCACGTCGATCTGATCGTGCTCGACCTGATGCTGCCCGGTGAGGACGGGCTGTCGCTGTGCCGCGAGCTGCGGGCGCGCTCGCAGGTGCCGATCCTGATGCTGACGGCGCGCGGCGAGGACGTGGACCGCATCATCGGGCTCGAGCTGGGCGCGGATGACTATCTGGCCAAGCCGTTCAACCCGCGCGAGCTCCTCGGGCGCATCCGCGCCGTCCTGCGCCGCGCCGCGCACGCCCCGCGCGATCCGAGCCCCGCGACCGTGCGCGGCTTTGCCTTCGGCGGCTGGCGGCTGGACACGATCACCCGCGCGCTCACGGACGCCGCCGGCAAGGCCGTGGCCCTCAGCGGCGCCGAGTACCGGCTGCTGGCGGTGCTGCTCGGGGCCGGCAACCGCGTGCTGACACGCGCCCAGCTGACGGAGCTGTTGCGCGGACGGGATGCCGATCCGTTCGACCGCAGCATCGACGTGCGCGTCAGCCGCTTGCGGCAGCTCCTGGGGGATGACGCGCGCGCGCCACAGATCATCAAGACCGTCTACGGCGAGGGCTACGTGATCGGCGTCAACGTGGTCGCCGAGTAGGGCGGTCCGCGCTTGCGCGCACGCCTCTGGCCGCAATCACTGTTTGGCCGGCTACTGGCCGCTTCCGTCATCGCGGTGGTGCTGGCGCACGCCGCATCGTTGCTGCTGATCGCGCAGGAGCGCGAGCACTTCATCCTGCAGGGAAGCGTGCGCGAGTGGACGCGCCGCATCGCCGACACCACCCTCATGCTCGCGCCGCTCCCGCCGGCCGCGCGCGCGCAGGCACTGAGCGAGCTGACGCTCTCGGCGGCCGGGCGCGTGCCGCACGGCATGCACCACCATCCGCCCGGCGGCTCGCCGCCGCCGGGGCCCGCGTTTGGCTTCCTGCCGCTGCCGCTCCTGCCGGGGTTCGAGAGCACGCTGCAGCAGCAGCTGCGCGCAGCGCTCGGTGCCGGCTACGCCGTCGAAGTGCACGCGACGCCCGAGCCGGCGCCCCCGGCGGTGGCGGTGCCGGTGCCGTTCTTCGAGGCGCACGAGTTCGCCGCGCGCCTCGGGCACGTGCTGCGCTACGACGTCCTGGTGCGCTTCCCCGACGGCGACACGGTGACCTACCGCCTGACCCGTATCGCCGGCGGCGCGGTTCTGCCGCGCAACCTGTTCCTGAGCCTGATCCTGCTGGTGCTGCTGCTGGTGGTGGTGCTGTACGTCACCGCACGCTCCATCACGCGGCCGCTGTCGCAGCTGGCGCGCGCCGCCGACAGCGTCGGCCGCGACGTGCGCCCGGCGCAGCTGCCGGAGCGCGGTGCGCGCGAGCTGCGCGAGGCCGCGCGCGCCTTCAACACCATGCAGGACCGGCTGCGACGCTACCTGGACAGCCGCTCGCGCGTGCTGGCCGCGATGTCACACGACCTGAAGACGCCGCTGACGCGGCTGCGCCTGCAGGTGGAGGCGCTCGACGGCCACCCCATGCAGGCGCGCATGGGGCGCGAGCTCGATGAGATGGAGAGCATGGTGCACGAGGCCCTCGCCCTGTTCCGCGGCATCGACGACGGCGAGCCGCTCACCAGCGTCGACGTCCGTGCGCTGCTGGAGACCATCCGCTGCGAGTGCGCGCTGCTCGGCGCTGAGGTGACGGTGAGCGGCGGCGCGCAGCCGCTGTACGCCAAACCGCAGGCGCTCAAGCGCTGCCTTACCAACCTCATCGCGAATGCCATCAAGTTCGGCGGGCGGGCCGAGGTGTTGCTCGAGGACGGGCCACAGCTGCAGGTGCGCGTGCGCGATCCCGGCCCGGGCATCCCGGCGGCCGAGCTGGAGCGGGTGTTCGAGCCGTTCTACCGCCTGGAGTCCTCGCGCAACCGCGACGGCGGCGGCAGCGGGCTCGGGCTCACCATCGCGCGCGACATCGCCCAGGCGCACGGCGGCACGCTGGTGCTCCAGAATATGCCGGGCGCGGGCCTCGAGGCGCTGTTGACGCTGCCCCGTGCGCGCGGCACGTAAGCGCCATCACGGCGCGGCGGCGCCGCTACACTCGCTCACGATTGATCACCGCGCCGGCCGGGCGCTTTCTTAAGCTTTCCTCACGGACGCGGGGCTACGGTTGATCCCGCCAGGAGAGTTGGTATGAGAGGCATGTTAATGGCCCTGGCGCTGCTGTGCGCGACGGGGGTCTATGCACAGACGACGGCGGCGCCGGCCAACGCCAGCGCCCGCGAGGCGCAGATGATGAGCGACCTGACGACGCTGCTGGATCTCACCGAGGCGCAGAAGCCCCAGGTGCAGGCCATCCTGCAGGCACAGCATGCGCAGATGAAGCAGATGTTCGAGCAGGCCAGATCCTCCGGCGCGGAGCCGGACTTTGCGCAGATGAAAGCCGCGCACCAGCAGCTCGAGCAGGAGACGCTGCAGAAGCTGACCGCGGTGCTCAGCCCCGGCCAGCTGGCCAAGTTCCAGGTGCTGGCGAAGATGATGCATGGGCCGCGCATGCACTTCCACGGCGCGCCGCCGCCGGCGCAGGACTAAGACTCAATCCCGTCGCGGCCTGCGCCCCAGGGACGGGGCGCGGCTTTTTCTCCCGCCGCCTAAGGGGTTGCCGCCTGGCGCGGCAGCGTGCGCAGCTGGTAGTGGCCGGCCTCGGCGGCGAGGTAGCTGCCCTGCTCATACCAGGCGCCGAGCACGATGCGCTCGGCGGGGCGTCCGTCGACCTGAAGCGCGTGCACGCCCGGCCGGTGCGTGTGGCCGTGGATCATGCGCTGCACGCCGGCCGCGCGGAACGCGCGCGTCACGGCTTCCGCATTCACGTCCATGATGCGCGGGATCGTGCGCGTGGTATGGGCGCGGCTGCCGGCACGGGCCTCATCCGCGAGCAGCTCCCGCTGACTGCGCGGCAGGGCGAGGAAGCGCTGTTGCCATACCGGATCGCGCACCGTGGTGCGCAGCTCCTGGTAGGCATGATCGTCGGTGCACAGCGCATCCCCGTGGGTGAGCAGCACGTCCTCGCCGTCCAGGCGCGCCACCACCGGATCGCTCAGCAGCCGGCAGCCACTGCGCTCGCTGAAGCCCGGTCCGAGCAGGAAATCGCGGTTGCCGTGTAGCGCGAAGCAGGCGACGCCGGCGGCGCTCAGTGCGCGCAGCCCGTCGCAGACGCGCGCCTTATGCGGGTCGGTGTCGTCATCGCCGACCCAGGATTCGAACAGGTCGCCGAGGATGTAGAGCGCCTGCGCCTGGCGGGCTTCGCCGGCGAGGAAGGCGAGGAACTGCTCGGTGGCCTCCGGCGCGGTGAGGTCCAGGTGCACGTCGGAGACGAACAACCGTGCCACGCGCGTGCCGCCTACTTGGGTGAGAGGATATTGTCCTGGCCGGGCGTCGGGTTCACCGGCGTGGGCGTGGCCGCGGCGGAGGGGGCGCCCACGATCTCGATCTTCTCGATGATCACCGGCTTCAGCGGTGCATCGGACTTGAAGGGGCCGCTGGCGCCGGTGGCGGTCTCGCCGATGCGCTCGACCACGTCCATCCCCTGTACCACCTTGCCGAACACCGTATAGCCCCAGCGCGTCGACACCGGGTCGAGGTCCGGATTGTCCACCAGGTTCACGTAGAACTGGGCATTGCCCGAGTGCGGCGGCTCACCGCGCGCCAGGCCGACGGTGCCGCGCTTGTTCTGCAGGCCGTTGCCGGATTCGTTGAACACGTTGTCGTGCACCCCCTTGAGCTTGAGGGTCGTGGCGTCGTGGCCGCCGCCCTGGATCACGAAATTGGCCACCACGCGGTGGAAGAGGGTGTTGGTGTAGAACCCCTCGCGCACGTAACGCAGGAAGTTCGTCACCGTCAGCGGGGCGCGATCCGGGCGCAGCTCGATGACGAACTCGCCCATGTTCGTGGTGACGCGCACCTGCGAGGCCGCGGGTGCCGCCGCCGCGGCCGGCTCCTCGGCGCGCACGCTGCCGAGCAACGGCAGCGCCAGCAGGAGCGCAGTAAGCAGCACGGCCCGGGGCCGGGAGAGTCTGAGCATCGGTCCTCCGTCGTCGCGAGGGTAGGGGCGACGCATCGGGCGCGTCGGCGCGGGATTCTAGCCGAGCGCGGCACCGGCGCGGCGCTTTGTTGCGCTTTGCGGGTTTCCCGTAACATGGAGTCATGCCGCCGAGCGACAGTTCCGCGCCCCCGCAGCCGCGCGCCTCCGTGACGCGCTTCGCCCCGAGCCCGACGGGTGAGGTGCACCTGGGCAACGCGCGCACGGCGCTGTTCAACCTGCTGCTGGCGCGCCACGCCCCGGACGGGCGCTTCGTACTGCGCATCGAGGACACCGACACCGAGCGCAGCAGCGAGGCGCACACGCTGGCCCTCATGCAGGACCTGCGCTGGCTCGGCATCGAGTGGGACGCCGGCCCGGACCGGGAAGACGCCTACGGGCCCTATCGCCAGTCGCAGCGGGCGCCGTTGTACGAGGGCTATTTCCAGCAGCTCGAGCAGACCGGCGAGGCCTACCCCTGCTTCTGCAGCGCGCTCGAGCTGGAGGCATCGCGGCGCGCGCAGCGTGCCGCCGGCAGGCCGCCGCGCTACGCCGGCACCTGTCGCGAGCTGCCGGCCGAGGAGCGCGCGCTGCGCCGCGCGCGCGGCGATGCCGCGACGCTGCGCTTCCGGGTGCCCTCCGGCGAACGGATCACCTTCAGCGACTTCGTGCACGGGGAGCAGAGCTTTCGTACCGAGGACATCGGCGACTTCGTGATCCGCCGCGCCGACGGGCGCGCGGCGTTCTTCTTCTCCAATGCCGTGGACGATGCCACCATGGGCGTGACGCAGACGCTGCGCGGCGAGGACCACCTCGCCAACACCCCGCGGCAGCTGCTGATCCTGGCGGCCCTGGGGTTGCCGGCCCCGGCGTACGGTCACGTCGCGCTGATCCTCGGCAGCGACGGTACACCGCTCTCCAAGCGCCACGGCGCGGTGAGCGTACGCGAGTACCGCGAGCGCGGTTACCTGCCGCAGGCGATCACCAATCACCTGTTCCGTCTCGGTCACTCGAGCCCGCAGAACGGCCTGCTGACGCTCGAGGAGATGGCCCGCGCCTTCAGCACCGCGCACCTGGGGCGCGCACCGGCGCGTTTTGACGAGCCGCAGCTGCGCGTGTGGCAGAAGGAGGCCGTGCACCGGCTCTCACCCGCGGCCGCCCACGCCTGGCTCGCCGGCGTGCTGCCGCCAGGTCTGGAGCCGCGCGCCGCGGCCGCCTTCATCGCGGCGCTGCTGCCAAACCTCGTGCTGCCCGAGGACGCGCTTCCCTGGATCGAGATCGTCTTCGGCGGACCGCCGGCACTGGAGCCGGCGGCCGAGGCAGTGGTGCGCGCGGCCGGCGCCGGCTATTTCGCGGCCGCGGCCGCGGCCGCGGCGCGCGATGCCACCGATCTGAGCGGCATCGCCGGGGCGGTGCGCGCCGCCACCGGGCGGCGCGGCGCGGACCTGTACATGCCGTTGCGCATGGCGCTCACCGGGCGCGCGCATGGACCGGAGCTGGCACCGCTGCTGAAGGCCCTGCCGGCGGGCACGGCGCGCGAGCGCCTGGCGCGCTTCGCATGATCCGCGTCCACAACTCGCTCAGCGGGCAAAAGGAGGAACTCAAGCCCCTGCGGCCGGGGCAGCTGCGCATGTACGTGTGCGGGCTCACGGTCTATGACTACGTGCACATCGGCCACGCACGCATGCTGTTGGTGTTCGATGTGATCACGCGCTACCTGCGCCACCGCGGCTTCCAGCTCACCTACGTGCGCAACATCACCGACATTGACGACAAGATCATCCGGCGCGCGGCCGAGAATGGCGAGTCGATCGAAGCCCTCACGGCGCGCTTCATCAGCGCCATGCACGAGGACTGCGCCCGCCTCAGCATCCTGCCGCCGGATCAGGAACCGCGCGCCACGCAGTTCGTGCCGCAGATCATCGCGATGGTGCAGCAGCTGCTGCAACGCGATTACGCCTATGTGGCCGCGAACGGCGACGTCATGTACGCGGTGGCGCGCTTCGCGGGCTACGGCCGGCTCTCCGGCAAGCGCCTGGCGGACCTGCGGGCGGGCGCGCGCGTGGAGGTCGATGAGGCCAAGCGCGACCCGCTCGACTTCGTGCTGTGGAAGCACGCCAAGCCGGGGGAGCCGTCCTGGCCCTCACCGTGGGGTGCGGGGCGACCGGGGTGGCACATCGAGTGCTCGGCCATGGCTACCACGCTCCTCGGTACGCACTTCGACCTGCACGGCGGGGGGCTGGACCTGAAGTTCCCCCATCACGAGAACGAGATCGCGCAATCGTGTGCCGCCACGGGCGATCAGTTCGTGAATGTGTGGATGCACAACGGTTTCGTCAACGTCGACGCGGAGAAGATGTCCAAGTCGCTCGGCAACTTCTTCACCGTGCGCGAGGTGCTGCCAAGGCTGCGTCATCCGGAAGTGCTGCGCTACTTCGTGCTCGCGAGCCACTACCGCGGCCCGATCAACTATGCCAGCGAGCAGCTGGAGCAGGCGGATGCGGCGCTCAACCGCATCTACCTGGCGCTGCGCGGGCTCGACGCGGCGAGCGTGGCGCCCGGCCAGCACAGCGCCCGCTTTCTCGAGTGCATGGACGATGATTTCAACACTCCCGAGGCACTCGCGGTGCTGCAGGGGCTGGTGCGCGAGCTCAACAGCGCGCGCGACGCCGGCGATCCGCGGCGTGCCGCTGCCCTCGGCGCCGAGCTGCGCGCGCTGGGCGCGGTGCTGGGACTGCTCGGCGTGCCGGCGGAGGAGTGGGCACGGCTCGG